>CAYTSA010000094.1:0-14477 GCA_964440345.1 uncultured Desulfovibrionaceae bacterium | reverse complement strand
GGCCAACGGTACTGCAGTGATCAGCGGCAGCCAGATAGTGTATACGCCTAACAGCGGTTTCACAGGCACGGACACGTTCACCTACACCGTGGAGGACAGCGACGGCGCGACAGATACGGCCACGGTGACGGTGACGGTGACGTCGGGCAATGCGGCGCCCACGTCCGCGGATGGCGACCTGATGTACACGACAGACGGCTTTGCCTACATCGGCGTCGACGACTTTGTCTTCAGTGACGCAGACTCCGACCCGTTCACGGCAGTGAAAATTGTCAGTCTGGACGCAGGATGGTTTTTGCTGGGCCCGGACGGCTCCCTGGCGGCGGGAGACACCATCTCCCCTGCGGACATCAGCCAGAACGGCCTGGAGTATTACGGCTCCGTAGGGTCCTACGGCGTATACCTCGCGGAGCTGGAATTTCAGGTATTCGACGGCTACGACTACAGTGATACTCATGTGTTGAACGTGCACTACGGTGCGGACGAGCCTTCTACTGGCGCTGATTTTTACGTGGACGTATTCGGAGGCGATATTATCGACGGCCTGGACGGCGACGACACCCTGTACGGCCTGGGAGGCGACGACTTCATCCAGGGCGGCGAGGGCGCCGACACCATGTACGGCGGCGACGGCAACGACAGCTTCTACTACTTAAATCCCACGGAAGGTCAGAGCGTGGATACGCTGTCGGCCACAGACAGCATAGAAGACTTTACCAGCGGCGAGGACGTCATCGCCGTGGAGGACACAGGCTTTGCGCTGAGCACCGGAACGCTTGGTTCTGGAGACTTCCACTCCATGTCTGGCACAAGCGAAACGCAAAGCTATGATTCCGGCGCGGGGTTCTTGTTCGATACCTCCACGAAGACGCTGTATTACGACGTCAATGGCTCCAGTGCGGGCGGTCTAGCTACCATCGCCGAGCTGAACGTGGCTTCTCTGGCCAATACAGACATAGAGGTTGTCGATGAAGACGGGGCACTCTACCTGGTAGGCACGACCAGCGCGGACAACCTTGTGGGCGGCAGTGGCGCCGACACGCTGCTGGGCCTGGATGGCGACGATACGCTCACCGGCGGCGGCGGTGCAGATTTGCTGGTAGGCGACCTGGGCAACGACTCCATCATCGGGGGAGGCGACCCGGATACCTTGATGGGCGGCCTGGGCGACGACACTTTTTACTATGGCGACACCGTAGACGCTGGAAGCAGCGTGGCGGAATACATAGAAGGCGGCGACGGGACCGACGTTATTTATATAGAAGCCGCCACTGAGCTTGCTGCAGCAACAATACTAACTGTTGAAGAGATACACATCAACAACTACAGCGTCACGCTGGACGCGCATGACATGGTGAACCTGAATCCCACGTTTGTGAACGCGGGAGGCGACGTGGTGCTCACCCTGGACGAGGAAGACGACCTTTCTCTTGATCTTTCTGGTCTGACCTTCTCTAACTGGGGAGTTGACGACGAAGTGCATGTATTCGGCTTTACCGGCGACGACACCATAACCGGGCCTGACGTGGCGGCCTATCTCCAGGGCGGGGAAGGCGCAGACGTACTTACTGGCGGAACCGGCGACGACAGTTTGCGGGGCACTGACGTTTCCAATCCGGACGACGGCGCAGCTGACCAGCTCAACGGAGGAGACGGCAATGACTGGCTGTGGGGCGAAGGTGGTAACGATACGTTGCTTGGGGGACATGGTGAAGACACATTGTGGGGCGGCGACGGCGCCGACACACTGTACGGCAAACTGGCTGGGCTGACTGATTCGACGGTTGATTACTTTTACTATGCAAGAACCAGCGAGGGCGGCGACAACATATACGATTTCGAACTCACTATCGACAAGCTGGCTTTTGAAGACCACGAATTTGGTTTGGCGGATGAGACGACGGGGTCGCTCTTTTCTGTTGCTGGCGCAAATGGTTTTGTTTCCTTCAACTTTAGCGGCGCATTCAGTGGAACCGGCGGGGGAATGGTTTCCAGCACGATGTTTGTGTTGGATACTTCCTCAAAAGAACTGTTCTACGACTCGGATGGAGACGTTTCAGGCGGCCACACATTGATAGCCACCTTGGATACCAACTCCATCACGATAGGTGATATTGAATTTGTTGACTATGTCCCAGCCGAATAGGGCGACGTGCGCCTGAGAATGCGCTCAATGCTCACATGCATTTTGTGGTTATGCATGCGGCGTCAATCAGCTACCCACACTCCGGCCCGGCCGGCGTGGCGATCTCCACCTGTTCGGCTTTTTTGCTCGTGCGGCGGGCAATGTTGCCGATTACCCAGCCCTTTTGCTCCAGGCCGTCCAGCCTATCCAGCACGTCCTGCACGTCATTTTTGCTTACAATGACGATGTAGCCTATTCCGCAGTTAAAAATCTGAAACATCTCTTCCCAGGTCAGATTTCCCTGCTCCATCAGCCAGTGGAATACTGCCGGAACGTCCCAGGTTTCGAACTCCAGCTTGGCCTTCACCCCGTCTGGCAGCACCCGAGGGATGTTGTCGTAAAACCCGCCGCCGGTGATGTGGACCATGCCCTTGACGTCAAAATCCCGCAGCAAATTCTGCACCGTTTTCACATAGATGGTCGTGGGCTCCAGCAGGACGCCGGCTACGGTCTTGCCCTCTGCGCCCGGGAACGGGTCGGTTCCTTTCAGGCCGGAATTGTGTAGCAATTTGCGCACCAGGGAAAAGCCGTTGGAATGCACTCCTGACGACGCCAGGCCGATGACAGCGTCGCCCACGCTGGTGGAGGACCCGTCCACGATTTTTTCGTTGTCCACCATGCCCACGCAAAAGCCGGCTAGGTCGTATTCGCCCTCGGGGTACATGTCTGGCATCTCCGCGGTTTCGCCGCCCAGCAGGGCGCAGCCGGAGAGCTTGCAGCCATGCGCCACGCCGCGGATGACTGCTTCGGCCTTGTCCACGTCCAGCATGCCTGAGGCGAAATAGTCCAGAAAAAAGAGCGGTTTGGCCCCTTGGACAAGGATGTCGTTCACGTTCATGGCCACCAGGTCCTGGCCCACGGTGTCGTGCTTGTCAAAGGCAAAGGCCAGCTTCAGCTTGGTGCCCACTCCGTCCGCCGAGGCAACGAGCAGGGGCTCCCGCATGCCCCCTAGGTCCGGTCGGAACAGGCCGCCGAAGCCGCCGATGTCCGAGACAACTCCTTTGGTGTGCGCGCCGCTGACAATTTCTTTCAGACGTGCTACCAATGTATTGGCGGATTCAAGATTGACGCCGGCGTCGGCGTAGGCTTTGGACCTTTGCGGCATGGGTTTTGCTCCTGTTAGCCGTGAATGCAAGCTGTGGACTGATAGTATAGCCTTGGTGTCGAAGAAATGTCACATAAGATTTTTGGAGCCGAAGCGCAAGGGGGAGCTATGCACCCGATGAGTCTATTCATTGTATCGATGATGATGGTTTGTGTCTGCTGTTATCCTTCGCGGGCGGACAACGCCACAACCCACAGGGAAAGGTCAAGCCAGGTACAGCCCCGGGAGAACTACATCATGGGAACACTGCACGAAGGCATGGTCATGGAGCGTGATCCGGCTACCGGTGACTCCATCATGCGCGTGGGGCCGGACCCATCGCTGCCGCAGCAGGAAAACGGCTCGCAGATGGACATTGAAGTACGGCCGGAGATAATCATACCGGTGGATCCATAAAAAACTCACAGGCACAGGAGAGGGTGGAATGCAGGAAGCGCTGTTGTGGAAAGACTTGAAAACGGAAGACCACCAGGTGCAATGCCGGCTGTGCAGCCAGTATTGCCGCATCAAAGACAGGGAAAAAGGATTTTGTGGCGTTCGGGAGAACCGCGGCGGCAAGCTCTACACCCTGGTGGCCGACAGAGCCGCAGCCATCAACGTGGATCCGGTCGAAAAAAAGCCCCTCTACCACTTTATGCCCGGCACGCAGACCTTTTCTTTCGGCACGATGGGCTGCAACCTGCGGTGCGAATTCTGCCAGAATTACACACTTTCCGCCTCTGCGCGCGAAGGTAAGCCCATTGACGGCCGGCCGGTCACGCCGGAGACCCTGGTCCAGTCGGCCATGGCCCACAATTGCCTGTCCGTGGCCTATACCTATTCCGAGCCCACCATTTTTTTCGAGCTCATGCAGCCCACCGCCGCAGAGGCGCACGATAAAGGCTTGAAGAACTTCATGGTGTCCAACGGCTTCATGTCGCCCCAGTGTCTGGACGAGCTGGAGTATCTCATTGACGCCGCCAACATAGACCTGAAGGCTTTTACCGAAGAGTTTTACGAAAACATCTGCGGCGCCCGGCTAGGACCCGTGCTGGATAATCTGCGCCACATCAAGCGTATGGGCTGGTGGCTGGAGGTGACCACGTTGGTCATTCCGGGGTTGAACGATTCCCCCCGGGAACTTAAAGAAATGGCGCAATTCATTCACGACGACTTGGGGCCGGAAGTCCCCTGGCACGTTTCCCGGTTTCATCCAGACTACCAAATGCTTGACCGGCCGGTCACGCCGCTGGAAACGCTTGAAAAAGCTTGGGAAATTGGCAGCGCAGCCGGCTTGAAGTACGTGTATGTCGGCAACATGCCCGGCCATGACGGGGACAACACCCGGTGTCCAAAGTGCGGCTACGTTGTTATACAGCGCAGCGGATTCCGCATTCTACGGGCGGACCCGGGGGGAAAGTGCGCAAAGTGCGGGGCGCAGGTTGCCGGCATGGGCATGGATACGCTACGGGGTACGGAAAAAAAGGACTAGACATGCTGCTCATTAACACCGGAGACGGCAAGGGAAAAACCACAGCGGCCGTGGGCCAGGCCTTGCGCACGCACGGCCGCGACCTGCGCGTCTCGTTCTGCCAGTTTCTGAAAAAGGACAAGCAGGCGGGCGAGCAGGCAATGTTGCACCAATTGCTGGGCGAGGAGTTTTATCCTGGCGGGGCGGGGTTTTTTGTGGATAAGAGAGAATACCAGAAGCACCGGTCTGCAGCTGCGTCCACGTTGAACTGGGCTTTGGAGCGGCTGGACCGCGAGGAACCGCCCTTTCTGCTGGTCTGCGACGAGCTGCTCTACGCCTTGAGGGCAAAGCTGATCACCGACGCAGAGGTAAAGGCTTTGGTGCATCTGGCCCGGGAGCGAGAGACCCACTTGCTGCTGACAGGCCGCGGCTTGCCGGACTGGCTGGCCAACCAGGCCGACCTGGTCACGGAAATGACGCTGGTGAAGCACCCCTTTGAAAGAGGCATGGATGCGCAGGAGGGCATTGAATATTGATCGCGGCGCCGCCTGAAAACAGACCTTTGCCATGCAATGCCCTGTCGCTTCATATGGGCGGGGTTTGTGAGTTTTTTCCCGAATTGCGTAATGTTCTGAATATGTTGCTTCCAGTTATGACGAATGCTATGTAGTCTTGTGGGCTGTTCAGTTTTCAATGGTTCTGTTCAGTTGGCGCGCCGCAAGACAAAAGTAGGGAGGCAAATTTCAGTGTTTGCAGCATATCATAGGCTTTTCTGGCTGCTGTTGTGTATAGTGTGCATGATTGGCTCCGTATCGCCGGCGGCGGCGGAAAAGTTCACGTTTATCGTACAGCCTGACGAGCATCTGGAATTCGCGCGGGAGCTGTGCCGCGCCGCCTTGCAAAAAACCGGGGTGGACGCGGAGTTTATTTATGCCCCCAAAAGCAACGAACGCCGCAAGCTGCATATGCTTATCCAGGGGAAAACTCATCTGGATATGATGCCGGCCACGCCACGCAGGCTGGAGGCAGCCCGCAGGGGGGATATCCTTATGATTCCTGTGCCCCTGGACCGTGGTTTTTTGGGCTGGCGGCTGAACCTGGTGCTGGAGTCTCAGAAAGACATCCTGGCCAACGTGCAATCCAAAGATGATCTGACTGATTTCACTATAGGTCAGGGCGAAGGGTGGATGGACGTGGAGCTCTACCGCGCCGCCGGCATACGCACCAAGGAAGTGCGGCAGTGGCGCAACGCAGAGTTCGTTCGAGAAATGAAATCTGGTTTTTTCCAACTATTTCCTTTGGGGCTGGAGGAGAGCATGACCTACTTTTTGCCCCATTTCCAGCAGTTTCATCCAGAGCTTGTGGCGGACCCGCACATTCTGGTGAAGTATCCCTGGTTTCGTTTTCCTTGGGTGTCGCCAAAAGCAGAGAACGCAGACATCCTGTACCAGAGTCTGAGCGATGGATTCGAAGCCATGGCCCGGGACGGGACGTTTCTGGAAGTGTACAACCGCTACCGTTCCCCGCCGCCAGCTGGGGCTTGTGCCGGCAGGACAGTCATAGAAATTGACAATCCTTTTTACGGGTACGATCTTGTGCCGCAAAGGTATGAGCATTTACTGTACGCTAAGGACGAATAACTCATGCCTTCACGCAAACGTCTTTCCATTTCACAGCAGTTCTTGCTTTTTCTTGCGCCCGCGGTGTGTGCAGCGTTTATTGTGGCTGCAGCAGGCGTAGCGTACGTGCAATATCTTGATGAACACAGAGGCCAGGACCAAGCGCGGCAAGACATATTGGAAACCTCGGTCAAGTCTCTGGTTAACCCCTTATGGGACTGTGACCCGGCCACCACGCAGAACGTCTTAAGCGTAACAGCCCAGTGGCCCACGGTGGTTGGCGCCACGCTGGACGACGTATGCAATGGCGCTACTCATCTGGTGGGCGATATTCCAGATTCCGCCTTGCATAATGGCGTTACGTTCAAAGAAGCAGACATTGCGTATGTCGATGAATACTCAAATGTCCATAACGTGGGCCGGTTGACTATTTATTTTCGCGACGTCTCTGTCTGGGGCTTGGCCGTAAAACAGCTGCCTGGGGACATTGCAGTCTTGTTTATTCTGCTTGCCTCCACACTGGCCGTAGCGTATCTGGCCAACCGGCGCATCATTACAGAACCCCTGCGGCGTTTAAAAACGGTCATGGATGGATATTCCGACGGCAAGGCTGTTCCCTTGGATGCGTTCTTGGACCGCAATGACGAGCTGGGCGACCTGGTGCAAGCCTACGACGCATTGATGCGCGAGGTGAGCAAGCGGTATATCCGGCAGCTCAATCTTGCTGATTGCGCTCGCTTGCTGCTGGAGGCGCCGATTAGCGAAGGCGACCGCATAGAGGAGGTGTTGTCTATTTTGCTGCAAACCTTGAAGTTGGATCGGGTCTATATGTTTAAAAATTTTGTGCACGACGGCGAGTTGTGCATGCAGCAAATACACGAAACTTGCGGACCGGGCATAGCGCCGCAGATGGGCAACCCGGACCTGCAATGCTTACCCTACGAGCCGGATTTCATCCGCTGGCGCGACAATCTGGTCAGCAAGCAGCCTGTGCATGGAAACATCAAGGACTTTCCTCCTCAAGAAAGGGAAATGCTCGAACCACAGTCCATTCGCAGCTTGGCCGCGGTGCCCATATGGACCAGCCAGGGCTGGTGGGGCTTCTGCGGCATGGACGACACTCACGCCGAGCGCTCGTGGCCGGTCAATGATCTGATGTTTCTACAAACCGCGGCAGACATCATTGGCGCATATGTGCAACGCGCCGAGGCTGAAAAGCAACAGCGCCATGAGCGGGAACAGTTTTTTCGGATTCTCGACTGTATGCCGAACATGATCTACGTGGCGGACAAAGACAGCTATGAAATCCTGTTCGCCAACAGCGCCGCCTGCACCGCCATGGGCCAGGACATTGCCGGCATGCAGTGCTACAAAGCCTTGCAGGGCAAAGACGCGCCGTGCGACTTTTGCACCAACCACATTATATTCAGCCAGAGCGAAGCATACTGCTGGGAATTCAAAAACCTGCGCAACCAGCGCCACTACTACATCATTGACCAGGCCATCCGCTGGACCGACGGGCGGGACGTGCGGTTTGAAATGGCCATGGACGTGACTGAACTTAAGCAAATCGAGCAGGCTTTGCGCGAAAGCGAGGAACAGTTTCGGCTGGCTTTTGAAAACGCCAATGACGGCGTGTGCTTGGTGGACCTGAACGGGCGGATGTTTCAGGTAAACAACCGGATGGTCGAGATGTTCGGCTACAGTAAGCAGGAACTGGAGCAAATGACGGTGGTTGACATATCTCACCCAGACGACAAAGACGTGAGTCCGAGATTTATTGAAAAGAGCGTCACCGGCAAGGTGAAAAGCGCAGTCTTTGAAAAGCGGTACATCCACAAGGACGGCCACATACTCTGGGGCCAGGTGTCCAGCTCGTTAATAATGGACGGCGACGACAACCCGCTGCATTTTATCTCCCACGTGCAGAACGTAACCCAGCGGGTGACGGCGGAAAAAGCCCTGCGTGAAAGCGAGGAGCGATACCGGCTGCTGGCGGAGAACGCAGGAGACATCATCTGGACCATGGACGAGAACCACCGGTTCTCCTTTGCCAGTCCGTCGTTCCAGCGTTTGCTGGGCTATACCAAAGAAGAAGCCCAGGCATTGATGGATGACGAAAAAAGTCAAGGCTATCTGCCGCCTGATTCAAAAAAAGTGGTCCGCCAGGCTGTGCGCAAGCGGATGGATTCGTTTGCCCGGGGAGAGCCGGACCTGTCCACCTACCGCATTGAGCTGGAGCATGTGACAAAAGATGGGCGAAAGGTGTGGCTAGAGACCGCCACCACGCCCATTGTCGACGAGAACGGCGATTTCGAAGGGGTGGTCGGCGTTAGCCGGGACGTCACCGACCGCAGGCGGGCTGAGAGCGAGCTGCACAAGTTTTACCGCTCGGTGGAAAACAGCCCGGCCGGCATTTTGATTACCGGCCTGGACGGCGTCATAGAGTACGTCAACCCCGCGTTTTGTGCGAATACAGGCTACGCCAAAACAGAAATCATTGGCCAGACTCCCCGCATTCTCAAGTCCGACGTGCACGGCGACGCTTTTTATGCAGAATTATGGAAGACCATATCTGAAAGGAATACCTGGCGCGGCGAAATATGCAACCGCAGGAAAAACGGGGAGTTGTATTGGGAACTGGCCTTGATCTCTCCGGTCTTCAACGAGGAGGGCGTTCACACCCATTACCTGGCGGTCAAAGAGGATATTACAGACAGAAAGGACCTGGAGCGGCTGAAAGAGGACATCGACCGCATCATGCGGCACGACCTCAAGGCGCCTTTGAACGCTTTGCTCGGTTTGCCCCAGTTGCTCGCCATGAATGATAGTCTCTCCGAAGAGCAGCAGGAGATTGTCAGGCTCATCGAAGAGTCCGGGCGGAATATGTTGCGGATGATCGAACTTTCCCTTGACATGTTTAAGATGGAGACAGGCAGCTTCAAACCGTGCCTGTCGCCTGTGGACGTTTTGGCGGTGCTGCGCCGGGTAGCAGACCAGAACAAAAAGCTGTTTGGCGCAAAGTCCATACGCTGTGTTGTGCGCGTAGACGGCGAGGAGCCGGCAGCCAGCCTGCAGGTCATGGTTCCGGCTGAGGAACGCTTGCTCTACTCCATCCTCGTCAACTTGACGGCCAACGCCATGGAAGCAACTCCTTTTGATACAGAGATACGTTTCGAAGTGCGGCGCAATGGAGAAACTGTGCTGGAAGTCCATAACTCCGGAGCAGTGCCCAAGCCCATCCGTAAGGGGTTTTTCGACAAATACATCACCTACGGCAAGCAGCGGGGCACCGGTCTGGGCACGTATTCAGCCAGGCTGATGGCCGAGGCCATGGGCAGCAGCATACGCATGCGCACGTCTGACGCAGACAACGCCACCTGCGTGAGTTTGCATTTTCCTTCCAGCGAACAATTGCCGGAATCTGAGTGCGGCAACGAAGAGTAGGGGGACGGTGACGCCGAAAATTCGGACCGGCGTAGACGAACTGGTGCAGTATTTGTTGGATATTCAGCCTTATCCGGACAAGGCAAAGCCGGGCTGTTGACCCCTCCTTACACCTCGGAGAGCTTCTGCATATCCTCTTCATTGCCGATGGTCACCAGGGTGTCGCCGGCGTAAAGCACGTCGCTTGCGTGGGGCACAAAGCGGAATTGCGACTCGCCAGCCCGGCGTATGGCCAGCACCTGCATTTTGTAGTTTGCGGGCAGGTCCAGTTCGCGCAGCGTCTTGCCCCGCCAGTTGTCAACTTCCAGCTCCTGGACCATAACCCCCTTGCCTAGGGGCAAATAGTTCATTAATCCTGGCACAGCCAACCGGTGCGCCAGTTGTTGCGCCGCCATCTGCTCCGGAAAGACCACCAGGTCAGCGCCCAGTTTTTGCAGCACCTTTTCGTGGGAAACGCTCACAGCTTTGGCCCACACCTGTTCTGCGCCCAGCTCCTTCAAATTCAGGGTGATGAGGATGGACGCCTCCATGCTCTCTCCCACGCTGACGATCACATGGGAAAGGTCCGCCACGTGCAGCTGCTGCAGCACCGTCGGGTCAGTGGCGTCCCCCTGGTAGACTTGGTGCAGCACGTCCCGGGCCGCGCGGATGTTGGCTTCGTCCAGGTCCACGCCCAGGACGCGGTGGTCCATGGACTCCAGTTCCATCGCCAGGGTGAAGCCGAATTTCCCCAGCCCGATGACGCACACATCCTTGGAAGCTCTCATGCTCGTGTCCTTGCTATCCTATCAGCATGCCTTCTTCAGGCAGCTGGTAGCGCGGTTTCTGCTGCCAGCTTTGCAGCAGCGAAAGAAAGAGAATGGGCCCTAGCCGGCCCAAAAACATCAAACCCATGATGATGCATTTGCCAGGCGCGGACAAGGTCTCGGTGACTCCAGTGGAGAGCCCCACCGTGCCGAACGCAGATACGGTTTCGAAGACCAGCTCCAGAAAGACGGCTCGGTTGCGCGGGTAGTGCGCCCCTTCGGTCAGGCTGAGCGCCAGCGACGAAACAATCAGCAGGCCCAGGGCAAAGACGGTGAGGGTCATGGCCCGTCGGAAGGTGGTTTTGTCTAGTGCTATGCGGCCTATGTTTTGCTGCTCCCGGCCGCGGGCCTGAGAAACAATGAACGCCAGCAGCGCCCGGAAGGTGGTGGTCTTGATCCCGCCGGCGCAGGAGCCTGGCGAGCCGCCCACGAACATGAGCAGCATCATCACTGCCAGCGACACCGTGGAAAGGCTGGCTATATCCACAGTATTGAACCCGGCGGTGCGGCAGGTGACAGATTGAAAGAGCGCATCCCACAAGGAAATGGACTGGTGGGCGTAATTTTCTGTCAGCCACAGCACGCCGGCGCCGGCCAGGGAAAGGAAGAGGCTCACAGAGAGCACTGTCCGGGTGTGCAGGCTGAAACGGGGCTTTGCCCGCCGCCCGGAAAGCCGGTTGCGAAGGCGGGAAGGCACTTTATAGGCGAGTTCCGCCAGCACGGAAAAGCCCAGACCGCCCAGCGTGATGAGAGCCAAAAAAATGATGTTGACCATGGGAGCTCCGGACCATTGTGTAAGCGAATCCGGGTGCAGGGAGAAGCCGGCGTTACAAAAGGCGGAGACAGAGTGAAACAGCGCGGAATACCAGGAAAACCCGTCGCCTGCCAGGAGGCGCAGCATGAGGGCGCCCAGCAGTTCCAGACCCAGGGTTGCGCCGGTCAGACCGAGCAGGAAACGCCCCAGGTCAAAGGCCGGGTCGTGCAGCAGCTGTTGGCCCACGGCTAGCCGGTCGTTCAGGGAAACCCGCCGCCGCCACAGATAAAAGATCAGGCTGGCGTAAGTCATCAAGCCCAGACCGCCAAGCTGGATGCAAACCAAAATCACCGTCTGGCCAAACAAGGAAAAGTGCGAGCCTGTGTCCACGACGATGAGCCCGGTGACGCACACGGCAGAAACGGCGGTGAAGGCGGCGTCCAGCCAGGAAATATTTGCGCCAGGGGCAAGGCTGTGCGGACTGTGCAGGAGTACGGCGCCGGCCAGAATGGCCAGGGCAAAGGCGGCAATGGGCACGGAAAAAGGGTTCAGCAACTGTCTCGGTTTCATGGCGTTGCAGGGCAAGGTATAGTCCCAGGCACAAAAGGACAAGCACAGATATCGTCCAGACCCAACGCCTGGCGGCGCTGGCCAGGCAAGCCAGGTACAGGTCAGGGAAGAGTTGGCTCAGGTCAGTACGCGCACGATACGTTACATCAATACGGCATAGTGCAGGGACGGCCCTTGTGGTCGCCCGTTTTGATGCTCCATTGGGCATGATGCTGGCGCCCTGAGAGCATCTTTCCATTAAAAAAGTTGTGATTTCTAGGCGGCGGTTTTGGGAGACGGCTG
Source organism: uncultured Desulfovibrionaceae bacterium (assembly GCA_964440345.1). Lineage (GTDB taxonomy): Bacteria > Desulfobacterota > Desulfovibrionia > Desulfovibrionales > Desulfovibrionaceae > CAYTSA01. The sequence goes on along the minus strand of CAYTSA010000094.1, from coordinate 2,259 downwards.
CTATTGACGCTCCAGGAAAACGCGCTACAATAAGCGTAACTGTTTTGCATTTAAGACTATTTAAGGAGGCATCATGAGTAAGCTCAGAGAAAAGGCTTGGTCGCCCTATCTGTCTGGCATTGTTGTTGGTCTGCTGCAAATTCCGGCTTTTCTGATTATTGACACAGCGCTGGGAGCGTCGTCTTCTTATGTTTCACTGGCTGGGTATGTGGCTTCGTTGTTTGACCCGGATGTGCAAACCATTGCCTATTTTGACAAGTATATGACGTCGTTGAAATACGCATGGCAGTCGGCCATGGTAATAGGCATAGGTTTTGGCGCCTTCATTTCCATGAAATTGTCAGGCGCAAAAAGACGTAGTTTTTCTCCGGCGTGGACAGCCGCCCTGGGCTTTACACGTCTTGGGCCGCGCATGGTCCTGGCGTTTGTTGGCGGATTCGTGATGCTGTTCGGCGCCCGCTGGGCCGGCGGCTGCACCAGCGGCCATGGGCTGTCGGGCATGGGGCAGTTGGCGGTGGGGTCGCTCATGGTGGTTGTGGCCATGTTCATCGGCGGTATAGCTGTGGCCATGTTTTTCCGCAAAGTGTAAGGAGGACTGCAATGACGACATATATCATTACCGGCGTGCTTATGGGGCTGGTCTTTGGTTTTGCCTTGGAAAAAGGCCGTGTCTTCGAGCCCGGCGTCATGCTGGGCCAGTTTCAGCTGCGTAACTTTATCATGGTCAAGATGTTTCTTTCAGCGGCTGCGACGTCGCTCATTGTGCTGGGAGTTCTGCAGGCAGCGGGGGCCATATCGTTGCATCCCAAGGCGGCTGTGTTCCCAGCCATCTTGCTGGGAGGATTCATTTTCGGCGGCGGCATGGCCCTGGCCGGGGCGTGCCCGGGCACAGTGCTGGCCCAGGCCGGCGCCGGCTACAAAGACGCCTGGGGAGTGTTGGCTGGCGGGGTGCTGGGGGCCATGGCCTATGGATATATGGAGCCGGCGCTGGCGCCGCTGAATTCTGGGCCGGGAAAGATCACGTTGGCGGATGTTTTCGGAGCGCCGTTCTGGGTGTTGGCGTTTCTTGCTGCTTCAGCCATTATTATGAGCTTATACGCCTTGGAAAAATGGCGTCCATGGCGCGATGACTTGGGTGAAGACTATGACGGAGTGAAAGGGGAGTAGTTTATGGCATAGAAAGTGCATTAATTTTTCTTGTAAAGGCGCGCAGCCCTGGCGCCGATAAGACATCAGACAAAACTACGCCAGTAGCGGCTCATTTTCCTTTACAAGAAACGAAAATACAGGTATTTTGCTATTATGTCCAAAAAATGTCGCATAATCGTCATGCTGCTGGCCACTATGCTTTTTCTCGCCTGCGCTGTGGCGTCGTTTGCGCAGCAGGGCCAGGAAAAGGAATGGCCGTCGGTGTACGGACAGGCCTTGCAGCCTAACGAGGGACTTCACAGCAGCCTGCACCTGCAACTGCCCGTGCTCAGACAGGCGGAGCGCGAGTTGGCCTTGCCGTGGCGTCCGTTGTGGCAAACTGGCGAAACTGGCTGCCGGGTGCAGGCCGCGGTAGATTTGAAACACGCCGCCCGGTCCGCAGCCCTGGTCCCGGAACCTTGGACTGGGCAAGACGTGGCCTCCGGCTCAGTGGCCATGCAGCCGCACAGAGAAATGCGTTTGCTTCTACATGCGGCGACCGCCCGCGCCCAGGCTCTGGCCTCTGACGAAGTGGCCAGCGACGTGTTGACGGCTGCGCTGCAATACGGCGGCGAGGGGCCGGCGGTTGCGGTCATGGCCTGGCAAGCCAAAAGCGCCTCAGTACAAAACCGGCCGGAAGAAGTGCTGAACCTGGACCGGCTGATGAACACCCGGGGCGCCGCCCCGGGCTCTCTCGGCGCAGGCGCTAGGGGGCTGGCCTTGGGGTTGCACAATATTTCCCTGCTCAAGCATCTGACCCATGACGTCAGCGTAGCTTGGTTTACCGGCTCTGAGTTGCCACCGCTCCACGGCGATCCCGCAGGGCTCACGAGCCGGGACCACGTCATTGAAATCTCTGTGGACCACACGTATGCCTTGTATGAAAATCTCGCCGCCCTGGTGGAGATGACCTATATGGACGGTGAACTCGACCCGGCGGTCTGGGACGAAGAAAAAAATCTGGAAGCCTGGAAACTGGCTGTGGGAATGGCTTACCGGTTTTAGAGCGTTTTTCTGAATGTGGCTATGCAGCTAGCTCCGAATAGTGGTAATTAATGCGGCAATGGTTGT
>CAYTSA010000093.1:12373-14561 GCA_964440345.1 uncultured Desulfovibrionaceae bacterium | reverse complement strand
AGGCCACTTTACGCCAGAGCCGGGAGGCCACTTTACGCCAGAGCCGGGAGGCCACATGCCTGTGGACCCGGCCACTCTGCCCATGCCTGTGCATCAAGCCACACAACGCATGCTTGTAGAGCCTGCAGTCAACAGCTGGGCCTTTTCCTCCGGCCGCATCGTTAATTCCCGCACTTAATCCGCATTTCCAACGCGGCGTATCAGCGAAGTATTGCTGGGCCAGGGGTTTCGGCGCCATGCTCAACGGAGCTTCAAGAAAGAGCAGTAGGGCGGGCGGCCGCAAGGGGCGCCCCTACACCTCAATCCATCGCCTAACAGCGCTGGCCAAGCAAGCCGGCTACAGGTCAGGGAGGAGTTGGCTCAGGTCAGTACACTCACGATACGTTATATCAATACGTCATAGCGTAGGGGCGGCCCTTGCGGCCGCCCGCCGTGATGTTCCATTGAGCATGACGTCGATGTTTTTTGGTACGTAAAAGGAAGGAGCCTTGGGATATGGCGGCTGCGACTCTTTAGTGATGTCTGTATGCACAATCTATTTGTCTGTTTTTACAAACGTAACGCGATTTTTTTGATTTTCAGGCGGTGGATCCTGGAATTATCACGTGCTTGGCAAGCAGCCGGCCGCCTGTTATATTCTTTGGCTTTCATTGACCTGAACTGGAGGCTGCATGAGCGAACTGACCCCACGAGAAATTGTGTCCGAACTGGATGCATTCATTATAGGACAAGACAACGCCAAGCGCATGGTGGCCATAGCCATGCGCAACCGCTGGCGCCGGCAGCAGCTGGAGCCGGAGCTGCGGGAAGAAATTGCTCCCAAAAACATCATCATGATGGGCCCCACAGGGGTGGGCAAGACGGAAATAGCCCGGCGGCTGGCCAGGCTTTCCGGTTCGCCGTTTTTCAAGGTAGAGGCCACAAAATTCACCGAAGTCGGTTATGTGGGCCGGGACGTGGAGTCCATGGTCAGGGACCTCATGGAAATAGGCGTGAACCTGATGCGGTCTGAAGAGGCCGAACGGGTGCGCGTAAAAGCGGAAAATGCCGCAGAAGAGCGCTTGCTGGACCAGTTGCTGCCCCCTTCCGGCCCGTCAGCTGAATCGCAGAATCGGCAAAAACCGGAAAAGGACCAGTCCGTGTATCCCTCGTACACGGCCATTCCTTTGGCCGGCGGCTCTGACAGCGAGGAACAAGAAGAGCCCGCAGGGAAAACAAACTCCACCCGGGAAAAGCTACGCAAACTGTGGCGCGAGGGCAAGCTGGACGAGCGCATGGTGGACGTGGAGGTGAACGCCCAGGGCCCGCAGGTGGAGATAATGGCCATGCCCGGCATGGAAGAGATGGAGATGCAGTTCCGGGACATGATGGGCCGCATCTTCCCCAACAAAAAGAAACGCCGCCGCATGCGGGTAAAGGACGCCTACGAGCACATCGTCCAGGAGGAGTCCGAAAAGCTCATCGACATGGACAAGGTCACCGAGCAGGCCAAGGAACGGGTGGAGCAGTCCGGCATCATCTTCATTGACGAGCTGGACAAGATAGTCTCTAACACCCAGTCTTCGGGCAAAAGCTCCGGCGAGGTCTCCCGCGAGGGCGTACAGCGCGACCTGCTGCCCATTGTAGAAGGCTGTGTGGTGAACACCAAGTATGGCATGGTGAACACCGACCATATTCTCTTCATTGCTGCGGGCGCGTTCCACCTGGCCAAGCCTTCGGACCTGATACCCGAGCTGCAGGGCCGCTTTCCACTGCGCGTGGAGCTGGACGCCCTGGGCGAGGAAGAGTTCTACCGCATCCTCACCGAACCAAAAAACGCCCTGACCGTGCAGTACAGGGCACTGCTGGGCGCAGAAAAGCTGACCATAAACTTTACCGAGGACGGCCTGCGCGAGGCCGCCAGCTTTGCCGCCCGGACCAACGCCGAAACCGAGAACATCGGCGCCCGGCGGCTGTACACCATACTGGAACGCGTGCTGGCTGACCTGTCCTTTGAAGCGCCGGATATGGGCGGCCAGACCGTGACCATTGACTCAACGTACGTACGCAAGCAATTGGAAGAGGTCTGGGAAGACCGTGATTTGAGCCGCTACATCCTTTAGCAGAAGTTAAGCAGCCCCAAGCCAAAGGCGGCGGCGAGCAGCGCGAGCCGCGGGGCTGCGACAGCCGCATCCCCGGAGCCGCGTAG
>CAYTSA010000093.1:0-12273 GCA_964440345.1 uncultured Desulfovibrionaceae bacterium | reverse complement strand
CGGCGCAGGGGGGCGGCGTCATATGATAGTCCATAAGACGGCGAGGCGGCGCAGACCGGCACGGCTTGTTTAGCTTGGGATGTGGACGAAGCGAAGCGAGGGCGTTAACGATACTCTTGCTCGCGCCAGCCTTTACATGTGGCCGCAGATGACGCAGACAAAGGAAGGCAGCTGTACTCAGACTCTGCCGTTTTTGCTAGAGAACAGCCGCATCCCCGGAGCCGCGTAGCGGCGCAGGGGGGCGGCGTCATATGATAGTCCATAAGACGGCGAGGCGGCGCAGATAATGCGCCAACAGGCAATACATACACATGCTACAGGGCATTCACAGGAGCCAGAAATGGAAAAGCACATGACCGGCGCCGTGCTCATGGAGGCGCTGCCGTATATCCGCAGTTTCAGCGGCCAGACCGTGGTCGTCAAGTACGGCGGCCACGCCATGGTGGACGAGACGTTGAAACAATGCTTTGCCCGGAACATGGTGCTGCTCAAATACATTGGCGTGAACCCAGTGGTGGTGCACGGCGGCGGCCCGCAGATAGGCAAAATGTTGGAACAGCTGCACATAGACACTGAATTCCGGCAGGGCATGCGCGTCACGAACGAGGCCACCATGGACGTGGTGGAGATGGTGCTGGGCGGCCGGGTGAACAAGCAGATAGTGAACTCCATCAACCTGGCTGGCGGCAAGGCCGTGGGCTTGACCGGCAAGGACGGCTGGCTGATCAAGGCGCAGCAGATGGAGCTGGCCGTGGACCGGCAGGACATGCCGCCGGAGATCATCGATCTGGGCAAGGTGGGCGAGGTGACCCACGTGGACACCGGGCTCATCCGGGCCATAGAGGCGGCCGGGGCCATACCGGTGATAGCGCCGGTGGGGGTGGACGAAACCGGCGGGACCTACAACATAAACGCAGACGCCGTGGCCGGGGCCATAGCCGCGGCCATGCAGGCCAAGCGGCTGATACTGCTTACGGACGTAGTCGGCGTGCTGGACCGGGAAGGGGAGTTGATATCCTCCTTCACCATGGCTCAGGCGGCCATAGCCATTGGCGACGGCACGGCCCAGGGCGGCATGATCCCGAAGATTAAGTGCTGCCTGGAGGCCCTGGACGCCGGGGTGGAGAAGGCGCACATCATCGACGGCCGGGAGGAAAACTCCGTGCTCCTGGAGCTGTTCACCGCCAGCGGCGTGGGTACGCAGATAGTGCGGAAAATGGGGTGAAGGAATTGTGTTATGTATAACGACATCTGCCTTGGGGGGGCAAGATGAACGTTGTTGCAGAAGCATTTACCGAAGCGGTTCAACTTTCAGAAAGTGATTTTCATTTCTACAATCGTATTTTCAGCTGGCATCCGGCGGCGTCTTATCCCTCCCCAATGCTCTCCAGATTCACGCCCGTGGTCTCTATGCGGTTGCGCCAGGTGATGACTGCGCCGGCTAGCGAGGCCGCAGCCAGGATGTAGAGTAACGCCTGTGCGCCTATATCTTTAAGCAGAATAGGGAACAAAAAAGCTGTGAGCACGGCGCCAATCTTGGCGAAGGACGCGGCAAAGCCTGCGCCCATGCCCCGGATGCGCGTGGGAAAAACCTCGCCCGCCAGCAGATAGGTCATGGCGTTGGGGCCCAGATTGGTCATGAAGTTGAAGAGCATGAAGCCGCCGAACAGGTAGAACATATTGGCCGAGCCCGTGGCCTGCAAGGACATGGACGCCAGGATCAAGCCGGCGGCGCAGCCGATAAATCCCAGTATTTGCAGTTTGATGCGGCCTACCTTGTCCACCAGCAGCACCGCGGCGGCAATGCCGAAGAGCAGCAGAATGTCGATAAACGCCGCGCCTTTGGCTGCAGCCATGTCGCTTTGGATCAAAGCGGCCAGATTGTGTTCATGCACTGTGGCGGCGCCCAGGGCCGACGCTAGAATGGTGGGCGTGAAAATACCGATGCCGTAGGTGCTCAGGTCCTGCAGAAACCAGGGGAAGGCGGCCAGAAATGTCGCCCGCTTATTGCGGCCCTGAAACAGCTGCTTGTAGTCGTCTAGTATGTTTTTCAGTGAAAACGGCTTATTGGGCTGGGGTACTTCCTGCAGCGGCGCTTTCAGGACAAACTGTTTGGGATACTGGGGGACCCGGCGCAGCAGATGAGCAAGGGCGCTTTCCGCCTTATTGATTTTTCCTCGGGAGGCAAGCCATTGTCCGCTTTCAGGGATGAAGAACCGGCCGATAATGACCAGCACGGCTGGAATCACCGCCGTGGCGTACATCCAGCGCCAGGCCGAGAGTTCAGGATTCTCATAAAGGATGAGATAGCCAATGCCTGCCCCGGCCATGGCCCCAACAGCCTGGAAGCCAAAGGCGCTGAGCACCAGCCGGCCCCGGCAACTGGTGGGGATGGATTCGGAAATGACCATATGCGCAGTGGGGTAGTCGCAGCCCAAGGCCAAGCCCATGCCAAAGAGAAAGAGCAGCGCCAGAGGAAAGTTTGGACTGATCACCATCAGACACAAGCATGCTGTGAAAATGACCATTTCCACAATGAACATTTTTTTGCGGCCGAACGTGTCCGACAGCCCGCCCAAAGCTGTAGCGCCGACAAGAATGCCGAACAGGCTGGCCGCACCCAAAGCGCCTTTGCCCGCAGCGCCCAGACCGAATTCGCGCACAATGAGCGGCAACGCAACCCCGGTCATGAAGACAACCAGCCCTTCAAAAAACTTGCCGGCGCAGGCCAGGGTCCAGATGCGCCACTGCATGGCGGTCATGGGCGCGTTCCCGGCCTTGGTTCCGTCTGGCCACACAGGCGTTTCATCGATGTATTCTTGTACGGTTCTGGCGTGTATTTCCGTAACGGCGTCTGGCATGGCGTTTTCCTTGTGGCGGCAAGATGGTCCGAGTAAAGAGGTCGGCGCCTCATAGTACTTCAATGCGCAGCTGCACAGTACCGAGTAATGGCTGCAGCTGCAAGTACAGACAAACTTCACAGACAAATCTCACAGACAAACTTCACAGACAAATCTCACAGACAAATCTCATAGACAAATCTCACAGACAAACTTCAGAATCCATCATCTACCATTGCTGACCAGGCAGTCCGGCATCATCTTCATTGACGAGCTGGTTCAAGGTAGTGCACGCACTATACGCTACGTCAATACAGTATAATGCAGGGGCGGCCCTTGCGGTCGCCCGCCGTGTCTCTTCGTATGGTGTTTAAAATATAAGGATCGAGAAAGTATAGTAACGTTGCGCGTTAGCACAGCGCACAAAACCCCAAAGCCCGCGAGAAGCGGGCTTTGGGGTTTTGCAAGTGTAGTCCTGCAAAAATACTATTGCGAGCAGGAGCCGCCTGTGCCGCAGCTGGAACCGCAGCCTCCGCCCCCGAGGGGCATGCTGGAGTTGACGGTGAAGCCCATGTAGGAAACGTCGATGGTTACAGGTGAGGCCTGTTCCATCAGCTGCTTTTCCGCCACGAACTTGTATCCGTTTTGGTCGAACACATCATCATTGTCCGTCGGCTCATCCAGAGCCAACGACAGCCGGGGACCGCTTCAACCCCCCGGGGCGAGATAAATGCGTATGGGGCTCTTTTCCTTGCCCTCGAAATAAGCGTCGAGCTCTTTGAGCGCGTTGTCTGTCACAATAACCATGAAAAACCTCCGTAATTGTGTTTCGGTTCATGTAAGGGTCCAGGCTGTTCTTGTCAATTGATCCAGGTCAATCCTATAGAAAAGGCGCCAAACGAATTTGCAGCCTGTCCCGGTATGTTTATTGTAACCATGGCTGGAGTTTTTGCAACCCAAGTACAGTACTTCCATAAAATAGAACTCCTTATCATATGCCGGGGCGTCTTTAAACTGCCTTTATGCCGCTTTTCGGACAGCAGTAATAATTGCATTTTCCGGCAAAACCGTCCATTGTGCCGTGGTTCTGATCATACGATTGAAGGGGTGGAATATGTATATGATGCGTACTTGGATGAGTATTATCTTGGCCGTGTGTATCCTTGCCCATGCCGGCGCCTCAACTGCGGCAATACCTTTGCGCCTGGGCATTCTGCCTGTTTTGGACACCTTGCCGCTACAGGTTGCGGTCACTGAAAAGCTTTTTGCCGAGCAAGGACTGGATGTAGAGATCGTCAGCTTTTCCAGCGCTATGGAACGTGACACCGCCATGCAAGCCGGCCAGCTGGACGGGTATTTTGGCGACTTGCTGAACACACTGCTGCTCATCCAGGCCGGCGCGCCCATGAAAGTGGTTACCGTCTCCTACCGCACCACGCCCGGGCAGCCCATGTTCGGCATGGTGCTGCGGCCGGGCCTGACCCTGGAAACGGTGGGCGAGCACCCTACGGTCGGGTACTCCAGGGCCACCATCATTGATTACCTGTTAGACCATATGACTCGCCAGGGCGATATTAAAGAAATCGCCTGGAAACGAACCGAAGTGAAAAAAATTCCCCTCCGTATGCAGATGCTGCTTTCCGGACAGCTGGACGCTGCCGTGTTGCCTGAGCCGCTGCTCACCCTGACTGACTCCATGGGAGGCGAGGTTGCGGCCACAGACGAAAAGCTGGACATGCCCCTCACCGTGCTGTGCCTGAAGGATGATTTTCTGGACAAGAAGAACGCGTTTCTGGACGCCTACAAAGAAGCGGTCCAGCGTGTCAATGACAACCCTGAAAATTATCGTAAGCTTATGGTGGAAACCACCCGCATCCCCAAGCCCCTGGTGGACTCTTTTCACGTGTATTCCTTCTGTAAGCCACGTCTTCCAACAGAAACAGAAGTGTGGCGCGTGCAGCAGTGGATGCTCACTCGCGGCATGCTGCGCTCCATGCTGGACTATGAGCAGGTGGTAGATTGATTTCGGCAACCGCCACTCTGCACTAAGTTGTCGCCATGCCGTCACTCATACTGCGCGCTGAAAACCTGGTCCGCGAATTCGCCGGTGGACGGAGGGTCCTGGACATGCTGAGCTTTTCGCTGGCTACAGACGAGACGCTGGCTGTTGTTGGTCCTTCTGGCTGCGGCAAGACCACGCTGCTGTACATGCTCTGCGGGCTGGAGCAGCCGGACGCCGGGCAAGTGTTTCTGGACGGCAAGCCAGTGCTCAAGCCGGGACGAGATACTGCCATTATTTTACAAGATTATGGACTGTTGCCATGGCGCACTGCTCTGGACAACGTGGCCCTGGGCTTAAAAATACAAGGCGTAGGCCCTGCCGAGCGCCGCAAGCAGGCTGCTGAATGGCTGGCCCGCATAGGCTTGGCTGGCCGGGAGCAGGCGTACCCTTCCTGCCTTTCCGGCGGCGAGAAGCAGCGGGTGGCCATCGCCAGGGCTCTGGTCTGCCGGCCGCGGCTACTGCTCATGGACGAGCCCTTTTCTTCCCTGGACGCGATAACCCGGGAAAAATTGCAGAACGACTTGCTCGCTGCCTGGCGGGAAACCCGGGTGCCCTACGTGCTGGTGACGCACAGCGTGGACGAGGCGGCCTTTTTGGCCCGGCGCATCATGGTGCTGGCCGGTTGCCCGGCCCGGGTGAAAGCCGAATTCGCCAACCCGGAGTGCGGAACCCGGGAGTATCGAAACAGCGAGACGTTTCACGCCATGACGCGCAAGCTGCGCGAAGCCATGGGGGAACTGTGGTGAAGCCGGCCAGTTTGCTGCGCATGTGGCCCTACGCCATGACCATTGCCGCGCTGTACGTGCTATGGAAAGTCGCGGCCTGGACTGTGAGTTCAGCCGTCCTTCCTCAGCCAGAGACTGCGGCAATTGCCTTTTTCCGCGCCCTGGCCGGGCCCGATTTCTGGCTTCATTTTCTGGCCAGCGGCCGTCGAGCTGTGGCCGCCATGAGCTTGGCCTGGGCAGTGGGTTTTCCTTTGGGCGTGGCCATGGGCGGCTTCAAATTGTTGGATAAGGCGTTATCGCCCCTGGTCTTTCTTACCTATCCCATACCAAAGATAGTGCTCCTTCCTGTAGCGTTTATCCTGCTCGGACTGGGCGACGCGGCCAAGATAGCCATGATCGCGATTATTCTGGGCTACCAGGTCTTGGTGACCACCCGCGACGGCGTAATGGGCATACCACGCCAGTATGTGGACTCCGTGCGTTCCCTGGGCGCCAAAAAGCGCCAGGTGCTGCGCGAAGTGCTCTGGCCCGCAGCCCTGCCGCACGGTTTTACGGCCCTGCGGCTCAACGCCGGGGTCAGCGTGGCCATCCTCTTTTTTGTGGAGTCCTTTGCCACCCGGCGCGGCCTGGGCCACCTGATTGTGGACGCCTGGGGCATGCTGGATTACGAGACCATGTTCGTGGGCATCTTTGGCATGAGCTTGCTGGGCGTGCTGCTGTATGAAAGCGTAAATAGCCTGGAAAAACGAGTGTGCAACTGGCGGCGGTGTTGAATATCTCTGTTTTCTAGCGCACTTTTGCGTTGAACCAACGCTTGCTCTTAAAACAATTTACACTTGTTTCAAAAAAATGCATAAGAGCATCTAAAACATTTTCAATGTGAGAATGCTCCAATTATGCGTAGCATGGCAAGCTGGAATTCAAAAACAGGGAGATATGTAGACTATGCGGACGAAACCGGCGGAGGAGAAGAGGGCGGCAAGGCCCCGGCTCTTCCCGCTGTGAAGTTGCTGCTGCTGTAACAAACACGGGCCCGGAAATCATCTTTCAGGGCCCTTATTTGTTTTGTCTCGGCGAAACAGCTACGCCACGGCCCGTCCGCCGGCGTGGGCGCCGCCCAGGGTCAGCTCGGCCTGGAGCAGTTCTTCCGGCCAGTCCAGGGGCGAGGGCGCGCCAGTGAGCATGTCGCTCTTGGACTCGTGCGACAGCTCCAGCTTGAAGCGGATGAAGCCGGTGTAGAAGCCGGCGTGGTCCACGTCGCCAATGAGAATGCAGCCAACCAGTCGATTGTCCCGGAAGACCAGCTTGCGGTAGACGAATGCGGCTTTTTCCACGTGTATGTTTACTTCGTAGTCGTCTTCATATTTTGGCGGGGGGTTGACCACGCCTATAGACATAGTGGGCAGTCCGTAATAGCTGATGGAATTCATGGCCAGGCTGCCAGGGTAGACCAAGTTAGCTTCGGCCATGTTCAAACCTGCGTTGACGCCTTGGTTGTAGGCATTGGGCCAGATAGGCATGACCACTGGCTCGCCTGTGAGCATTTCCGCGGCTTCAGTCACGTCGCCTGCGGAAAAAATGTCCGGGTCGCTGGTCTGCATGTGGTCGTTGACCACAACGCCCAGGCCGGTAGTCAGACCGGCGGCTTCGGCCAGCTCCTTGCGCGGCCGCACGCCAGCAGCCATAACGATGAAGTCGGCCTCCAGCTCGCCCTTGTCTGTGTCCAGGCCGGTCACGCGGCCGTCCTTGTTTCGCAGCACGGCCTGGGGCGTGGCGCCCTGGGCGAATTTTATCCCTTTTTTTTCCAGATGATTGACCAGCAGGTTGCCGGCGGCTTCGTCGAAATAGACGCGCATGATGCGCGAGCGCACCACCAGCGTGACGTCCAGCCCGCGCATATGCAGGGCCTCAGCCGCTTTCAGGGCGATGAGTCCAGCTCCCACGATGACCGCCTTTGTGGCGGTGGAAGCAGTCTGCATCAGGGCCTCGGCGTCGGCCTGTGTGGTGAAGGTATAGATGTCCGGCCCGTTGAGCCCGCCAATGGGCGGGGAGTAAGGGCCTCCGCCCGTAGCCAGAAGCAGCTTGTCATAGCTCACGGTTTCGCCTGCTTCAGTGGTCAGGGCGTGGTTATTGGGGGCAATGGAGGCCACGCGGGTGGAGAGCATCTGCTGCACCTTGTTGTCCTCGTAAAAAGACTCGGAGCGCAGGGGCAGCTTGTCCGCTGAAACCTTGTTGGCCAGATAATAGGAAATGAGCGGCCGGCCATAGGTGGAGACGGCTTCTTCGCTGATGACGGTGATTTCCCCGTCAGTATCCTGGCGGCGTATGCCTTCTATGGCGCCGATGGAGGCGACGCCGTTGCCGACGATGACGTATTTCATGAAAACTCCTTTCAGAATGGAATCGCTCTTCGTTACACAACAAAGCGGCGGCTTGTCCAGTCTGCGCAGCGGCCGAGCCGTGTTTCATGTCCTTTACAAAACGGCGCTTATGGCATACCAGGATAAGAGTACAAGGCGGCTATTTTACCTGCTGAAACAAACCTTTCCGTAATTTGATCAGGAGCTGTTTCCATGGCGGCAAAGATGAATACAAAGAATCTGACGCTGGTTGTCCTTATCGTCATCCTCTTGGGCATGGGCTTTCTGGTTTTCATGCAAATATCTCAAGACAGCAAGGTATCGCCGCTGAACCCCTCGCCGCCGCAGACAGTCCAGCCAGCGCCGGCTGAGCAGTCTGGCGATGATCAGCACGCCATGAAGCAGGACATCGTCAAACAGGCGCCCGATACAGAGAAACCAAGCGAACCTCCGCAAGAGCCTGCAGCAAAGCCCCAGGAACAGCAAACCGCCGCAACGGCGTCTCCTGAACCCGCGCCGGCGCCCACGGATTCTGAGCTTCCCCAGCCAGCGCCGGTGACGCCGAAAACCCAGCCTGCCCCCAAAGAAAAAGCGCCAGCTGAACAGGCGGCGCCAACTAACGTAGCGCCTGAACCAAAAACAGCAGCAAAACCAGACGCAAAAGCGGAAATAAAACCGGCGGCAAAGCAAGAGCCTAAGCCGCAGAAGGCCCAAGCCAAGCCGGCTGAGCAAAAAAAATCGTCATCCCCCGCCTTGAATTCCGTGGCCTCCATATCCGCAGAGGCCGTGCCCGGCGGGCTGGCCCTGCGCATAGTGGCCGCCAACCCCATCGAGGGGCACAAATATTTCGGCCTGAAAAACCCTGACCGCGCTGTGCTGGATTTGATAGGTAAATGGAAAAAATTCAATTCGCCCAAGGTTCCGGAAAACGACGCCGTGAAACGCATTCGCTCGGGCCTGCACGACAAGTACGTACGCTTTGTGGCCGACCTGAAGCCTGGAGCAGCAGGCGAAGTGACAGTGACCAAGGTCTCCGAGCGCGAAGTGGTGGTTACATTCAAGTAGAGCGTTGCCGTAGACTTGCGCGGACACAATTATACGGCAGATGTCGCATATGTAACGCAGATTGGCGCAGATACTTTTTCATTACCTACGTCCGTCTGCGGCTACTTTATTCTGCGGTTACTTACTACTCTTGTAGCTAATCCCCTCGGCTTCGCCTTCGTCCGCATCCCAAGCGAAACAAGCCGTGTTGATCAGCGCTGCCTTGCCGTCTTATGGGCTGCCATATGACGCCTGCCCCCTGCGCCGCTACGCGCCTGCGGGGATCAGGCTGTCGCAGCCTTGCGGCTCGCGCTGCTCGCCTCCGCCGTTGGCTTCGAGCTGCTTACCTTACTCTGCTGCAAAGAACGCCGCGTAGGCCTTGGCGGTCAAAAACAGGTCCGCCTTGGAGACTATTTCCATGGGCGAGTGCATGGAGAGCAGGGGGACGCCCAGCTCGGCCACGTCCATGCCGTGGTTGGCCAAAAAACGCGCGGCCGTACCCGCGCCGCCGGTTTCGGCCCAGCCCCAGGCCCCGGTTTGCCAGGGCAGGCCGGCTTCGTGCAGCAACCGCCGCAGCCAGGCCAGATATTCTGGACGGGCTTCGCTGGTTCCGGATTTGCCCGCGGACCCGCTGTAGCGCACCAGGGCTGGGCCGCAGCCCAGCCGGGCCGCGTTGTGCGGGTCGTGCTCCTCGGGCCGGTCCGGGTCCAGGGCGGCGTCCACGTCTGCGGAAAGCGCCTGCGCATACATCAGCGCCCGGCGCACGCCGCGCCAGCCGGCGTCTGCATTGGCTATTGCCAGCAGGTCGGCGACGGCTGTTTCAAAAAACCGAGACCGCGCGCTGCCTGGGCCGTCGTTGTCGGTCTCTTCCCTGTCGATGAGCAGCAACACGCAAGTTCGGGCCGGGTCATGTTGTTGCAGCAGCGCCCATAGCCCCGCGTAGACTCCCGCCCGGTCGTCCTGGCCGTAGCCGCCTATGCAGCTGCGGTCCAGCCCGATATCCCGAGCCGGGCCAGCCGGCACGGCTGCAATTTCCGCGCTGACCAAATCCTCTTCCCGGATGTCCCAATGCTGGATAAAATACGCCAGGGCCCCGGCCTTTACCCGTTCCGTCATGTCCGTGGTTTCGTCCGGCAACAGACCGCAAAATATGTTCAGCCGCCGGGCCGGGAACGCCTCGGCCATGGTTTTGTTCTTCAATTGCCGGTTCAGATGCGGCAACAGGTCCGGTATGGTCAGCACCGGGTCTTCGGGGTTTTCGCCAACGACCAGCTCCACCACCTGTCCGCCGGCCAGAGCGACGCGGCCGTGCAGGGCCAGCGGCGTTCCGAACCAGTGGTGTTTGTGCAGCATGCCGTACATGTCCGTGGCCAGCAGGGCGGCGCCTTCCTTTTCAAACACGGGCTGGGGTTTTAGGTCCAGCCGGGGCGAATCCGCATGCGCCACGATGACGGACAGCTGGTCTGGCGTTTGAGCGCCAAGCACCGCCAAGACAGCCGCCCGGCCGTGGTGCATGGCCATGAGCTTGCGTCCGGGCTCCGCGCGGCCGTCCAGAACAGAGCGCAGGGAGGCAAAGCCCGTTTCCGCGGCTCGCTTCACCACGCTGTTTACGGTTTCCCACTCGGTTTTGGCCTTGGAAAGAAAATCCCGGTAATCCAGGGCCATGGACTCGCACTGCATGCGCTGCAGCTGCCCCATGGAGGCCCAGGCCGGCGCGGGCCGCAAAGGATCGAAATGTGCGTCCATGATGCTATCCGCCTTCAGAGTCTAGGTATTCTTCCAGTTTGCCCAAGGCCTCAGCCATGTTCCGCCGGCCAAAGCCTATGCGGAAATACGGACCGGACAGGCCGAAGTGCGATCCCGGCGCCAGCAGCACGCCGCAGCCCTGCAGCACGTTCAAGCAGAACTTTGCGGCGTCCCCTTCGCGCAGCCAGGGGAAACAAACCGGGCCGGACCGGGGCCGGACCCAGCCAAACTGTTCCTCCCGCCGGGCAAAAAAATCCTCCAGCAGGTCCAGGTTGGCTGCGCATATCTCCCGGTTTCGCGCCAGCAGCGGGCCCTTGTGTTGCAAGGCAATGCGCGCCAAAACCTCGGACGGCGCAGGATTGCAGATGGTGGTGTAGTCTTTGAATGAAGCCATCTGCTCCACAATGTGTTCGTTGCGCGTGGCGGCCCAGCCCAGGCGCAGACCGGGCAGGCCATAGGATTTTGACATGACGCCCAGCGACACTGCGTGCTCATACACGTCGCAGGCAGAGTCCAGCCGGTCTTCGCTGTCCAGCTCCAGGTAGCGGTAGACCTCGTCGCAAAAAAACATCACCCCGCGGCGGCGGCAGGTTTCCAGCATGGCCGCGAACGCGTCCTTGTCTGGCAGCCCGCCCGTGGGGTTGTGGGGAAAGTTGACCACCACAGCCTTGGTCTTGGGCGTTATCAGATAAGCCAGTTGTTCCGGGTCTGGAGTCCAGTCCAACTCCTGACGCACTGGCCAGTCAATGACCGTGGCGCCGATGGCTCGGGCCACCTCGCTCAGAGACTGGTAGCAAGGCGTTGCGGCCACTATGTCGTCGCCCGGCTCCAGCAGACAGTTCATATAGCAGAATATGGCCTCTTCCGCGCCGGTGAAGACCAGAACCTGCTCGGGCCGGATGTGCTCGTACAAGCTGGCTATGGCCTGGCGCAAAGCCGACGCGCCAGGCGATTCGGTGTAGCCCAGGCGCAGCTCCATCAACTCTTCAGTGGAGCCTGGGGCCAGGTCCAGCACGTCGCGCACGGTCCAGGACTCGCAGTCTGACGAGCAAAGCGAATAGGGCGCCGAGAACTCGTGCCGGGCAAAAAAACGTTCCAGGGTAAAGGGCTGTATTTTCATGAAGAGGTACGTACCAGAAAACGCTGTGACAGGGAATGGGAAAACCGCCAGGCAAGGGTGGGCGACTGGGTGTGGAAATATCCGTGAAGCGATTACGCAGGCTATTCGCTTCAGAATGTGAAACAAATAAGGAGTAGGAGTCCGAAAATGGCTTGTCAACGAAGCGAATAATGGACGAAGAGAGTATGACCGTCTACATTGTGGAACGCGCCCAATGGCCGCAACTGCGTTGGAACTCGGAGTACGGCGTATGAGAGCATGAAGTTGTAGAGCAAGACGCGCCAGTCATGGTTCTGTTCGAAGACAGTGATGTAAAGAGAATCCAAATTGTTGCTGACGGAAATGTATGGCTTTTGACTACCAAGGCATTTCTTAA
>CAYTSA010000092.1:0-15348 GCA_964440345.1 uncultured Desulfovibrionaceae bacterium | reverse complement strand
AACAACCATTGCCGCATTAATTACCACTATTCGGAGCTAGCTGCATAGCCACATATCTCTTTCGCGCTTTTTGTATAAGGTGTTGTCATAACTCTTTCTCTGTCGACTCCTTTGGGCTTGTTCATTTTTGTCGCCGTCTCAATTGGACCGCCTTTGATTATCCGCCTCGCCCTGGCCCAAAAGCTTTTTGCCCTAAATAAAGCCAAGCCCGTCAGCTTTCTTCTATATTTAATTGTATTTGCGATATGCAGCATCCTTGAATTCGGCTTATGGGCCTTTCCCGCCTGCGCCCCAGGACTTTTCTTTTCGCTATACATATTGCAGTACGGCCATAAGGCCAGATAATCTAGAACAGTGGCGAGGAAAAAACCTACTGCTTCTCCGTCGCCTTAGTCAGCTTGGTCACGTTGGACTTGGTGAAAAACCCGTCAAAGTCCCCATACCGGTGTATGTACTCGTTCACCAGAAACGTGGTGGGCGAAGACTGGGTAAAGGTCTGCTTCAAGCCTTCCTCAGGCGAACCTACCAGCTCCACCAGAAAGTCCATGCCGTCCTGTTTGAGCATGTCGAATGTGTGGTCGATGTCCACAGTGTTAAAGGCCATATGGTGCACCCGCACCCCGTAGTTATAGATGTAGCGCTCGGTGGGTCCGGACTCTTCCAGGGTGGTGAACGGCTTGATGCCGGAAGTGAAAACCATGGCGAAATCGTCCGGGCTCAGCCTGGCCACGTTGGTGATGGAGTTCAGCGCGTCCACGTAGACAGCGAAATCAAAATAGTAATTCGTGTACTCCATGAACTCGATAATAGCGTCGTCGCGCTCTTCGGCCTTGACGCGGGTGGCGCAGTGATCCAGCTCGCCGATGTTGTCCAGGTAGGGTTTGTCCGGTTTGTTGAATGTCCACTCCAGCACCTGAGAATCCTCGGTGATGTACTCGCCCTCGTTGTCTCGCCACTGGACAAAGCCCAGGGAGTTGCCGGTAAAGGGCGAGGGCGGCGTCTGGATAAAAGAAAAGCCTTCATGTTCCACAACGGCCTCTGTCATGAACTGCCGGCCCTGCTCTTTTTGCCGGGCTGCGTAGGCTTCCAAGTCGTTGACCCGATAAACAAAGGTTTCTAGCCGGGCGTTGGGCATGTGGCTTGTTTTAGGCCTGTCATTGATGGACCGGAAGGGATTCTCCCCGCTTTTGCGGCAGCGGATGAGAAAATCCGCGCTGCCGTCCAGCTTCAGCACGCAAGTGCGGTAATCGACGTCTTCATAGGCGCCGCGGAAGGTCAAGCCAGTGCAATCCAGATACTCCTGCACGGCTTCTTTGTGCCTCTCCGGCTCCACATTGATGATCACAGCCTCCAGACCGCCGACCATATTCTCAAGCCCGGCTTTTTTTCGCGCCTCCAGCACGGCCTCGGCCCTTTCCTGCAGCCGTTCGTCATCATTCATGAATTCAGCCATTTTTTGTTCTCCTGATATGCAGTGTGCAAAGTTTGTCCGCCAGTGTAGCTGAGCGCCATTTTTTTCCAAGACTCCGGGCAGTATATTCTTTGCCCTGTTTTCGTTTGCCTCGTTTTTGTCTTGACAAACACGCGGCTTGGGGACAATCTGCCAGGGCCGTCACGTTTTTCACAAGGAGAGACCAACATGATCAGCGAACTCATTCAGAACGCCATGCAGTCCACCCCGGCCGGGTTTGTCGGCGTGGCCGGCATTTTCATCTACATGACTATTATTGTAGTCACCGCTATTTACCGTATTTTCAAAGGCGACCATCTGGACCACTAAGCCGCAGCCTGCTTTCCCGCAACACAGTTTCGTGCGCCCCTGCTTTAAATTTCCCTCAGAGCAGGGGCTTTACAGCTGCAAACTCCTACAAGCCCAGCTCCACCTCTTCAGCCACGTCCATCAGATACCGGCCGTACTCGTTCTTGATCATCTCCTGGGCCAGGGTCTCCAGCTGGCTGCGGTCTATGTAGCCCATGCGGAAGGCTATTTCTTCGATGCAGCCGATTTTGGAGCCTTGCCGGTCCTGGACAACCTGTACAAAATTTGACGCATGGTGCAATGATTCGTGGGTCCCAGTGTCCAGCCAGGCAAAACCGCGGCCCATGATCTCCACTTTCAGTTTGCCACGGCGCAAGTATTCGTTGTTCAGGTCGGTTATTTCCAGCTCCCCCCGGGCAGACGGGGTCAACTGCTCCGCCATGTTGCACACTGCGTTGTCATAAAAATACAACCCGGTCACGGCATAACGCGACTTGGGCTTGGCAGGCTTCTCTTCAATGGAGATAACATTCTGAATGTCGTCAAACTCCACGACGCCGTAGCGCTCTGGATCCCGGACCTTGTAGCCGAAGACAATGCCGCCGTGATCCAGCTCCACGCAGCCGCGCAGCATAAACGAAAGTCCCTGGCCGTAGAATATGTTGTCGCCCAACACCAGGGCCACTGTGTCGCTTCCGATAAAGTCCCGGGCCAGTATGAACGCCTGGGCAATACCTTCCGGCGCCGGCTGGACAATGTAGGTGAACGACATGCCAAGCTGGGAGCCGTCGCCCAGTATCTCCTCGAACCGGGGCAAATCTCTGGGCGTGGAAATAATGGCGATATCCTTGACGCCCGCCAGCATGAGCACCGATAGGGGGTAGTAGATCATGGGCTTGTCGTACACGGGCAAAAGCTGCTTGCACACGCCGCGGGTGATGGGATAGAGCCTGGTTCCAGACCCACCGGCCAGAATGACGCCTTTCATACTCTCTCCTTGGCTCTGATTGCGAATAGGTTTATAATGTATATGCCATTTTTTGCTGAAAGAAAACATGGGAGCACAGATGATTGAAAACACCCTGAAACTTACTGCGCCTGACTGGTCTCTGAAAACCGGCGGCCTTGCGTTGCTGACGGCGGCGGAACATCCGCTGGCCGTGCGCAGCGCGTCTCCCCTGCCGCAACTGCGGGCCGGCGAGACCCTGAACGACGCCGCCGGAGCCGTCCTTCAAGCTGTCACTCCGATGCTCGTCCCGGGTCTGCCCCACGCGGCGCCGGCCTGGTGGGCTTCCGTTCTTCGGCCATTGCAGCCGCAAGAAACAATTGCCGCCGCCATTGCCAAAAACGGTATTTCTCTGGCCTGGATAACCCTGAGCGACAAGGGCGCCGCCGGCCAACGCGAAGACACTGCTGGGCCGCTCATTGCAGAAACTGTATCTGCCGCCACGACTGTCTGCCTGCATCAGGGGTTCATTCTGCCGGACGACCCGGACCGGCTGAAAGGTCTGGTGGCCAGCCTGGCCCTGGAAGCCGGTTTTGATCTCATTGTCACCACCGGTGGAACCGGGCTTGGCCCCAGGGACATAACCCCGGAAGCCCTGGCCCCCATGCTGGACAAGCGGCTGCCAGGCTTTGAACGAGCCATCACCGCCGCCGGCATAGCCAAGACCCCGCACGCCATAATCTCCCGGGCTGTGGCCGGAACTCTGGGCGGCGCCTTGTTGCTCTCCCTGCCTGGCAGTCCCAAAGGCGTTAAGGAAGGACTGGAAGCCGTGCTGCCGGCCGTTCCCCACGCCTTGGATAAATTGCACGGCGATGCGGCTGACTGCGCCCGGTAGAGTAGAAGGACCGCCGCAAAACGGAAAAATCCTGTAAAGGAATTTCTCAATCCGTCGATACGTGGTGTGTAGCCTGATATCACTAGGAGGACACACGCCATGGGAAAGACCCCGCCGCGCAACCGCACTGCGCTTATACTCACCAACAGCCTTGAAGCAGGCAGGCTGGACCGGTCCATGCTTCGCCGACTGGGCTTTGCCGACGCCGTCATAGCCGGCTCTGGCGTGCAAGCTGCGCAGGAGCTGGCCAAAAGCCGCGTAGCCTTGGTTGTTTGCCATGAACAACTGGAGGACATGAGCGGGCATGATTTTGCCCGGCTGGTTCGCCTGCATCCAAACTTGGCCGCTCTGCCGCTGATCATTGCCTGCACCGACGACGTGTGCGCCGCCCAGGCTGTAGCCGCGGGTTTTTGGGCTGTGCTGCGGCGGCCGTATTCCCTGAACGACCTGACAGCGACTCTGCGGCGTATTCTCGCCTTACGCAAAGAACAGCCGGCCCACGTGGAGGGGGCGAGTGAAAAAGCCTTTGCCGAGGCGTTGCATGAATGGAAAACTCCCAAAACTCCAGAACCCACTTCCGCCGAATGGGCGGAAAAGGGCCAGGCCGCCTTGCGCACCCGGCGCTTTGCGGACGCCAAGGGCTGCTTTGAAACCGCCTTGCAGCTGGACCCCGAATCCGCCGACGCCCACTACGGGATGGCCAAATACTGGAAAGAGCTGGGCCGGCCGGACAAGCAGCGTGAGCACCTGCTGGCTGCAGCCGAGCTGTGCATCGAAAACGACCCGGCCCGGGCCGACGGCATTTTCGCCCAACTGCGGCGCATTGACCCCCACGCTCCAGACCCGGTGCACAGTCTGGCCGAACACCGGCTGAAGCAAGGCGACTACGAGGGCGCGGCCCGCGCCGTATCCATGGCCTTGAAAAACGACAAAGGACCGGAAGTCTACGGCCGCATAGCCCGGGCCTGCCTGTTCACCAACGACCCGGCCAGCGCCGCCCGCAACCTGTGCTCCGCCATGAGCGAACACGGCCAGGCTGAAGAAGCCCGGGTGTTGCGCCGCCGCATAGCCGGAGCGCCCAAGCCCGCCCCGGAACCGGCTGACTACGGACCGGCTCCCAAGCCTGCAACCAATTGGCTGGGCGAAATGTCGGCCGTGGCCCGCTACACCCTGCGCGCTTACCGCCAGGGCCGTGCAGAAGCATAACCTGGGTGTTGCAAAACCTTCAGGTTCGCTGGCACAGGGGGCAAAAACAGCTGCTCCGGCCGGCTACCTTGACGCCGTGCAGCGCTCTGCCGCAGACCGGGCACGACAAACCCTTGCGTCCGTACACCCGAAAACTGTTTTGAAAAGCGCCGGCGTCGCCGCGCGCGTCTCGGTAGTCGCGTATGGAGCTGCCGCAGGCGGCTATGGCTTCCTGCAGCACATCTTGCACGGCGGTGTATAGCCTCTTCAGCCGGGCTTCGCTTACTTGGTTGGCCTGGGCGTCTGGCCGGATGCCAGCTCGAAACAGCGACTCATCGGCATAAATGTTGCCAATGCCGGCAATGACTGACTGATTCAGCAACAAGGCTTTTATGCTGCCCCGGCGGTTCCGGAAGCGGTCCAGAAAACCAGCGGCGTCCAGTTCCAAAGGCTCCGGCCCCAGGTTTTTATAAAAATCCCACTCCTGCAACTGCCCAGGCGTGAACAGCCGCACATAGCCGAATTTGCGCATGTCGTGAAATACCAGCTCCCGGCAGTTGTCCAACCGGAACACAACGCGGGCGTGGGAATCTGCAGTCGGGCCGCCTTCCGGAAAAAAGAAGCGGCCGGTCATTTTCAGGTGGGCGGCCATGACCAGGGGCGCGCCCCCGGCCCCCTCCAGGTGGAACAGCAGCAGCTTTGCCCGCCGGCCCACAGAAACTACGCTCGCGCCGGCCAAGGCGTCCTGAAAGGCTGTGACAGGGCCGTGCACGGACCCAGGCCACAGAATATCCACGGCCTGGATAACGCGGCCTGCCGTTTCCGGCTCCAGGCCGCAGGCGATGGTGTGCACTTCCGGCAATTCCGGCATGGGGCTATTCGCTGTTCTGGGAAGCGGCCAGAGGAATGGCGACGTTACGCTCCCGGCCATGACGCAGCACGCCCAGCAGCAGGTCGCTGTCCGTGCTCTTTGCTTCTATTGCTGCGGCGTGCAGCGTTCCCAGCGACTCCACTGTGCGGGATTGGGCAGTCAGCACTATGTCGCCGGCCTGCAGCCCTGCGGCTTCGGCCCGGGAGCCGGGCTCCACCGCGAGCACTTTCACGCCCTCAGCGCCGTGTTCCAGGGTCATGCCCAGCCGGCCGCTGTGATGCGTGGCCGGACAGTAGAAAAAAAGGTCCGCTTCGTTGGGGTCCGGCGCTGCAGCGCCGGACCGGGGACCGCGCCAGGGAACTATTTCCAGGGCCGGCGGCGCGTCCGGGTCCAGCAGGCTGAGCCGATGGCCCAAACCCCAGCCATGCTCCACATGGCCGGCGCCCACAGCTGCAAAAACAGGCCCGGGCCGCTGCGCGCCAACAGCCACGGCGTTTTCAGCCATTACTGTGTCCCACAAGGCCTGCACCCGGAAAAAGCGGTCCAGGGCCTCCTGGCGCTGCGCTTCGGACATCTGGCCGTGGTCTTTGCTCTGGCCCATGCCGGAATGCATGGAGAACACGGCTTCCAGCTCTTCTTGCTGTGCGGGCAGGGGCGGAATGATGGACTGCGGCAGGTAGCCGCGCTGCCTGGGCGTCAACCCTTCTTCGCCTTTGCGGCTGTAGTCCTGGACCATGCCCTTGGGCATGTTAAGGCCGTAGACGGGAACGGAATGCTCTTTAGCTACGCGAAACAGGGGCGCATACAAAAAGAAATCGTAGCCCCATATGGACTCCCAGTCCAATTCTTTGGACAGCTGGTCTACAGTGATCTTGCCGGCGTTGAAGCGGTCCAGCACAGGCTGCAAGTCTGCGCCTGCCATCTCCAGCCCCAGGGCAGGTTTAAACCCGTTCACGGCCAGCGCCTGCAAAAGCGCAGCCTGGGCCTGATGATCGCAGACTGCGCTGTGTTGCTCACCCACAAGAATGTATTTCAAGGCCAGGGCTCTGTCTAAAAACGTAGACAACTTCACAGGCTCGCCCATGCTGTTGCGCAGGTCCACTGCAGGCTGCAGGTCTACCCGAGGCCCGGGAACCGCCGGGGCGCAAGCGGCTAAAACAGCCACAGCAAGCACTGCCGCCGCCCTGCTCAGAAGAGAGCGCTGGCTTAATCCCACTTTCGCTTGTCCTCAATGGGCCGGATTTGCGGGGGCAGCACGCCAGGGGCGTGGACCTTGAGCACAGGCCGCAGTTTGATCTTTTCCCGAAACTGGTGCAGCAGCTCGTCTTCGCGTTTAAAGGAGCCGGCTTCCACATGCAGAACCATTTCATCCACGCCGCCAGGGTTGGTGACTTCGATCTGCCAGCGCTTGATTTCTTCAAAATGGGCCATGACCTGCTCCACCTGGTGGGGGTAGACAAACATGCCCTTGATGCGGGCGGTGGTGTCCACGCGGCCCACGATGTTGCCCAGTCTGGGGCTGGTGCGGCCGCAGGGGCAGGCTGCGTTGGAGATGTATGACAGGTCCCCGGTGGCCAGGCGGATAAGCGGATAGGTTTTGTTGAAGGCCGTGACAACGATTTCACCCACTTCGCCTTCTTTGAGGGGAATGCCGGTATCCGGGTGGCAGATTTCCACGTAGGCCCGGTTGGCGATGTGCAGCCCGTTTTTCTGATAGCATTCGTAGCCGATGCAGCCCACATCCGCAGTACCGTATCCTTGGCGCATGATAAGGTCGAACTTCTTCTCCAGCGATGAGCGAACTTTTTCTGAAAATTTCTCGCCAGTGACAAAGGCGACTTCCAGAAAAAGGTCCTTACGTAAATTCATACTGGATTCTTCAGCTTTCTGGGCCAGGTGGTGCAAGAAACTGGGCGTGCCCACATAGCCGGTTACGCGCAGCTTCTGCAAAATGTCCAACTGGGTGGCGGCGTTGCCAGGCCCGGCCGGAATAACAGCGCAGCCCAGGCTCTTCAACGGCTCTTCAAACATCAGCCCGGCCGGGGCCAGATGGTAGTCAAAGGTTATCTGAGAAAGATCGCCTGCTCGAAAGCCTGCAGCGTAAAAACCTTCGGTCCAGCCCCAGTAATCGTCCGTGCGGTCTTCCGGATCAAAAATGGGCCCAGGCGACTGGAAAATGCGCTTGAGCTCGCCCAGGTCTTTGGTCAACAAACCGCCCAACCGCGGCCCCATGGACTGCAGAAAGATAAGCTCTTTCTTTTTTAGGATGGGGATGTGCTTCAAGTCTGTAAGGCTTTTGAATTTATCAACATTGAACTGCGCTCTGTCGAACCGCTTCTTTACGTCCTCGGAATATCTGTAGGCGTATTGGAGCAACTCCTTGAGCTGAATAAGGTAATATTGGCGGCGCTCGCTGTTGTCGAGCACCTCCCGCCGGCTGTAAATGCCTTCAGTACGGTCTTTACGTGTCATGTCACATTCTCCATGGAAATATTTAAAGCGCAATTTTTTTGTTTAAAACATACCTGCTAATTTTGCAAGTTTTTTTACATAAATCAATATATATCAACCCATTGGATATATTTTTTGTCTTGAGATGCTTTCAGCTATCGTATACGATTATACAACAAAGGTCCGCTGAACCCTTTGCCAGGAAACATATCATGGCGAATATTCTCATAATTGACGACGATGTCCTCTTCACAGACTATTTGCGCAACACCGTGGAGCAGCTGGGCCACACAGCTGTAGCCGCCCATACGCTGTACAAGGGACTGGAGCAGTGCCGATCCTGTGAATATGACGTCATCATACTGGACGTGCGGTTGCCGGACGGCAACGGCATCAACTCCATAGGAGACTTTAAAGCCGCCCCCTCTGAGCCGGAGATCATCATTGTCACTGGCGACGGCGACCAGGACGGCGCCGCCCTGGCCATTGAAAACGGAGCCTGGGACTACATGGAAAAACCTGGCTCCTACGAGCGCATCAGCCTGCCGCTGCTGCGGGCGCTGGAGTTTCGCCGCCGCAAGGGCGTTTCGCAGCCCACGCTGTTTCACCGTAATGGCGTTGTGGGCTCTAGCAACCCCATGCAGACCTGCTTGTCGGAGCTGGCGCACGCCGCCGCCGACGAAACCAACGTTCTGCTGGTCGGAGAAACAGGCACAGGCAAAGAGCTGTTCGCCCGGACCATTCACGTGAACAGCCGGCGGGTGGACGGGCCCTTTGTGCCTGTGGATTGCGGGTCATTGCCGGAAACGCTTATTGAGGCTGAGCTGTTCGGCCACGTTAAAGGCGCGTTTACCGGCGCCGACCAGGAAAGAGCCGGGCTTATAGGCCAGGCAGACGGCGGGACATTGTTTCTGGACGAAATAGGCGAACTGCCGCTGAGGGAACAGACCGCCTTTTTACGCGTGCTGCAGGAACGCCGCTACCGGCCTCTGGGCGGGGGCGAGGAACGGCCCAGCGACTTCCGGCTCATCGCAGCCACCAACAAAAACCTGCAGGAGATGGTCCAGACCAGCCTGTTTCGGCTGGATTTGCTCTACCGCATCAATTCGTTCACCATACACATTCCTCCTCTACGCAACCGCGGGCAAGACATCATAGAGCTGGCTCTGGCCCGGCTGGACGCGCTCTACCGGCGCAACAGGCAAGAGCCCAAAGAAATAGCCCAGGATTTTTTCGACGCCTTGCTGACCTACTCCTGGCCGGGCAACGTGCGCGAGCTTCACAACGCCATTGAGCACGCCCTGGCCGCCGGCAGGCCAGATGCGCAACTCTACCGCGCCCACCTGCCCACACACGTGCGCGTGGCCGCAGCCCAGGCCCAGGTGCAGCCCAACAGCTCCCGCGCCAGCCATGCAGCCGGCCCGGACGCAGAGAGCAACAGCCTTTTTCGTACTGCTCCCCCTCCCTGGAAGGAATACCGCCAGAAAAAACTCGACGACATCGAACGCGACTACCTTGAACATCTCCTGCTCGCCACCTGCGGCAACATTACCCACGCCAGCGATGTTTCCGGCCTTTCCAGACAGCGGCTGCACGCATTGTTGCGCAAGCACGGCATCCGGCGCACCTTTGATTTTCACGAGGCTGATTCGCCATAGTTTCTCATCACTCCACATGTCGCGCCCATCAAGCAGGTGTAAATCTAAAGTTTACACATCGCTTATTATATTTACATGCCGTATAATCACACGCCTCCTCCTGCCATAATCTAACCCACAGAAATATAAGATGAAGCTGGAATCTCATCGCATGGCACAGTTATTGATACGTCCATCCTCGTTAGGAACGACGCTCATTCAACGCTTGACCGGGGGAAACCACTATGCAGAGAAAACGCATTGAGCGCTTAGCGCAAGAAATTGTTGTGGATCGGGGGGTAAAAGCACGCGCCATTGCAGCACAGCTGGGCAAGCCGTACCCTACCTTGCTGCGGGAACTGAACCCCAACGACAAGGGCGCCAAACTGGGCGTTACCACCTTAATGGACCTTATGCGCCTGACTGGCGACATGTCGCCGCTCAAGGCAATGGCCGAGGAAATGGGATTTGTCCTGGTTCCCTTCCGGCCGGAAGAAAACCAGAGCGGCAAACAAACGAAGCGCTTGCAAAAGGCTGATGTAACACTGGAACTCGCCGGGGGGGGAGTTCGAAACTCCTGGGAAGAAGCTGTATAGTGAAAGCAGTTTGGGGGGCTTTAGAGCGTTTTAACATTGATAATGTTTAGATGCTCTTATGCATTCTCCTGAAACAATTGTATATTGTTTCAGGAGAATGCCTCGTTTCAAGGCGAAAGTGCGTTAGCTTTTCGGCGGGAGAAGAGGTCCGGAGCTTGCCGGGCCTCTCGCCAAAAAAGTTGCAGCCTGCACGGTTGGAAAATCGCAGCCCGGCGGCGTGCCGCCGGGCTGCGTTGTGTTGTCTACTCTTCGTCAAAACCGAAAAAGCCGGACATAATGGGCCCGAAGTAAATCGCCTCGTCCTCCAGGTCCTCCTCAATGCGCATCAGCTGGTTGTACTTGGCCAGCCGGTCGCTACGGGACAAGGAGCCGGATTTGATCTGGCCGGAGTTCACCGCCACCGCCAAATCGGCTATGAAGGAATCTTCCGTTTCGCCTGAGCGGTGGGAAATGACCGTGGTGTACGAAGACTGCTTGGCCATCTCAATGGTGTCCAGGGTCTCGGTGACCGTGCCAATCTGATTCAGCTTGATGAGGATGGAGTTGGCCACGCCTTCCTCTATGCCCCGAGCAAGAATTTCCGGGTTGGTGACGAAGATGTCGTCGCCCACCAGCTGCACGGAATCGCCCATGACCTCAGTCTGCTTCGCCCAGCCTTCCCAGTCGCCTTCCGCCAGGCCGTCCTCAATGGAGATAAGCGGGAACTTCTTGGTAAACTCGGCCAGCCACTCTACCATTTCATCGCTGGACAATTCCTTGTTTTCACCGCTGAGCACGTACTTGCCGTCCTTGTAGAATTCGGACGCGGCGGCGTCGATGGCCAGGGCGATCTGCCGGCCAGGCTCGTAGCCGGCGGCTTCAATGGCCTTCATGATATATTCAAAAGCTTCGCTGTGAGAGCTCAGGTTCGGGGCAAAGCCGCCTTCGTCGCCCACCGCAGTCACATGGCCGTCTTTGGCCAGTAACGACTTCAGGGCGTGAAAGGTCTCAGCGCCCATGCGCAGGGACTCAGCAAAGGTGTCTGCGCCCAAGGGCACGATCATGAACTCCTGAATATCCAGGCTGTTCGGCGCGTGGGCGCCGCCATTGATGATGTTCATCAGCGGTACAGGGAGTATCTTGGCGTTCACGCCGCCCAGGTACTGGTACAACGGCAAGCCAATGTGCTCCGCCGCGGCCCGGGCCGCGGCCATCGACACGCCCAGCATGGCGTTGGCGCCCAGCCGGTCCTTGTTTTCAGTGCCGTCTAGCTCGATGAGCAGGTTGTCCAGCGCTGCCTGGCGCAGGGCGTCCATGCCCACAATGGCTTCGGCGATCTCGTCCTGCACGTTCTGCACAGCCTTGGTCACCCCCTTGCCGCCATACCGGGCGTCGTCCTTGTCCCGAAGCTCCAGCGCCTCGCGTGAGCCAGTGGAGGCCCCGGAAGGCACAGCTGCACGGCCGACAACGCCGGATTCCAGCGTTACTTCAACTTCAACGGTGGGGTTGCCGCGTGAATCCAGAATTTCCCTTCCCCAAACAGAAACTATGGTGCTCATAATCCTCTCCTTGTGCATTCTCAATATTTCAAATGGTTATCTCTCAGTACATTCCGTATACAAATGGATCAGACCCTCTAGGAGCAGATCCGATCTCACAGCGTCAAACACACTGCTCACCCGGGCGATGGTTTCGGCCAGCCCGCCCGCGCCTATAACCATGACCTCGGCGCCGGCCAACGGCGGCGTTGCTTTCAGCCGCTGCGCCACGCCCTCCACCATGGCCGCAAAGCCGAAGATGAGGCCGTGGTTCAATGACTGGCGGGTGGACCGGCCAATGACCGGCATATCGTCCTGCAGGTCCAGGTCCACCTGGGGCAGCTTTGCCGTGCGCGCGGCCAGCGCCTGGGCCGACGAAAGCACCCCCGGGCAGATGAGCCCGCCCAGATAGCTCTTGCCGAGAACGCAGTCAAAAGTTGTAGCCGTGCCAAAATCCACGACAATATATGCCGGCTTGGCGTACAGCACGCTGGCGGCGTAAGCTGTCACCAGCCGATCTGCGCCCACCTCGGCCGGGCGCTCATAGGCGTTTTCCAGCCCGGTTTCCACGTCCCGGCCCACAAACCGCGTGGAACAGCCGAGGAAACGTCCACAGGCTTTTTCCAGCACTGGATTCATGGCCGGCACAACGGAACAGACCAGCCCGCCCATGACGTCAGTAACGCCAGCGTGCTCCGCCAGCAGAGAGAGCCGCAACCCAAGCCCGTCCGGCGTTTCGCCTGCGTCTGTGGGCAGGGAATAGACAGCCATGGGCTCCTCCCTGCGAGGGAAGCGGCAAAAGCCTATTTTCAAGGCTGTGTTCCCAATATCGAAAAGTGCTATGTGCGAGGACATACCGCTCCTCGGCGGAGGCTGGACGTTTTTTGCGCAATACGTAATCAGACAACAGAACAATACCTGTTTCCTTTCAAAATACAAGGGTTGTCACAAAAAAGTTATAATAGCCTTGACGACGGCGCAGGAGCTAGTATTGTGTGAAAAACCCTTTGAGGAAGAGGTGAATCATGCAAGACATCAGCGAAGCTGCTGCGCTTATTCCGCAATCCGGCCCTATCCAGACGGACTGGGGCTGGTTCCAGGCGCTCATGCTTCTTACATTCGTGTTCCACGCGCTCTTTATGAACGCCGCCTTGGGCGGCGGCATTATCATGCTGGTTCGCTCGTTGCGCGGAAAGGCAAACTCCCACGCAGCCCACGACTTCGGGCTTAAGCTGCCTACGCTGTTGGCGCTCACTGTCAACTTCGGCGTAGCGCCCCTGCTTTTCATGCAGGTGCTTTACGGCCATCTGTTCTACGTCAGCGACATTATGCTGGCCGTGTTCTGGCTATCGCTCATCGTGCTCATCATCCTGGCCTATTATGGCGCCTACATCTATGATTTCAAATTTTCCCGGCTGGGCGAAGCCAGGTTGCTGTTGTTGGGCCTGGTGGTCCTGCTGCTGCTCTCCGTGGCCTTCATTTTCTCTAACAATCTGACCTTGATGATGACCCCGGAACGCTGGCTGCGCTATTATGGCGAGCCCCGGGGCGTCCTGCTGAACCTGGCGGAGCCCACCCTTTTCCCCCGCTGGCTGCATTTCATGACCGCGGCTGTGGCTGTTGGCGGGCTCTTTCTGGCCGGCTGCTGGAAGGTAAAGCTTTCTCGCGGCGGACACAGCCCAACCAGCCAGGCCGAGGCTGAGCGCAACATCGACTCAGGCATGCGCTGGTTCTTCTGGGCCACGGCTGTGCAACTGGTCCTGGGCTCCATATTCCTCATCTCCCTGCCGCGGGACATCATGCTGCTCTTCATGGGCGGATCAGCCCACTACACCGGAGTCTTCGTGGTTGCGCTGGCGTCTGTGGCCTTCACCCTGGGCATGGGCTTCCGGCGCAGCGTATGGGGCTCGGCGGCAGCCGTCACTCTCACAGTCATGCTCATGGCCTACATGCGCGAACTGCTGCGCATGGCCTACCTGAAGCCCTTTTTCCATCCGTCGGACATGACTGTGCTGAACCAATATTCGCCCCTGGTCATGTTTCTTGTCACGCTGGCCCTTGGCGTTCCCATCATCGTCTGGGTGCTGCTCCAGGCGGCTAAGGCCATGAACGCCCCGGCAAAGGAGGACGCGTAGATGCAATATCCCATCTGGCTGGTTCCTTCCTTGCAAGGCGGGCTGCTCATAGCCTTCATCGCAGTGGTGCACGTCTACGTGGCCCACTTTGCCGTGGGCGGCGGCTTTTTCCTGGTGCTGACCGAACTCTACGGCCGGCGCGCCGGCGACGCGCGCATTGTGGAATACGTCCGCAAGCACACCCTGTTCTTTCTGCTGCTGACCATGGTTTTCGGCTCGCTCACCGGGGTGGGCATCTGGTTCACCATCGCCATTCTCAGCCCAGAGGCCACGCTCACGCTCATCCGGCTGTTCACCTTTGCCTGGTCCACAGAGTGGGTCTTCTTCCTGGCCGAAATCGTCACCCTGCTGGTCTATTATTACACTTTCAAAAAGATGGAGCCGCGCACGCACATGACCATAGGCTGGCTCTACGCCGGCTTCGCCTTCCTCTCCCTGTTCATGATCAACGGCATCATCGGCTTTATGCTCACGCCTGGCGACTGGCTGGAAACCCGCGACTTCTGGGATGGGTTCTTCAACCCCACGTTCTGGCCGCAGCTGTTTTTCCGCTTCTTCATGGCTCTTGCCTTTGCCGGGCTGTTCGCATTTTTCACGGCCGCGCGCATCCAGGAACAGGACCTGCGCGAAAAGATGGTCCGCTATGCTTCGGTCTGGGCGCTGGCGCCCATGGTCTTCCTTATCGCTTCTGGCTATTGGTGCCTCATGGCCTTGCCCGAGCCGCAGCAGACCATGATCATGGAAAAATCCCACGAACTGCCGCCGTATTTCAAATCTTTTCTGCTCGTGGGCGGGGCCATCCTGCTGCTCGTTCCCGCTTTGACTTTTCTGTTCCCGTCCAGAATCCGCAAGCCTGCGGCGTATCTGATCATCGTCCTGGGTCTGCTGCAAATCGGCGCCTTTGAATTCATCCGCGAGGGCGGCCGGCGGCCTTACGTCATCTACGACTACATCTACTCCACGTCCATCAAGAAGGAGGACGTCCCCAAACTGAACAAAGAAGGGCTCTTGCCCCACGCGCCCTGGACCGGAATACAGGAGCTGACGGACGAGAACGTCATGCAGGCCGGCCAGGCGCTGTTCAACATCCAGTGCCTCTCCTGCCACGCTGTGGACGGCCCCATGCAGAACATCCTGCCGCGCACTGCCAAGTTTACCGCATTCGGCATGAACGCCCAACTGACCGGCCAGGGCAAGCTGCTGGGCTACATGCCGCCCTATGTGGGCACGGCCTCCGAGCGCCAGGCCGTGGCGCGCTACATCGCCGAAGGGCTGCACGGCAACACCGAGGCAGCCTTCCAGCCCTACGACCCGCCGCAGGTGGAGACGGCCATTCCGCCCTACGACCCGGACACG
>CAYTSA010000091.1:0-15951 GCA_964440345.1 uncultured Desulfovibrionaceae bacterium | reverse complement strand
AGGACCAGTAGATAATACGGCGCCGGGACCGTGGGAGTATGTTCCGGGACGTATTCCTGCACGACGATATGCGCGTTGGTCCCGCTCACGCCAAAGCTGCTCACCGCGCCCATGCGCGGTTTCCCGTTGCACCGCGGCCAGGGCCGCGGCTCCCTGTTCACGAAAAACGGGCTGCGCTCCCAGTCTATGTAGTCGCTCTCGGTTTCGCAGTGCAGGCTGGCTGGTATGGTCTCGCGCTGCAGGGCCAGGGTCATGTTCGCCAGGCTGACGATGCCAGAAGCCGCAAAGGCGTGGCCCAGGTTGCTCTTGTTGGAGGTCAGCGCGCAAAAGCTCGTCCGGTCAGTAAACTGCGCAAACCCGTCGCGCAAGGCGTTAATCTCCACGGGGTCGCCCAGCCGCGTGCCCGTGCCGTGGGTGACCACGTACTCTATCTCTTCAGGATTGATGGAATGTTTGCGGTATGTATCGCAAAGCAGCCGGGTCTGGGCCGGGCCGCTGGGCGCGGTTACGCCGTTGGTGCGGCCGTCGTAGTTCACGCCCCCGCCGGCAATGACTGCGCGTATGGGGTCGCCGTCCTGCTGCGCCCGGGACAAAGGCTTGAGCACCGCCACGGCCACTGCCTCGGCCGGGACCAAACCGTTGGCCCGCTTGTCAAATGCATAGCAGGTCCCGTCCGGGGAAAGCATGCCGGCCCGCACCATGTCCACAAAGGGCCGGGGGGTCAGCATCAGGTTCACGCCAGCGGCCAGGGCGGCGTCGCATTCGCCGGCCCGCAGGCTGAGCACTGCCTGGTGCGCTGCAACCAGACCGGAGGAACACGCCGTGTTCACGGCCGCCACCGGCCCGGAAAAATCCAGAAAATACGCCAGCCGCGAGGCCAGTATGCCGTTGTGGTTGGATGTAACCGGCCCGTCCTGGACCAGAAACTGATAGTCGCCGTCCTCCACGCCCACAAACATGCCCATGACGTGGCCAGCCAGCTGCCGCGGGCCAAAGCTTGCGTCCTCCAGCGCGTTCCAGGCCTCCTGCAGCAGCAGCCGCTGCCGCGGGTCCAGGGTCTCCGCCTCCTTGGGCGAAATATCGAAAAAGAGCGGGTCGAACTCCCGAACGCCCGGCACGGCCCCGAACCAGCCATAAGGCTTTTCTTGGCCGGCCAGCCGGTCCAGCGGGAATTCCTGCACAACGTCTTGTCCCTGGGCCAGTACATCCCACAGCTCGTCTACAGTGCGCGCGCCGGGGAAACGGCCGCTGAGACCTATAATAGCGATGGGCTCCCGGTCCGGCGGCAAGCATTCTGCGGACGGCGCACAGTGCGCCCGAGCGCGCGGGCTGACAATTGCTTTGGCCGCGGGCTTCGGGACGGGCTTCTGGTTCTCAGTCTTATAATAGGCCTGCACGGCCGGGCCATGGGTTTCCAGCAGGTAACGGCCCAGCTTCTCCAGGCTGGAGTAGCCGAAGAATATGGACGGCGCGATGCGCACTCCATACATGTCCGACAGCGCCCGGGCGAATTCCGCCAGGTGGATGGAGTCAAAGCCGAAGTCGGCCAGGTTTGTCTGCTCGTCCAGCTTTTCGCGCCCCACCATCAGGATGCGCCTGACCATCTCCTTCAGGTCCCAGGCCACGCATTGCTCCCAGGACAGGCCGCGCAGCTCCGGCCGGTCCGGCTTTGCCGGCGCGGCGGGCGCAGGAGTCTGAATGGTATCGTCTTTCCTTTGCTCGTCCAGGCCCAGAAAACGGCGTATTCTTTCCGGCTGGCCGGCCAGGGGCAACAGCTGCGGCCGGGCATGCGCAAGGAATCGCTCAAAAATTCGCAGTCCTTCCTCGGCTTCCAGAATACGCTGGCCGCTGGACTTCAGGTAAAATTCAGTCTGCTCCTCGTCGGCAAAGTGCATGCCGCCGTCCCGCCACAAAGGCCAGTTGATCACACAGGCGCGTCCCGGGCCAGACTGGCGCTGACGCGCATAGGCCGTCTGAAACCGGCTGGCCACGGCGTAGTCGCAGGAGCCCAGGTCTCCCAACATGGCCGCGCTGGAAGAAAAATAGCAGACCCATTGCACAGCCGCGCCGGAAGGGACCGCGGCCAGGGCGACGTCCAGCGCCAGAGTCCCGGCAACCTTGGGCGCCAGCACCGCGGCAAAGTCGCTCAGATGCTTGTCGAAAATATGGCCCTTCCCCTGCAACCCAGCAGCGTGGATGACGCCGTGAATGTGCGGGAAATCGTCCTGCAGGCCGGCCAGCGCCCGGGTCAGTGCTTGCGCATCGCTTACGTCGGCCTGCAGATAGACGGCGCGGACGCCGCAGCTTTTCAACTGATCCAAGCGCTTACGCTTATCCGCGTCCAATTTTGAGCGGCCCGCAAGGATAAGGTTCGCCCCGTATTCCCGGGCTAGATGACCGGCAAACAGATAGCCCAGGCCGCCGAGACCGCCGGTGATGCAGACCGTCCCGCCCGCGTCCAGCTTCAGCCGCCCCTCCCCCAGCTCCACAGGCCTGATGCGCAGCGCATACTCCCGGCCCTGGCGGCGCAGCATGCTCTGCGGAGTTGCTGCACGCAGAGCGTTGGCCAGCACGCCGGGCCAGGCCTCCGCTTCCCCGGTTTCCTGCGCAATGACGATTACGGCCGTTTCCGGCGGCGCCGGCCGCAAGGAGCGCTCAAAGCCTATCCAGGACTCCAGGAAGCAGCGGTCAGTCACGTTGGCGTATTCCCCGGCCAGAATGCAGCGGTCCGCATCCAGCCCGGCCGAGGCCGCAGCCCGGAACACCGCCGCCACGGCTGCATGATCGCGGACCAGCGCCCGGTCTTCCAGCGGCCGCAGGTAGAGCAACGCCTGCGCCCGGCCGTGGGCGGCGGCCACACGGCGCAGCTCTGCCTCTGCGTTGTCATCCGCGCCTATCCAATAGACAGGCAGCTCGGGACTGGCTGCGCGCAAGCCGGCGGCCACGCGCCCGCGCAGCGCAGCGTCGTCAAGAAAGCAAACCACCGGACCGTGCGGCGGCTCGTCCGCTTCAGGACCAGGCGCTGTTTCTTCCCACGTTTCCTCGAAAAAGAGCAGCTCGCACCGCTCCGGCGCCGTCTCTTTCTGATGCGCCGCAGCGTCGCGCCCTCCCTTTACGTTCGGAGCCCAGTAGCGTTCTTTGGCAAAGGGATAGCCCGGCGCGTGAATGCGCGCCGGGGGTTCGCTCTCGTACAGCAGCCGCCACTCCACCGGCCAGCCCCCGGCCCAAAAAGTTGCGACCTTGTGCAGCTCCCCGGCGGCCGCCCATTTGGCGACAATTGCGTCTTCGTCCCCGGCTTCACAGAGCTGCGTCTGGCCGGCCGCGCCGCTTGCCCAGCGCTGGGAGCCGGCTTTACCGGCAAGAAAGGCTTCCAGGTTTTCCTCCAGTTCCACGGCGCTGGAGGCCACAAAAGCCGCCCGGCTGGCCATTGGTTCACGGCCGCTTTGCAGGGTCCAGGCCAGTCCCGGCAGGTCCAGGTCCTCGCGCCGCAAAGACTGGACACATTCCAGCAGCTCCCGCGCATATACCGCCAGCCGTTCGTCGTCCCTGGCTGCCAGCGGGAAGATGAGCGGACCCGCCGCCGCTGTTTGTTTCTCATCCTGCAGATATTCCTGCACCACAATATGCACATTGGTCCCGCTGTGGCCAAAAGAGTTCAGCGCCGCCATGCGCGGCCCGGACTCGGGCCGGGGCCATTCCACGGCTTCCCTGTGTATGACGAATGGGGAACCATCCAGAGTTATCAACGGGTTAAGCTGATCAAAATGGAGCACCCCAGGCAGCCGACCGTGCCGCAGGCTGAGCAGCAGCTTCACCAGCCCCACCGCGCCGGAGCTGGCCGCGGTGTGGCCAATATGCGCCTTGGCCGAGCCTATGGCGCAGTAGCCCTGCCTGTCCGTAAACTGCCGAAAGGCCCGGATCAGCGCGTTGGCCTCCACCGGGTCGCCCAGCTTTGTGCCCGTGCCGTGGCTTTCCACATAGGCGATTCGCCCGGGGTCGATACCATGATCACGATAGACCCGGGCGATGAGCCGCTCCTGGGCGGCGCCGTTGGGCGCAGTAATGCCGTTGCTGGTCCCGTCCTGGTTCATGCCCGAGGCCGTGATGAGGCCGTAGACAGGATCCTTGTCCGCCATGGCCTGGTCCAGCCGTTTGAGCGCCAGCACCGCCGCGCCTTCGGACAGCACCGTGCCGTTGCCCGCGGCGTCGAATGGACGGCACTGTCCGGTGGGCGAAAGCATGCCGCTGTCCGCCAGCGGGCCCAGGTCGTCCTGGTGCAGCATGGCAAACACGCCGCCAGCCAACGCCAGAGAGCATTCCCCCAGCAGCAGGGACTGGCGGGCCATGTGCACGGCGGCGGCGGCGGAGGAGCAACCGGTGTTCACCACCACGGCCGGACCGGAAAAATTCAGGTGATAGGACAGTCGGGAGGCGATGATAGCGTCCGACGCGCCGGTAAAAGAATGGTGAAAATAGCCCCCGGGTTCCGCGCCGATGAACACGCCAACGTTTGACCCGGCCAGGGCTTTGGGGTTGTAGCCCGCGTCCTCCAGGGCATTCCAGCTTTCTTGCAGCACAATACGCTGGTGCGGGCTCATGGAGAGCGCCTCGCGCGGGGAAATAGCGAAAAACAGCGGATCGAAGCAGTCCCGGTCCTCCAGCACGCCGCCCCAACGGTAGCCGGACGGGTCGGACATATACCAGGCCGGCAGTTCGCCCACGGCGTCGCGGCCTTCCATAAGGTTGCGCCAGAATTCTGCCGGGTTTAACGCGCCAGGGAACTGGCCGGACAGGCCAATGACGGCCACTGCCTGGCCGGATGGCGGCTGCGGCAGAGATACGCGGCAGCAGGGAACGGCCTTTGGCGCCGCCGGCGGGCAAACGGGCGCGCCTGTTTCGTTTGCGCCCAGCCAGGCCTGCACCTTGTCCGCGCAGGTTTCCAGTACATGGCCGGCCAGCTGCTCGGATGTAACGTAGTCGAAGATGACCGGCGTGGTCAGGCCGGCGTCCAGGACTGCGTTGAGAGAGTCCACAAAACTGACGCCAAGGATGGAGTCCAGCCCGTAGTCGGCAAATGGCGCGGCCGGGTCTATCTCGTTGGGCGAGGATTTGAGCGCCCGGGCCAGGCTGCCGCGTATGAGGCTGATGACCGCGGCGCGTGCATCGCCCGAGTCCGGGGGCGCAGCCTGGAACGGCGCCGGCTGGCGGCGCTTCTGCTTTATCGGCGGATCGGCAGCCTGCTGCAGCGCCAAGCCGTCGCTAACCGCCGCTATGACGTGCTGGCCCAGGGCCTCTCCCTCCGGCGTTGCGGACCTGGCCCGCGTAAAGCCTTCTTCCGCCAGCACCGTTTGCCAGTTTTCCAGGCGCAGCAGGGGCGAGCCAGGGATGCGCAACTCTGGGTCCGCAAAGCGCCACCACCCGTCGGTGAGGCCTAGGGTCAGCGTGGCCAGCAGCTGTTTGCCAGTCACTTCGTTCAGCAGCAGCAAACCGTTTCCGGCCAGCGCCGCCTTGACGTTGCGCAGGGCCAGCCGGATGTCGCGCGTGGCGTGCAGCACGTTGGCGGCTATGACCACGTCGAATTCGCCAGGGACAAATCCCTGCCTGGTCAGCGGCTCTTCGACGTTGCACAGCCGGAACTCCAGATACTCCCGGCCCGAAGCAAAGCGTTCCCGTCCATGGTCCAGAAAGGCCCGGGAAACATCCGTGTAGCAGTAACTATCCACAGCGCCGTCCATTTCGTCCAGCACGGGCAGTACCGCGGCTGTTGTCCCGCCAACGCCCGCGCCGATCTCCAAAATGCGCAGCCGCGCTCCAGGCGCGACGGCCGCGCGGGCATGGGCGTATTCTTGCAAATTCGCAGCCAGGGCCGCGTTAAAGGAGTCGAATATGGCGTTGCGGTACAGCTCTTCCACGGCGGCCAGGGAAGAGCCTGGGAACAGCGCGTCCGTGGCCTTGGCCCGTCCCTGCAGGATGTCCGGCAACAGGCGCAGACAGCGCTCGGCCGTCTCTACCTGCGCGCGGGTTTCCGGGCCGCGTCTGTACGGCGCGGCATAGGCCCGCCACCCGGCCCATGCGTCCTCTTGCGGCCGAGCAAGCTGCGTGACGACGCCATTTTGCACCACTACATACCCGGCCGTTGCCAGTACGCTCAGGCAGCATTCATCCCACCAGCGTGTGTAGGCGTCCAAAACGCCGGCCCGGCGGCGCAAGGATTCGCCGTCCATGGGAGGATCATCAAGCTGCAACGCGCCCATGGTCTGCAACTGCGCAAAGAGCAACGCAGCCAGCCATTCGTCAAATTCTCCACCCAACACCCGCGCCGGCGGCTCGGCCTGCTCAGGTGTTTTCCAGTTTCCAGCATCAGGCGCGGCTGGCAGCAGCGTGGCGGAGGTCTCGGCGTCCACGCGCATCAGCTTGCGCACGGCGTCGCCAGCCTTCAAGTACAGCGCCTGGCTCGGCCCGCCCGTTTGCCGCAGTTGCTGCGTGTACTGCTCCACAAAGCGGAACCCCTCCCTGTCGTCAATAAAGCCGAAATGGCCGGCCAGCTGTTCTTCCAACTCTGACCCCTGCACCGAGACCCGCCAATAGCCCCAGTTGACAACGCCCACAGGATACGGCGCGGCCGGCTCCGCCGCCAGGGAAAGCGCTAGCGCGTCCGCATGGCTGACCCCGGCTGCATACCCGGCGCTGTCCCGCGCAGGGAAAAAGGAAAAGGACTGAATGGACGAGAAAAAGCACAGAAAGTCCAAAGGTTGGGAGCGAAAGGAAGCCCAGGTGTTGTAACCGCCCAGCCCTTTCACTGCCAAAGATTCCCAGAAACGCTCCTCGCTGGACCGGGCCAGGGAATCGTCCAGCTGCAATGACAGGCCGGCAAAGAACACGCCGTGGATGCGTTGGCGCGTTTCCTGTATATGGGCGACAGCCGCGGCCATGTCCTCGGCCCGGGCTGCGTTGGCCTGTATGTACTTCGGCCTGGTGTTTTCGGGATATTCGGACAGCTTGGCAACCAGGGCCGGGGCGTCCGCCGGCGTGCGGCCCAACCAGACCACCGTGGCGGCGTAATCGTCCACCAGGCGCCGCGTCAGCGCGCGCCCCAGGGTTCCGGCGCCGCCCACAATCACATAGGTCCCGTAGCGCCGCAGGCCGGAACCGGCCGGCAGGCTCGCCTGGTCAAGCGGCGCGAACTGTTGCCGGAAGCGGGCGTCACCCTGCAACCGCACGGGCTCGCCCCGTTCAATTGGCGGTTCGGCAAGTATGCGCGCGGCCATGCCGCTGCTATCCCCAGCCAAACGGATGTTGCGCACGTGAAAACGCCGGTCAGCCTGGGCCAGGGAACAAGCCAACCCCAAAAGCCCGGCCCCGCGCGGCATAGCCGCGTCCACGGCAACCAGATAGCAGTCCAGCACATCGTCACGGCCCAACCGCTGCATAAGCGAGCGAATCAGCCGAAAAAACAGCATTTCATTGCGCTGCAGGCTTTTTCGCGCGTCCTCCGCGCCGGCCAATGGACCCAGCTTTGTATCCGCCAGAAACACCAGCGCGTCACAGGCCGCAACCTCTTGCGCCCATTGGCCGGCGTCGCAGTCTGCGTCCAAAGGCAGCGGCGCACACTCGTACCGAGCCTGGAACTCTGCAGCCAGAACAGACTCGGTCCCGTATACAAGGGCCAGGCGGCGCGGCGGCGCAGGCGCCGCAACCTGCTCCACGCGTTCCCAGCGGGGCAGAAAGACGCACTGCGTTGCTTCGCCGCTTTGTCCAATTTTCTGGACGGACATTTTTGTATCTTTCATGTAGGGGGCGTAGGGCAGAAACAGCGCCGTGGGCGCCATCCAGAAACGGTCCCGGGCAAAGGGATATCCCGGCAGGCTGACCCGGCGCGGCGCCGGCTCGCCATACAGCACAGTCCAATCCACTGCAGCGCCCTGCACCCAGGCTTGCAGCAGTTCCGCGGCGTCCTTGCTTTCCACTGCCGGCGCAGACTTGCCCTGAACCCGCTCGCGATACAGCCCGGAAGCGGCTTCGCCGCGCACAAAAGCGGACAGCGCATCCGCCAGTTCTTCAAGCGAACCGGCCAGCAGACCCAGCCGCTCCGACAGCTCCACGCGGCCTGTTTGCAGGGTGTAGGCCACATCCCGCACAGAAATATCGACACTATTGGACGCATGGCCCGGCCCGGCCAGTTTCTCCGCCATGGCCCGCAGCGTAGGGGCCTCTTGCAATTCCGGCGTGTTCCGCGTCGCCGGGAACTCCTCCTGCACAGCCTGCAGCAGCTGCATGCGCTGCACTGGCTCGGCGTATTCGGCCAGGGGCTCATCCAGGCCCAGGTCCGCCGGGTCCACCCCCAGCACTTCGGCCAGCAGCTCGCTGAGCCGCGCTTGCGGCTGTGCTGGGCCGGGGCCGCCATTTCCCAAGTAGTCCACTACATTCGATGCATATTCGCGCAGTTGTTTTTCCGTGGCGGCGGAGAGGATCACGGGCCAGGGGCCGGATTCGGGCGCCGCCAATTCGCGCTCCGGTTCCAGATACTCGGCGATCACCACATGCGCGTTGGCCCCGCCCGCGCCAAAGGAGGAAAGGCCGGCCATGCGCGCATGCTCCCGGCCGTCAACCACGGGCCGCCGCCACTGCGCAGGCTCGCGTTGCAGCACAAAGGGCGTGGCCGCAAAATCTATCTCCGGGTTTGGCTGCCCGGCGTGCAGGGTGGGGGCCAGCTTGCCGTGGCGCAGCTGCAGCAACACTTTGGTCAGGCCGGCTATGCCCGCGGCGCTCTCGGCGTGGCCGATATTCGACTTTACCGAACCAATGGCGCACGACCCGTTTCCCGCCTTGCCAAAAACCTTTGCCAGCCCGGCTATCTCTATGGGGTCGCCCAGGGCTGTGCCCGTGCCGTGCGCTTCCACATAGCCTATCTGGCGCGGGTCTGCCCCGGCCTGGTCCAGAGCCGCGGCAATGACCTCTGCCTGGGCCGCGGGGTTGGGCACGGTAAAGCCGTGGGTCCGGCCGCCAGAGTTGAGCATGGTTCCCTTGATCACGCCGTAGATGTGGTCGCGGTCGGCCAGAGCCGCGTCCAGGGGCTTGAGCAGCACCGCGCCCACGCCCTCGCTGGCCACAAACCCGTCCGCCCCGGCGCCGAATGCCCGGCAGGCCGGCCCGGGCGTGAGCATGGTCATCTCGCTGAGCCCGGAATAATGCACGGGATGCAGGTTCAGGTTCACCCCGCCGGCCAGGGCGCAGTCACAACCGCCGCTGCGGATGGACTCCACGGCCAGGTGCACCGCACTCAGCGACGAAGAACAGGCCGTATCCACGGCCAGGGACGGACCTCGAAAATCCAACGCAAATGACACCCTGTTGGCAATAAAGGCGAAACTCGGCTGCGGTCCGTAGGTATTGTTCATCACGCCCACGAAGACGCCCACCCGGCGCGACGCGAAGACGGTCTCCGGCGTGTACCCCGCGTCCTCCAGACAATGCCAGGCCGTTTGCAGCATAAGCCGTTCCTGCGGGTCCATACGCTCCGCCTCGCGCGGGGATATGCGAAAAAACCTGGCGTCAAAGGCGTCCGCGTCGGCCACAAACCCGCCATACCGGGTGTAGGAGCTGCCGGCCTTGCCCTGTTTGGCATCGTAATAACGCCGCCAGTCCCAGCGCTCGGGGGGTATTTCCGTGATGCAGTCCTCGCCTCGATACAGCGCGCGCCAAAACTCCACCACGCTCGCGGCGCCGGGATAGCGGCCGCTGAGCCCAACAATGGCGGCGTCCTGCGGCCGGGCCCCAGGGGCTGGCGTTGTGGCCATGGCCAGGGTCGTCCGTTTGGCAGCGGACAGTTGCTTTTTGGCGGGCTTTTCAGGCTCCTCCGCCGCCGGCGCATTGACAAACATGGCTTCCAGCGCCGCTCTGTGCTCCAGTAGCAGATAGCCGGCCAGGTCGTTCACGGTCTGGGTCTCGAACAGCAAGGCCGCGCCTATGCCTTCGAAATGCTTGCGCAAACGGTTTGTCAAATGGACCACCAGAATGGAGTCCATGCCATATGTGGCAAAGGGCTCGGCCGGGTCCACGCGCTCCGGCGCCAGCTTCAGACTTTCGGCGATCATTTGCGTGACAAAGGCCGTGGTTTTGGATTCCAGCGAGCCCTGCTCCTGTTCATCGCTCACAGCCGGGCGCTCGGCCTTTCGCGCAGTTTTCGGGCGCGCTATTGTGGCAAGCGCGGAAGCGCCAGGCTGCCGCACAACGCCGTTCGACTGCGCGGCAATGATCTGCTGGCCCAGGTCGTGAGTTGCTCTGGCCGGGAACAGAATCGGCTCAAAACCCTCGTCCTGCAGGGCTATGCGCCAAGCTTCGGGCGCCAGCCCCGGACAGCCCGGCAAGCGCAACGCGTTATCTTCATAGCGCCACCAGCCCTCCAGCAGGCCAAAGGTAAGGTGCGCAAAGACCGTATTCGCCGTTATCTCGTTCAGCACCAGCACGCCGTTCCGGCGCAGGGCGGCCTTCACGTTGCGCAGGCTGCGGCGTGCGTTCCTGGTGGCGTGCAGCACGTTGGCGGCCAGAACCACATCGTAGCGGCCCGGCGTTATATCCTGCGCCGCCAGGGGTTCTTCCGCATTAAACAGCTGCGTGCGCACAAAGGGCCGGCCCGGCGCGAACTGCTCCTCCGCGTGCAGCAAAAAGGCCCGGGAAACGTCAGTATAGCAGTATTCTTCGATGCCGCCGGCCAAAGGTTGCAAGCGTTCCAGCAGCCCGGCCGTAGTCCCGCCCGCGCCAGCGCCAACCTCCAGTATGCGGATGCGCGCGCCTGGGTCCAAACGCAGCTGTTCCTCCAGGCAGGCGGCCACAACATTGCAGGTAACTTCTTGGAAAAGATCAGCAATGATGTTATCCTTATATACTCCTTCCACCAGCTGCATGGATGCATCCGGGAAAATGATGTCCGTGGCCTTTCGCCGCCCGGCCAGTATGTCTGGCAGGGCCAGCAGACACGCTTCGGCCAGCTCTACGTGCGCCCGCAGGTTCGCGTCCTGCAGCCAGGCCGGCTTTGCCCGCTCCCACTCTTGCCAGGGGCCGCCTTCTTCATGGGCCGCGTTCGCAAGCAAGACGCGCGAGGCCGCCAGCCAGCGGCCATAATGGCCCGGCGCGTCGTCCGTCCCCACGTCCGTCCCCACGTCCGTCCCCACGTCCGCCAGCTGGACCCGCAGCAACCGCAGCAACAAAGCGTCCAGCGCGGCAAAAGGCCCGGCGCGGTGCTCCCGGATCCGCTGCATGTCCGGCGCCGGCGCTTCGGCTTTGGCAACGGCGTCAATAACTGCTGGGCCAGACTCGGGTAGCAGGGTTGTCCATTCATCCGGGTCCATGGTCTCCACCAGAAACGGCTTAGTGGTCTTCATGTAGCCTATCTGGTCCAGCGGGCCGCGCAGCAACCGCTCCAGCGCCCGCATGGCCTCTGCCTGGCGGATAAGCCCCACGCCCAGCTCCTGCAGCCGGTCAAAGGCCTGCCGCGCTTCGGCGCTGGGGTCCTCGCCCTGCTCCAGCTGGTCCCAGTAGCCCCAGTTGACTGTCTTTACCGGGCAGGCCCACTGCCGGGCCAAGTGTTGGGCGAATGCGTCTTTGAACCCGCAGCCGGCTGCATAGCCGCTCTGGCCCGGGTTTCGGGCAAAGGTGATAATGGACGAAAAAAACAGCGCAAAATCCAGCTCCTCCGCGGCAAGGACCCGGGCCACGGCCCGGCAGACCCCGGCCTTGGCCGCGTAGCCAGCCAGAAACGCTTCCTCCGGCAGGTCGCGCACGGGCCGGGCGTCAAAGACCATGGCCGCGTGGACCACGCCATGGATACGCGGGTGTTCCTGCCGTATGCGTTGGCGGACCTGCTCCAGCTGCTCAGTATCGGCCGCGTCCGCGGCCAGGTACTGCGGCCTCGGCCCCAGCTGCGCCAGCGCGTCCAGCTTGCGGCCAATGGCTGCGTCCTCTGTCCGGCGGCCTATCCAATATATATGGGCGGCGTATTCGCGGACCAGGTATGCGGTCCAGGCGGCGCCCACGCCGCCGGCGCCGCCAATCACCACATAGACGCCGCCAGTCCGGTACATTGTTGCTTCATCTGGCTCCACGTCCTGCACGGCCAGAAGCCGGCGGCCGCACCACTCCCCGCCCCGCCGGCGCAGGGGCTGGCCCCGCCGGTCGGCCGGCAGACACAACACGCTCTCGTCCAGCGGCGCGGCGTCCAGGTCCAGCATGCGCATGCGCCATAATGGCTGCTCCTTGGCCACAGCGCCGAGAAAGCCATGCAACGCGGCCTGGTCCGGAGCCACGGGACCGGCTACGGGGTCATTTATGGAGAAGGGAAACGCGCGGCGGGTGAGCAGGGTCCAGCCCAGGTCCCGC
Source organism: uncultured Desulfovibrionaceae bacterium (assembly GCA_964440345.1). Classification (GTDB taxonomy): domain Bacteria; phylum Desulfobacterota; class Desulfovibrionia; order Desulfovibrionales; family Desulfovibrionaceae; genus CAYTSA01. The sequence goes on along the minus strand of CAYTSA010000091.1, from coordinate 3,576 downwards.
CGTGCGCAGCCTGCCTGCAGCAGCGCCTTGACCAGCCGAAAACAGTAGAGCGGCGCGGCTGCATCGTCATCTGCCGCAAAAACGAAGAACACGTGGTCCACGGGGCCGCGGGTTTGCAGCGAGGCTGCAATGTCCTCCATGGCAACGGACGTCTCCGGCGTCAGCCTGATGGCTTGCGGATAATAGGCCGCCAGAAAATCAACGTCCGGCCCCTGGCCGGCAATGCAGATGTTTTCGCCGCGCTCGGGCCAGGGTTCTTGCGCTTGCAACGCCACAACATCCCACACCGGCCGCAGGGTCAGCTCTCCCACGTGCTCGGCTGGCCGCGCCGCAGCCACGGGCAGGGAACTGTCCAATTTTCTGGACACCAGCCCGCGCACGACGGCGCAGACCCGCCCCTGGGCGTCGCACAGGTCCACATCCAGCCGGGGCGTTGCGTCATCCGGGCCGGAACCTGGCGCATAACGCGCCCAGGACCACATTTCCCGCGAGCAGGGGCCCTGCAGCCTCAACTCTTCCACGGCAAAGGGCAACGCCGGGCGGGCGCTATCGCTTTGGTCCAGCGTCAGCCCAATTGACGCCTGCAAGGCCCCGTCCGCCAGGCCCGGGTGCAAAACATAGTCTTCCAAAGTATGCATTAATGATTCCGGCAACTGCAGCTTGCCCAACGCCTGGCCATTCCCTACATACACGGTCTGCAGAGTCCGGTGGCCAGGGCCGTACTCTATGCCCATGGCCGCAAACTCCTGATAGCACCGGGCCGCAGCCAGCTGGCCGCGGTTCATGGATGCGCGAAGCGCCTCAATATCCAGCCGGCTCGGCGCTTCTGCAGACAGGGATACAACCGCCTGGCAGTGAAGCTCCCCGTTTGCGAACACCCGCACACGGATGTCTCCGCCCTCGTCTGCGTCTAAACGTATGGATGCTTCCAATGTTGCTGCATGCATGGCCATGGGCCGCAGCCAGGCCACGTCGCGCATGCGCAGCACTACGTCCGGCCCCAGGCCCAGGCTGCGCCGCGCCGTTTCCCGCGCCATCTCCAAATAGGCCACGCCGGGCAGGGTCTTGCCGCCTTGCACCACGTGGTCGGCCAAGAAGAATTCTGTCCCCTTGAACACCGCGCTGAACCGTTGCTCGGCAAAGGTGGAGTCATTGCGCTGCGCAAGGGGGTGCAGAACTGCCGCGGCCAGGCCTGCCTTTCGCGGCGGCGCCGCCCAGTAGCGCTCCCGGGCAAAGGGATACGTGGGCAGGCTGACGCGCCGGCGCTGGCGGCCGGCGTCCAGCGCAGTCCAGTCTACGGGGAATCCCTGCGTCCATCCGGTCAGCAGCTTGTTGTGCTTGCCCTTGCGCAGCCAAGCCGCGGCCATGGCTTTCGCGTCCTCGTCGTTGGCCAGGACAGCCGCCATTTTTTTGTGCACTTCCGAGCTGCCAAAGGCGATGTTTTCCGACTGTTCACCCTGCAGCCAGGCTCGCAGCGTGTCGGCCAGCTCGGCCCGGCTGTGCACGGCCGCGCCCAGCCGGGCGCTCATGGCGTCCCGCCCTGTCTGCAGTGTGTAAGCCATATCATGCAGGTTCACGTCAGGCCGTTTGCCGCACCACTGCAGCAAACGCGCGGCATAGTCCCGCAGCCGCTCCTCGTCCCGGGCGGAGAGCACGACCATGGCCGGGCCTTCCTCTTGTTGAGGCCGTTGCGGCGGCGCGTACTCTTGTACAACCAGGTGGGCGTTTGCCCCGCCAGCGCCAAAGGAGGAAACAGACCCGATCCGCGGCTGCTCCCGGCAGTCCACAACCGGCCGGTCCCAGTCCCGCAGTTCCTGATTCACCACAAACGGCGTAGCCGCAAAATCTATGTGCGGATTCAGGGTCTGCGCATGCAGGGAGGGCGCTATCCGCCTGTGCTGCAGCTGCAGCAGCAGCTTGGTCAGACCAGAAACGCCAGCCATGGCCTCGCAGTGGCCAATGTTCGACTTTACTGAGCCAACGGCGCAGAATTGCTTATCCTGGGTGTACCGTGCGAAAGCATTGGCCAGCCCGGCTATTTCGATGGGGTCGCCTATACGCGTGCCCGCGCCGTGGGCCTCCACGTAGGAGACGGCCCTGGCGCTTATCCCCGCCCGTTCCAGAGCCTGCTCTATGACCCGCTGCTGCGCCTTTGGGTTGGGCACTGTGTAGCCGTTGGTCTTGCCGCCGTGGTTAACGGCCCCGCCTTTGATAACTCCATAGACATGGTCCCCGTCGCGCTCAGCGTCAGCAAGCCGCTTCAGGACTAGGACGCCAACGGCTTCGCCCGGTATATAGCCATTGCCGCCCAAGCCGAAGCTTTCGCAGCGGCCCTGGGTGGAGATGAAGCCGCTTTCGCTCAGCTCCAAGTATTTGTTTGGGTGCAGGCTCAGGTTCACGCCCCCGGCCAGAGCCAGGTCCGCGTCGCCGTGCAGCAGGTCCTGGCAGGCCAGATATACACAGGTAAGAGATGAGGAACAGGCTGTGTCCAGCGCCAGGCTGGGCCCGGCGAGGTTCAGCAGATAGGAGACGCGGTTGGCTATGGAGGCGCGGCTGCCGCCTGTGACGCGGCTGTTGCCGAGCAGGCTGGCCTCCACGCCGATGAACTGATACTCGCTAAACATTACGCCGCAGTAGACGCCCGCGCGCAGCTGTTGCGCGCGCTGCAACCCGTCGCGGCAGTAGCCGGCGTCCTCCAGCGCGGCCCAGGCGCACTCCAGGAACAGCCTCTCCTGCGGATCCATGAACTCGGCTTCGCGCGGGGAGATGTTGAAAAACAGGGGGTCGAAGTTCTCCACCCCGGCAATGAAGCCGCCCCACTTGCTATGGTGTTTGCCCCTTTCCGTGGGGCTGTCACTGTAGTATTCGCGCCAATCCCAGCGCTCAGGCGGAATTTCGGTGATGCAGTCCTTGCCCTGGCGCAGATTTTCCCAGAACTCGTCTATATTCTTAGACTGCGGATAGCGGCCGGACAGGCCCACCACGGCAATGTCCCAGGCGCCAAATGGCGTCGCAGACTGAGCCGCAGTTGGGGTCGATGCAGACTGCGGCAACGAGGGAGCCTGCTCCGTTTTTTGCGTATGCTCCACTGGCGCCGCGGACTGCCGCCCGGTTATTTCGTGCAGTTTCTCGCCGTAATGCTTGGCCAAATAGCCAGCCATATCCCGAATGGTCTGATATTCATAGAAAATGGTTATGGACAGGGAACCAAAGGTCTGTTGCAGTATGGCGGTCAGTTCCGTAGCCAGCAACGAATCCACGCCGTAGCTTTCCAGGGGCTCGTCGGGGTCCAGGCCGTACGGTTCACGGCCTATGGCCGGCCCGAACTGCGCCTGCAGCCAGGCCACGGCGCTGTTGAAATGTCCCGCTTCTGACGTATGGACTGCATGATCCTCCATTGCCTGGCCGTACAGGTCCGCGCAATACCTTTGTATGGCCTGCAGCGCTTCGGGGTTGTCAAAAATGGCCAGGTGGCTGTCCGCGTCCACATCCTGATAGACGAGCCCGGGCAGCAGCTCCCGCCACTGGGACCAGTAGTCCACGCCCCGCAACGGGTCGCGGCCCAGGGAGTTCATG
>CAYTSA010000090.1:0-16403 GCA_964440345.1 uncultured Desulfovibrionaceae bacterium | reverse complement strand
TTAGATTGTTCATAGGGTGTTGTTTTGGTAGAGCCGTTTCGTTGTCTTCTTGTGTATGGATGAGAATAGTATAAAGGTATATAAAAATTTTTGTCTATAATAAAATGCTGTGGCGGCGCAACCTGGCAATTGGCCGAAAATCGATTGCCTGGCTGCGCTGGCCAGACAACCCGGCTACAGGTCAGGGAGGCGTTGGCTCAGGTCAGCACGCTTGCGGTATGCTACATCACAACGCCATAGAATAGGGGCGACCCTTGCGGTCGCCCGCCCTTCTGCTCTGTCTTGGAGCTCCATTGAGCATGGCGGTTTTTTTTGGGGGCGGTGGACCAGAGTGGCGCTGTGCAACAGGCTTTGTAAAACAGCCTGTGCGCGCCAAGCCATGAACGAACCAAAGCGAATAGACGAGGGGCGGATCAGTAATTCGCCAAACCGGGAAAAGCCGGGGCGGCGCTAGAACCTTGGCGGAGTCTATCCTGGCCCGAACCGGGGGGCGTCGTCGTCGCGTATTTCGCTTCCTCCCAGGCCTTCTTCGGGCGGTTTGCCGCGCGCTGCATTCTCCACCATCTGCAGATGCCCGGGAAGCAGTTTTGCCAGCGCGTAGCGGTCCAGCACGGTTTGGCGCGCCGCGGCCCGCAAAGGCTGCAATTCCTCTTGCCGTTCCAGGGCGTCTGTAATGGCTCTGGCCAGTTTTTCGGCGTCGAAAAAGTCGGTTAACAGGCCATTATCTTCATGCCGCACTACTTCACTGACTGGCTCTGTGTCCGAGGCAAGGAGCAAACAGCCGCAGCTCATTGCTTCCAGCATGGACCAGGAGAGCACAAAGGGCCGGGTCAGATACACGTGCAGGCTGGATGAGCGCAGCAAGCGCCGGTAGTGGCCGTACGGCAGGGGGCCGGTGAAGTGGATGCGCGACGTGTCCGCGCCGGACGCGTTGAGCTTTTCCATGGCCTCGTCTTTCCAGGTTTTTCCTGGGGCCGGGGGAGGGCCGTAGCAACAGCGGTCCTGGCCGGCAATGGCCACGCGGCAAGCGGGCCGCTGTTCCAGGACCATGCCCACGGCTTCCATAAATTGCGGGAAGCCCCGATACGGCTCCATGCCCCGGCCGGCAAAGGTGATCAATTCCGGATGCAGCGACAGGTCCAGACCGGGCAGCACCAGCCGTTCACCGGGGGACGGGGAGAAAAAATGTGTGTCCACCCCGTCGTGCCGCACAGAAATAGTTTGCTGATACACTGCGGGAAATTGCGCTCGTTGCCACTGCGTGGGACTGTAGGCAAAGCTGCAGACCGCCAGGTCCGTCAGAATAACAGCGTTGCGGCTGCGCATTTGCAACTGCGATACGGTAGGCAGGGACTGCTGGTTTGTGTGTGGCCGGCCGAATACCGCGTCTGCGCCCCATGGGTTGTAGTACCATTCGCAGTAGCTGATGAACGGCGCGGAAAAGACGTCCTGCAGGTACAGCGTGGGTCCCCAGCCAGAGTGGCCAACTATGACGTCTGGAACGAAGTTATGCTGGCCGCGCAATTGCATCGCCGCCGCCATGGCGGCCTCGGCTTTGATGACAGCCTCGTCCCAGGGTTTGGACAGCGGGTGGGCGTCTTGTGAGGGCTCGTGCTGTGGTTTGAAGACAGCCTTTGAAACGCCGGGAATCTTCCATTCTGGCCGGGGATTGGCCGTCAAGAAGACGACGTCGTGGTCTGGACTGCGGCCCAGGGCTGTGGCCATGTGCCGGAATTGAGCCGGGAAATTGGGGTGGACAAAGAGGACGCGCATGGGGCAAGAAGCTTACCGCTCCCGCAAGGCCACGGTCAAAGAGTCCATAAAGGGCGTGAGCAGGTACTCCATGATGGTCCGCTGGCCAGTGTGAATATACGTAATGACCTGCATGCCAGGATAGAGCTTGTACTGGGCCCCGTCTTTTTCAAAGGAGTCTGTGTTCGTCTCTATGCGTACAGAGTAATAGGTCCGGCCTTCCTCTGTAACAAAAGCGTCTGGGCTGACGTGCATCACTGTGCCCTCCAGAGAGCCGAACAGACCGGCGTCGCGGGTGGCCAGTTTGACCACTGCGTTTTGGCCTTTTTCCACGTAGCCGATATCGCCTATGGGCAAATGCGCTTCCACGATGAGCTTGTCGTCGCTGGGCACTATGAGCATAATGGTTTCGCCCGGTTTGACCACCTCGCCTTCGTTGACCACGTTCAGGGACTTGACCACCCCGTCCACAGGCGATCGTATGACAGTCCGCTGTAGCGTATCAGAAAATTTGGAATTGCGCTGGACGAATTCGTCCAGCTCTCGCTTGGCTTTGCGGTAGTTTTCTGCAGATTCCTCAGAAAAAGACGACTGTATGGAGTTCAGCCGCTCCCGGGCCTCTGCCAGGGTAGCCCGGGCCTTGCGCAGAGCCGCCTCGTCCTCTTCAATGCGGCTGGTGATGGCGCTCACCTCGCGTTTGAGCTGCAGGTGCTTCAGTTCTGTGGTCAGTTGTTCTTGCAACAGGTCTTCGCTGATGGCCAGCTCCTGCAGGGCCAGGTCCATAGTTTTACGCGAGTTCTTCAGGCGCACGGTTATGCGCTGTATCTCCTCTTGCGCCTGGTTCACGGCCTGGCGCTGTTCGGCTGTCTGCGACCGCAACCGCTCCTTGCGCACCAGAAAGAGGTTTTGGGCTTGCTCAGCAAGTGACGGGTTGGCTGCGGCAAAGCCCTCAGGGAACTGCACAGCGCCGGCGCCCTCCATCTCCGCCTTCAGCCGGGCCACGTCGGCGATCAGGGCATTGATGCGGACCTGCATCTCCTTGACGTCAGAGCCCTGGATTGTCTTCTCCAGGACAATGAGTTTTTCGCCTAGTTTGACGATGCTGCCTTCCTTGATCAAAATTTCTTGCACGATGCCGCCTTCCAGGTGTTCCACCCGCTTCACCTTGGTGGAGGGAGCCACCTTGCCGTCCGCCATGGACACGATATCCAGTTTGCCGAACCAGGCCCAGGCCAGAAACGCAGCGCAGGAAAGCACGCACAGCAGCAGGAACATATGCGTGGCGGCCTTGACGCCGCTTTTGCGGACCATCACGCTCGTATCGCGCTCTTCGCTCATGGTGCGCCTCCGGCGGCGGTTGGGGCCGGGGTTGGGCGTTTAGGCGCGTTTGTCCTTTGTTGTGCTTTTCGCAGGGCCGGCGCAGGCTTTACAGACAGGTCCAGGGCCATGTGCGCGCCCTTGATGATGTTCGGGTCGTGGGACACGGCGATGATGGTCTTGCCGGAGGTGAACATGCGGTTTAGCAGCGCGTACACCGCCATGCAGCCCTCCTTGTCCAGCCCTTCTGTGGGCTCGTCCAGCAGAACGAGCGGACCGTCGGTGGCCAGCGCCCGGGCCAGGGCAAGGCGCCGCCTGACGCCCACAGGCAGAGTCCGGCCGGCGTCTGTTATTGGCGTGTCCAGTCCGGCTGGGGAGGAGTAGAGAAATTTTTCCAGATTCGCCTCGGCTACTATGCGGGAAAGGGCGGATTCCTCCAGGTCCGGGTTGGCCATGAGAATGTTCTCCCGGACGCTGGCGTTCAAGAATGTGGGCTCTTGAGGCATGTAGATGATCTGGGTGCGCCACCACGGGGGCGCCAGCTGGCGCAAGTTCACGCCGTCGGCCAGTATCTCGCCGCGCATGGGGTCCAGCAGGCCGGCGGCCAGCCGGATGAGGGTGGTCTTGCCGGAGCCGTTAGGACCGTTTACTGCCAGTACCGCGCCTGGCTCCAGCTTCACGTTCACAGATTCGAACAGTGGTCCTGTGCCGCCAGAAAAAACAAAACCCATATCCTTGAATTCCAGTCCTCCATTGTAGTTGCGCATGCCGGCGCCGGTTTCTGCCTCCATGGGCAGAGCCAAAAACTCGTTCAGCCGGCCCATGGCCTCTTTGGCCTTGGAAGTCATGGCCCAGGTCTGGGAAAACCGGGAAAGGTTCTGAAAGGCCCGGGCGGTAAGGATGTTCGCCCCTATGAGCGCGCCCACAGTCAAGTCCCCCTGCACCACCAGCACTGCCCCCACAGCATAGAGCACGGCGGACAGAAACATCATGTCCACCTGCACGATGGTCCCGAATAAGCCTTTGTTCCGGGCCAGCCGCTGCCGCAGGTCGCTCATTTTCGCTATTTGTTGCGACCAGATGCGCCGTAAATACGGCCAGCCGCCAAAGGCCCGCACCGTGTCAGCGCCGTAGAGCGCAGCAGCGGTCTGGCCCCGGTGCGAGGCCGCCAGCTCCTGCAACTCCCGGGTGGATGACTTGGCGGAATGCAGCGTCAAGCCAGAGGCAAGCAGCGTCAATGCGCAGCCGCCCAGGCCGATGAAGCCAAGCACCGGGCTCAGCAGAAATACGGCAAGGATGTAGAGCAGCGAAAAGGGCGCGTCCAGCACAGCAGTAATATTTGGCGCTTCGTAGGCCTGCTGCACTATGTTCAGGTCGTTCATGGTCTCCTGCGCCAGGGGCCGGCCCAGCCGGTCCAAGGATGCAGTGCGCACCCGGGCCAGTACGGACAGGGCCTGGGCCTGCAGGGATTCGTCCGGTTCTGCAGAAACGGCGTTGGCTAAACTGGTGCGCACGGTGCGAAAGCCGAAAAGCATGACCAGCGCAATGCACATGCCCACAAACAAGGTAATGAGCGTGCCGTCAAAGCCGAACGTGACGTACCTGTTCAACACCTGGATAACAAATAAAGGCGACGCCAGGTTGAGCAGGGTCACGAAAAAAGTGGCGGCCAGCAGCTCCAGCGCAAGCACGGGCTTGGCGGCAAGACGTTTTATGAGTTCTCTCATCGGGTTCTCTGACTATTCTGAGCATGAGTACTGCAAGCTGGCCTGTCATGCAAGGGCCAGGCCGGCGTGGCGTCATGCGCGCATCCAGTGATAAACGCGTTGGGCTGGGCATAAAAAATTTTGTAATCGATGCGTAACATTTTCAGAGAGTTGTCTGTAACCTGATCGCCGCATGTGACAAATGTGCGTTCGCGCTATTGACACTCTTCGTGCGCAGGCTTATATTGAAATCAAGGCAAAAGACAAGTATCATTGTCAGGAACTCTGACGGAGGGTGCTAACACTAAACCGAATCTCTTACATAACTGCGCAACGAGGCGCACCAGTGTAAAAAGATTTGGGCGCGCATGAGGTTCCGTACAATAGTGAAAAGGAAATTGCCGAGTGATTCGGCCAGCGCGCTGGTTTTAACGGCCTAGGACCTGGCGAAGAGGAAACAATGCAAAACAATGGACGCTCCTAAGCAGACGTACGTAGTTTAAAAGGGTTCTATTAATGTAAGGTGTACAGAACCTTTGAGGAGCGTGAATCAGTTTGCTGGAAGTTCCGCATGTTTCTTTGACGTACTTTTTAGTGTGGCATCAGTGTATCAACGACTCATTAATAGAAGGATTCTTACTGAATAGTTTGTTTCACCTTTGATTCACGTTTGTTTCATTAACGTACAAGAATTGGCTCATACAAAGACTGTTGTTTGACTCTGTAAAGGTAGGTTGAGTGTCATAGAACACGAAGCAAACCATAGCGGCGCGAAGAGGCGCCTGCAAAACAACATCAGTATGTAGCGCGCATCACAAGGCCCGGCCTTCCCCGCAAGGCGGAAAGGAAGGCGGACACAGCCGAACGGCTCGGCCCGCGCGCAGAAACAAAAGAATAGAATCATTCAGTACTTATCCAACCGTCGTCGGTTCCCACCGATGATAGATACAGAAGAAATACTCTCCGCCGCCGGGGAATCCCCCGGCGGCTTTTTTTTTTTGCGTTCTCAGTTCTTGTTCACTGCAGGGCCAGCAGCAACAGTTCATAAACCTCTTCCCGGCGCAGTCTACGCAACCGGCCGGCCCGGCCGTGAGCCATGACTTGTGCTGTCATGCTGGCGGCGTCGTCTGGCTCCAAGCCGCACTGGCGCAGGCTGGCAGGCATTCCCCATTGCCTCCAGCGCTCGCGCAGAGCGTCCAGGCCAATGACATTGCGTTCCAGCTGTTCCAAAATAGGGGGATTCTCCGCGCGCCGCAGCCATTGCAGCCATACAGGAACAATGGCCGCCAGCGCCCGGCCGTGGGAAAGTTCCGGGCGCCGCGCCGCTGCTGCGTGCGCCAACAGATGGGCCGTCCATTCTCCGCCGCCTAGACCCGCAGAAGCAACGCCATTTTGGGCCAGAATGGAGGCCCAGGCCAGGTCGCTGCGGGCGCTGACGTTGTCGGGGTCAGCCAGAATGCAGTCGCCGGCGTCCAGCGCGCTGCGCATCAACGCCTCGTTGACGGCCAGAGAGGTTCTTTCTCTCCGGCCAAGCAGATAATGTTCCAGTACATGGCTAAAAACGTCCACTGCTCCCGGGCCGGCAATTTCCCATGGCGCAAATGCATGGAATTTCGGGTCCACAGCGGAAGCGCGCGGATAGAGGGCCGGGCCGCGCAAAGAAGTCTTGTAGCCCTGGTCAGAATCCGTGAGCACGGCGTCGCCGTTTACCTCGCTGCCAGAGCCCGCAAGTGTGGAGGCGGCGTACACTGGCAGAGCCCGCGTCGCGTGTTTGCCTGAGCGCAGCAGCTCGGCCGGATCGTCGTGGACAGCAACGGCTGCGGCTTTGGCGCAGTCAATCACCGAGCCGCCGCCCAGGGCCAGGACAGCGCTGCAACGATGCTCTTGCAGCACATGCGCCGCCTGGCGGACCATGGCCAGGTCAGGGTTTGATGCGACGCCCCACAGCTCGGTCCATGCGATTGCCTGTTTCTCCAGGCTGGCGGCAATGGCGTCGTAGGCGCCGCTTTGTTTGGCGGATGCGGTTCCAGCCAGAAGCAGTACGCGGCCGACGCCATGCACAGACATGCGCCGGCACAACCGGGAAAAGGCTTTGGCGCCGAAAAGCAACTCAGTAGGAACGTGCAGGGTAAAGGGCCGCATGGGCTTCACAAAACACGATTCCACGTATCGCGCAAGGGGGTCATTTCTTCAGGAAAAGCGAGATCAGCATATCCTTGAACCGCTCTCGGCCGCCTGCAGGACCAAACACAAATTGCGTGTACAATACGCTGAGCCCGATGAGCGAAAATCCCAAGCCCAGGAAGGAGGCCACCCGAAGCAGGCCCTCCAATTCCGCGGCGTCGTATAAAAACACCTTGAGCACGGCGGCGAGCACCACGGCCAAAGAGCCGGCCCGCAAGGCTGGGCTGGACTGCAGCACCCCGGCTGCCAGCATGGCTGCTCCCAGGAGCAGCCAGACAACGGAATAGGCGTATATCTCTGCGGTAGAGGCCCAGCCGCCGGTCAGGTACGGGCCATGGAAAAACTGGCGAACCATAAGCGAAGCAAGAATAAAGAGCACGGCCAGGGCCGCGCCGCCGCAAGCCATGGCCGTTTTGGGCCAGCCCCGTGAGTGGAATTCTTCCCGGGCTAGAGTGAGCCACAATACCGGCAAGCCGTACTGGACGAGCAGCAGATTAAAGATGGGGGTAGCGCCTACGTAGATGTGCTCCATGGCTGGGCCGCCGGAGAGTATGTCCTGGGCCAGGAACAGAAAGAACCCATAGGCCGCGCAGCCAGCGCCAGCCAAGAAAAGCCCGCGCAAAGCAAGTCGCCGGCCAGCCATGACCGCGGCCGTGCCCATCCCCCATACGCAGGCTATGGACAAAGCCCGAGCGGCTGCGTAGCCGCGCTGGCTGAAAGAGCCGCCCGGCTGCAGCAGCAAATCGTTGGCCAGGAAGGCCGCCAGGGCGACAAACGCCAGCAGAGCCATGGATTCAAAGGCCATGGGCAAGGTGAATTTTCGGTTGTCCGTTGCAGCGTGGGCCGAGGCCAGCCAGCCAGCAACCAGAAGAACAACCAGGCACGACATGTGTAAGCTAAAGTGCAGGTGCAGCGGATCCAACCAGTGCACGGGAGGCTCGCCCGCATGGCCGGGAATCATTGCGAACGCTCTGTTGATCAAAGACCATGCGCTAACGGCCGTCAGCGCCAGCGCCGCTTCCCCAAACAGCGCCCGGCGGCCCAGGTCCAGCCGGCCTTGCGCCAAGCTGCTGAGCAGCGCCAAGACTCCAAAGCCCAGGGCGTAGTACTCTGCGTCCAGGCCGAAGAGCACAGCCAGGACAAGCACGGCAAAACCGCCGCCAGCAAGAACTCCTGCCGCCGGGCTGGAGCGCGCTTTTTCGCCGCCCCGGTAAAGCCCGGCCAGGGCCAGCCCGGCCAGGACAGCGCCAACAGCAAGCCAAAGGTGCTCATTGTGCGTTGCCCAGGGCGCGTCGTACTGGTGGGCCAGAAGCAGCAAAAAGGCCGACGCCGTGCCCGCGGCGTGCACGCCAGCCCAGAGCAGAGGGTAGACGCAGCGCCGCAGCATGGCCAATGCAAACTCGGCATAGACCAGGTAATAAGCGCAGGCGATGAGCATGGCGGATTGCCAGTTGGCCTCGGCCCAAAGCAGGAGCATGCCGGCCTGAGCGGCCATGGCCGCCAGCGCGGCAGGCCAGTAGCGCCGCTCCCAGCGCCAGGAAAGGGCCAGGGCCCCCGCGGCCAGAATAAACGAGTAGACCCAGGTCTGTAGGCTGTAGTCGCTCTGTTTGGCCACTGCAGCCAGCAGCACAAACGATCCGATAAGCGTGGCGCAGCCAATGGCGGTTGCCGGCAGGGAATAGCTCCCCAACTGCAGGGACTGCGCTCCTGCTTCCCGGTGGGTTGCAAAGACTGTGGCGCCGGCAACGAAAATGGTAAACAGCGCCAGATACATGGCGTCGCCGGGTTGGAAGGATTGCGTAAGCCAGTAAGCCGCCCAGCCAAAGACGCCAAGCACGCCAGGCGCGGCCAGTGCAGACCAGCGCCGGTTGCGCGCCGCCATGGACACCACGGCGTGCAGCGCCGCCAGATAGCTGAACAGGCCCAGAGCGCCAGGCTCCCCGGCCCGGACCAGGGCCGGCGTCGCCAACCCTCCCAACAGGCCGAGCAGGGCAATGGCCGGCCCGAACGCCGCAGCCAAAACCATGGCCGCCAGCGTGACTCCGGCCATGGATAAAAAGCCGGCCAAAGAAGGGATGACATGATACACCGTGGAGCCGGCGTACAGGCTGGCGTAAAGGGACGCGATCCCGGCGCCGCAGAGCCCCTGGGCCATGCGCGTTTTGTTTTGCAACTGGGAAACGTTGCGCACCCAAACACCGGACGCAACCAGCCCCGCCCCGAACAGGCCGCCCAGGATAACGCGCGCCAGGGGGGATATAAGGTTTTCGTCAATGGAGTATTTGACCAGGAAAACGCCAGCCAGACCCAACGCCGCGGCCCCTATCCACACGAACAACCGCGCGCCGAAGCGAAACTCCAGGCCAGGCCGGGCTGGGCCGCCTCCGGATTCTCCGGCCGTGTTCGTGGCGTTCGCGCCGGTATCCTTGGGCTTGCGCAAAGCGGAAAGGTCCAGCTTTTTTCGAAGTTCTTGAGCTGTAGGCGCAGCCGAAGCTTTGGGGGCTGACGCAGCGGCTGGGCCGAGTGAAGTTTCAGGAGGCGGGGAGGGGGACAGTGAAAAATCGAATTGAGCTTCAGACTCTTCCCGGGTGGATTCGGAGCCCGGGGATACCGTGAGGGCATCCTTGCCGGCCAGTGTTTCCAACTGCCGGCGCAAGGCTGCATTGGCGCTGTGCAGTTCGCGCACCTTGCGGGATAGTGAACGCAACCAGAAGAGCAGCGCCCAGGGCAACACAAGAGCGCAGAGGCCCGCCAGCCCCAGAAGCATGAAGAGAAAATCCATAGCCTCCAGCGATACATGAGTTTTGCCTGCAAGGCCACTAGCAAAATAGGCTTTTTAGAAATGCCAATGTGTTGGGGCCTAGAGCATTTCAATCGTTAAATGCTCTGGTGGAAGAGCACAGACGCGCATAAGGGTAAGGCCTGGAAGCTATTCCTGGGCCTTACCCTTTTTTGCTGATGAACCGGCTGTGAACTGATGCGGGGCGTGCGGCTTTTGCGTAGCCTGCAAACCGGGTGTGCTCGCCGTCGATGCGCCTCAGTTCCTGGCGTATCTCTTCCTTGACCCGGCGGGCTTGTTCGGTAAGCCGGCCTTGCAGCCGCTGCATCTGCTGCAGTTTGTCCAGCAGGGCGTCCAGCTGGTTTTCCTGGCGCTGTTTCCAGGCCGAGGCGAGCAGCTGGCCGCGCTCCCGGGCAATGTCGCCTGCTTCGTCCGCCTGACCAGACTCCAGGAGCTTCAGCTCCTGGCGGCCCAGCTCCAAGGCGCGGTCAGCCAGGCGCAGGGCGTCGGCCATGATGCGCTCCTTACTGTTCCACCGTGTTGGCTGCGTCAGTAACGTCGATGTCGCCGCTTACTTCGGTGATGACCTTCTTCCACTTGGCGGCGACGGGAACAAATTCGTATTCCAGCAGGTCAGCCAGCAGAATCCAGTCTTCATTTTCCATCACTTCGCTCATTTCGGTGAAAAGATCGGTGATTTCTTCCACCGCAGTATTGAACTCTGCGTCTTCAGTCATGGTGAATTCATCGCGCAGCACGCCGATCATGCCCAAAAAGTCGCGGACAACGTCCAGCAGGTCCTGGTAGGTTTCCAGGGCTTCAGCGTCGTCAGCCTGGCGGAACAGCTCGGCAACGCGCTTGCCGCCGGCTTCCATAATGCGCACTACCTTGTACAACTCGCGGATGATGTTCACGGCCATGTCGTTTACCGGCATGGTCATGATGTCCACGCGGTTGAACTCAGCAGTGTCGATGTCTTCAGCTTGGTGGGGGTAGATTTCGCTGAAGCTTTCTTCGTCCACCAGCACGTCTGTGACCACCCGGTCGTTCAGCCGGCCGTCTTCCATGACGCGGACCAGCAGCTCTTCCAAGTTAGCGAAATTATTTACCTGCAGATTGGTTTCATTGCCGTCGATGACTATCATGGCTTCTCTCCCTGATTGCCTAATGTTGTACAAAGGTGCGGCCGGGGCGGAAAAAATGTTCCGCAAACGATTGCTGCCCACTTTACATTCAATATGCGTGCCAAAGATTCAGGACAGGAAGGATAGCCAGGCGCCAGCCAAATGCTTGTAGCGGGCGATGACACGTTGCAAAGAAGGCAGGTCCTCGCCGGCGTGCTGGCTTTCTGTAAGCCACATGTGGCCGAGCACGGAAAAATAGGCGCTGTGGGACCAGCCTTGTTGCACGCGCCGCCAGACATCCAAAAATTTTGCCTTGAGCGCGTCGCGGGGCGCGACAGCCAGGAGTTTCGCCTGCTCCTCCAGCAGGGTGAGCAGACCAAAGGCGTCCTGCAGCTCCTGCCGCGCGTGCGCAGCTGCAGCGGCAGAGAGCCGCTCCGTCAACTGTAGGCAGTCGTCAGGCGGCGGCTCCCGGTCCAGAAACCGCCGGTAGAACTCCCTCTGCAAACGGACCCACACCGTGCGGTCGTCGCCTTCGCAGCCGGACAGGGACCGCAAGCCCATGAAGCCGTTCGGCTCTCGTTCAGCAAGCCAGACACGGGCGGATGGGGCGCGTTGCGCAGGCCATCCGCCGGAGGTCAGCCAGGCGGTAGCCATATCGGCAAGCAATTGCGGCGGAATGTGCGCTCGACAAGCGTGATTGTGAGGGCAAGGCTGGCCGAAAGGGCAGGGGTGGCAGTCCAGGTTCGGCTCCAGGCTGCAGGCCTTTTCGCGGTAGGGGCCGGTGTCCCAGGGTTGGGCCGTGGCCAGAAATATGCCCAGCACGGGCACAGCCAGGCCGGCCGCCAAGTGCATGGTGCCGGTGTCGTTGCTCACCAGCAGCCGCAACCGGGACACGGCTGCGGCCAGTTCGCCCAGGCTGGTCTTGCCGGCCAGGCTGATCCCAGGCCCTCCGGCGGAAAAGTAGCGCTCGGCCAGTTCCGTTTCGTTGGGCGCTCCCAGCACCACAGGCGTGACGCCGGCCCGTTCCGCCAGCATTTTTCCCAGGGCCGCAAAATGGGCCACGGGCCAGCGGCGGCGGTCCTCGCTGGCGCCCAGTTGCAGGCCCACAAAACCGCCAGACCCAGGCTTGCCCAGCAGAACATCGGCGGCCTGCAGCTCCTCGGTGGACGGAGCGCGAAGCGCAAAGCGCCGCTCCTGGCCGCCCAGGCCGGCGGTTTGCCAGAACAAGTCGCACACGTTGAAGGGGCTGCAGCCCCGCGCCCGTAATGACGAGGACTGTAGAAACACGGCCCAGGGGTTGGCGTCCTGGCCAAAGCCGTAGGCGTCCAGAGCAAAGCCCTCCACCGGGGGCCGGCGGCTGGAGGGGGCGGCGTCTGCCACGGCCCGGGCCAGCAAGCGGCTGGCCAAGGTGGGTGTCAAATTTATGACGCGGTCTGGTTCAAAGGCTTCCACTGTAGCCTTGGCCCAGCGCCGCAGCTCGCCGGCGGCCATGCGCCAGTCCTGGTCCAGCAAACCCAGCAACCGGGCGCCGGGCAGAGGCTGCAGAAAGGAGACATCCGGCAACAAGCCGGCGGTGCGGGCAAAGTTTTCCAGGCAGAGCACGCCCACTGCATCGCCGGCCCGGACCAGGCCGCCAACGGCCGGCTGCGTCTGCAGCAAGTCGCCAAAGCGGGTGAGATTGACAAGTAATGTGCGCATAGGAAAATTCGTATCGCCGGTTTTGCTCGGAAATGCAAATGGCTTGCCTGTGTTTACGCAAAACGGCGCCGAATCGTCAAAAGAATCTCACTTGACTGCTGCGCCAGGCGCTCTACACTGTGCAGTCATGAGAACCCTTGCATACATTCTTCTGGCTAGCGCGGTTATGTGGCTCCCTGCCGCAGGCCAGGCCGAACTACAGGTAAATTTTGACCCGCAATGGCCGCCGCTGCTGGACAAGCTGGCTGGCGAAGGCGTGGAAAAAGAGCGGCTGGAAGCGTTGTTTGCCCAAACGTCCTTCGAGCCGGGCGCCATGGGCAAAAAGATGCGCGCCTTGTACCGCATCAAATATATGCCCCGCAAACCCTCGCCCACAAAGCCGGACGGCAAGCCCCTGACCATCTACGACACCTGGCTGACGCCGGAAAAGCAGCAGGCCTTGGCCGAGTTCAAGAAACAACATGAACAGATTCTGGCCGCCGCGGAACAGCGCTACAAGGTTGATAAAAACGTCATTGTGGCCGTGATCATGGTGGAGACCAAACTGGGAACTTTTCTGGGCGACCAAACGCCGCTGGCCACGTTGGCGTCCATGGCCGCAGCTACAGACTATGAGGACATTGCCGGCTATCTGGAAGAATACAACGTGACCGCAACGCAAAGAAAATGGCTGCAAGAGCGGCAGCTGAATAAAGCCGAATGGGCGTACCAAGAGCTCAAGGCCCTGCTGGAATACACTGAGGCCAACGACATGGACCCCAACGCCATACCCTGCTCCATCTACGGCGCCATCGGGGTCTGCCAGTTCATGCCCAGCAACGCGGTGCGGCTGGGCGCAGACGGCGACGGCGACGGCAAGGTGGACCTCTTTAGCCCTGAAGACGCCATCCACTCCGTGGCCCGCTTTCTGAACAACTATGGCTGGAAGGACAGCGCCTCCTACTCCAAACGGTTGCGGGTGGTCATGCGCTACAACCCGGACAAGCTTTACGCCGGCACGGTGCTGGCCATAGCCAAGCGGATATGAACCGCAGAGAGTTGCGTTATCTGCCGGTTACAAACGCGCTGGCGGCTACCCTGGTGAAGCTGCTGTAGCTTTTCCTTCTTCTTTTACGATAAAAGCATCTCACGCCTGGCGGCGCGGGCAAGAAAAGCGGAACGGGAAAGGCCCCGGCCCTTGGCTGCGCGGTCGATCTCTTTTAGGGTTCTGGCCGGCATGGTAATATGTATCCTCACCGTTTTTGTATCCATAAATCCAAGGTCTACATTGACCAGCGCCCATATGGCGCTTTCATAGGCAGAATCTCCAACAAAGCGCTCAAAACTGGTGGGGACGGGCTTTTCCTTTGCGTCTTCCAGGGCCAACTCCACAGCTTCCTGCACGTTGGCCAGAGCTTCTTCCAATGTATCTCCGGCAGTGTTGCAGCCTGGTATGTCGGGCAGAGAAACGCCGTAGGCCTTGTCCTCTTCAATTTACTCGGCTTTGCCTTCGTCCGCATCCCCAGCGCAGCAAGCCGTGTTGGTCTGCGCCGCCTCGCCGTCTTATGGACCGCCATATGACGCCTGCCCCCTGCGCCGCTGCGCGGCTACGGGGATCAGGCTGTCGCAGCGCTGTGGCTTCGCTGCGCTCGCGACCGGCTTTGCCTTTGCGCTGCTTACCATCACCTGCGTTCATCTGCGTGTTGTCTGCGTTGTCTGCGGTAAATGTCGTATAAGCGGTGCAACTGCTTTTTTCCGGCCCAGGCAACGAATTCCGGATTCAGCAGATTCGGCTTGTTGTACTCCAGCGGTCTCCCGTCCAGTTGGGTTATTCGCGCGCCAGCGCCTTGCAGCAGGGCCTGGCCGGCTGCGGTGTCCCATTCCCAGGTGGGGTGCAGGCAGGGGTACAAATGCCCGTCGCCCTGGGCCAGCAGGCAGAACTTGTAGGCGCTGCCGGCCTTGACGCGGCCCGACACATGACCCGAAACAGGCGGTTGTTGCAGATACACGTCCAGCTTGGGCGTGTGCCGGACACGGCTTTGCAACACCACAGGTCCAGCCGCGGGCCAGTGGCGCGCGGCCCGGATGGGCTGCGGCTTGCCGCCGTCCGGGCAGCGGAAAGCTCCCTCGCCCGGTCCTCCAATCCACACCGCTTGGTGGACAGGGGCGTAAACGGCCCCCAGCACAGGCTCCTTGTCGCGCATCAGGGCCAGGCATATGGTAAAGTCTCCATCCCGTTGCACAAAGTCCTTGGTGCCGTCCATGGGGTCGGCCAGCCAGTATTCCTTCCAGCCCGTTCGTTCTGCGTAGTCAGGGTGGTCAGATTCTTCAGAGAGCAGGGGGGCGCGCGGCGCCTCGGGCGAAGGCTCGCCCAGCCTCTGCTGCAGTATGCGGTGGCTGGCCAAGTCCGCTTCGGTAACGGGCGATTCATCTTCCTTGTACTGCACGTCAAAGTCCGTGCGGTACACCTGCATGATGGCCGCGCCGGCTTCGCGAACCACAGCGGCCATGAAAAGCAGCATGCGAGACGGACACGCTGGGGTCACGAGATAAGCTCCGCACCGCTGAGCACCACGATAAACCGTTTCATCACGTCCTTGTCCAGGCCGGCGCCCATGTCGTCGCGCATGATGCGTAGCGCCTGGAAAGGGGAAACGCCTGCGGCGTATGGCCGGTGGGAGGTAATGGCGTCGTAGATGTCGGCCACGGTGACCACCCGCACGGGCAGGGGAATGTCCGTCCCCTCCAGCTTGGCGGGATAGCCCGTGCCGTCCAGCTTTTCGTGGTGGAAGAGGATGCAGTTGAAGGCGGTGCGGTCCAGGTCCGCATGGGTGGACAGGGCCACGCCGTACAGGGAGTGGTTGTTCACCTCGGCCCGTTCCTCGTCGGTCAGTTTGCCGGGTTTGTTCAGGATATTTTTGGAAATACGGGCCTTGCCCAGGTCGTGCAGAATGGCGCCCATGCCGCAGTTGAATGCTTCCTTTTCGTCCAGATCATAGGTGGACATAATGGTCATGGCGTAGATGAACACATTCACGCAGTGGGTGAAGGTCTTGTAGTCGTGGGAAATGAACTGGGCCATGGTTTTCAGGGATTTTTCATTGGCCAGGAACCGGGCGCTCTTGCGGACAAAGCCGCCGACGCGTTGGAAGTGCTCCTTTCCCAGGGCTTCGGGCAGTTTTTTGGAAAAGGTCTCTTCCATCAAACTGGACGAGGCCCGGTACAGCACCTTGGACCGCTCTTTGGCTGGTATGGAGTCGTCGTTGAGTATGGTCCCCAGATTGTCCTCGACGTATTGCTGAAAATCCGCCCGGTGTTCCGCCTTGGCGTAGACATGCTTGACGCCGTTGGCGTGAAGCATCTGCTTGTGTTTTTCTGTGAAGGTTTCGTCCCGGCTGGCGTAGAGTACGTAGTCATTACCCTGCTTCAGGTACACGCTAAACTTGCCCAGTGTTTGGGGAAAGATCATCAGGGGAGATATTTGAAAGTATTTTTGCTGCATAATGTACAGAAGTAGTAGTTGTTGGGGCTCAATATAGCAGCCAAGTATGGCGGTTGTGTGGTGATGTGGCAGAGATGCAAATGCATTGCGTTACTATGTAAACAGAATAAACCGGTCTGGCAAGGCGGCGAATATGCCAAAATCCACCGCCTGGCCAGCGCTGACCAAGCAAGCCGGCTACAGGTCAGGGAGGAGTTGCCTCAGGTTAGTACTCGCACGATACGTTACATTAATGTGGCTATGCCCTTTGCTCCGAAGCTCCCACATCTGTCAGTAAAGTCGAGGTCTCTGCAAAGATTGTATCTATAAAATATCTGTATTGCGCTTGATTTCAAGCGTTGCGGCCCCGGCTTACCCCTACT
>CAYTSA010000089.1:0-16489 GCA_964440345.1 uncultured Desulfovibrionaceae bacterium | reverse complement strand
GCAACCGGAGCAGGACCATCATCAAAATACTCTACTGGAGCCGCAACGGGTTCTGCCAGTGGCCGCGCGTGGAGGTCTATCTTGAGGACGGGCGGCTGAGCCCGGACAACAACGTTGCCGAAAACGCCATCCGGCCCTTTGCTGTGGGCCGTAAAAACTGGCTCTTCTCGGGAAGCCCCAGAGGCGCCAAAGCCAGCGCGACCATCTACTCCCTCGTGGAGACGGCCAAGGCCAATGGCCTCAATCCCTACGACTACCTCCTGCACGTCTTCGAAAGATTGCCACACGTCAACTGCGAAGACGATCTCAAGGCCCTGCTGCCGCAAGGGCCGGACTGGTCGCTATACTGGATGTAGTAAATTTTTGGTCCCGCTGGAGGCGAACGCCGCAGCCTTTGCCTGTTCTAGTTTCACACTTGAGCTTGCCATGCTTAAGGATGGTCCGGCATTTCGGGCAGCGGGTGTAGATGGGCATGTTCTTATCCTCTGAGTCTGAAGATTTGAGCTACGGCCCCAGCCTCCCTTTCTTCTGGCCGTAAAGGTCGTACTTCGTCTTCAACCTTTTCAGGAATTCCAGCATCCTGGGCAACTTGGTAATCATAAAGAGATTGAAGGTTTAGCCAATATCCCCAGGTCATGCCAAAAAATTTGGCAAAGCGAAGCGCCGTGTCCATCGAAATGCCTCGCTTGCCGTTCACGATGTCGTAAACCCTCGCCGGGGCCACGCCGATACGCAAGGCAAAAGCGTTTGGAGCTATGCCCATGGGCTCTAGAAATTCGCGCCGGAGTATTTCGCCTGGATGGACGGGTGGCATTATTCGTTCAATCATGGTGGAACCTCCTAGTGGTAGTCCACAATTTCGACGTCATGGGCGTATTTCCCGTCCCAGCAGAAACATACACGCCATTGGTCGTTTATCCTTATAGAGTACATTCCCTTCCTGTCCCCGCTCAAAGCTTCCAGTCTATTGCCCGGGGGTATTCGCAAGTCGTTCAATTCTTCAGCGGCCATGACGTGCATCAACTTGTCAAGCGCCCTGGCCTGAACGTCTTGGGGTAGTTTTGATCGCTGACGCTCCCATACTTGTTGGGCAAGCTTCCCTTTGAATGACTTGATCATATGTTCTTAATAATACGCAGCCCGTATCATGTCAAAAAATTTTTTCCAATTCAGACGAGTTGATTTGAACAGTACTTCCCCCTGCCACTGAGCAAAAGCATCAAAGATTCCTCTGAAAACTGCATGATTTCAATTCGTTGCAGTCTTGATGGTTTTTTTTAGAAAATCCATTAAAAACTTCCATCCAGAAAGTTACTTTGTGTACAAAGGTCAAGAAAAACATGTTCAAACCACGCGAAATTTACAAAGCCCTCAGCATTAATCAAAAGGAATTTCAGTATGTTGCCGATAAGGGTTTCATTGAACCAGAGCAGCGAGCAGAGGGAAGGGGTAAGCCTTCGTTGTATTCTCTGGAATCCGCAATTTCGGCAGGTCTGTACATTTGGGGGCGGGGCATTGGGCTGGATTATGAGCAAATGCGGGGTGTTATAGATCGCTTGTTGGCCAAAGAAGTGAAGATGGCTAACGGCGAAAAAATCCCCCTCAACTTCCCGCGACTTGATAAGATTTTGAGTGGAGATCGCGATTGGTGGCTCTTCACCATCCCTAGACACAGAATCGCTGCTATTCGGGTTAAAGGCCCGGGTGATTTCTTGAGTCCCCATATGGAAGAAATCCTTGCGGACCCTAAGAATAAATTAACATGTGAGGAGGCTTTCTACCTCGCAGACCAGCGGTCAGAGGAAGGCGTAATTCCTGAAAGCTTCAAGGGGAACCACTTCATGGTGTGTCTTGGAGATGTGAAGCTATACATACCCAAAACAGCCTTGGAAGGGTTGCCGCAAACCCAGGGGCTATGCTATTTTCCTATTAGCATGGTCGTAAAATTAATTAAAGACAAACTCAAGGAATATCAGCAAGATAAAGGCAAGTAGTTTGATGGCGCCTGGCCGTGTTGGCGCACGACCAGGAGCAGGGCAATGTCAAACCGCGCGAACGGTTGAAGGTGAGCACCCAGTCCCCTTCTCGACGACATTGGCCCCCACGTCAACCCCGCCTTCCGTGGCGGGTTTTGGAGGGCTCCACGATGCAGAAACCCCGTACACGCCTAACCGGCAAACGCTTGGTGGATGAAAACGCATGCGCTGATTACATTTCCACGACACCGGGCTCACATGGCTGAAGCGCCAGCTTAATGAGGACCCCGCCTTTGTGCGTGAAGTCCTGGGTAAGACCCGGTATGAGCTGTTCAAGTCCGGCAAGCTGGAGCTTTCGCAAATGTCCACGCAAGGGCGCATTAAGCGGTTGTCTGAATTGCCGCTATGAACCGGCAGCGCAAGACAAAAAGCAGATTTCTTTGCCCTGAATGTTCGTCAACAAATGTTGTGGTTGAACACTCCAGCTACAAGCGAGTTGTCGGCTTGCGTTTACGGCGCTGCATGACCTGTTACGCCGAGTTTATGACTCGGGAAGAAATCTTGAAAGATTGACCGGAAAACTGATTGAAGAATTTGACCCCTCCGCTCGACTTTCTGACGCCTCAATGACAACAAAGTATATGGCCACTCCTTGAAGCAAATTTGTTGACGTGTTGACAATGAGTATCCAACACGAAAAAAGGGTTCAGCTTGCGCTAAACCCTTGTTTTTTCTGGCTCCCCGGCACGGACTTGAACCGCGAACCTAGTGGTTAACAGCCACCCGCTCTGCCGATTGAGCTACCGGGGAATGTACTCCCGCGCGTAACGAGAAAGGGCCTTTTATACCCTTGGCCAATGTTCGTCAAGAGTTTGGCCTGAATTTTTTCAGAGTCTGTAATAATTGAATATTGTGAGATTTTGCGGGCGCTCGCGGTGAGAAGTTGGTTGACACCTTTCATTTACTGCAGCTATGATTTTTTTTTAGATAGCCACCCAGCGGCAATTCGGAAGACGGTGCAAATCCGTCGCAGACGCGCTGCTGTAACCAGGACCAGGCAGGCCGGACCACTGGGGTAATCCCCGGGAAGGGACGTCCACTACACGCCGCGGAGCGCGCAGCTCCACCCCTGGAAGCCAGAAGACGATTCCGCAGGCGGCTGTAATCTTCTCGCGCATGGAAGAGAGACAGCGTTTTGCCCGTTCAACTGCGGCCTTGCCGCCGCTCTGGCAGTCCCGCTTTCGCTTTTTTCCGCGCGATGGCGGGTTTTTTTGTGTCACATTTACAGTTAACGGGAGAGAACAATGAAGAAACTGTTGCGAATTTTCATGATGTCCATGATTTCCGTATCATTTTATGTTGGCGCCGCTCAAGCTGCTGTGGCCGATTTGCAAGACCTGGGCTTGGGGCCAGCAAGTTTTTGGAACGGCTCCGACTTGTCCGGGAGTTTCACCAGCGACGGCGCGCAGTTTCTGAATACGTACATCGAGGAATACATGTCTTGGGAGGGGTTTGCCGCCTCCACCATGAACGACCAGGAGACCCGGGGTTTCATGAACCAGTACAGCGCCAGGGCAGACCTGCTAGCTGACGGTTTGCAGGCCTACACTGTGGCCTATGACGGGTTTTCCAGCGACCCGACTATTGTGCTGCCCGCAGCGTCGGACGTGGAGGGCGTCTATGTGACCAACACGGTGTACGCTTACTGGTCCATGAAGGAGGGCGACGCCTTTGCCAAGCAATTCGGCGGCGAAACTGGCGACGATCCGGATTGGTTTAAGCTGACCTTCACCGGCTATGACGCGGCCGGCCTGCAGACCGGCGCGGTGGAGTTCTATCTTGCTGACTACCGGTTTGACGACAACAGCCAGGATTATATTGTGCAAGACTGGACCTACGTGGACCTGGCCAGCCTGGGAAAGGCCAAGGAAGTCAAGCTGGCCTTCGATTCTTCCGACATAGGCGATTTCGGCATGAACACCCCGGCCTATGCAGCCTTGGACGATTTTGCCTACGATTTTGGCGAAGCTGGCTCCGGCGGCGGCTGCGCCATGGACCCCAACGCCGATTTTACGTGGGAGCTGATTCTGTTTTTGCTTGCCGGTTTGGCTCTGCCTGTGCTGCGCCGGAATCGTTGGGCGTAACTGATGCGGCTGCTGCTTTTGGTTGGCGTACTGGCGCTCTGGGCCGGACAGTGTCTGGCCCAGAGCGCTGGCCCTGAAAACGCCAAGGTGTTTCAAATGGAGGCGGTGGTGGTGGCCGCCTCAGCCGAGCCTGAAAGTGCGCAACGGGTTCCCCGCCACACAACCGTCCTGACCCGCAAGGATATAGAGCAATCTGGCGCCCGGACTCTGGCCGAGCTGCTGGCCGGGCTGCCCGGCGTCCAGGTCCGGCCGCTCTTTGGGCACGACAAGCACGCCGTGGTTGACCTGCGCGGCATGGGCGACACGGCGCCGTCCAACGTGCTGGTCATGGTGGACGGGTTGGAGCTCAATGCTCCGGACCTGCTGGGCGCGGATGTGTCGTTGATAGACCTGGAATCTGTGGAGCGCATAGAGGTGATTCGCGGCCCGGGCGGCGTGGTGCACGGCGACGGCGCAGTGGGCGGCGTGGTGAACGTGGTTACCCGAGCCGGCGCCGGAGCTTCCCGGTTTTCGCTGGAGAGCTGGACAGGCAGCTGGGACGCGGCAGGCGCTGCGGCAACCGGCTCCGCCGGCGGGGCCGACGGCGGCGGTTCTCTCACCGCTCGCATGTCCGGCACGCAGGGCTACCGGGATAACGGCGGCGTGCGCCGGGCGGACGTGAACGGCCGGGCCGATTTTGCGTTGACTGACGATCTTTCTGTTACCGTCTTTGCTGCTGCGCACGGCGACCGCTACGGTCTGCCCGGCCCGGTCAGCGCGGCCAGGGCCGGCGACCGGGAGGAGCGCAAGAAAACGGACCGGCCGGATGACCGCGGGGAAGCGTCTGACTTGCGGCTGGCCGCAACTGCGGAGTATTTTGCCGGGGCTGGCGAGTGGACCCTGCGCAGCGGCCTGCGGGTGCGGGACGTGAGCTATGTGATGGGCTACACCCCGTTGCTGTCCCGGGCGGAACAGACTGACTCCATTGACCAGCTGACCTGGGATCTGCGGCTGCAACACGGCCGTGACGCTGACCTGTGGGGCGGCGGCGTGCGGCTTTCGGGAGGGATCGACTACCGGTTTACCGACTACGTGCGCCAGGAGCGTTCCAAAAACAATCGGGAAAACAGCCAGTTGCACGATGTGGCCGGGTATGGGCTGGCCCGGTGGGAGCTGGACCAGCTGGCGGTGCGCGTGGGCGGCAGGCTCAACCATCGCGTTGGGATTTTTCGTACAGACTCCCGGAAGCAGTTTGATGCACAGTACTATTGGATAAACGGCGAGGAACGCACGGAGCGCTGGACGGACTCGGCCCTGGAGTTGGGAGCTGTGTGGGCGCTGTATGATGAAGCTGCGCTGTTTGCCGATCTGGCCACCAGCTTTCGCACCCCCAATGTAGACGAGCTGGCCCTGGCGGCTGAGGACCTGAAGCCCCAGCACGGTCTGCATGCAGAAGCCGGGGCGCGGGGCCGGCTGTGGGAAAAAGTAAAGTATTCACTTGCTCTGTACTGGAGCCATACTGAGGACGAGATAGCCTACGCCGAAAACCCGGAGACTGGCGAGCCCCAGAACCTGAACTATGACGAGCCGGCCCGGCGCTGGGGCGCTGAGTTGTCCCTTGCCTGGCGACCGTGCGGTTTTGCTTCGCTGCAGGCGGACTATAGCTGGACTCGGGCCCGGTTTACGGACAGCAGCGTCCCGGTCCCGCTGGTGGCGGAGCACGTTGTGTCGCTGGGCGTGGACGTGTTTCCCCTGGAAAGCCTGACGCTTTCAGCCAGCGGGCAATGGACAGGCGAAAGGCCGGACGGCAATGACCTGGAAGGCGGCCGGTACGACGCGCTGGAGCCTTACGCCACGCTGGATCTGCAGGCGCAGTATGTCTGGCGGGGGCTGGAGGTCTACGCCCGGGTGAACAATGTGGCCGATGCGCTGTATTCCGCCGTGGCGTACAGCGAAAGCGAATATCCTATGCCCGGCCGCAACTGGAGCGCCGGGTTTCGGTACGAGTTTTGAGGAGTCTGATATGCGCGTGATTTGCTTCATGGTGCTTATGCTCGTGGCGGCTGCGTCGGGCCTGGCCGCCGGAGTTCCGGCGGACCATCCGGACATAGCAGGCTGGGCGGACGCTGTGGCCTCCTATGCGCCGGGACAGGCTGTGGACAGCGAGTGGCAGAAGCCGGAAATGGCCTTGGGGCCGGCCGGCGGCGCTGTGTACGATGTGGTCAGCCTGGGCCGCTCTGGCTCCATTGTGTTGGAGTTTTTCACACCTCTGGTCCGCGGCCCAGGCTGGGATTTTGCCGTCTTTGAAAACAGTTTTAGCGAATACTTTTTGGAGCTTGCCTGGGCTGAAGTCTCTTCAGACGGTGAGACGTTTGTCCGCTTTCCAGGAGTGTCCCTCACCCCTGGCCCCGTGCCGGCTTTTGGCGCAGTGCAGCCGGCGGATGTCGCCGGTTTTGCGGGGCTCTATCCTCTGGGGCTGGGAACGCCTTTTGACCTGGACGCGTTGGTCAATGACCCGGCGGTGGTGTCCGGCGCGGTTGATGTGGACCAGATTCGCTATGTGCGGTTGCTGGACATTGTGGGCGATGGTTCGGAATTTGACAGCGAGGGCCGGCCAATCTACGACCCGTATCCCACCACGGGCAGCGCTGGGTTTGATTTGCAGGCTGTGGCTGTGCGAGGGGAGGAGCGCACGGACGACGCAGGGTATCCGAGCGATGGCGAGCCTGGCGGCGCAGGCGGCGGCCCAGCGCCGGAGAGCAGCGGCTCGGCCGGCGTTGGCGGCTGTAGCGCCGGGAGCGGGGCGGGCTGGTCGTTGGCGTTGTTGGCAGCCGGCGCGGCGTGGCTGCGCAGACGAAGATAAGCCGCGCTGTCTCAACGCTGCAATGTGCTTGAACAGCCAGCGAATAAGGATTTCAACACGCTGTTAGAGCATTTCATAGTTGAAATGCTCTGCAGGGATTTGCTTGCAAATCATTGCCGTGAAATGCTTGTAGACGGGCTTTGCCCGTCGTAATGCATACATTTCAATCGTTAGATGCTATAGAGAAACAAGCGGCCGGCCCGGGCGCATGATTCCCGGGCCGGCCATTTGCATAAGGAGGTGAATCGAGTGTGTGGGAGTCCTGGAAGCGCCTCCCGCCGGCGCCCCCCTGGGAACGTGTTGCCTATTTTGCCTCTTCAGCTTCCGGGTGTTCGTGGATTTCTTCCCAACCGGTGCACATGGCCTTGATGTGGCAGAAGAGTGTGTGGCCGGTGGTGGTCATGTAGACGTGTACAACCAGGAACTGCAGCACCAGAAAGGCGCCCAGGGTGTGCAGCAGGGCGGCCACGGAAATCGGCCAGTCCAGTCCCAGTTGCGGCCAGGAGTTGTAGTAGTAGTACAAAAAGCCGGTAATCATCTGAAAAGGCAGCATGAATGAGACTAGGGAAAGATACGTGAGCCGCTGCAGCGGGTTGTGCTTGGCTCGCTCGCTCTTGGGCACAGGATGCGGTTCGCCCTTGAAAATGCCCACGGTGTAGTGCCGGATGACGTCCACCATTTTAAAGAAGGTGGGCTGGTACTGTTTCCATTCGCCAGTGGTTAGCAGCCAGAAGACGCCGAAGGCGAAGAGGATGAGCCAAGCCCAGGCGGCGTAGTTATGTACGTGGAAGGCCGTTTCAAAGCCCAGCAGGGTATACGTGCCGTGGATTTCGAAGCCGGTGATCAGCAGGGTGATGATCAGCGCGGCCTGAAGCCAGTGGTTGAACCGCTCGAAGCGGGTGTACAGGTATATTTTTTTTGCAGTGCCTAACATGTTCTACCCCTTTCTCTTGTTGTGCGAGAAGATACGCAGGAAGCCATGGCCGAGCACGCCGGCAAGCGAGCCGAAGAACAGCAGCCAGCCAAAGATGTCCAGGGCCTGCATGGAGTCGCGGCCAGGCATGTAGAAGCCGGCCAGGTTGGCCAGGCGGCCGTCGCGTGCATGGCATTCGCCGCATTTGACTGATTTTTCCTTGGGCGCAACCATGTGGGTGATCTGGAAGTAATAGGTTGTTTCGGCAAAATCCACTTCGCCGCTAAAGGGCAGGCCCAGATAGTCCATGCCGTGCTGGGAGGCCTTTTTCCAGTCGAAGTTCTTCCAGTAGGCGTCCTGGTCCTTGCCGAACAAGTGCGGGGCGAGAAAGGTCTGATTGACCGGGTCAAAAGGCTGCTTGCCGCGGTGCACCTTGAACGGATAGATGCGCGAACGCGGGTCGTCCATGGAGCCCACAGGATGGTTCACTTGGACGGGACCCTTGGAAGGATCGACCTTGTCGGTGAGCAGCAGGTATTCCAGTGTGCCGTTAAACCAGGCATACTCGGGCTGCACGTTCTTTTCCCAGCGGAATTCGCCCTTTTTGGACGTGTAGCTGTGCCGGTGCAGAGGACCCTCCACGCTGTATGGCTTGCCGTCCTTCATTGCGCCGGCTTTGGACCAGTCCCACCACATTTTTGTGGGCAGAACACGAGCAAACTCAGGGATGTGGCAGGTCTGGCAGGCCACGATGTCGGTGTGGTCGTTGGCTTTGTGTCCTGGTTCGTGCGGCTTGTCCGTGTGGCAGGAGGCGCAGGAGATGCGATGGATCATGTCGTCATGCAAGAGGGACTTGTCCGGGTCGTCGAAAGCAGGCTGCTTGTAGCAGCGGCCGGCAATCTTGTGGGCGTTGGTGGTGTGGCAGCGCACGCAGCGGAAGTTCTGGCCTTCGGCGTTCATGTGCACGTCCAGGTCCCGGCTGGGGCTGGACAGCGAAGAGTCGAGATCTCCATGCTTC
Source organism: uncultured Desulfovibrionaceae bacterium (assembly GCA_964440345.1). Taxonomy (GTDB): domain Bacteria; phylum Desulfobacterota; class Desulfovibrionia; order Desulfovibrionales; family Desulfovibrionaceae; genus CAYTSA01. The sequence goes on along the minus strand of CAYTSA010000089.1, from coordinate 7,596 downwards.
ACGCCGTCGCCGCCGCCGCCGTAAAAGTGGCATACTCCGCAGTTGTCCCGGCTGGGCCGGCCCACTTTCTGGGCGACTAAGTTGTAGTCTGGCGGAAAGAATTCCTGCTTGCCAAACTTTTTGGGCTCTTCAACAGGATACCCCGCGCCGGAGGGGAACTTTTTATAATCGCCGGTGGTGTCGTGGCAGACAAGACAGTCCACAGCTGTGAGGTCGGAAAAGTCGAAGTTCTTGTCCTTGAATCCATACCCGGCGTGGCAGGAGGTGCAGCGCGGTTCGTTGGAGGGCACGGAAATACAGAAGTTGTTGAAGCTCAGCCCGTATTTGCCCATTTCCTGGTTCGGGTCAGCCGGACACAGCCAGGTCCAGTGAATGGTTTCGTGAATTTGCTGCGCAGCTTCATTGTGGCAGCTCAAACAGGCGGCGGTCACTTCTTCCGGCCGCGTGAATTCTCCCTTGAGCGCGTCGTGTTTGGAGTGGTCAGTTGTAATCCAGCGCTCTGGAACCCGGGCCACCTTGATGGCCTCCACTGCGCCGTAGGTCTTGTACTGGGCCGAGTCGCTGGCCGGTTCTTCACTGGCCAGCAGCTGGCCTGGCCCAAGCGCCAGTATGGCGAGGCACCACATACACAGTAGTTTCACTTTCATGATGTTTTCCCCTTGCCTTTGCGTTGCATGATACCCCTCCTCGGTTGAATAATTCATACCACAAAACTATGATAACCCCTTAACATTATAAATATATCACCTTGATGTAAAAAGCGAGTGCTCTGTTACATCTTTTGAGGCGTCTAAGGCCATGCTTTTCGTCTTTTCAGATACGCTGAACGCTTTGTAAGCGCCCCCGCCAGGGCGGTTGCGCCCAAACCCATGACCAGCGCCAAGTGCATCCAGTCCAAAAGCATGGTGCTTGTGGGGCTGAAATGCATGCTGGGCAGGTTTTTGATCACCCGTAACACGCCGGTGACAGCAATGGCCGCCCACAAGCCGGCTTTCAGGCCTCCGGCAACAGTCAAAATGAACTGATTCTTCCAGGATTTGAGATACTGGGCAGCCCAGTAGGTAATCAGAAAAAGGAAAACAGCGCCGGCCACATAATGCATGATATGGGTGAAGTAGAAGTCCGCAGTCCAGCCCAGCCCGGGGATGGAGGAGATGTAATAGCGGTTGAAAATAGGCATTTGCCCGAAGCCGGAAATGGCCAGCGCTGTAACAGTGAGAATGAACAGCCAGTTGAGAGGACGCGAGATCATTTTCCCCCTGCCTTGTTTCGGGATTTTGCCGCCTTGACCACGCCGGCAATGACGCCAGCCACCGGGGCCAGGGCGATGACCTTGGCCAGGTCGTGTTCAGGCGCCAGCCGGTCCTTCACCGGGTCCAGATGCGGCTTGCCTGGACCTGTTTTATGCTGGGCGGCGAGTTTTTCAAAGGGCACGGGCGAAACGTAAATGGTGTTGGTCCCGCCATTTTCATGTTCGCCATAAATGTAGCCCCCCATCTCATCGGCCAGAGCGTGCGCCTTGGCGATGATTTCAGTGCGCGGGCCAATGGTCTGTACATCCATGGGGCAGACCTCAATGCAGGCAGGCAGTTCGCCCATGGCCACCTTGTCATAGCAGCGGTCGCATTTGTACATCACGCCGTTGCCGGCCAGGCTGGGCAGCAGTTTCATGTACAGGCCCACCCCGGTCTGACGCTGGGGAATGTACCAGGGGCAGACGGCATTGCATTTGGAGCCGCCCAGGCAAATGTCTTCGTGGATGCGCACTATGCCGTTATCCTGCTTGCGGGCTGCGCCCCAGGGGCACAGGTTGGCGCAAGGCGGGTTCACACAGTGCAGGCAGCGCCGGGGCATGTGCAGCTCTATTACCTCGCCGTTGTGCTCCACTTCAAAATGGTCAAGATAAAGCCAGTTGTAAGGCGTGAGCCGGTCGTCCACATCCCGTTTCTCAGACCAGTCCTCAACCGGGACTTTGCTGGTGGGATACATGGTGGGAAATGGCTTGACGGGCTCAGGAAATTTGTGCGCGTTACTCTCTTTGCAGGCGTTCACGCATTCTCCGCAGCCAATGCACTGGGAAAGGTCCAACAGCGTGGCCAGTTCTTCGCCAGGCGGCAACTCGTTGTCCTGCGCTGCTGCAGAATCTGTTTTGGCGCCCAGGGCCAGTCCGGCTCCAACTGCAGTAAGACTTTTCAGGAACGCTCTCCGGTTCACTGTGCCGCTTTGCGCTTGCAACGGTGTTGGTTGCTTCAGTAGTTTCTTGATGTTCATATATGTCCTTTACATACACTTGCGGTTTTCCATCAGGCGTTATCGAAATGTAACATAAGCAGAAACCGTGCCGAAAAGGGGGGGGAATTTTCCATTTCTTAACATGCTGATATAATGAAGCTCTCGTGTTATCAAAAACTCCTCTTGCCATACCGTTCCGGGGGGGTTATTTGTACAAGTGGCTAGACATTTGTTGAATAAACACACGTGCAATTCCCGCAATCCTTTGCAGGAATGGGCGCAGGAGTGCATATGACTGACCTGGATATCCGCGATCATTTTGAAGAAATAATCAACACTATGAACGACGGGTTGGTGCTTGTTGGTTCTGACGGAAGAATCAAGCTGGTCAACCCGGCCCTGGAGGATCTGACTGGCTACGGCCCTGGCGAGTTGCTGGGCAAACCGTGTTCCGTGCTCAACTGCGACGGGTGTGAGCGGTCCCGTAGAAAAGGCGGCGAGCATTGGTGTCAGTTGTTCGAGGATAAAACCATCCACCGCCGGCGCTGCCACATCATGCGCAAGGACGGCGCCTGCCTGACCGTGCTGAAGAATGCGTCAGTTTTCCGAGAAAATGCACACTTGTTGGCCGTGGAATCCATTACCGACATTACCGAGCTGGTAAAAAAAGACCGTAAAATAGCAGAGCTTTCCCGGCGGCTGCCCACTTCGCCGGGCTTCCACGGCATGATTGGCAAAAGCGAGGCCATGCAGCGGGTGTTCAACACCATCCAAAAAGCCGCCCAGTCAGACGCGCCGGTCATTGTTTTCGGCGAGTCCGGCACAGGCAAGGAGCTGGCCGCCCAGGCTGTGCATGAAGCCGGGCCGCGCAGGGACGGACCATACATTCAAGTCAATTGCGCTGCGCTCAATGAATCCTTGTTCGAAAGCGAGCTTTTCGGCCATGTGAAGGGCGCCTTCACTGGCGCTATCCGCCACCGCCAGGGCCGGTTCGAAGCGGCGCACGGCGGCGACATTTTTTTGGACGAAATTGGCGACGTGCCCATGTCCATACAGGTGAAGCTGCTTCGGGTGCTCGAAGCCAAACAGATAGAGCGGGTGGGAGATCACAAGTCTATTGCCGTGGACGCACGGATTATCACCGCCACCAACAAGGACCTGCGCCAACTGGTGCAGCGGGGGGAGTTTCGCGAGGACCTGCTTTTCCGCATCAATGTCATCCCCATCTATATGCCGCCTCTGCGCGCGCGCAAAAACGACATACCGCTGTTGGCATACGAGTTCTTGCGCGACATCTCGGGCCGCGCCGACGCGCCCCCGGCTGAACTGAGCCGGGAAGCCATGGACGTGATGCGCCGCTATACCTGGCCGGGCAACGTGCGGGAGCTGAAATCCGCTCTGGAATTCGCCGCCGTGGTGATCGATGAGGACGGCGTTATCAAGCCTGAACACCTGCCAGAGACGCTGCTGCAGCCTGAGCCAGTGGGCCCGCCCTCCGGCCCGAGGCCGCATGGCGATGACGAGCATCCCTTGCTGCACAACGGCGACCCGCCGGAAAAACGGCAACTGATCAAAGTCCTGGCCCAGACAAAAGGCAACAAGTCCGAGGCGGCGCGGCTGCTGGGCGTGCACCGAGGAACGGTGATCAACCGCATGCGAAAATATGGCGTTGACTTACAGAAAGTAGTGCGGACATAAAGAGAGCGGCCCGCTTTTTGGAGCACGTCTCCCCACAAGCGGGCCGCAGGCGGGTGATCCATATGACATGCGGCCAAAGACATCTAGTATATCGACAGTTGGCCAAAATACTTTAGCGCATATTAGGGGCGATGTCTCAAGGCAAAATGCGCTAGCGTGATTGCTGTTGTTTCGCTCTGCACGGCTCTGTTTCCAGCTCTGGCCTTGACGCCCGCCTTTGTGCTAAAGACACGCCAGTTTGCAACCTTTTTGTACCTTGCGAGGACCGCCATGTCTGCATTACTGCCGCATATTATCTGTTTCTGCTGTCTGTTGTTTCTGGGGCTTACGCCGGCGCGGGCGGAAGAGCCTGTTACCGTGGGCTATCAGCTCATTTACAATACCTGGAAGACGGCTATGGCTTCCGGCGAGTTCGCCGAGGCCACTGGCCGGGACATCCAGTTCCGGCGGTTTGACTCTCCAGGCAAGCTGCTGCCGGCGCTTGCTTCCGGGGATGTGGACATCGGCCTGCTGGGCTCCACCGGCGTGGCCACGGCCATGTCCACGGGTCTGCCTGTGGAGCTTTTTTGGATAGCCGAAGCCATTGAGGACGCCGAAGCCCTGGCCGTGCGGGACGGTTCGGGCGTTGTCGCGCCCCAGGACCTGCGCGGCCGGACCATTGCCGTGCCCTTTGTTTCCACCACGCACTTCCACCTGCTTTTTGCGATGGAACAGTTCAATATCCCGGCTTCGGAAGTGAAACTGCTGAACATGGCGCCCAACGCAGTGGCTGCAGCTTGGGAACGGGGGGACGTGGACGCCGCCTTTGTCTGGGACCCGGCGTTGTCGCGTATTCTAGAGTCCGGCAAGGTTCTGGTTTCCTCTGGCCAGCTGGGCGACTGGGGCAAGCCCACCTTTGACGGACTGGTGGCTCGCACCGGCTTTTCCCGGGCGCATCCGGAGTTCATGAAAGCCTTTGTGCGGGTGCTGGCCAGGGCGGACGCCCGATATCGTGACGACCCGCAGAGCTTTACCCCAGACTCTGAGCCAGTGCGGCAGATCGTCTCTCTGGTTGGCGGCGACCCGGCTCAGGTTCCGAACGTGCTTTCCCGGTATGGCTTCCCCTCCCTGCAAGAGCAAGTTTCATGTCATTGGTTGGGCTGCGGGGACAAAGGAGGAGCGGCCCGCGCCCTCAAAGCCACAGCTGCGTTCCTCAAGGAGCAGAACAAAATCCCCAAACTGCTGGACAGCTACGCGCCCATGATCAATCCGCATTGGGCCGAAGCCGCCATGCACAGGCAATAATCTGTAAGGTTCATGCTGCAGCTGCGCGACGTTTCAGTGACCTATGACGGCGCCAACGGCGCCGCGTCGGCCCTGGCCCTGGAGGCGGTGAATCTGGTCGTCAACCCAGGCGACTTTGTTGTGGCCCTGGGCCCATCCGGCTGCGGCAAGACTACGCTGCTGAATGTCATGGCCGGTTTTTTGCGGCCCACTGCGGGCCAGGCGCTGCTGGACGGGGAGCCCATACGCGGCCCAGGCCGGGACCGGGGAGTGGTGTTTCAGAAGCACGCCCTGCTGCCCTGGCAGAACGTGCTGGAAAACGCCGCCTTTGGCCTGCGGCTGCAGAAGGTTCCCCGGACAGAGCGGCGGCGTACGGCCATGACCTGGCTGGAGCGGCTGGGGTTGGCGGATGTGGCCAAACAGCCTGTTTTCACTCTGTCCGGCGGCATGCAGCAGCGTCTGGGCCTGGCCCGGGCCCTGGCCGCGTCGCCGCGCATCCTGCTTATGGACGAGCCCTTTGGCGCGCTGGACGCCCTGACCAGGGAGTCCATGCAGGAGCTGATTTTGGCCATACGGTGTGAGCAGAAAACGACCGTCTTTTTTATAACTCACAGCGTGGACGAGGCGCTTTTCCTGGCCAGCCGGTTGCTGGTGCTCAGCCCCCGGCCGGGCCGCGTGCGCTGCGAACAAACTCTGGACTTTGCAACGCAGTACGCACGCGGCGGCGATTCGCGGGCGGTCAAATCCTCTGAAGCGTTCATTGCTGCGCGGGAAGAAGTGCTGTCCGCAGTGCTTTCAGAAGGGCAGGGCTGCTGATGTTCGCACGCAGGGCGCAAAAAGCGCAGAAGCTGGGCGTTCCTGGCCAGGGTGATGCGGCGCGCTTGTCCGTTGCCAGCGCTGTGGCGCTGCTGCTTGTGTGGCAGTGCGTGGCCTGGCTGGAGCTGGTTCCAGCTTTGTTTCTGCCCGGACCGGCTGCAGTGTGGTCCAGGTTTCTGGAAACCGTCAGCCAGGGCTTCGGCGGCGCCACGCTGCAGGAGCACGCCGCAGCAAGCCTGGGAAGGGTGGCTGCAGCGTTTGCAGCCTCGTGCGTCACGGCCGTGCCCGTGGGACTGGCCATGGGCGTGAACCGCGTTATTCGCGGCGTGCTGGACCCGGCCATAGAGTTCTACCGGCCTATTCCGCCCCTGGCCTATCTGCCGCTGACGATCATCTGGTTCGGCATAGGGGAGTTTTCAAAAATATTGCTTATCTATCTGGCCTGCTTTGCGCCCATGGTCATCGCCACCCGGGCCGGGGTGCGCGCGGCCACTGTGGAGCAGGTCCGGGCGGCCTATTCTTTGGGCGCGGGCCGGCTGCAGCTCATATGTCAAGTGCTTTTCCCCGCGGCCCTGCCAGAGGTGCTCACAGGCATGCGCATCGGCCTTGGCTTTGCGTGGACCACCCTGGTGGCTGCAGAGATGGTGGCCGCCAGTCAGGGCCTGGGCTTTATGATCCTCAATGCGTCAGAATTTCTGGTCACAGACGTGGTCATTCTAGGCATCCTTGTTATTGGCTGTATTGCCCTGGCCAGCGACGCGTTGCTGCGTCTGGCCGAGCATAAGCTTGTTCCCTGGAAAGGGAAGATGTAGGGGGCAATTGCTGAGGCCAGGCATTAGGCGGATGATTGTCAATCTTGAACTGACTAAAGAAGCGTTACAAAACGTGCGAATGTAGCGAAACAAGTTGACTGGTAATTAAAAATTTTTGGTAACGTCTAAAATTTTTATTGCGGAAAATAAAATAATTTTTTATTGACTTTCACCTGTTAAACGCGTTTATTGAAATTAGCTTATTGTCCCAGGGCAAGGTGAAGCTCGCAATATGAAAAAGACCAGCCTTGAAGATAATCCTTTTGTATACTTGGCAATACTATGCGATGAGTTGCAGGTTTGGGAGCGTAAAAGGAATGCAAATGCTGCTTATGTTACATTGCCATACTCAACGTACAGCGATAGGTTCTCATTAACGATACATAATGGATTTATAAGAATATATGAAAGCGATGATAACATAGAATTTGAGAAAAAAATTGCAGAATACAAAAAACAGATAAATACAAAGCTTAAAGGAGCTTCTGAACTTGTACGTCTTGGCATTGCAGAGTGGAAATAATTTTTTTCCGTTCATATATGCAATGCTGCCATAAAGTATAAGGTCGCTTCTTGTCTTGTACAGTAATTTTTGCTTCATGTTTTTGTGATAAGTAATGAAAGTGTCATGGTGCAACCACATCACCCTCCCGTCTGGCAAACTCTGAACCTCTGGCTGGTCCTGGACTGGGAAAGCCTGACTGGGAAAGCCTGACTGGGACCGTAATCCACCGCCTAAAAAATGAAAAAACCTCGTTGTGTTTGGAAAACCAAA
>CAYTSA010000088.1:0-17090 GCA_964440345.1 uncultured Desulfovibrionaceae bacterium | reverse complement strand
GCCCGACTCGAAATCGGGTTGTCGGTTAGTAGCCGGCACGTGGGTTCGAATCCCACCCTCTCCGCCATTTGACTATATAAAATAATAAAATTTTTAAAAAAACCGTAAGATACTAAAAACATAGCGAAAACAAAACCATACAATAGTGGCCAAGCAGCTGCCTTTTTCTTTTCTTCAGTCTAAAATAGACTGTAAAAAATTCTTCAACTATATAATAATGGACTTCGCGAAAAGTCAAGACAGATTTGTTGCCGTTTTTAAGGTGCATTTCTCCGTGGCGTTGGCGTCAATTTGACTGGTTCAATTTTGCCGCATCTTCATTCGATAAGCTACCACTTTTCGCCGCGACAAAACCTGGCCGGCGCAAACATCCTTTAAGCCGCCTTCCTCATCTCCGCGAAATATAGATCATACGACATTGGCATAGGCGATGATGTCCAGGCAGGAAATATCCTCGCCATGCTCCATGCGTTCAGCCAAGGCGTGCAGCGCAATTCCCTGCGCCTTGCGCTTGAGATATTCCCTGGTGGAGCCGTAGGCCATGGAGCCAGGTATGTCCGCTCTTTCGGCAATCCACCGGCCGTCAGGTTTTTCATCGTATGCTATTCTGAACGTGCACATATCATCCTCCTTTGGGGATTATAACGAGTCCACTTCGCCTGGCAGCTGACAATTCTCCGCTATAGCCCAAAATATTCTGTTTTCAGATATTCAGACAAGAATTTTCGCCATTTTTTCCATATTGCCACCTGCCTGACCTTTGGCTATGTTGCGCTGCATGAAAACTGTGTGCGACACGATTATTTTCGCTGACTGGATAATCACCCAGGACGAGGACAGGACCATACTGGAGAACGCGGCCATGGCCGTGAAGGACGGCGCGGTGCTAGCCCTGGGCGCAGCCGCGGATATGCAGAGCGGCTATGACGCCGCGCAGACCATCCGCCGGCCCCGGTCCATTCTCGCGCCCGGGCTAATCAACGCCCACACCCACGCGCCCATGGCGCTGCTGCGTGGCCTGGCTGACGATCTGGAGCTGATGCACTGGCTGCAGGAGTACATCTTTCCGGTGGAAAAACAACACACGCCCGAGTCCGTGCATCTAGGCGCGCTGCTGGGCTGTGCTGAGCTGGCCAGCCTGGGCGTCACCTGCTTCAACGACATGCACTTCATGCACAAAGAAGTGGGCCGGGCCGCCCAAACACTGGGCCTGCGCTGCATTGTCAGCGAAGGGATTTTCGGCTTCCCTACGCCGGCTTATCCAGATAGAGAAGGCGCCATTGCACTGGTTCGGGCTGGATTCGATGAGTACCGGGACGATCCGCTTGTTCGCTGCGCCATTGGCCCCCACGCAGTGTACACCACCTCCCCGGACTTGCTGCAGACCACCTTTGCCCTGGCCGAAGAATACGACGCGCTGTGGCAGATACACCTGGCTGAAAGCCCAGACGAGACGGCGCAGTCTCTGGAGATGTTCGGCAAACGGCCCGTGGCCTATTGCGACGGGCTGGGTCTGCTGACGGAGCGCAGTCTGTGTGTCCACGCTGTGGACTTGAACGAAGCGGAGATTCAGCTTTTTGCTGAGCGCGGCGTTTCCGTGGCGCACTGCCCGGAGTCGAACATGAAGCTCTGCTCTGGCGGGGCTCGGGTTCCGGAGCTCATTGCCGCGGGCGTACCCGTGGGCCTGGGCACAGACGGGCCGGCCTCCAACAACAACCAGAACATGTTCACGGAAATGACCAGTTGCGCGCTGTTGCACAAGCATGTCAACCGCGACCCCGCCAGCATGGAGGCCCAGTCCGTGTTGGACGCGGCCACTCGCAACGCGGCCCGGGCCATAGGCTGGCCCGAGCTGGGGAGCCTGGAGCCGGGCCGGCCCGCGGACTGCGTGCTGCTGGACGCCAGCGCGCCGAATATGCAGCCGGTCTACCAGCCCGTATCGCAACTAGTGTACGCCGCCACAGGCCGGGAAGTGGTCTTGACAATGGTGAACGGGGCGGTCATTTTTCGTGAAGGCGTATTCATGGGCGTTGACTACGCTGCGCTGCTGGACGAAGCTGATGCCATGCGGAACAGTATTATGCAAAGGATTGCCAAATAATATGAAGACACCTGCCCTATTGGAAGGCGAACTGCATTTCATGGCCAGAACAGCGGCTGGGGCCTCGCATGAGCTGCGAAAACTGCTGGAGCACATGGAGCACGTGACGGCGGATATGGCTGTGGATTGCAAGGATTGCAGCGAGGGCGAACGCCGCGTTATCGCCGACCTGCAAGACAGCGCGGCCCGGGGCCGGGCCATGGCCATGAACCTGAACAGCTTCATGCGCAGTTTTGCGGCGGAATCGCTCGCCACTAACGCAGCAGAAGCCATGCACCTACTGACAAGCTTTGGCAAGCGCGCGGCGGACTGCCGCGGCGTATCCCTGCAGTGGGAGCCTCTGAAGAAGGCCGTCACTGTGGCCGGGCTGCCCTTTCCTCTGCTGCACCTGCTGAGCGCTAGCCTGGAGTATGTGGTGGACGCGGCGCACATGGGCCAGACTGTGCAACTGTCCGTAGAGCTGGAGGACGCCATGGCCAGCTTCAGCTTCAGTTGGACCGGGAATCCCCTGCCGGCGTCGTTTCCAGACGCCATAACCCGGGAGCTGGCCGACGACATGGGCGCTGACCTGCGAACAGACGGAACAATGCTACAAGTCTGGTTGCCGGCCGTGGCCTGAACTACTTGTCCTGGTTTCTTTTCCTGGCCCCTTTCTCAATAAAATGAAACATGAGCATGAGCCCGGGAAAAATGAGCAATGACAAGTAGCTGCTGTTCATGGAAACGCCTGGCTGCTGCATCTTGGCCGGAACGGCAACCTTCATAAAGGCCATGGCCCCAAAGGCCGCCATGGTAACACTGGCAAGCAAAAGCTGTATGGCCGTATACGGCTGCAGCCGGTCCCGCCGCAGCCACATGGCCAGCCCGGCAATGTTTGGCGCCAGAAACAAAACGCCCATAACCGCAGCCTGCCACACGGCGCCCCACACGGCCAGCATCACGACAAATATCAGCAGCCAGCAGGTAGACCCCAGTTGCGCCCCAAACCAGCCGCCAGAGTTCCATTGAAATTGGCCTTTGCCTGTCATGGGTTTCATGAGCGCCTCCGTTGGTTTTTGCAGTATACCACTTCATTCTGAAAAAAGAAGCGCGCACAGTCCATGACCATGCGCGCCGCTGCATTCGTATTTCATGGGCCGGGGCGGTTACAACAGCCCTTTGTCTGTCAGCAGTTGCTTCAGGCTGGCTTCGCTCTCGGGCCGCAGCTTCCACAGGGGCTGTCGGACTTCGAAATCCATCTTGCCCATCCAGGCCAGGGATTGTTTGGCTGGGACAGGGTTGGTTTCGATGAACATGCCGCGGGAAAGGGGCGACAGCTCGTGGTGCAGCTTTTGGGCTGCAGTCATGTCGCTGTCGAAAAAGGCCTGGCACATGTCGTGCATTTTAGCCGGGGCAATGTTGGAGACCACGGAGATGACCCCGCAGCCGCCCACTGCGAGCAGGGGCAGCACGGTAAAGTCGTCGCCGGAAAGCACCTGGAATTCTGGTCCGCAAAATTCCACGATTTCAGAAACTTGCTTCAGGTTGGCGGAAGCTTCCTTGATGCCGACGACTTCCGGAATCTCGTCGAACAGCCGCTTCACGGTCTTTGGTTCCAGATTCAGGCTGGTGCGGCCCGGCACGTTGTAGACTATGAAAGGCATAGAGACTTCGTTGGCTATGGTGCGAAAGTGCTCCACCACGCCGTCCGGAGTGGGTTTGTTGTAGTACGGGGTGATGAGCAGCGCCCCGTCCGCGCCGTTTTCCCTGGCGTATTTGGTTAGTTGCACGGCTTCGCGGGTGTTGTTGGAGCCGGCCCCGGCCAGCACGGGAACGCGGCCGGCGGCTTGTTCCACGCATATTTTGATGACCCGGCCATGCTCCTCGTGAGAAAGCGTTGCGGACTCGCCGGTGGTGCCGCAGGGCACTACGCCGTCTATGCCTTGCTCGATCTGCCATTCAATCAACGAACGGTAGGCGTCCTCGTCCACTTCTCCGTTCTTGAACGGGGTGACCAGGGCCGTAAACGCGCCTTTGAACTGCATTGCGGCCTCCTGTATGGTTCAAATGGTTGGATAACAACGGGCAGGCCGCGTCACGCGTCCAGGCCCAGGGACTTCAGTTTCAGTTCTCCCGTGTAAATATACAAGGCTTTACCTTGCAAAAAGACAGCATCGTCTTCCAAAACTATGGTCAGCTCTTCGCCGCCAGAGGTGGTCACGGCTACAGTGTTTTCCGTCAACCCCAGTGCGGCGGCCAGCACCACGCCGGCGGCTGCGCCTGTGCCACAGGCCAGGGTTTCCGCTTCGACGCCGCGTTCGTAGGTCCGCAGCAGGATGTGTTCATTATCCAAGACCTTGGCAAAATTGGCGTTGGTCCCGGCTGGGGCGAAACGGTCGTGATAACGTAGCTCCCGGCCCAGCCGGGCCACGTCCAGTTGGTCTGCGTCGTCGGAAAAAATCACGGCGTGGGGCACCCCGGTGTTTACAAAATGGGCCGTGGCGCCGCCGCTCATGGAATCCAGATTTATGGGGATGTTCAATTCCATGTCCTTGGGCGCGGTAAGTTGCACGCGGGACGTGTCCGGCCCCAGCACCTGCGCCCGCACCGGCCCGGCGTCGGTTCCCAACACGTGCTCCGGCCCGGCCAAGCCCAGCTCTACAGCCAGCACCGCGGCGCAGCGTGACGCGTTGCCGCACATTTCTGCGCGGGAGCCGTCTGCATTGAAAAAATGCCAGATATAGTCGGCTTCGGCGCCCGGGTTTTGGTCTGGCTCTTCCAGAAAGATGAGCCCGTCCGCGCCCACGCTGACGGCCCGGGGGCAAATTGCCTTGGCCCAGTCCGCCATACGGCCTTGGGGAAGCGCAAGCCCGCGGTTGTCGATAAGCACGAAATCGTTGCCGCAGCCTTGCATTTTATGAAAAATGACTGTGTCCATAGTGTTCGCAGCGTTATTGAAAAAGGTTAAGTATTTTTTGATCGTTGGGAACCTGTTCATCCAGTGTGACGGCTTTTACGGTGACCAGGGTCTCTCCGTCGCGCATAAGGCCGTCCGGGCCTGGCCAGTCGCGCAGATAGGCGCGGTAGATTTGCATGCCATTTGTGTAGCTGCGCATCCAGAAGGTCTTGTCGTTGTTGGCCCAGGCGTTGGGGAAGGCAAAGCCCTCGCCCCCGCTTACCATCATGTCCATATCCGGCGCATGGTTGTACAGAAGGTCCCGCTCGGCCAAGTAGGGCCAGGAGCTGGACCCTATGACCAAGTCCGTCGCGTCCTGCAACACCGCCGCAGCGTCCACGGTGCGCTCCATGAGCTGGATTCTTTCTTGTTCCGGCGCATCCTGCCTCCACTCCGGCAGCAACAGCACGCCCAGGGTTTTGCCGGCCTGCTCAACGAACACAGACTTCGGCTCCTCGGCCACAGTGTGGAAAAAATGTGGCGGCGCTTCAACAACTGACCGTAACCATTCGCCTTCTTGCGGCGAAAGGATCACCAGATCGTACTGCATCTGTTGGTAGGCTGCAACCATGGCTTTGGCGGCTTCAGGAGAAGGTTTGTCTCCCTTTGCAGCATTCAGGGCTTTCGCGTCTGCGGGAGCCGGCTTGAAAAATTCCCAAGGTCCGGCAATGGTGAACACGTTGTCCGGGCCGCCAGACGTCTCATACAATTCTTGCAACAGGCTCGCCCGCCGGGCCAGCCCACCCACCAGGCGTCCTCCTCAGGTGGGGCAGGGCTCGTAATGGCCCCAGGTCTTGGCGCAAAAAGCAATGACAACTGCAGAATTATCAGGCGCAGCAGGCGGTTCCGGCTGCTGGTCAGCCTGGACAACTGTAGAAAACATGCAGGCAAGGACCAGCCACAACAAAGCTGAAACGCGGGCTGAGCCCTCAATCATTCAAGTATTCCTTCAACTCCTTGCCAGCGCGAAAAAACGGCAGCTGCTTTGGCCGCACTTCCACTACATCCCCGGTCTTGGGGTTGCGGCCGGTATAACCGCCGTAATCCTTGATTTTGAAGCTGCCGAAACCACGGATTTCCACACGGTCTCCGCTCAGGAGCGACTCTTTGATGGAATCAATAAAGGTATTCACCACAAGGGCGGCTTCATCCAGAGAAATGTCGTTTTCTTCAACCAGTGTTTTTACCAGCTCGCTTTTGTTCATAAGTCGCTTCTCCTGTTTTGCCTGCCCCCGTACAGCAGAATGGACAAAAATTTGTATTCAAGACACCTTGCAACAGGACGATGTGGAACGCAAGCTCTTTTTTTCTTTCGTCAAACGCAACCCTGCAGTTCCAAGAACGGCCGACTCAGCCGCGTTCAGGAAAGTCGCGCAGCACGGGCTGCCTGGCCAGCTGCTCCAGGCTCCTGTCGCGCATCTTCTTCAGCTTCAGAGCCACGTTGAATATGTCTTTGCCGGCTTTGCTGTTGGGCGCCAGGCGCATCAGCGGCGTCTGGCGGCGCACTGACTCCACCACTGCCTTGTCATGCTGCACGCCGCCCAGGTAGTGCAGTTCTATGCCCAAAAACTTGTCGCAGGCTGCCGCCAGCCGCCCAAACGTTTGCTTCTGCTCAGCCTGGGATTCGGCCATATTCACCAGCACGTGGAAATCAGTGACGCCGAATTGCGAGGACAGCACCTTGATAAGCGCGTAGCTGTCAGTCAACGATGTGGGTTCAGGCGTAACGATTATCAGCCTCATGGCGGCCATGTAGCCGAAAGAGAGCACAGTCTGGGTAATGCCGGCGCCCAGGTCCAGAAACAGAAAGTCATATTGGGAAAAGATAGGGGAGAGCTTGGCGAAGAGCTGGGCGCGCATTTCGTCGTCCATCTCCACCAGCTCTGGAACGCCAGAGGCTGCAGGCAGAAAATCAAACCCTCCCGGGTCGATGGCCACAGTCACTTCTTCGGTTTCCGCCTCGTCGTCCAGCAGGTCCTGCAGGGTCTTTTCCGGAGTTACTCCCAGCAGCACGTCCAGATTGGCCAGGCCCAGGTCGCAGTCCATAAGCAGCAACGGATGGCCGCCGCGGAAAAGACTGTAGCCCAAATTCAGAGCCAAGTTTGTCTTGCCCACCCCGCCCTTGCCGCTCATCACGGCTATGGACATGGTCTTATTCGGTTTTTGTGTCATGGCCTTTACTTCCTTTTTGACGTTGCAGGCTGTTGAAACATCCACGACAGCTGCGCAGCTTCAATACGTTCATTCACTCGTGGTTACATCTATTCTGCGATTGTTGAACTTTTTGGCGCCTTGTCATCGTTTTTTGAACAGCCTGCGAAAAATTGACGGTTGCAACATTCTCTTTGGACTTACGTCTGCCCTTCTGGTTCAGCCGGAAAATAAAAATTGTTTTTCATCCATATGCACCATGGTGGCTTTGGGAAAGACGGGCTCTTCCGTGACCCGCTGGACAATGATGCGGTTTTTTTCTTTTTTGGCCTCGTACAGGGCCTTATCGGCCAGGGCGTGGAAAGTCTGCGAGTCCACCTGCGCCCGGCCGCGGAAGCTGGACACGCCGGCTGAGAAGGTGCAGGAAAACGTTTTCCCCTCGTGAGTAAACTGCATGGACGAAAAAAGGTCCAGAACCCGCTGCAGCATGGCCTTGCACTTGTGCCCCCCGGTCCCAGGCAGGATGAGCGCGAACTCCTCTCCGCCTATGCGCGCAGCCAGGTCGTATGCCCGCTTGGTCTCGCGCATGGCCTTGGCCAGCCCTATAAGAACTGTGTCGCCTGCGGGGTGCCCGTATGTATCGTTCACCTGCTTGAAGTCGTCCAGGTCCAGCACCGCCAGGCTCAGATAGCTGTTCTGCCGCTTGGAGCGCTCCATCTCCTGCAGCAAAAGGCGGTCATAGGCCCGACGGTTGAACAGACCGGTCAGGGGGTCCTGCTCTACCTGCACAGCCAGGTCCTCCAGCCGTTCTTGCAAATGCATCAGATAAGGAAATATGTCCCCGTTCAGCGGGAAAGCGATCCACTGCTTAAAGCCCAGTTGCTCTATAAGCTCCTGCCAGTCAGAAAGCGGCAGGTCCCGGCACAGCCTGGCCATGGCCAGCACCCGGTCAGTGCCCTCGTGCACGTGTTCGGCTATGGCGTCCACGTCTGTCTGCACGGAATCATTCTTTTCCGTGGCCAGATGGTGGCGTATCAGCCGGCTCAGAGCTTCCAGCTCATAGGCCAGATTCTGTTGCTGCTGGTCGAATTCGAGTTCACTCATGGCGCTTGCCTATTTTCCTGTGTGCAATTGCAACAGATAGTCGCGCATCAACGAATCCAGCTTGCCGTCCAAAACAGCGTCCACGTCGCCCACTTCCGTGTTTGTTCTGTGGTCCTTGACCAGCCGATAGGGCTGCAAGGTGTAGGTGCGTATCTGGCTGCCCCAGGCAATGGCTTCCTTGCTGTCGTATTCGCTTTGCCGCTCGTCCTGTATTTTTTCCAGCTCCAGCTCATAAAGTCGAGCCTTGAGGATCTTCAAAGCGGTTTCCTTGTTGCGTAGCTGTGATTTTTCGTTCTGGCACTGGGCCACTATGCCTGTGGGCGTATGGGTGACCCGCACGGCGGAGCTAGTGGTGTTCACAGACTGGCCGCCCGGCCCAGACGACCGGAACACGTCCACCCGTAAATCCTCTTCTTTGATCTCTATTTCAATGTCTTGTTCCGCGTCCGGGTAGACGTCCACAGAGGCAAAGGACGTATGTCTGCGGCCGGAAGAATCGAATGGCGAAATGCGGATAAGCCTGTGCACGCCTTTTTCAGCTTTCAAAAAGCCGTACGCATTTGGTCCAGCTATCTGCATGACCACGCTCTTTACTCCGGCTTCATCGCCCGGTAAATAGTCGAGTATTTTGATTTGGTAGTCATGGTCCTCCGCCCATTTACGGTACATGCGCATAAGCATTTCCGCCCAGTCCTGGGCTTCCGTGCCGCCGGCGCCGGGGTGCAACTCCAACAAAGCGGCGGAGTCGTCGCCAGGGCCGCTGAGCAGCAGGTTCATTTCTACATCGTCCAGCCGTTTTGCCGTGTTAGACAGTTGCTCGGAAAGCGTCTGCAGAACGTCTTGCTCCCCCTCTTTTGAAGCTTCCGCCTGGGCGAACTCCAGCCACTCCTCCAGCTCCTCTTTGGAGGCGAGCATGCTTTCCCAACGCTCTACCTGGCTTTCCAACCGGGTTTTTTCCTGCAGCAAGGGCGTCATTTTTGCGTGGTCGTCCCAGGCTCCGGGGGTGGACAACTGCTTTTCTATTTCTTCCAATCGGTCTTTTGCGCCCTCCAGGTCAAAGCCGCCTCCACAACGAATCGAATTGTTCCAAAAGCCTTTTCCCCTGGCTGCTTAGCTCTGCGTATTGCAACATGGTAGTTTCAGTTCTCCGTAACGATTATTTTTCATTTATTTTTTTCTAAAAATAGGCTTCTTCCTTGGCTTGACCACGTCGTCCTTTTGCCCAGGCTTGGCCAGTCCCCATACTCCCAGTACCGCAAAGACCAGAATCATCGCCCAATGCACGATTGCGGACCATCGGTGAAATAAAGTTTTGTGCGTATGCAGCGGGGCGTCAACTCTCACAACAGCCTGCTCGTACACGCCTGTCCGCTTATATATGCGGCCCCTACTGTCCACTACCGCGGAAATGCCTGTATTTGTGGCCCGTGCAAGCGTTCGCCCCTGCTCGACTGCCCGTAGCGCACTCAAGTGCAAATGCTGCAACGGCGCTGATGTGCGGCCGAACCACGCGTCATTGGAAATGTTGACAAACAGATTTGCGCCTTCTTCCACGCGTTTTTGGGTCAGTTCGGGGAAAATCGTTTCATAGCAAATGAGTACGCCCAAGGCAAGGTTCATACGGACAAGCGGGCCGGTGCGCTTGCCCGGCGTAAAGTCTTGCGTTCCGTGGGTGAGTTTTTTGGCAAACGGTAAATACTCGCCAAACGGCATGTATTCGCCAAAGGGAACAAGATGCTCTTTATCGTAAACAGAATGCGTTTGCCCGTTGGGTTTGAGCAGCATGGCGCTGTTGTAAATATCGAACGAGTCTGGCGGCTCGACCATGGTATAGGCCGGCGCTCCTGTCAGCAGCGGGGTCTGTGTTTCCACCACAAAGGAGCGGACTTCCAAAGAGAGATCGCTAATGTCCTGCAGATAGAACGGCAAAGCCGTCTCCGGCCAGACCACCAGATCGGCCGGGCCATTCTGCAGCGCCTTTCTGGTCAGGTCTGCATACAGCTGTATGGTTTTTTTTTGGAACGATTCCTCCCATTTGACTGTCTGGTCTACGTTTCCTTGCACCATGGCTACTACAGCAGCGCCGCTGCTGGGCGGCGGCGGTTGCTGTAGAGCCCAGCCGCCATAGCCGAACAGCGCCATCAGTAGAAGCGACCCGGCCGTCAGGGGGCCGGCCACAGCGCCGGGACGCGCCGCAGGCAAAGCCAGCCAGCATGCTGCAGCAGCAAGCAGACCGGAAACGGCCCAAACGCCGCCCAAGGCGAGTCCTTGCAGCATCTCCGGCCAGGGGACAAACGCCGACGGCAACACCGCCCAGGGGAAACCGGAAAACAATACGCCGCGCAGCATTTCCAGCAGCGCCCAGGCCAGACCCCCGCACAAGCCAGCCCAAAACCAGGGGAGCCGGTGCAAGATGCGCCGGGCTATGGCGCCGAACACGCCGGCGTACAAGCCCACGTAAAATGAAAGCAACAGCGCCGCGGCCGCGGCCAGAGGCAGGGAAATGGCGGCGTGATTATGCAGGGGCAGCGCCGTCCAGTACAGACAGGCGGCGTAGGCCAGCCCCCCGGCCAGCCAGCAGCGGCGAAAAGCCTGGCCCGGCGTTGTGCTGGACATGCCCAAGACAAGCACCCCGGCCGGCAACAACAACACCGCCGCCGGAAAATGGAACACAGGATTGGCAAATCCGGCAAAGGCCCCGGCAATGGTTAACAATGTCCAGGTCATGCAGCGCTTACCCTTGGCTTTTTTGCTGCAATGCTTTAACGAGTGCTTCGTCCAGCGGATCGGGGGGCTCCACTTTGAGCCAACGGATTTGCTTGGCGTCTGCCTCCTCCACAGTCAGGCCATAGCCGGACAGGGTAAAGCGTTCGCCTTCTTCGGGTACGCGGCCGGCCAGTTCGCTCAGGTAGCCGCCTATGGTCTCCACTTGGTCAGAGTCCAACTGCAGCCCTATGCGCTTCTGCAAATCGTCCAGGTCCGCCCGGCCGGAGATAAGCAGCGTGGACGCGTCGAGCACCTGTATCTCTTCAGGACGGGGCAGGTCGTGCTCGTCCTCTATTTCTCCCACTATCTCCTCCAGCACGTCTTCAAAGGTCACCAGGCCAGACGTTCCGCCGTATTCGTCAAGCGCTATGGCCAGATGTACTTTGCGGGTGCGAAATTCCTGCAGCAGGTCTTTAACGTTTTTGGTTTCCGGAATGAAAAACGGCGTGCGCATCAGCTTCCGGGCCGGCTTGGCGCCGCCGTCCGGCTGGCGAAGGTAGTGCATCAGGTCTTTGGCGTGAACTACGCCCACCATATGGTCCCGGTTGTCTTCGTACAAAGGAATGCGCGAATGGCCGGAACTGACGATGAGCTCAGCCACGTCGCCGATGGTGCTTTCGGCTTCTGCGCAGACAATATCCGGCCGGGGGATGACGATTTCCTGCACCTGCTTGCGGCCCAGCCGCAGAACGTTGAGGAGCATGGCCACCTCGTCGGAACGCAGCTCGCCTTCCTGCAGTGCGTCCATGATGGCCCCTTCTACTGGCGGGTCGTTTTTGATCCCGAACACCTTGCCGATGACGGACCAGAATCGACTGTCAGTATTCTCGTCCAACGCTACCTCCTTGCAATATTGTTTTAGCGGCCCGGCTGACCCGCAATCACAGCGCCCAGCCATGCGCCAGTGTGTACGCAGTATTGCAGTGCTTGGCAACAGGCTAACGCATCAACGCATCAACCCCACTCGTCTTCTTCCTCGTCAAGCATCCGCACTTGCTCCAGGTGCCGCTGCATTATCCAGCTGGAAAGCGGATCCAGTCCCTCGTCCGTCAACGCCTCCCAGCGCAAGCCGCTTGTATCGCCGTCCAGTCTTCCCCAGTGCCGGAATTGTGCGCCGATATCTATGCATTTTTGGGAAAAATCTTCAAAATGGTTGCGCACCCGGCACAACAACAAAAACCGGCGGCGCTTTCTGGCGGCAGGATCGTACACGTCCAGCAACAGGGCAATCCTGGCGCCTATGGCCAGATCGACCCCTGTAGCTTTGACGGCTTCCCGGGAAACCATAAACCGGACGCCGCCCGCAGAAATATTTTTTAACCGCAAGGAATTCAAAGAATGCTCTGGTGAATAGCTCAAAGGCGGCTTGCCCCATTTTTTCAACTTGCGGCTGTCGGCGCCGGTTGGCAGACGGTCCTCCGGCCATATGGCGACTCCCAGAATGTATTCTTCCGGCGGCTCCAGCCGTAAAAAAGCCCGCTTTTGGTGCAGCTCCAGCTTGCTGGGCGAGTCCAGGTCCAGCCGGACAAGGTCTTTGGATTTAACGGAAACGCCTTGGATAATGGAGGTGAAAAGATAAAAGGACATGAGGCCGCGCTTGTCGGCCACGCGAAACGTTCCCTGCACAGGGCGCTGCATCCACGTGCTGTTCGCTTTGATGGCGTGGTTGATATCCAGGGCCAGGGAGCCGTTCTTGGCTTCCACAGGAATGCAGGTTATGGACTGCCGCTCCTCGTCTGCGGGGAGAAACTGCAGCTCCACCACGGCTCTTTGTTCCACGGCCTGGTTCAGAATGGAGGCAATGCGCAGTTGATTGACAATCCAGTTGGAAGGCAGCAGCTTGAGGCTCAGCCGCTTGCGTAGAGCGTTAAAACCGTGGCCAATAATAAAGATGGCGCCGGCCAGGGCCAGAACCAGGATGACATAGATCATAAATTCCCTGGACACGCCCAAACCGCCGAAGCCTTGGCGCACCTGTTCCAGATAGGTCATGTCCATGGTTTTCCAAACGACAAAGCTTGGCCGGGCGGCTTTTTGCCGGGGTCGCAAATCCTGGGAGCGGCGTCATGCATGATGAGACAAAGTATACGGCGAAACATCATGTACGTCAAAACATGCCAGTCGAAAACATGTCAGACAAGAACCCGGAACAAAACATCCGCCACTTACTCCCCCCTGCCCAGCTTTTTTAGATGCACCTCCAGACATGAAAGCGCCGCCGGGGTGACGCCGGAAATGCGGCCGGCCTGGCCCAGCGTGGCCGGTCGTATTTTGTGCAGTTTTTCAACTACTTCGCGGGAAAGACCGTGTACTTTGGCAAAGTCCATATCCAGGGGCAGGGGCTGGTCCTCAAGCTGGCGGGACCGCAGCACCAGCTCCTGTTGCCGTTTCAGGTAGCCTTCGTACTTCAGCTCCACCTCGGCTTGGTCCAACGCTGCGTCAGAAAAATCTAACACTTCCGGCCAGAACGCGGCAAAGTCGCGAATGCAAAGCTGCGGCTGCCGCAGCAACGCGGCCAGCTCCACGGCCTTGCCGGGCGCCCTTCCGCCAAGTTTTTCCAAAACTTCACGGACAGTTGCATCAGGTTTTACCCGGCGCTGGCGAAATCCTTCAAGCACTGCATTAACCTGAGTGCGTTTGTCACAAAATATCCGCCACTGCGCATCACCCACCAGGCCCAGCTCTCGGCCCACTGGGGTCAGCCGGGCGTCGGCGTTGTCTTCGCGCAGCAGCAGCCGATGTTCCGCCCGTGAGGTGAACATGCGGTACGGCTCGCTGGTTCCCTTGGTCACCAGGTCGTCCACCAGCACGCCTATGTAGGCCTGATCACGGCCCAGGATGAACGGCGGCTGACCGGTAAGAGAGCAAAAGATGTTGCACGCCGCCCACAACCCCTGGGCTGCAGCTTCTTCGTAGCCGGAGGTGCCGTTGATCTGTCCGGCCAGGTAGAGCCCGGGCGTTGTTTGTGTTTCCAGGGTACTGTGCAGTTGGGTGGGGTCGGCGTAATCATATTCTATGGCATAGCCTGGCCGCACGATGAGCGCCTTTTCCAGCCCGGGCACGGTGGCCAGCAGCTTTTTCTGCACGTCCAAAGGCAAGCTGGTGGGAATGCCGTTGGGATAGACCTCGGGCGAGTGCAATCCTTCGGGCTCCACAAAAATCTGGTGCCGATCCTTGTCCGGAAAGCGGGCGATCTTGTCTTCAATGGACGGGCAGTAGCGCGCCCCCGTGCCAGTGATAACGCCGGTAAACATGGGAGAGCGCTCGAAGCCGGACCTGATGGCCTCGTGGGTAGCCTGGTTGGTCCAGGTGAGCCAACAGGGAACCTGCTCCAGCACGACTTTTTGGGACATGCAGCTGAAGAGCGGCGGCGGGGCGTCCCCGGGCTGGACCTCCATGGCGGAATAATCAATGGAGGATTTGAGCAGCCGGGGCGTGGTGCCGGTTTTCAGCCGGCCCAGCTGCAGCCCGGCTTCGCGCAAACTGTCGGAGAGCGTGGCGGACGGGGGGTCGCCCATGCGCCCGCCTGGAAAATTGTCCAGCCCCACATGGATGAGCCCGCGCAAAAAGGTGCCGGTGGTCAGCAGCGTGGCCCGGGCGCGGAATTCCTCGCCGTAGGAGCCGCGCACGCCAGCGCAACGGCCCTGCTCCAGCAGCAGGGCTACGGCGGTGTCCTGGCGGATCCAGAGGTTGCGTTGCTGAAACAGCTCGGCCTGGGAGGCCTTCATATAGGCGCTGCGGTCTATCTGAGCCCTGGTGGCTCGCACTGCCGGGCCCTTGCTGGTGTTCAGCTTCCGGAACTGGATGCCCGCGGCGTCCGCCCAGCGGCCCATCACCCCGCCCAGGGCGTCAATTTCCTTGACCATGTGGCCCTTGGCCAAGCCGCCTATGGCCGGATTGCAAGACAAATGGCCAATGCGGTCCACGTTAATGGTCAGCAGCAGCACGGTAAGGCCCAGCCGCGAAGCCGCCATGGCCGCCTCGCAGCCGGCGTGGCCCGCGCCCGCCACCACAAGGTCGAATATGTCGGGAGGAGTCTGGTAGTCCACTGCGTTTAGTCAGCCATGAGCATCCGGGCCATGACCTCAGCGTCCTTTACCTGGGTGCTGATGAAGGCCTTCTCGTCCGGCTGGTGGGCGTTGTGCATGCAGGTGCCCCATACCGCAGCAGGATACCCCTGGCGGCGCAAAAACGCCGCCACGGTGCCGCCGCCTATGCCTTTTGGCGCGGCGTCCACCTGGTAGGTTTCTTTGATGGCGGCCTGCAGCTTGACCACTATCTCGCTGTCCAGAGCTGTAGCCGGCGCAGCCTGGTCGAATATTTGCTGCTCCAGCTCAATGCGAACGCCGTGTTTTTCTTCAATTTTTTGGGCTGTTTTTTCAAAAAATGAAAACACGTCTTCCAGCTCGTATTCCGGCAGCACCCGGCAATCCACATAAAACACGTCCAAACCGGGGATGGTGTTCACGTTGGGCACATTGGCTTCTTTTTTGGTGGGCTCAAAAGTGGACCGGGCAGGATCGAACAACGAATCCTGAGCTGGGAACAGCTGGTCCAGCTCGTCCAGGCGCACGATAAAGTCTGCGGCGGCGCGCAGAGTGTTGATCCCAGCGTTGGGCGTCGAAGCGTGGCACTGCTTGCCGATGACCGTCACCTTGAGCCAAAACATGGATTTTTCCGCCACCTCCAGCAAAGAGGAATCCGGCGAGCCAAAATCCGGCACAAGAAAAAGATCGTTGTCTGAAAACAGGTCCGGCCGCTCTTTGACCACGTAATCCAGACCGAACCGAGAGCCGGTCTCCTCGTCCGCCACAAAGAGCAGGCCCAAATTCAGGGGAGGCGTCACGGACTTCTCCTGCAGCGCGCGGACCAGGAGCAAGGACGAGACCATGCCTGCGTGGTTGTCCTCCACGCCGCGGCCTATGAGCGTGTCGCCTTCTACGCGCAGCGTAAAGGGGTCGCCGGTCCACAGAGACAAGTCGCCGGCGGGCACCACGTCTGTATGCGAGATGACCCAGAAGGTGCGCGACGCGTCCTGGCCGGGGATGACGGCGGCCAGGCTGGGCCGAAATCCGCAGGATACGCGGGCGTCTGGCGCGTCTATGCGTTCCAGGCGGTCCACGCCGTATCCTTGGAGCACCTGGGTCAGATGCTCTACCTTTTGCAATTCGCCCTGGCCGCCGTTTTCCGGCCCCAAGGCGGGAATGGCGACAAGGCTGCGCTGCAGTTCGACAACGTGGTCCTGGCTTGCGGCTATGTGATCCAGCAAAAGTGTTTGCATTGGATATCCTGTGGGGGCGCCGGAAAAAGCAGCAGAAAATGCGGCGGACCGATAGCCGACCCGCCGCGTAGCGTATGCATTGACCGCGAACACCGCCCCCTGAAAGCAGGCGGAAAACTTAGCGGCCGCGGGCGGCGCGCTTGGAAGCCTTCAGCGGGTTGATCTTCACCTTGCCGGACTTGTCCAGTTCGGCTTTCACGTGGGTGGCAAAGTTACAGGCTCCGTTTGCCCATTTCGCGTGGGGCATGGCGTAGCTGGAGCAAAAATCCTGATTTTCAAAGGTCTTGATTCTCTCGCAACCTTCGCATTTTTCGACCACAGGGTCCAAAATGAAACCGTTGAACAGTACGCCGGCGGCGGTTTTTTCTGCGCCGACAAGAGTGGGATTGGCCATGGAAATATCCTCCATCATGCAACTAGGTTCTGTTGCCGTCTATTTTTCAAAAAGAGAAGTTATGTATACGAACTGCATGAGTGATGTCAACAAGGAAAATTCCCTTAAATCCACGGCCTGGCGGCGCTGGCCAGGCAAGCCGGCTACAGGGCAGGAAGGAAGTTGGCTCAGGTCAGTACGCGCACGATACGTTACATTAATACGTCATAGTGTAGGGGCGGCCCTTGCGGCCTCCCGCCCTAATGCTCACCTTGATGCTTCATTGGGCATGGAGGCGGCGCCTCGTTGGTGATAGATTTGTGATTGCAAACGCATTCTATCTGTTTGGTTTTCCGAACATAACGAGTTTTTTTGTATT
>CAYTSA010000087.1:14256-17189 GCA_964440345.1 uncultured Desulfovibrionaceae bacterium | reverse complement strand
GCGGCCAGGTCCGCGAATATTTGGGGCTTCCTCCGAGTTTTTCACAGTCGGAAATAGTAGATAATCCTGTCCCTGAAGATAAAGTGGAGGAATTGGGAAAGCTTTGCACATGGCTATATGGGAGCAAGAAGGACAATAAAAAACCGGTGGTGGCTTCGCAAAACCCTGATGTGAAAAATCTTGCAGAAGTTCTGGTAGATGAAAAGGCATTAAGTTTATTGGAGATGAATCACGATCTATCTCAAGCTTACGCTTCTTTGACTCCAGATGATGTTCTGTTCCAGGAAGCTCTTTATCGTGCAGAAGAGAATGCCAAAAAAGCTCTAAGCAATGTGTATAGCTATTCAGGCAGTGATTCGCTTTACAATACAGCAATGACTTTGCGAGGAGTTGCACATAATTTATGTCAGAATATGAAAAATCGGCGTACTGGAGAGAGTTCGGAGGACTAATATAGTGTTTATGCCAATATACGCTGATACACCAGCAGCCAGATTAGTGGATTGGCTTGAATTCCAGACTTTGATACACAAATTTTGCGAGATACAAGTAGATGTATTGTGGGAGGCTGTGGGGTTGGCAGAAGATGCGCCTGTAGATGCTTTTTTAGAAGAAGACCCAATAGATGTAGCAGTTGATAAGAGTGAGGATACACAGCGTGAGCAAGTCTACGCCAGAGTTGAACAGGAGGTAGAGCGGCGCATGTATGCACTTGCTGATGCATATCCATTCCATATGGAGGATGGAGTCTTACGCTATTATCTGGATCGTAACAATGCAGGGCAACTCACGTATCTTTTGTGCCTTCGCTTAAGCCTGCCTCTTTCAGGAGTTATTGATGAAGATAAACTCCCTCCCATTACCATCGCAAAGGAACGCAATCTATTTCAGCATTGCGCAAACTTAGCCGCCGCAGGATATCTTGGTGGGAAAGTCTATGCTTTTGGCTGGCCAAGGCTCGATCAAACAAGTCTTCTTGACGCCCTCCGTAAAGTTGAAAATGCAATGGGCGGAGAGGGGGTTGTGAAATCAAACATATCCATGAAGTCGTTAACACACAAGAAAGATGGCGAAATTGATGTGATCGCGTGGATTCCGCATGCAGACGGCCCTGGCGGGGCTTTGACTTTATGGGGGCAGGTCGCCAGTGGAAAAGATTGGGAAAAAAAAGAGTTATCGACAGGCTGTATCGAACAATTCAGACATAGATGGTATGAGGTTGCTCCATCCCTTGATCCTGTAATAGCTATGTTTCTTCCATTTTCCCTTTTTGAAAAAGAATATGACAATAACAAAAATGACTATCAAGAATTGATAAGAGACAGGACTAAGCGCTATGGAATATTATTTCATAGATATAGATTGCCTGCTTATGTGCAGCGCGCGATTAGGATTAGTAAAGGAGAAGACGTCTCTGTCATGGAGAGTTTGCCTGGTTCAGAAGTCTTGAGATTGTTAGATGAATGGTGGGAAGCTTTTTATAATGACTTATATCACGCTGCAGAGGCCGTGTAGCGTAAAGGTATAGGACGGATGTTGGGAGCATGAAGCCATGGCGGTAAAATGAGCAATTCCTTTGCTTGGCGTTTTGTTTGGGCGCTATAGCGTAATGAAGAGATTGATATGTTGGCCCATCCATAAAGATCGTGGATTAAAGGGTGATCATCATAAGTGAGCACCCATGCAATTCCTTGATGTGCTTTGAGCCAATTGGCCAATTGTTCATGATGCTCAGGTCCGTAAGAGTTCATATAAAGATGGCGGCCCTGACCCACATATGGAGGGTCAAGAAACAAAAACGGAGGACGCGGGGCTACCGCCTCTAAAAAGTCCAGCGCGTCAAGACCGCTAACACTGATATGTTTTCGCCAGTTGGCCAGACGAGTTAGACGCTTTCCAAGTCTTTCCGGGTTATAACGTGCTGTAATAGGATAGTTTCCTGTTTGTTTCAGGCCCCCAATGGGTCTACCGCTCAAAATGCCGGAACGGTTAGTACGATTCAAGAAAAATGTGGCGAAGCCACGTGATACTAAATCGTGTGCGTCAGGTGCATCCCAAACTTCACGCTGTTTTCGCCATTCATCGACTGTTACTGGTGTTTCGTAAAGTAACCGTAAGAACTCATCTGTATTGCTAAACAAAGCCAACCAAAAATCTCGAATTGCCGGGTCAGCATCATTAATCACCAAACATGATACTTTGCCTGCGTATAAAAGTGATATTGATGCACCTGCACCGCCAGCAAATGGTTCGGCGAATGTCAGGCCGGTAAGGCCGTTTGATTCTAGCAGTGTCGCAAGATATGCGGCCATGGTGCTTTTGCCGCCAGGGTATCGTAATGGACTGAATGTAGTCGACATGTTCTTTTTAATAATACAGAGTTGTTAGAAAGTGCAAGGTTGAATCGTTCCTTGGGAATGTTGAATCATAATTTAGCGCTTACCTTGCCCAGGCTTCGCGGACAAGCAGCGCGGCCAGGGCGGCCCGGTCGGCCAGGCTGGACCGGATCATGTACTCGTCCGTGGAGTGGTCCCGGTCTCCCAGGGGGCCCAGGCCGTCCAGGGAGGGTACGCCGGCTGCAGCAAAGAGGTTGGCGTCGGACACGCCGCCGCGCAGCTCTTCCTTGATGGGAATGCCCAGGATGTGCGCCATGCGCTCGGCCACAGCGTAGAGCGCCCGGTTGCCCGGCGTCTGCTCCATGGCTGGCCGGCCCGTGCCGGCTGTCAGCTGCAACTGCACGCCTTCCACGTCTGGCGCGGCGCACAGTTTCTCTATGCGCGCGCGCAACGCGCCGCCGATCTGCTGCGAGACGAAGCGCGTGTCGATGAGCGCCCAGGCTGATGCGGCCACCGTGTTGGCCCCCATGCCGCCGGCTGTCTTGCCTACGTTCACGCTGACGCCCCGCTGCAGATCGTTGAGGTTTTCCAGGGCAA
>CAYTSA010000087.1:0-14246 GCA_964440345.1 uncultured Desulfovibrionaceae bacterium | reverse complement strand
GGGCAATGGTTTTGTGGGCCAACTCCAGCACGGCCGAGGGCTTGGGGCCGGTCAAGCCTCCGGCGTGGCCAGCCCGGCCGGCTGCTTCCAGCCGGTAGGACTGCTTGCCCTTGCGGCCAGTGACAGCTTCTCCCTGCAAGCCGCCGCATTCGAACACCAGCGCCATTGCCGCAGTGGCGGCTTCTTCCTGGATCACGCCACGGGAAAATGGAGAGCCAATTTCCTCGTCTGCGTTGACGATGAAGCTGATGGGCAGGTTCTCCAGTTTGCCAATTTCCTGCAGGGCCATAAGCCCGTACAGGGCGCAGACCAGCCCGCCTTTCATATCGATGACGCCAGGGCCCTTCACGGTCTCGGCGTCCACGTCCATACGGTCAAAACCCATTTCGGCTGGAAAGACAGTGTCCATGTGCCCGCATAAAACGAGGTGCGGTTCACCGGGCGCATAGCCCAGCGAACGATGGACCAGCGTGTCTCCCACGCCGTCGTGGTGGGTCCGTTCTGCAGTGAAGCCCAGCTCTTGAATGCGCGCGGAAAGCGCGCTGACTGCCGAGTCCGCGCCGAACTTGTTTTCCGTATACGTGTTTATTTCCACCAGCTCGCGCAGCAGGGCGAGCATGTCCTCTTCCCGGCTGCGGCAGAAATCGAGGATTGCGCGGCTATTTTCCATACTTGGCAAAGGCGAAGGCGTCGTCGTTAGCGTAAAGTTCCAGGTCTGCGTCCGGGTAGCGGCTCTCCGTGCCGTCCCAGGGCCGGCGCAGCACCAGCACATTGCCCTCCTGGCCGGCCACGTTGTCCCGGTGCAGGGGTATCTTGCCGCCGGCAGCGGCAATATACCGCGGCACGGCGTCGCCTGAGATATTTCCGTACATGGACTCCACGATGTCCCGGCCCTTTTCCACTGGCACGCGCATGTGTGTGTACTGTGGGTTGCGGTAGGAGCAGTTAAATATGTAATAGGGCCGCACATAGGCTTCCTGTATGGTCTCGCACAGCTTCCACATTTTGGTCTTGGTGTCGTTCACCCCGCGCAGCAGCACCGCCTGGTTGAGCACGGCGAAGACGCGCTTGCTGATGTCCTTGAAGGCTTGCTGCGACACTGGGGTTATTTCCTGGGCGGTGTTTATCTGCGTGACCACCCGCACCGGCTTGCGGTCGTTGGAGGCTTCCAGAATGTCCAGCAGCTCTGCGTCCACCCGTTGCGGCGTGGTTACCGGCACGCGGGAGCCCAGCCGCTTCATGCGCACGTGGTCTATGGCGTCCAGCTCGTCCAGCAGCCAACGCAAGGTCTCGTTGGGCAGCATGAAGGCGTCGCCGCCGGTGATGAGCACGTCGCGGATTTCCTCGTTGTCGCGGATATAATTGAGGGCCTCGGCGTAAGCGGTCTTAGAGAAAAGACGGTCATGCTTGCCTATATGGGCTATGCGCAGACAATGGGTGCAGTACATGGCGCAGATGTTGGTAACCTTGACGGCCGCCACCCGGGGGTAGAACTGGTCGATGAGCCGGGCCGGGGAATGGTCCGAAGCCACTGGCGGAATCTCCTCGCCTACAGTATCGACCATCTCGGCTGTGGGCACGGCTTGCAGCAGCACCGGGTCGTTGGCCTTGGTATCGACAATGAGCCCCGCGTAATACGGCGTCAGCCGCATGCGGTAGTCTTTGGTCACCCGGGTAACGTCGGTTATCAGGTCGGCTGGCATGTCCAGACATTGAGACAAGGTCTCCACGTCGTTGACAGCGTATTTCAGCTGGCCGGCAAAAGAGTTCCATTCCTCGTCTGTCATGGCCAGCACTTTCTGGATGCGTTTGTGGTTTTCGCGTATCTGGTCCCACAGCTCCAGCCCGCTGGGCGCCTCCATGTCTTTGGCGGACAGATACTCGCGCACCCGGCCAGCCGCCTGGCGGGCTATGTCCAGCGCGCTGCCCACGCGGCCGCCCACGGTCACGCCGTGTTCGTCGATTGTTTCATGCTTGAGGCACAGCTCCAGCAGCTGGTCCCGGCTGTAGCCGAAATCAGCAGGCGTCAGGCTACTCTCGCGGCGGGCGTGGAAGAGGGCGTCGAAGAAGGTGACGATGGGCTGCGTCTTGCCGGTGGTTTCCACCGCAGCGGCGTAGAGTCTGTCGAGGTCTCCGAAAGGTTTACGGTCGCTGTCCTGGGCAGACTTGGCCGGTTCGAACAACTGGTCAAGCAGTTTGCGGGTGTGGGTGTCCAAAGTGTCAGCAGTCATGGTGCGCTCCTGATAGAGTATTGCTGCATTGCGAACGGCAGCGATGCAAAGTGTACCCTGCGGCGGCGGCTTCGTCCAGTTTTGAGGACAGCTGTACAGACGCGGCTACAGCGAACGCCGCAATCGGCGGATGGCGCAGGCCAGCTCGCTTTCCATCTCTTCACGGGAGGCTCCCACGGCGGCGGCTCGGCCGGCAAAGGTCCCAGGCTTGACGGACACCCTTTTGCCCACGTGTTCCATGATGATGTGTCCTGCCCGGCCATGATTGGCGCACTGGGCGAACAGCTCCCGCTCATCCATGGCCTGGGGCAGGTAGACTGTGGTTATGCACTCCGAGTCCACTTTCTGGTTGTAGGTTCCCCAATACAACCCGTGGCGGTACGCCCATTCATGGTCCGGCCAGGCTGTGTTCTCAGGAAAGCGGTCCCGGGTCACAGCCCAGTACTCCAGCTCCGGCAGGCTGGGCGCGCCAGCGGGCAGCATCTGTTCCAGGGCGCAGCAGAACTCCATGGTGGTGCCCTGCTTGCGGGGGTTTACTTCTATAAAAAAGATGTTGCCGTCATGGTCCACTATGAAGTCGCAGCCGAATATGCCCCGAAAACCCAGCTCGCCGAGCACGCGGCCAACCCGGCGCGTGTATTCGCGCAGCTCGTGCTGCGTTTCCATGGGCAACTGCGAAGGCCAGGTGGAGCCGCGAAAGGCGTTGCCGCTTTCTATGCGCATGTCGGCTACGCCGGCTATGTATACGTCCTGGGCGTTGCCAACCACGCCCAGCAAGGTGGGATCCCAGGCGTGGGGAACGTAGGGACTGGCCAGGTAGCGGCCGTACGGCTCGGCAAAGCGGCAGGCCACGTCGTCCTGGCTGCGCGTGAGCATGGACTCTGACCCGCCTGCAGAGTAGTCCATGGAGACGAATACGCCGTCCGGGCAATTGGGCCGCATGGCCGCGGTAACGTCCAGCAGCTCCTCACAGCCTATACAGATGCGAAAATCGAGCATGGGGGCCACGTCGGCCAGGGTTTCATACTGCCAGGTTTTGTCGTTGCACCGATAGGCTAGTGAGGCGCGCGGGCCAATCAGCTCCACCCGGTCCATCATGCGCAGGGCCAGCTCCGGCTTGGACTCAAACATCCATACTGGAATATAGGGCTGCTTGCGCAGCAGCTCGGTAATGAGGTCCTGCACCAGCCGGGCGGTGGACACATAGACTGAAAACCGGGACATGGGAATGCGCAGGGCAACATCCCGGTTTTCCGTTTGCGCCTGCATTGCCGCCTCGGGGTTCAGGGCCATGACGTTGGGGCAGGGATAGCGCTGCAGCGCGTCCGGGACAAGGGAGACGGCGGCGGCGGGCTGGCCCCTGTCGGCGGCTATGGCCCTGGCCACATAGTGGTTCAAGCCGTGGGCCTTGACCTCGCCTATGAACAGGAAGTGGAAGCAATTTGGGTCGATAGAGATTGAGTTGTAGAGCGGCGTTTTCATGTAGGGCACGATACGCTGGCCCGCCAGTCTGGACAAGGCCATCATGCTATGTTTATGTGCGGAAAAATTCCAGGAACATCCCGCCGCTTGCGGCGCCAAGGTGAAAGGTCGTGCGAGAAACGTCATTTGGCCGTAAGGTGCGCTTCGCACAAATATTGCTTTTGTTGCTCGTATTTCTCTTTGTGCTGGGCGCTGTTGGTTTTATGGCCCTGGAAGGCGCCACGCCCATACAGGCGCTGTACCTGACCATAGGCACGCTGACCACGGTGGCGCCCTTCGAGCTTTCGGACAATGGCCGCATTTTCGCCATGGCGCTGATATTCGTCGGGTTTGGCTTGGTGGCCTCCACTGCGGCGTTCATAGGCAACCTTTTCCTGGACGACGCCGGGATGGAACTCTACCGGAGGAGCAAAGTGCGCAAACGGCTACAGAAATTTCACGACCACTACATCATCTGCGGACATGGCCAGATGGGCCAAATAGTGGCCGACGAGCTGTCCCGTCACGGCACAGACATAGTGGTAATCGACACCGACGCCAGCGCCGTGTTGCGTAGCGAAGAGCAAGGCTACGCCTGTTTGCAGCGCGACGCCATGGAAGAGGAGAGCCTCATAGAGGCCGGCGTGGAGCGGGCCAAAGGGCTGGTTTCGGTGGTCAACCGGGACGCGGACAATCTGTTCATCGTGGTCACCGCCCGCGCGCTGCGGCCAGACCTGTTCATCAGCGCCCGGGCCAGCAGCAAGGGCGTGGAGAAAAAGCTCTACCGGGCCGGCGCTAACCACGTGGTCTCGCCTTACGCCAGCGCGGCCATGCGCATCACCCAAAATATCTTGCGGCCCACGGTTACAGACTTTCTGGAGTTGGCCCTCTCCGGCGAAGGCATAGAGCTGGCCCTGGAGGAGCTGAAAATCCCGGACCACGCGCCATTTGTGGGCAAATCGCTCATGGACGCCAATATCCGCAACGACTACGATTTGATTGTGGTGGCCATCAAACGCAAGGACGGGACCAGGGTCTACAACCCGTCCTCGCTGGAGCCTATCCACGCCGGCGACACGCTTATAGCGGTGGGCCCGCAGAAGAATATGGATTTGTTTTTCGAGAAGGTCTACGGCGCGAAGCGGGCCTAGCCGCCGCAGCCGCCAGCAGTAATCTCCTGTTGTCGCTTCTCTTACAAATTTTTTAGGGAAAAGGTCTTGCCTTTTTTTCGACTGTGCGTATATTTCGATTCTCGGAAGCTGTTGGCACTCATCGAGTGCGAGTGCTAACAAAACATTACACGACCACACATTACGGAGGTATAGTTATGAAGCTGAAACCGTTGCATGATCGCGTTCTCGTCAAGCGCTTGGAAGAGGAAGAAGTCACCAGTGGCGGCATCATCATCCCGGACACCGCCAAGGAAAAGCCCATGAAGGGAGAAGTCGTGGCCGCTGGCCCCGGCAAGACCGCCGATGACGGAAAGACTGCGAAAATGCAGGTGAAAAAGGGCGACGTGGTGCTTTTCAACAAGTACGCCGGCACTGAAGTGAAGATTGACGGCGTGGAGCATCTGGTAATGCGCGAAGACGATATTCTGGCTATCATAGACTAGCAATCGACTTGAGCGATATCAGTTTGTACGGCTAGGATTTTTTACATTTCATCATAAGAGACATCAAGGAGGATAGACATATGGCCGCAAAAGAAATTCTGTTTAACGCCAAGGGGCGCGAAAAGCTCAAAATCGGCGTAGACAAACTGGCCAACGCCGTGAAAGTGACACTGGGCCCCAAAGGCCGCAACGTGGTCATCGAAAAATCTTTCGGCTCCCCGGTCATCACTAAAGACGGCGTGACCGTGGCCAAGGAAATCGAACTGGAAGACAAGTTTGAAAACATGGGCGCCCAGATGGTCAAGGAGGTTGCTTCCAAGACCTCTGACGTGGCAGGCGACGGCACCACCACCGCCACCATTCTGGCCCAATCCATTTTCACCGAAGGCGTGAAGCTGGTAGCCGCCGGCCGCAACCCCATGGCCATCAAGCGCGGCATCGACAAGGCTGTGGAAGCCATTGTGGAAGAATTGGCCAAGCTGGCCAAGCCCACCCGCGACCAGAAGGAAATCGCCCAGGTAGGCTCCATTTCCGCCAACAATGACGCCACCATCGGCAACATCATTGCCGAGGCCATGAACAAAGTGGGCAAGGAAGGCGTTATTACCGTGGAAGAAGCCAAGGGCCTGGAAACCAACTTGGACGTGGTGGAAGGCATGCAGTTCGACCGCGGCTACCTCTCCCCCTACTTCGTGACCGATCCTGAGAAGATGGTCTGCGAAATGGACGAGCCGCTGATTCTTATCTGCGAAAAGAAAATATCCAACATGAAGGATATGCTGCCAGTGTTGGAGCAGGTGGCCAAACTGTCCAAGCCGCTGGTCATCATTGGCGAAGACGTGGAAGGCGAAGCCCTGGCCACCCTGGTGGTAAACAAGCTGCGCGGCGCTCTGCAGGTTGCCGCTGTCAAGGCTCCTGGCTTTGGCGACCGCCGCAAGGCCATGTTGCAGGACATTGCCATCCTTACCGGCGGGCAGGTTGTCAGCGAAGACATGGGGCTGAAGCTGGAAAACGTGCAGCTGGACCAGCTGGGCCGCGCCAAGCGCGTCACTATTGACAAAGACAACACCACCATCGTTGACGGGGCTGGCGGAGCTGAGGACATCAAGGCCCGCGTGAAACAGATTCGCGCCCAGATCGACGAAACCACCTCTGAATACGACCGTGAAAAGCTGCAGGAGCGGCTGGCCAAGATCGTGGGCGGCGTGGCTGTGATCAACGTTGGCGCTGCTACTGAAACTGAAATGAAGGAAAAGAAAGCCCGGGTGGAAGACGCTCTGAACGCCACCCGCGCTGCTGTGGAAGAAGGCATCGTGGCTGGCGGCGGCGTGGCTCTGGTGCGCTGCTACGGCGCCCTGGACGCCATCACCCCGGCTGATGACGACGAAGTGGCTGGCGTATCCATTGTGCGCCGCGCCATCGAAGAGCCCCTGCGTATGATCGCCACCAACGCCGGTTTCGAGGGCGCCATCGTGGTGGAAAAAGTCCGCGCCAGCAAGGACGGCTATGGTTTCAACGCTTCAGTGGGCGACTACGAAGACCTGATCAAGGCCGGCGTCATCGATCCCAAGAAAGTGACCCGCATCGCGCTGCAGAACGCAGCTTCCGTGGCGTCTCTGCTGCTGACCACCGAATGCTCCATTGCCGAAGCGCCCAAGAAAGATGAATCCCCGGCCATGCCTGGCGGCGGCATGGGCGGCATGGGCGGCATGGGCGGCATGTACTAAGCCGCTTTACGCCGACTACCCAAGCACTCACGAGCCGGGCTTCCCAGATGGGAGGCCCGGCTTTATATCGGGCTATTTAGTTTGCGCTGCTTCTTGCCAGTGCTGCTAGCAGTTTGTTACACGTAAGCCTGAGAACTTTGAGGGTTTGAACAGTGGGGCAATGCGATCTTCCAGTATAGTTCTTTTTCTGTATTTCATTTTTGTGGTCCCGGCCAACGCCGCCACACTGTACGCCCGCGTGGCCTCTTCCGCAGCCGGAAACGGCGGCCTGGCCGTGCGGGTGGACGTTCCTGATACACCGCGCTACGCAGACGGCGCGCCGGCTGTGGTGTTCGTGACCGGCGGCACGGACGGGGCGATGCTTTCAGAAAAAGGCTTGAGCCTCGACGAATACGGTTTTGTGGAATTGTCCTTCAACTTTCCCGGCAGCGGCCAGGGCGATTGGCAGAGCGGGGGCGATTTCGACTACCGGGGCGCCGACTCCGTGCAGGCCCTGGCGGACGTGGTCCGCTTTGCCCAAGGCTTGATTCCGGACATGGACGGCAAGAGCCTAGCCCAGCTGATTGGCCCGGACATACCACTGACCGGCGCCGTGGGCATGGTTGGCGCGTCCAACGGCGGCAACGCTGTCATGGCTGCGGCCGGCAAGCACGGGAAAGAGCTGAAGCCGCTGGCTTTTCTGCTGCACTGGGAATCGCCTGTGGGCGACGCCATGCCCACGCTAGAAGCCGGCTCTCACGCCCAGGGGCCAAACACGAATCCGTTGCGCAATCCGGCTTACAGTTCGACCACCGGGAAGTTCGACTACACCGTGCTGCGCTACGCTGCGGACCTGGCGGTGACAACGCCCAGCGACCCTTGCGGACTATTGCTTGGCGGCTTTTATTTTGACGTCAACCAGAACGACCTCTTTGATTCAGGGGTGGACTACGCCCCGCTCCCCTTTGTGTGGGACCGGGAATCCGGTTGCGAAGCGTACCTTTCCGTGCAGTTGACCACGGCTGCGGAGGATTTTTCCGTCTTTCCGGAGGACCCGCCGGACCATCTGGCCACGTCCAGCCAGGCCCTCGATTTTTGGCTGGTCCGCAACGGGGAGTACTGGTTCTCGGAGATTGTCGAACATCACCCTGACGTCATGTTCATTGTGGTCGCCGGCCAGCAGGACCACGCCCAAACTGCGTTGGATCATCCCCACATTCTCGTGCAATATAATGGTTTTCTTGATGCAGGCGTGAAAATGGCGCGGCTGAATCCTGATAAAAGTTATGTGGAGAAGATTGCGGAACAGTCCATTCCTGAGGCTGTGGACAACGACGCCATGGCGGCGTTTGACCGGGTGTCCATTCGGTTGGCGGTGGAGCCTTCCGGCGTTCCAGAGCTTGACCTGGGTACGACGGTGGGGGCGGCGGCTTGCGAGCTGGCGGACCGGGCCAGGACAGGCAACACGAGCGCCCAATTCAGTCCTGGCGCCATGGGCGGCCAACTGCCCGGTTCTGCGTTGTTGTTGTTGCTTTATGAGTGAAAAAATTGAATACTATTATCCATGTCGTAGCCTTTGCTGTACATCCATAGCTGCGTGTTAAAAAAAGTCATTGTTCAACACCCTCAGTAAACAGCGTTCCAGGGGGAGGGAATGGGCCCGGACCATACCGGTACACAACACAGCCTGCACGAAGAACTGCAACAAGCCCGGCGGCGCATCGCCGAGCTGGAGAAAGAACTAGAGCGCGCCAGGGCCGGAACTGGCCCCAATGGAGAGAGCTACAGGGCGCACTTTGATGATCTTCCCGTCCCTATTTTCGTCTGGAAAAGACAAGACGGCGATTTTGAACTTTCCGATTGCAATAAGGCGGCCGACAAACTCGCCCATGGCCAGATGTCTACACTCATGGGCGTGCGGGCCAGCCGGTTATATGAAGCGCTGGAAAACCGCCATCTTTTCCAGGCGCTGAAACAGTGTGTGTCTGAGAAGCGCACTATTCGCAGGACGTTTAGCTACATCCTTCCCACAAGCGGCGAGAAAAAGTGGATACGCGGCGTCTGGGTTTTTACTGGTCCTGACAAAGTGCTTTTGCACGCCGAGGACGTGACCGAAAGGGTAGAAGCCCAGGAAGAGCGCCAGGCTCTGCAGGACAGGCTGCAGTCTTTGTGGAACGTGGCCCAGATGACTGAAGCCGGCTTTAGTGAATTATGCGATCTCGTGCTGGAAGAGATTCAGA
Source organism: uncultured Desulfovibrionaceae bacterium (assembly GCA_964440345.1). Lineage (GTDB taxonomy): Bacteria > Desulfobacterota > Desulfovibrionia > Desulfovibrionales > Desulfovibrionaceae > CAYTSA01. The sequence goes on along the minus strand of CAYTSA010000087.1, from coordinate 4,993 downwards.
AGCTGACTGGCAGCGCTTTTTCCTTTTTTGGTTTTTTGAATGATGACGCTGGCGAAGTTAGCATTCACAATTGGTCCAGGTCGGTCATGAGCGCGTGCTCTGTAGGGACGACGCCCCTGCATTTTCCTGTGCAATCCGCCGGAGTGTGGGCCCGGGCGGTCAGGGAACTGAAACCCTTGATCCTGAACGATTATGCCCAGAACCACCCCGGCAAGAAAGGCGTACCGGACGGGCATGTGCCCATAACAAGGCTACTTTCCGTGCCTATTCTGAAAAAGGGCAATGTTGCCGCCATAGCTGCAGTGGCAAACAAGCAGGCGGACTACACTGATGACGACGTCATGCAAATCCAGGCGTTTGTTTCCAGCGTGCTGTTGCTGCTGGACAAACGCAAGGCCAAGGAAGCGCTCATAGCCAGCGAAGAACGGTTTCACAGCCTGTTCGCCTCCATGCAGGAAGGCGTGGCTTTGCATGAGCTGGTGCGCGGTCAAGCCGGACAGGTTGTGGACTACCGGCTGCTGGACGTGAACCCGGCTTACGAGCGGATGCTGTCCATACCACGCGAACAAGCCGTAGGAAAGACAGGCCGCGAGGTATATGGGGTGGATTTCGCGCCCTATCTTAAGGAATTTTCAACCGTTGCGCTGACCGGGCGGAACTACCAGTTTGAACCGTACTTTGCGCCCATGCAAAAGCATTTTTCGGTGTCTGTGGTGTCTGTTGCTCCGGACCAGTTCGCCACGGTGTTTGAGGACATCACCGAGCGCAAGCGCAACGAGCAGGAGCTGCTGGAGGCCAAAGAGGCAGCCGAATCGGCCAGCCGGACCAAGTCGGAGTTCCTGGCCAACATGAGCCATGAAATACGCACCCCGCTTAACGGCGTCATCGGCATGCTGCAGCTGATCAAATCCTCTGAACTGGACCTCGACCAGCGCGAATGTGTTGACGCTGCATTGCTTGCCGGCAAGCGGCTGACCAGCCTGCTGTCGGATATACTAGACCTCTCCGCGGTGGAGGCGGGCAAGCTGGCTGTGGTTAACGAGCTCTTGCACGTGCAAGACGTGATCATCTCTGTGGAGAATCTTTTTGGTTTCATGGCCATGGAAAAAGGGCTAGCGCTCAAGATTACCATTGCTCCGGAGACGCCTGCGCGCGTCATGGGCGACGAACAGCGGTTGCGGCAGATACTCTTCAATCTGGTGGGCAACGCTGTGAAGTTCAGCGAAACAGGAACAGTGACCCTGGACGTGATGCGAGCTGGACCCGGGCAGGGCAAGAGGGTGCAGCTGGCCTTTTCCGTGCGCGATAACGGGCCCGGCATTGACGTTGATGAGTACGAAATAATTTTCGCTTCCTTTGGCCAGGCGGACCGGGGGTTGACCCGCAAGTATCAGGGCGCCGGCCTGGGGTTGCCCATAGCCAGCCGGCTGACAGGACTGTTGGGAGGCAGTCTGTGCGTAGACAGCGAGTTGGGCCACGGCAGCACTTTTTGGGTTTCTTTGCCTTTTGAAAGCATTCCTGAAGAGGCGCACTCCGTTCTGGAAAACAGTCCTGTTTCCCTGGCGCAGAAGCTGCAGCGCGTTCTGGTGGTGGAGGATGACCGGGTAAACCGCATGACTGTAAGCCGGATGTTGGAGCGTCAGGGCATAGCTGTGGATGAGGCGTTAAACGGACAGGAGGCCCTGGAACGGTTGCGTGAAAAAGCCTACGATCTCGTGTTGATGGACGTGCAAATGCCAGTCATGGACGGTCTGGAGGCGGCCAAGGCCATCCGCAACGGAGAAGCCGGCCAGGACAAGGCCCGCGTGCCCATTGTCGCCCTCACCGCCCACGCCATGACCGAAATCAAGAAAACGTTTCGTGACGCCGGCATGGACGGGTATCTGGCCAAACCTTTTGAACTGGATGCGCTGCTGGGCGTGATACGCCATTTTTCCGGCTGAACCATATGTTTCCTGCCCTGGCCGCCGGCCGGGCCGTGGACCTGCTGGACTGCGCTGAGAAGTCATGGACATTTTGTCAATGGCCAGATGCGACAAGAACTCACTAGAGCATTTCACAGTTGAAATGCTCTGCAAGGATTTGCTTGCAAATCATTGACGTGAATGCTTGTAGACGGGCTTTGCCCCTCGTAATGCACGCATTTCAATCGTTAAATGCTATAGGGCCTGTATATGGCCCTAAAGATTTGTTCGAGTTCATTGCCAATGTATTGCTCTTTGCTGTTGGCGCCGGCAAGACTTCAATCCTTCTCCCATGAAGTCTCTGGCTGTTTGCTCATTGGCTATACTTTTTCCCGAGGATAGCATCCACCAGCATGTCTGGGAAATATCCCATCCATTGTCATGCTTGAGTACCAATGGTTTCTTCAACGGCCTTGAGCAACACTCCCATCTCCAAAGGCTTGGCCACGTAGCTGTTCATGCCCGCCTCCAGGAAGTTTTCCCGGTCCCCGGACATGGCGTAAGCAGTCATGGCGATGATGGGGATGTTTTGCTTGTTACCCCCTGCCTCGCCATTACGGATTGCCCGGGTAGCTTCAATGCCGTCCATGACCGGCATCTGCACGTCCATCAGCACCAAGTCGAAATGCTCTTGGCGTAACGCAGCCAAAGCCTGCGCTCCATCTTCAACGACTTTGACAGTTACCCCGGCTTTGGAAAGGAGCCTTTTTGCCAATAGTGCACTCACCTGATCATCTTCAGCGATGAGCACACGCGACACTGCGGCGAGAACATTCCCCTCGCCACTGGCCACCCCCACGGACTCGGGAGTTGTGTAGCTCCCGTCAGGGGCCGCCTGAAAATGCGTACAGCGTTCGAAAGAGATACAGAAGTATATGGTTGTTCCTCTGTCGACCTCACTGTCCACGGTGATGGCGCCACCCATGAGGCCGATCAGTTGTTTGCAGATTGCAAGGCCGAGGCCCGCGCCCTGATGCTTCCGGTTGAAGCCGCCACTGGTCTGGGTGAAGGGCTTGAATATCTCGTCGATTTTGTCGTCCGGGATTCCGCAGCCTGTGTCCGCGACCGAGAACAGCACCCGCGACTGTCCAGCCTTTGTCCCAGGGAGAAGGTGCGCCGCAACGCTGATGCTGCCGGATACAGTAAATTTGAAGGCGTTGCCGATGAAGTTGTTGACCACCTGTTGCAGCCGGAATGTATCCCCGAGCAGGCCGTCGGGGATGGCCGGGTCCACATGGAAATGCAGCGCGACGCCGGTTTGGCGTGAAGTGGGGCGGAACAGGACCTCCGAGGAGTGCAGGGCCTCAGTGAGGCTGAACGGTTCCATCAGCAGGGGCAGTCGCGCTGCCTCGACCCTGGAAAGGTCCAGGATGTCGTTGAGCAGCCGTGCCAGCCGTTGACACGACTGGAAAGCAAGGTCGAGGTGTTCCTTTTGCTCCGTGTCGAGGAAGGAGAGTTTGAGTAAGTCGAGCATGCCCTGAATGCCATTGAGGGGCGTGCGTATCTCGTGGCTCATGTTGGCCAGGAAATTCGACTTGGCGCTATTGGCGGCCTCGGCTTGCTCCTTGGCAGTGATCAGGTCTTTCTCGTTTTTCTTTTGATCGGTGATGTCCAGCATGCAAACCAGAACCCTTGGCTTGCCGGCTAGTTCCAGATACGCAGTACTTATCTGGAGGTCTTTCGTCGTGGATGTTGGCCCCTCGGGAAAAGGCAGGCTTGCTTCGATGTTCTTTCTGCCTTGCGCGCTGGCAAAGGTGTCCATCACTGTCTGGCGAATGATGCATGTTTGGCAGGCAGGCCCAAATCCACAGCCTTGCGGGTCGTCGAGATGATGCAGACAGCGTAGCGCTTCTCCGCTTCTCATGCCGAGCATCTCTTCCGCGGGGCGGTGGGCGAACTCCGCGGAAACTCCATTGATTTTGCGCACCCGTCTGTCTTCATCCAGCAACAGCATGGCGATGGGGGCGTTGTGATAGATTGCCGACAGCTCGGTCAGGGTGTCCAGCAACGCCTCCTCCGTCCGCTTTCGCTCCGTGATGTCGGTGAGCACCACGCGGCAGATCGGGGCGTCTTCGCTGTCCCGCGCCACGCGGGTGCTCAGATACGCCCAGAACGCGGCGCCGTCGGGCCTGGCCAGCCGCAGTTCATACTGCTGCGGCTCACCCGTCTCAAAGAGTTTCTTACGGTAGAGGTAGTATGTGTCCTGGTCGTCTTTGAAGATGAAGCGGGAGAAGGGTTGTTTGACCACCATGCTTCGGGGGGCGCCCAACATGCTGGCGGCAGTGAGGTTGGCCTCCACGAGCAGCCCATGCTCTGAAAGCGTGCAATAGCCTGCTGGCGCCAGTTCGTAGAGGTCGAAATAACGCTCCCGGCTTTGCTCCAGCTCTGTCTGGGCCGCGCGCAGTTCCTCGTTCTGCAACTCCAGTTCGATCTGGTGCACTCTCAGTTCATGGAGCGTCCGTTGGACCTCCTCGGGCGAGAGGGCCGCGATGTCGTCAGACGCCAGGGCGTTTTTTTCTCTGGCAATGGCTTCCGCCTTGAGTCGCAGGTTCGAAGCGGCGTCTGGTCTGTCAGCTTTGCTATTCATGAGCCGGCGCCTTGGTTGTCACGGTCACGCTGCCTGCATCGCCTCCATCCGTCGGTTCAGAGAGCTCCAGGCATTGCTGGCCGGTGATAGCCAACATTGCGCCGTTGACGCCGATGATTGCGCCGGCCTCGTCGCACAAGGGTTCAACCTTCAGGTCATAGACCAGGGTTTTGCCTTTGTCGCCAATCGAGACATTCTGCCGCGCCCCTGCTCCGCTTTCCAGCACCCGCTGTTTGATCTCTGTCAGTATGGCGGCGTCCTGCTCCGGCCAGAGTTCTGCGTCGGTCTTGCCGAGCATTTGCTTGGCCGTGAAGTCGGGGGAAGGGGCGTGCATCCAGGTGTAGCGCAGGCGCATATCCTGGTTGAAGACAACAAGAGGCAGGATGCTGAGCGCGAGCTGCAGCCGCGCCTCGCTCTCCCGCAGCTTCCGCGCCGTCGAGAT
>CAYTSA010000086.1:0-17393 GCA_964440345.1 uncultured Desulfovibrionaceae bacterium | reverse complement strand
GGTCAGCGCTGTCAGGCGGTGGATTTGGGCAATTCTTCCAGATATATAGGCCGGGTTGCCTGGTCAGCGCTGTCAGGCGGTGGATTTGGGCAATTCTTGCGGTTGCATATAGGCCGGTTTGCCTGGTCAGCGCTGTCAGGCGGTGGATTTGGGCGATTCTTGCGGTTGCATATTATTATGAAAAACGTCAGAATGGCCACAATTTCGGGGGGAATTTCGATCAGGAGTTTATGCTCCGGGGGTGATCTTCATGGCGTCTGACGTTTTTTCCACGCTTGGCCTGAAGGCCAATCCGTTTCCGCCAGGCGCGTGTCGGGAGGCGTATTTTCACACCGCCGCAACCAAGCGCTTTCTGGACGAGCTGCTTTACGGGATCCAAGCCCGCAAGGGTTTTCTGGTCCTCACTGGCGAGGTGGGCCACGGCAAAACCTCTCTGTTGCTGCAGCTATTGCCCGTGCTGGACCAGGAGGGCGTCGAGACTGCGTGGATATTCAACACCATATTCGACAAGGAAGAGCTGCTTTGGGCCATAGCCCGGGATTTTGGCATGAATCCAGCCCAGGACGATTCGCTCTCCTCCCTAGTCAGCCAGCTACATGAGTTTTTCATCAAGCAGGCGAAGAAAGGCAAGAACTGCGCTATTATAGTAGACGAAGCGCACAACCTGGAGAAAGACGCTCTGGAAGGGTTGCGCATGCTCTCTAATCTGGAGCTGGAGGGGGAGAAGCTCGTCCAGATTCTCCTGGTGGGCCAGCCGGAGCTTATGGCCCGCATGCAGCAGGAGGACATGCGCCAATTGCGCAGCCGGGTGAACATTTTTTTGAATATGGAGCCGCTATCCCGGGAGGAGACCGCCAATTATGTGAATTTCAAGCTGTCGGCGGCCGGGTCCCAGCTGCGGCTCTCCGGCAAGGCTCTGGACAAGGTATGGGCCGGTTCATGCGGCAGTCTGCGGCTGATTAACCTGATCATGGAAAAAAGTTTGTACGCCTTGGTGGCCACCAATCAAAGCAGTCTAACGGAAAGCGTCGTACGGGAAGCCCTGCAAGACATTGCGGCTTGTCATGGCGAGGTGCGGCGGGCTTTGGACTCGCCGTCCAAGAGCAACCTGGCGGCCAAGGCTGGTCTGGCGCTGGGGGGGGCGCTGTTGCTGACAGCCGCCGTGTTGTATGTTTTCGCGCCTCCTGGTTTTTTTGCAGACATGGGAACGCGGGCGCCGGTGGAGTATCTGCCGCCAGCAGGAGAAAGACAAAGCCAGAAACAAGCCGCAGCAGAGCAACCAGCTGTGCTGCGCGAGCCTGCGCCGGCAAAGGAGCTGGAAACTACGCCAGAACAGGCCGCCGTAAAGGCGCCGAAGACCGGTCAGCCTGGCGCGCCTGACCCTGATTTGGCGGCGTTTTTGGACGATCTGGGGCTGCCTGGCTTGGCTGTAGAGCTTGAAAGGGCGGTGAATGCACAGGATGCGGGGATGTTTGCCAGGGTGTTGCCGGCCAACCTGCAGGCTGCAGAGCTGGACGCTCTGCCGCCTGGACGGGGGGAACTTTACCATGCTGTGGCTTGGCGCAAAAAAACTGGTTCAGGACCTCGCTGGCTTGGGGTGTGGAAGCCTACAGTGGTCATTCCGGAGCCTTTTGAGCCAGATATGGAGGGCGAACCTGTCAAGGAGTTGCAACGGCTGCTGGCCGACCTGGGGTATTATGACAAAGCCATAGACGGCCGCTATGGCTCCGGGACGTGGCGGGCAGTGTACGCTTTTCAGCGCGAGCAGGGTTTGCAGGGGTCTGGAGAGCCGAGCCCGGAAACAGTGCTCTGGCTGACCGCCATGGGCCGGGCTGTGAAGCGGTGAGCAGCTGTTGTGACAAATTGAAGACAACATGTTGCTGTACTTGACGTATTGAAAAAGTCGTGTAAAAGTCATAAAAAAGTCTAATTTTTTCCCGTTGCCTGAACGCTGCATCTCAAAAGGCCGGGTGAGGAGAGTTGGCCATGGCGGCGCCTATTCGTCTCGGCGACTTGCTGAAAGAAAAGGGCTTCATCGGCGATGAGCACATCCGCTACGCCTTGCAAGTGCAAAAGGTCACTCGCGAGAAGTTGGGGTCTGTTCTCACACGCGTTGGCCTTGTCTCTGAGTACGACCTGGTTACGTCGGTGGCGGAGCAGCTGCGGCTTGAGTATGTGGACCTCTCCAAAATCCAGCCGGACAACCAAGTGTTGCGGAAGTTTAACCGGAATCTGTGTCTGAATCTGCGCATTTTTCCCATCCGCGAGCGCGACGGGGAACTGGTGACCGCCACCAGCGAGCTGCCCAGCCCCCAACTGGAACAGGCCATTGTCCGCTCCAGCGGCATGAAACCCAGGTTTGTGGTGGCGGAAGAAAGCCGTGTGGTTTCTTCCATCTACAACTTTTTCTATTTTTTGGAAAACCCGGTCGAGGAGCTGCTGCAGCGGGAAATAGACGTGCTTGCTGCAGACTCCACCAACACTGTGAATCCGGAAAACTGCATCAATTACCTGCTGCTGCTGGCTGTGAAAAAGCGGACCACGGACATACATGTACGGCCCATGGCTCAGGGCATTTCCATCGCTTTTCGCGTGGACGGCGTGTTGGCCAACGAAACCTTCATACCCAAGCAGTTGACCCGGGTCATCACCGCCATCAAGCTGCAGGCGGGCATGGACATTTCCGAGCAGCGGTTGCCTCAGGACGGACGCTGGACCGCCAACCTGCTTGAGCGGCGCTATGACATTCGTGTTTCTTCTCTGGTCACGCCGTTTGGCGAAAACCTGGTCTTGCGTTTGCTCAGCCAGGAAAAGGCCAGCTTTTCTTTGTTTGGGTTGGGTTTTCTCAAGGAGGATTTGGAGGTGCTGCACAAGTCGTTTGAAGAGCCCTTCGGCATTGTCCTGCTTACCGGCCCCACCGGCTCTGGTAAATCTACTACCTTGGTCGCCGGGCTTATCACCTTGGACTTGCTTGGCAAGAACGTGCTCACCATTGAAAACCCCATTGAATATGTGGTGCCCCTGGCGCGGCAGACAGAGGTGAACCAGGCGGCGGGCTACGATTTTTCCAACGCCATGCGCTTTTTTTTGCGGCATGACCCTGATGTGATACTCATAGGCGAAATGCGCGACGAGCAGACCGCCCGCACTGCCCTGACTGCAGCCACCACCGGCCATCTGGTGCTTTCTACGCTGCACTCCAACACGGCTCTGGGCGCCATACCCCGGCTGCGAGGTCTGGGTATGGATAATCTGACCCTGGCCGAGGCCCTGGTCTGCGTGGTCAGCCAGCGGCTGGTCCGGACCATTTGTCCAGAGTGCGCTGAAGAGTACGCTCCCAGTCAGGAAGAGCTGGACTACCTGGGGGTGAAGGCGGAAAAGCTGCGCCGAGGCCTGGGCTGCGAAGTGTGCAACCGCACTGGGTACCAGGGCAGGACGCTGGTGTACGAAGTGCTGGTGCTGGACCGTGAGCTACGCGAAATGCTGGAGCGCGACGCCCGAGTGGCGGAGATCAACGACATGGTCCTGCAGAAGGGCTTTCGCTCCATGTTTGACGTGGGGGTCTTAAAAACCTTGAAAGGTTTGACCACAGTGGAAGAAATGCACCGCGTGCTGGGTCGGACGAGGTACTGACAGTGGCCGCAGGCAATGCATTCCGGTATCGCATGCTGGGCGACGACGGCAAGGTGGTGCGAGGCATGGTGGAGCTGCCGTTTGACGACACCACGCCAGCCATGCGCTACCTGGAGCGTCAGGGGGGCGTGGTTCTCTCCATTGCCAAGGTCAACCCTGTCACCACCGCCGTCATGCGCTTTCGGACCAATGTTTTCTACAAAGTCAAGCGTACTGACGTGGCCGAGATATGCAACAACCTCTCCATGCTGCTTACTGCAGGCGTGCCGGTGCTGACCGCGTTGCGGGATATTTTGACTGATCTGAAAAACGAGCGCCTGGCGCTGGCGTTGAAGTTCATCTGTACGGACATTGAGTCCGGCAACACTTTTTCTGAAGCCATAAAGCGGCACCCCAAGATATTCTCCCCGCTTATTCAGTCCATGTGCCGTATTGGCGAAGAAACCGGCCAGCTGGATATAATGCTGAAAAAATCCGCCGAGCACCTCATTCATCTGGACCAGATAATCGGCGCCACTAAGCGTGCACTTATGTATCCTGGATTCCTTGCTTTTGTCGTTATTGGCGCGTCTGCGTTCTGGTTTGTTGTTGTGGTGCCGCAGCTTATGGATTTGTTTACAAATATGGGTGTGGAGTTGCCCTTTCTCACATTGCTGGTTATCGCCATATCAGATTTTTTAACGGCTTGGGGAGGGTATATCCTGCTGGCGGGTGTCGCTGGGGTCATGGTGTTTTCGTTTTTGCGGAAAAAATCAACCCAGTTTCGCTACTATGCAGACCATCTGAACTTGCGTTTGCCTGTAATCAGCGTCATTATCGATACATCAATGGTGGCGAGGATTAGCGAATATCTGGGTATCCTCCAAGCTGCCGGGGTGGGCATTATGCGGACGCTAGAAATTATCAGCGAAGCTGTGTCCAACGAAGTGTACAAGCGGCGTATTTACCAGGTGAGGGAGAGCATCCGCGCCGGACAGTCGCTTTCAGACGGCTTGCGGTCCGCCAAAGCCATGCATCCTTTTGCCGTGCGCATGGTTAACGTAGGCGAACAAACAGGCCGCATAGAAGAACAAACCGAGTATGTGGCGACAGTCTACCGGGAGCGGCTTTCCGCCCTGGTGGAGGTTTTGGGCAAAAGTTTAGAGCCGGCCATGCTGGTTTTTCTGGGGCTTATTTTCGCCATGGTTATCGGCGGCTTGTTGCTGCCGGTGTATGATCTGCTCTCGCAGATAGCCTAGGAGCGCGTTGTGGTAGTTCGCTGGTTCATAACCATACTGCTGAGTTTTTTGGCGGCGGGAAGCATGTACTACGTCAGCTCTGTGCGCACGCAGTTGGCCGCCCTGGAGATGCAGCGCAGCAACCAGCGCTCTGAGTTGCAACGCACCTTGCGTCTGGAGAGCGAGCTCAAAGCAGAAGCTGTAAAAATTCAAGCCTGGAACCATCTCTGGACGGCAGTACAACAAGCCCGGCTGGACCCGCAAGACCACTGGTTTATTAACACTATCAACACCAAAGCCAGAGTGGAGTGGCCAGAAATGGCCAGCCTGTTGACCTACGTCTCTTACAGCGATGAACGGTCTACCGGGTACTGGTTTTCCCCGAACTTTCTTCACGTTAAACGCGTGAAACCTGAGTCCACAGATGGAGAAGAGGGGGCTTTAGACGAAGAAAGCAACGAACAGGCGCAGAATGACCTGGCCAGAAATCAGAATCGCGAGGAAGAGAACCTGCCTGAAATGTTTGACGTGCATTTGAATGGCCAATTTTTAATACCTAAAGAGTAAACCAGACGGTCTGCAATGGACGACAACGCCAAAAAGAACAGTCCTGTCGATGCTGACGCCCCAGTGGGCCAGCAACCTGATGAGGACATCCCTGAGATAGACGCCGGGCTTTTGGAGCCGGCTGACGAGGAGGCTTCGGGTCAGGACCCCTTGGCGTTGTTGCGTGAAGATTTTGGCGCTGCCGGCGGAGCCGGCGACGAGCCCTCACTCATCGACGACGAGCCCGCACTCATCGACGACGGACCAGAGCCTCTGGATATTCTGGACGCAGATTCTTCTCCTGGCGGTCATCTGTTGGAGCCAGCGCCCGGTCTGCAGCCAACCGTAGATGAAGGTCTGGACGATGCAAACGCTCCTGTGCTGGACGCTGCGCCGTCGCCTGTTATTGACGAGGCTCCCCCTGTCTATGCAGAGGAGCCTGCGGCTGAGGCTGAGGTCATGCCGGAAATAGAAGTGGAGCTGGAGGAGATGGGGCCTGTGGAGGCTGACGACAGCTCCGGGGCTGTCGACGAGTCCTCTGTGCCCTACGCTGACGGCTTGGCGCTGGATGATATTGACGTGCAGCTGGAAGACTCTGGACCGTTTCCGGCGGATCAGGGGCCAACGCTTTTGGCGGCGCCGGAAGAATGGGCTGCAGACAGCAGGCCCGCCGGCCACGCCAGCGAAGGAGCTCCGGAGCTGGAGCCAGACCCTGACGGAGGCGAGCAGCCGGAGCTTACGTTTCGGCGCACCAGCGTCAAAGGGGTGGAGATGGAGTCTCTGGACTCTTTGCGGGGAGCCTATGAGTCTACCGTGGCTGCAGGCGCGCAGTCTGTCGGTTCTTCTGCAGAACCAGAAGAGGAAGCGAGTGAGAAACCCAAAGAAGAACCGGAAGCAGAAGCTGATGCGGACGAAGACAGCCTTGATTCTTTGATCAAGAATCAATGTGGCGATGTAACGTTGGGCACAGCCTGGACTGTGGAGGAGCTGAAATCATTTCCAGATTTTGTGCTGGACATGGGGGAAGAGAAGCATCTCTTTACCTCCAAGGGCGTGCGCAAGCTGGATTCGTATCTGGAGTATTCGGGTTTTTTGCACATCATTGCCGATTTTCCCGAATCTGCCGGGGCCGGCGTCCTGGAAGTGAGCGCCAAGCCAAAGTTTGCAGCGGTCATGCTCCGCAAGCGTTTGGAAGAGCAAGGCGAGTTGACAAACGAGAGCGACCTGTGGGTGTACTCCAAAGAAAAGGTCAGTGCAGACCGCTGCAAGGTCTTTTATCAGATATTGCCCCGGATGCGGCTGCAGGCCTTGCACAGCGCCGGCGCAGAACACTCCGGCGGGTACCTGCTGTACGACACCATGGGCTTTCTGGCCAGCCTGGCTGCGCGCATGAGCCATAAATCCGCCGCCGCCGTGGTCATGCCCGCCTCCCAGGCTTTGTTGACGGTCGCTGCCAAAGACGGCCGCATATTTTCCGCCAGGCGCTATCCCATTGTCGACGATTCTGCATCGTCGCTTACCGACGGCGTGTATACCGTCTTGCGGGACCTGGACACTTTGCAGCAGCTTATGGGCGCCAAAATCAAGGCTTTGAACTGGTTGGGCGTGATGGATATGTGCCCTGAATGGGAGCCGCCTGAGACAGAACCTCCTGTGAACATTTTGCCGGTCGCCCCGTTGCAGGACCAGCAAGGGAGTATCTGGCATTCTTCACTGCCTGGCGCAGTGGACGCCCTGCAGCCGGCCATGTCCCTGGGCCCCAAGCAGGAGCGGTACCTGCGCCCGATGGAAAAAATGGAGCCTTGGCTGTGGGGTGCTTTGTTGCTCATGCTTTTGGGGCTTGGCTACTATGCTGTGGATTTGACCACGCAAAAGCTTGACGTGGAGGGCGAGATTCTCTCTCTGCAGCGCCAGACCCAGCGGGTGCGGACGCGGCTGCCGGAGTCCGAGGCTTATAACGTGCCTGGGGAAAAACTGGATCCGGCTCTGCACATGGCCGAAGCCATGTCCAAGGTGGCCTTCAGCCCGTCGCTGGCGCAGGTGTGGAACCGTGCGGCCTACCGCAAGCCCCGGGCCATGCGCGTGGATTCTCTGTCCATTCAGTATCAAGCGGAAGGGGTGGAGGTGTCCTTGTCCGGAGAGGTGGAGCTGGCTCTTTCAGAGGTACAGCGCGTCTTTCATGAATACGTCGCCGAGCTGCGTTCAGACGGTTTTGTGGTGAAGAGCCATTCCATCGATTTAGATATTGATGCAAACAGTTACCGGCTGACGCTGCAGCTGCCGCGATGGGAGAGCTGACCTGTGGCTGCGCGTAATATGATACTGTACCGGTGGGTAATTGTCGGGGTGTTGTTGGCCGGCACGGCGGGGTGGCTGTTGTACGCCGAAGAAAAGGAAGCCACCATGATAGACCGGTCGCGGCCAAAGAGCAAAGAGACGCACGAGGTCCGGCTGCCTTCAGATGCGGAGAAAGAAAAGTTGCAGGAAGCGATAAAAGCTGTGCGGATACTGGACAGTCGGGATTCCAAAGGTCTGGAGTATTCTCCCAGCCCACATATGATGGAAATGCGGGAAAAAGCTTCCAACAGGCGCACAAAACCTGTTATATCACTTATACTTCGGGGTGGAAAAGCGAACTACGCGATCATCAGCGGCGTTATGTACATGGAAGGAGACACCCTGCCGGACGGGCGCACAGTGGCGGACATACAAGCAGACAAGGTTGTTTTGCAGTTTTCCAATTATGTGGAGGAAGTGCCTTGGAAGCCCCCCATGCGGGTGGAAATCATCAAAAACCAGCCAGCCTTGGCCGCTGAGGCGCAAGAACGGGCAGAGGCAGAAGCAAACGCCACGGACGGCGTGTCGCCCACGGAACTGCCCAGGAACATATCACAAGAATAATGCGGGAAACGTCTTGATGCCATTATACACAACAGGCAATATGCCCCGCCCTGGGCAGCGGCCGTTCGGACGTACTGGCGTCACAGCAAGCAGGATGTGCTTACAATGAGCCTTATTCACCGTAGTCTTGAACAAATACGCCGCAAAGAGCGCACCGCTGTGAAAAAGGGCACTGCCGGGAATGAAACTTCAGGCGGGACACCCGGCGGCAAGCGCTTGCTCATTTTTGCCGGCGTGGTTGTGCTTGCCGGGGTCGCGGCTTTGGCCGGGGTTTATATACTCCGCAGCCAAATGGATATGACCTACACGCCGCCGCCCAAACCGGCTGCCGTGTCGGCGCAGGCAAATCCTGCCGCTGAGAGTCAGGCGAAGCCAGCCCCGCCAGCCGACAGTGAAACAGAAACGGCCAAACCGAAACAGTCTCCATCACAAGACAGCGCGTCCGCCCAGGGGAATTCTACAGCCGGGACCAGGTCTTCTGCGGCTGTCCCTGCTGCGGAGAACACTACTGCGGCTGTTGAAACCGGACCCGAAGACGCCATTGTTTTTCCTGTGGCCGCGCCGGCTCCCGACGCTGCCGCTATAGCCGCCGGCCAGCCAGCCGGCGGGGACCGGGAAAAGATTATGGATTTGACTTCGCCGCCCCAGCCTCCGTCCCCAGACCAAATGGCCGCAGAGGCGCCGGGCAACCCCTCATTGGACAGGTTGGGCGCCCCGCCTGACGGCCAAAATGCAGCTGGCAAGCCAGCTCCGGACCAGGAAGAGGACGACTTGGGCAAGCATTTCCGCGAACAGGCGCGGCGCAACGTCCATTTACAGCAGACAGAACGCCGCCTGGCCCAGGCGTTCAAGGCAGGCGACCAGGAAACAGTGCGCCAAGCTCTGCAGGAGCTGGAAAGCGAACTGGGCGGGGAAAGCCCCTCTGTGCTCAAGTGGCAAGGTTACCTGGCCATGAAGCAAGACGATCTTGAGTACGCGGAGTCATGCTTCCGTCTGGCTCTCACTGCTGCGCCGGAAAGCTTGCAAGTTAGGTACAACCTGATACTGGTGCTTATCCGCCGGCATAAAATTGATGAAGCTGCAGTGCGTTATGAACTCCTGCACAGGGACTATCCTCAACATCCTACAATAATGAAATTGGGGGAGGCTTTCAAGGGCTTTTAGGCGGTTCTGCCGCCGGGGCGGCGTCGCCAAATCGGCGTCAGGAGCGAAAATGGTAATGACCTCTGCGGCCGGCTCCCGGCCGTTTCTTTTTTCCAAGGGTGTATGGTTCATGTTGGCTGGAGTATTTATGTTCAGCCTTGGTACAGCCTGCATTAAGATGGGCGGTGAAAGGCTTCCGCCTACCGAATTGCTTATGGCCAGAGTCGTGGCCGGCTTTCTTGTTTGCCAGGCTTTGTTGCGTCGCGCCGGCGCTGGAACCTGGGGAAACCGCAAGGGCTTGCTGCTTCTGCGCGGGGTTACAGGCACTGCCGCGTTGTTGTGTATTTTTCAGGCGTTCATCTTTTTGCCCTTGGCGGACGCCACTGTGTTGTTTTTCCTGCATCCGGTTTTTGTGGCGTTGCTGTCTGCCTGGTTGCTGGGCGAGCGCATGGGCAAAAAGGGGGTGCTCAGTGTTTTTCTCAGCCTTCTTGGCGTTGTGTTTATAATCAAACCCTCGTTTCTGTTTGGCCACGGCCATTCCTTGGACCCGTTTTACGTGGCCGTAGCCCTGGCTGCCGCCGTCTTTGCCGGGGCGACGTTGACCACGGTGAAGGTGCTCACCCGCACGGAGCATCCGCTGGTCATTGTCATGTACCAGTCATTGGTGGCCATACCGGTGTGTCTGGCCCTGGGCTTTGAGGACTGGCTGTGGCCTACGCCTGTGGAGATGCTGCTTTTGTTGGGGCTGGCCGGGGGCATGAATCTGGGGCAGTACTTCATGACGAGGAGTTTTGCGTTGGAAGAGGCGGGACGGGCCAGCGCTGTTGGGTATATGGAAATAGTTTTCGCCGCGGGCTGGGGCGTTCTGTTTTTCAGCGAATACCCGGATGTTGCCGCCGCCCTGGGCGCGCTGTGCGTGGTCTCGGGGACGTTTCTACTGGGCGGAAAAAAATTTGAGAAACGTCGAGGAGGTTGATTAGAGCATTATACCATTGAAAGTGTTTAGATGCTCATATGCATTTTCCTGAAACCATTGAAAATTGTTTCAGGAGCGAGCGTTGTCTCAACGCTCACATTCGCCAGCAGAGACTGTGCGCAAAATGTTCCCGTAAAATCACAACTGTTGAAATACATGCCAAAATTATAAGCGTCTCGCCAGAAATCGACGTGCGTATTTGTTCAAGGAGGGAGGACATGCAGCAATTATTTTTTGCGGTATCCAATGTTGCCGAGTACTTGCGTGCTGTAGAAGCATACAAAGACATCAAGGGCTTCCTGGCGCCCATGGAAGGCTATACCCTGTTTGCCATGGCTGCTTACGGTCCTGGCCAAGGGGCCATAGTGGAAATCGGCAGCTTGTACGGTCTTTCCACGTGTTGGCTCGCCCGTGGGGCAAAGCTGGCCAACAGGGAAAAAGTGACAGCCATAGACCATTTCAAAGGATCGCCAGAGCACAAGGAGGGCGAGGCTTTCGAGTTGCCGGACCTCAAGGACGCAGGCACGACGTTTTTTACCTTTATGCAAAACATTCGCCAGGCGGGCTTAGACAAAATGGTTTGCCCCGTGGCCTCGTCGTCAACTGAGGCCGCCGCCGCCTGGTCCGGCCCTGTACGGCTGTTGTTTGTGGATGGCGAGCACACTTACGACGCAGTTAAAAGCGACTTCAACGCCTGGAGCCGTTTTATTGTTTCGGAAGGGCTTGTGGTTTTTCATGACATTCTGTGGCAAGGCGTGCAGCAGTTTTATGAAGAGTTGCTCCAGTCCGGCGAATGGCGGGAATCTGTGCGGCTGGAGAACATGGGCGCCGTACAGAGGGTTCAGGGATAGCGCTTCCTCCAGCTGGACTGAAGCTGCGTCCGGTGATAGTGCTCTGGGCAACATTCAGGATTAAAGCCATGTCCATTTCCGACTATATTACGTTGCAGTCCACCATAACATTTCTGCTCTCGCTGCTGGGCAAAAAGCTGGAAAACGCCCCCAATGAGATGCAGAACGCATTTAATTTCCTTTTTACTGAGCCTGACGGCCGCAAGGTGGCCATAGACGTGCGCAGCCGCGTGCCGGTGGCTATGCTGGACGTAATGGCGGACAAGCTGAGCAAAACCGGGTTGCAGGTGGACACTTTTGTGACGCTGACGCCCTATGCGCCGGATAAGGAGGACAAAGAGGCTTTCCGTCGGTCTTATGCCGGGGTGGCCAAGAACCCCATGTGGCTGAGCCCCCAGGAGTTTGTGGAGTGGCTTGGTCTTTCCAGAGATTTTGACATTACCTCGCCGGCGGCCATAGAGAAGCTGCGGGCAGCCTCTGTTTCGGCAAACGTGCTGGACAGCGAGACTGCTCCGGCCAAACCGTCGCACGAGAAGGGTAAACCCGCCGCCGGTAAAAGCAAAGAGGCGCAACGGCTGAACGAGCTGATGCACTCCATAGAAAAGGGCGAACGCAGCGTGGACCCGGAGCTGCTGCTGCTCAGCCGCAAAATGCCGCATTCGATTTTGCGCAGCTATCACGCCTCGGGCCGGGCCGTGGAGGATTTTTTCAATGTAGGCTCCTCCACGCGGGACGTTATCGTGGTTCTTTCGGATATCATCAATTTTTCCCAGATGGTTCGGGCCGCCTACCCGGCTGATTTGAACGAAGCCATGTTTCGCTACTACCGTGAAGCCCAAAAATTCATTTACGACTGCGGCGGGGTATTGGACAAGTTCATTGGCGACTCTGTGCTGGCTGTGTTCAATTTTCCAGAACAGCGTTCCGGCGCTTGCGCAGACGCAATCCGTTTCTGCGCTTTCCTGGTGCAGGCCGGGCGGCAAATTTTCAGCACTCTGCAAGGCAACATTGACGAAAAGATAGACACCGGGACCCGCGTTGGCGTGGCCATGGGCGAGATATGGACCCTGAACATCGGCCTTAACGAGGTGGACCTGACCTTTGTGGGCGACAAGATAAACCTGGCCGCCAGGTTGGAAAAGAACTGCCGCCCGGACGGCGCGTTGCTCAGTAATATTGTAGCCAGAAGACTGGCCGAGGAAGACAGAAAGTTTTTTGCTGGCTTGAAGCCGGAAAAACGCGAGCTGGAGCCTACAGAGGTGAAGGGCCAGGAGCGGACCATCATCACCTGGCAGGTGGACTCAGCTGGCTTGGGCTCCGCCCTGAGCCAGAATGATGGCCCGCGGCGGAAGTGAAAGGACAAACTCTGCTTTTGTGTTGCGTGGGGCGCATAGTGTGCTATACTGCGGATAATGGTTCACAAGAAACAGCCAAAATTTTTTCTCCTTTCGCTGCTGGTCATTGTCTGGGCGGCTTTTTTTGCCTTCCCTGTGTCCTGTCTGGCTGCTGACCTTATCGCTGTCACTGAAAATCTACCTCCCTATAATTACCAGGATGAAAACAACCAGCCCTCAGGTTTTTCGACACAAGTTCTGCAAGCCATGCTCGATCGGGCCGGCTTGGAAGCCTTAATCCATTTTTTCCCTTGGCCCCGGGCATACCGGATGGCCTTGGTCAAGCCAAACGTGCTCATTTACACCATGGTCCGTAACCAGGAACGCGAGCAATTGTTTCACTGGATAGGGCCAATTGCCACCTTTGAATTCTCTTTGTATGCGCTTAAGGACCGCACAGACATACAGCTCGACGCCATGAAAGAGGCGAGTATTTACCGTATCAGCGTGTTGCGGGACAGTATGAACAAGCAGAAGCTGCTCTCTTCCGGGGTAGACCCCTCAGCGGTGCACGAGGTCGCTAATGAACAGCTTAACCTCATAAAGTTGTTCCGGGGCAACACAGACATTATTACCGGCACGGACTTGGTCATAAGCCACCTGGCCAAGGAAACCGGCCACTCGTTTGCAGACATCACAAAGGTCTACGCTTCTGATGATGTCAACGAGCTCTATTTTGCCCTAAGCAAAGCTTCTTCCCCCGCGCTGGCGGAAAAGCTGCGTAACGCTTTTGCATCCGTCAAAGAAGACGGAACCTTGGACTACATCATGGGTATGCATCTGACCTTGAACAAAGAATAATCTTTGTTTGCAAGCCCCTCTCCTTAGCCTGGCCATGCGTTTGCCCGGTCAGGGGCCGCTTTCTGAAAATGTTGGATATTCCGGTTTGATGTGGCGGCGCAGGGGCTGCTACAACAGCGAGTATTGTTCGGCGGCGCAGTGTCCCGGGCAGTAACGGCGGCCGTCAAGTGTGATAACTACGGCCGTATCTGGGTTCCACTCTTGCGCTGCGGCGTTGTTTTCTCTTTGCGCCTGTGCGCACATGGTTCGGGCCGTCCGCTTACACACGCGGTGCAGGGCCTTGCAGACTCGCCTGGCGTTGCGGGGGTGCGTCAGCAACACAAAATTGTCCCCGCCGTAATGGCCGGCAAAATCGCCCATGTCTCCGTGCCGATGCAGAGCCCACACCGCCACGCGTGCAAGCAAGGCAATGATTGCGTCGCCTTGCGAAAAGCCGAATTTGGCGTTGAATTCTTTGAGGTTTTCCACATCCAGCCGGATAGTGCTGAAAGTTGCGTTTCGCTTCTGGCGCGACAGTATTTCCTGCTCGGAAATTGCCATGCCCGGCAGGCCGGTTAAGGGCTCGGCGCCGGCGGCCGTCTGTATCTGCATGGATGCTAAATAATCCAATATCATCTGCACGGTGGCGACGCCGGCCACTTCGCCTTCATGCGTTATAACCACATGGTCGTAGAGCGATTCGCCGGGCCGGCTCATGGCCAGCCTGCCCACGTTTTCAACCGGCGTTGCAGCGTCCACTATGAGGGGCGTGGGGTCCATGACGCGTCCCACTGGCCGTTGATCCTGCAAAGAGGCGTGCCGGCCCTGCAGCCGGTTCAGGCGATGTCCCATCAGCAAGCCCACAGGCCGCTTGTCTATGACGACTACCAGGCCTGCAGAATGGGGCTCGTCTTTGATAAGTGCTTTAGCTTGGCCAATAGGCGTTTCAGGAGCTATGACCGTTGCTGCTGCGGCCAGTTCTCTGACAGGCAAAGACGCCCCGCGGTTGGTTGTATTTGGTACGTGGGGAAGAACGATAGAAAAGGTTCTGGCTGGCACGGCGGCTGTTCTTTTCGGTTTTGGAAACGCCGGTCTGGCCAGATAGAATCCTTGGGCGTAATGAACGCCCATGTCCGTGAGGCAGGAGAGTTCGGTGGCTGTTTCCACGCCTTCGGCCACAATACGGCAATCAATCTTGACCGCCAGCGTGGTCAGCGTCTCCAGCAAGGCCCGTTTGACCGGGTCGGAGTCCACGCCCCGCACCAGCGACATGTCCACTTTCATGTAATCCGGGCGGATATCGGCAATGGACATCAAACCGGAGTAGCCGGCGCCCACGTCATCCACGGCAACCCGGTAGCCTTGGCTCCGGTAGTGCTCCAGGGTTTTATAGAACAGGCTGAAGTCCTGTACGGCGTGGCGTTCCGTTATTTCGAACACGACGTCGCAAGGCGGCAACCCGCATTTTTCCGCCACCTGCAAGGTGTTGCCGGCGCTGAAGTTCAAGTCGACCATCGTGCGCGGGTGGATATTAATAAACAGCGCCTGCCCGGGAGCGCGTTCGCCGAAGCGCCGCAGGGCGGACTCACGGCAGACCCGCTCCAGCGCAAAGAGTTCGTTGGCGTCTTCTGCATAGTCGAAGAGCACAGCCGGACTTTGGAAAAATGATCCTTGCGGACCCCTGGTCAGAGCTTCCCAGGCGTCTATGCGGCCAGTATTCAGGTTGACAATGGGCTGATAGACGGTGTGAATGTGCGGCGTGTCTACTATGGAGCGGAATTCCTTGCGCAGCCCGACATCCTGGGAACCTGCGGCGGGTTCGGAGCCCCCTGTCCGGGCCATGCGCTGGGCGGCGCAGAGCCCGGCGTACAGGGCGGTTTCCGCTTCCACGCCGTTTTCACAGTAAAGCGCGGCGACCCCGGCGTGAACGTCGAGCTGCTGGCCGATAAGGGCGGTTACAGGATGCTGGAGCCGGGACCTGAGCTTGTAACGGATCGCCTGGGCCTTGTCCGGCAATTGCTCTGGCGCCTGGCAGGCGGGGCCGCAGAGCAATATGAACTGTCCCTGCTCCATCTGGTGCAGGTGTTGTTCCCCACAACATTTCAGCTCCTTGGCGCCGATATCCTTCAGACTTGCGCGGGCTTCTTGGAGGATTTCTTCAGCCAGTTCCGGGCCATACAGGGCGGAAAAGGCGTAAAAATTTTCTATTTCAAAATAAAATAAGGACACAGGGGTATTGGCCCGCAAAAAAAGTTTGGCTCTTTGCAAATCTGCCAAGCTGTGCAATCCGTCAGAAGCCTGCCCGTGAACGAGTGAACACAATGGGGCTTGATGCGTCATAAAACTATATCCTTGAGTTTGTTTTAAAGATGTACGGCCAGTGCAGTTGTCGTCATTTCTCTTGTGTGTCAACAGCATCCACTATTTGAGAGAGAACAGAATACGTCTTGAGACAAAATAATATTGCACAGCGCGTGAACAGAATGTGTTTTTTTTGTGACAGGAAAATCCCACAGCCAGGGAGTCGGCAGTGGCGGCATTTGCGTCCTGGACGCTTTCCATGTAAGCGCCATGTTTTCACAATTAATGCGGCGCCTGACGGCGCATCTATTGCGCCAAACGTGAGGAGTACATGATGTCCTTTGAAGCCATAGAGCGTATGCCGGCTGAGGAGCTGGCCCGGCGGCACGGACAATGCCGGGAGCTGTTACCGCAGTTTGCTCCCAACGCAGAGGGTCTGGCGGTGTTTTCCCGGGTCAACGTTTACTACATGACCGGGACCATGGCCCAGGCGGTTTTTTGGCTGCCCCTGGAAGGCGAGCCTGTGTTGCTGCTGCGCCGGGGCGAGGCCCGGGCCCGGCTGGAGTCTCCGCTGCAGAACATTTTCGTTTTCAAGTCCTACTCGCAGCTGCCGGCCATTTTGGCGGAGGCGGGAAGTCCCCTGGGCAAGACCGTGGCTGTGGAGGCTGGCGGATTGTCCTGGAGCCTGGGGCAGTTGCTTGCGTCTAAGCTGCCGGAGACGGCCTTTGTACCAGGCGACGCCGTGCTGGCCCGGTCCCGGGCCCGCAAGGGCGAGTGGGAGCTGCGCAAAATGCGTTTGGCCGGGGAAAGGCATCACAAGGCCTTGTACGAGATTTTGCCGCAACGCATCCGGCCTGGCATGACCGAGCGGGAGATCAGCTGCGAGGCTTTTCAGGTGTTCATGGAATTGGGTCATTCTGGTCATATGCGCATGGGCGGTCTGGGCGACGAAATATTTTTAGGCCACGTAGCGGCCGGGGACAGCGCCAACTATCCCAGTGTGTTTGACGGACCCGTGGGGCTGCGCGGCGTCCATCCGGCCATTCCGTTCATGGGCTACGCTGGCCAGAGATGGAATTCTGGCGAGGCTCTGGTCTGCGATATCGGATTTTGTCTGGAAGCCTACCAGACAGATAAGACGCAGGTGTACTGGGCAGGCGCTACAGTGCCGGATACTGTCGCGGCGGCGCATGATTTTTGTGTGGAAATGCAAAACTGGACAGTCGAACGGCTGAAGCCCGGCGCCGTACCTTCCGAGCTGTACGCCCATTGTGTGCAGGAGGCGGATCGGCGCGGTTTTGGCGAAGGCTTCATGGCCCTGCAGCCGAACAAGGTCGCTTTTCTGGGACACGGCATTGGCTTGGCCATAGACGAGTATCCCGTGCTGGCAAAAGGTTTTGACGAGCCCCTGGAGGCAGGGATGACGGTGGCGCTGGAGCCGAAATTCGGCGTGCCCGGCCTGGGAATGGTGGGGGTGGAGAACACCTTTGAGGTGACTGAAAACGGCGGCCGTTGCCTGACAGGCGACAGCTACGGGATTGTTTGCTTGGAGTGACGGCGGCTAAGGCCTGTTTCTAAATACCTGCTTGCTGCGTTCCCTGATCCACCATCAAAAAAACTCGTTGTGTACGGAAAACCAAACAGATAGAAT
>CAYTSA010000085.1:0-17504 GCA_964440345.1 uncultured Desulfovibrionaceae bacterium | reverse complement strand
GTTCTCCTTCCAGCTCCATGGTTTCCTGTCCGCCTGTGAGTCCAATAGTCTCTGTGTCGATGCGCAGCATGCGCAGCACCCCGTTTTTGGGCGCGACAAATTCATGGCCGCCGGCCTGCACCACCAAGCCCCGAAAGGAACTCATGGCCGCGGGCAGCTCCAGGGTAAACACTGTTCCCATGCCCGGTTCAGAATCCACAGCGACGAAGCCTCCGGCTTTTTCCACCTTTTCCCGTACAATAGCCATGCCCAGACCGCGTCCGGAAATATCGGTAATCATGGCGCTGGTGCTCAGCTCAGATACAAAGATCAAGCGGCGCACTTCGTCCGGGTCCATGGCGTCCAGCTCCGCAGCTGTGGCCAGACCTCGCTTAATAGCGGCTTCGCGGACCTTTTCCAGGCAAATGCCCCGGCCGTCGTCCGCCACCAGTATGCGCACTCTGCCTCCGTCCACCTGGCTTACTGTCAACCGCAATTCGCCGCGAGGGCTTTTCCCGGCTTCTTGACGCTCTTCAGCAGTTTCCAGGCCGTGGTCCACGGCGTTGCGCAGCAAATGAGTCAGCGGGTCCTTAAGCGCGTCCAGCAAACGCCGGTCCACTTCCACTTCTTCGCCAACCAATTGGAATTGAACGTCTTTACCCTGGGACCGGGCCACGTCGCGCACCATGCGCGGGTACATGTCCAGCAGGGTGGAAAAAGGCAGCATCAGAGCTGTCTTCATGTCCTCCAGCAGGCAATCCACCTTTTTGCCCAACTCCAACGACTCTTCGCCGGAAACAGCGGCCAACCGGCGCAACCGGTCAGCAACCTCGGCAATGCGCTGGTCCCAAACGCCGCCCGCGGAACCGCGGCCGACCGCAGCCTGTTTTGCAAACTGCGGCCCGTGCAGGGCGGCGCCAAAATGCTCGCGCCTCCATACTTGCATTTCCTCGGCCATTGCTTGCATCTCTTCGGTCAGCCGGCGGGCTGCAATTTTGGCGGCGAGCAACTCTTCGGACATGAGCAACAGCCGGTCCAGCCTTTTGGCGGCAATGCGCACAGTGGAAGACATGTCTGGACTTTTCATGACAACAGCTGCTTGCGAGGCGCAGGCTGCGCCTTCCCCCTGTCCATCGTCCCTGGAAGGCTGCTCTGCTTCTGGCGCAGGCGTGGTTTCCAGCGATTTGCGGATTTCAGGTGCAGAAGCAGTATGGAGCTGGGCGGCCGGCTCTGGCGATACTCCATCTCTGGCCGCCTGCAGCCTTTTGTGCACTCCCTCCAGAAAATGAGCGGGCGGTTGAGGGCATTCGCCAGCCCCGGCCTGAATGCACTCTGCAGCTGCATCCACTGCCTCGCGCACCACTGCAAACACGCCGGCGTCCAGTCCCACGCGCTCGCGTTTCACGTCGCCCAGCAAAGACTCCAGAGTCTGGCACACGGACTCCACAGACGGCAAATCCACCGCCCGGGCGGCTCCCTTGAGGCTATGCACCTCCCGGTAAACAGACTCTGTGAGCTTGGGGGCAAGCCCTTCCGGGTCCTCCCCTGCTTCATGGATTTCTTCAAGCCGCCGGATGTCCTTTTCCAGAACGGCCAGACGCTCCCTGGCCTCTTCTTGAAAAGCCGCAAGCAGCTGTTGCAGAAATTCCTTGTCCTCTGTCGTCACGCGCAGTCTCCACTATACAATGAACGCCTACAGCTGAAAGCGGCGCATCAGTTCCTGCAGCCGGTTTGCCTGCTTGTCCAGGTCGCGCATGGACGTCTCCAGTTGCCGGGCGGAGTCCACGTTCTGATCCCCAGCCTGGCGAATGTTGTCCATGGCCTGGGCCACCTGATCCATGCCGGCCAGCTGCTCCTGGCTGGAGGCGGCTATCTGGGTGGCTGACTGTGCGTCCTTGGCGGCAGAGTTGACCACGGCCATGATGGCCTTGCCGGCCTTGGCCGCCTTGGTTTCGCCCTCGGCCACAGCCTTGGAGCCTTCTTCTGTGGCCATGACAGCCGAGGAGGTTGCTTTTTGTATGTCGCTGAGTATTTCGCGGACTTCAGACGTAGACTGCTTGGACCGTTCCGCCAGGCTGCGGATTTCCTGGGCGACCACGCCAAAGCCTTTTCCTTCAGCGCCGGCCTTGGCGGCTTCAATGGAAGCGTTAACAGCCAGAATGTTAGACTGGTCCGCCAAGTCGTTCACCGCGGTGATTATTTCGCCTATGGTCTGCCCCTTTTCGCTCAGCCGGATGATAGTTTCGGCAATGTAGTCCATGCGCTCGCGAATGCGCCGCATGCCTGCGTCAATCTCTTCTGTAAATCTTTTTCCGTCCATAGCGATTTTGGAAGACTCCTTGGCGGTCTCAGCCACAGACTTGGCTTTTTCGCTGGCCATGGCTGTAGTCTGCCGCACTTCCTCCACAGTGGCGGTGGTCTCGCTGATGGCCGACGCCGTCTCTGCAGAGCTGGAGGATAGCTGGCTGGTGGCGGCGGATATCTGCCCCACAGAGGACGCCAGTATCTGAACGGTTTCGTTGTTGGCGTGGACCAGGTCCTTGAGGCTGGCCACCATGGCGGCCATGGCGTTGCCTATCTGGTCTTCGTTAGATTGCGGCTGGGGCGTCACGGTCAGGTCCCCGCGGCCAATGCGCTCCAGCATGTCCGCTTCGGCCCGCAGCTCCAC
Organism: uncultured Desulfovibrionaceae bacterium; assembly: GCA_964440345.1. Classification (GTDB taxonomy): domain Bacteria; phylum Desulfobacterota; class Desulfovibrionia; order Desulfovibrionales; family Desulfovibrionaceae; genus CAYTSA01. The sequence continues at coordinate 14,857 of CAYTSA010000085.1, read as the reverse complement.
CAGCATCCGCCTGAAAGCGTCCGTCAGCCGGCCCACTTCGTCGCCGCGGTGGTCCACTTCCAGCTGGGCGGACAGGTCGCCCCGGGCTATGCGGTCTGCTGCGCTCACCACTTTGCGCAACGGCTTGGTCATGCTGCGGCTGATAAAAATCGCCATCAGCAGGCCAATGACAATGGAAAGGAGTACAAACCCGTTGATGAAGTTTTTCTTTTCGTAAGCCTTGCCGATGGTGCTTTGCTCTATCTCCTGCACCTGGCTGTGGACCAGCTGCTCGACCTGGCCCAGCATGCGCTGAAAAGCGGCAAGCGATTCCAGCGTTTGTTTCTGGAATATATCATTTACTTGCGGCAGGCTGGCGGCGCCTTGTTCGCGGTACAGCTGCTGCATATCACGCACAGAAGTATGTATCGTCATGTGCACCGGCTCTATGGCCGTCAGCACGCCTGCGGCTTCCGGAACGTTCCGAACCATCACTTCCTTGTCCGGCCCGTAGTACCATCGGCCAAATGAGCACTGGGTGTAGTCCAGCTGCACGTCGGCGGCCAGGGGGTCCTGCACGGCCAATGCGGTGCTCACCTTCATGGCCCATTTGTAATGGTCCACCTGCTTGTTGTTGAGCAATATGGTGTAACTGACGTTTTGCTGAACTTCGTCCATGTCCTCCACAGTGCGGGAAAGCCCAGACACTGACTGGTAGCCAATAAGCGCCATCAAGGCCAGTACCAGACCAAATCCCAAGGCAAGTTTTACTCCCAGACTCAGATCAATCCATCGCATGCTCAATCCCCCACAGTTTCGTTCACCGCCAGGCTGGCGTCTGTCAACATTTTCTCTCCGTCCAGCACCGCGACCAGCCCTGGGGCAAGGCTCAAAGCGTACTCTCCTGCCTTGCCGCCCTTGTTTGCCGGGTCCCGGCGCAATTGATGTTCTTCCACCCGCACCGTGCCGTGCACCTGGTCCACAGCCAGGGCCATTTCCATGGACCGCCCGGAAAGCAACACCAGACAGCCGGCGGCTTCCGGCTTTGGCAGACCCAATACGCCAGCCAGGTCCACCACAGCCGCCAGCCGGCCCCGAAGCATGGCGGCTCCCAAAATATGATCCGGCGTGCAGGGAACCGGCGTTACAACAACAGAGCACACGGCCTCTTCCACCCACTGCGCCTCCACGGCGTAGCGCTCGCCGGACAGGCTAAACACCAGCAGGTCCACTGCCTGGTCCTGCTGCAGGCCCGTTTCTTCGTCCCGGACTGCGGCAAGCTCTCGGGCTTGTTTAGCCAGCCGTTCCCGTTGCGCAGGGTCAAGATGATCAAAATGCGTCATTGCTTTGCCGTCTCCACAATTTCCCGCAACCGCGCCGCGCTCATGCCCTCGGCAAAGGGCGCAGGCGCATCCCCAGGCAGCGAATTAAGCACCCGCAGCGCGCGGTCATAGTACTTGCGGGCGCCAGGCTTGTCGCCGGCTGCATCCGCCAGCACGCCTAAATGGTAATGCGCCAAGGCGGCGTCCGGCTCCAGATAGACCGCCTGCTGCAACTGCTTTGCCGCCTCGCCGTAAGCTCCTTTTTCCATATAAATCTCCGCCAGTAGCATCTTGGGGCCAGGCCACAGGGGTTTGGCTCCTGCCGCCTGCCGGGCCAGCTCCAGCGCCTCGGACAAGCGGCCCATATTGGCCAGCCCGCGGGCAAGCAATTCTTGCGCTTCGGGCGCCAGGTCTTGCTGCCGGGCCAGTTCCTGCAGCTCGCGGACCACGTCGCTCCAGCGTTCTTCTTTTGCAGCCTTGGCCGCAGACTCTACACTTGGCGCTTCGCCGCCGGGCGCAACCAAAGCTGGTTCTTCTTCGAAAACCGGCGGCTGCACAGCTGCAAGCTCCGGGGGATCGTCTTCCGCCTGGGGCTCAAAAAGGGCCGCCGGCTCCTCCCAGACCGGGACAATCTCCTCAGCTTCGGAACAATCTTCCAAAGAGGCCTTCTGTGCTGAGGGCGTAAACACCGTGACGCCCTGGATGGACACGGGATGGAAGACATCCATAGCCGTAACGTGCCCGGCCTCGCTGGGGCCAGTGACAAACCAGCCATCCTCGCGCAGGCAGGCGCGAAACCGGCGCAGGACGTTTTCCATGGCTTCTGCAGAAAAATAGATGAGCACGTTGCGGCAGAGAATAAGATCAAAATCCGTGGTTGCCGCCGCCGGGGAGGGACAAGCGTCTTCAGCCAGGTTCAAATGCTGCAGCTCCACCATGTTACGAATGGCGTCCTGCAGTTGGTAGGCGTTCTCGCCCACCTTGAGAAAATACTCTGGCAGCAACCACTGAGGGGGGTTGCGGAAGGACCATTGACGGTAGACGCCTTGCCGAGCTTTTTCCAGAACTTCAGTGTTGACATCTGTTGCCAATAACTTGATGTCCCAATCCTTTCTGTCCGCCAACAGCCGGTCCAACATAATGGCCAGGGTATACGGCTCCTCGCCGCTGCTGCACCCGGCAGACCAGATGCCCAGCTTGCGCGAGTTCTTTCTTTCTTCAAATATTCCTGGAAGGATAACAGACTCCAGCAGGGCGATCATCCGCGGCTCGCGGAAAAAGTAACTCTCGCCTATGGTCAGATAAGGGGCCAGCCGGTCCAAGTGCTCTGGGCCCTTGTCCAGCAGCATGGCCAGATAGTCGTCCACAGAACTCTCCCCCGCGGCTTCGCAAGCCTTGGAGACCCCCCGCAGCAATTCAGAATGGCGGTTTTGAGGAAAATGCAGCCCCAAGCGCTGTTCCACCTGGGCCGCCAGAGCAGTAAGGAATTCCGAACGAAAATCCGGCGCCACTGCGTTCACTCGCCCCCCTTCCCGCCTGGCGTCCCGGCGCCGCTTTGGCTGTCCATTGCTGTTTGCAACTGGCGTTCTTCCTTGGCGGTAAAAAAGGCTTCCGGGTCAAAAATCAGCGCTGTTTCACCCTCCAGGGGCACAGCTTTGCCGGCACGCAGCAAACCAGGCCACACAGGGTCCGGCTTCAGGTTGCCGCCGTCAGGGGCGTCAGCAACAGCAAACACCTCCCCGGCGTTCTGCACCCGCACGGCAAGTCTGCGTTTTTTGGTCACAGCCAGAATAAGCTGTTCGTCCGGTTGTATTGGCGTCTGCGGCTGGCCCAGCCGCACAGCCGGATCCACCACCGGGACCGGCTCGCCCGCCACTTGCAACACCCCCAACACGTGAGCCGGGGCTTCCGGCAGGGGCGAAAACATGGCCATGCGGGCCACACGCTCAACAGACTGCAAGGGCAAGCCGAAGAGTACGCTCCCGGACGTAAAAGCGAGGAACCAGGAATCATTGCTGCTCAATGCATCCTGCTCCGTGGGTCCGGCATTTGCCACAGAGTTGGCGGCATAGGACAAAGTCTGCATTATGGTCTTGTGCCCTTATTTTGAACGTCTGGTCAAGCCGTATTTACTCAATTTGTATTGCAATGTCCTTCTGCTCACGCCCAGCGCCTGGGCAGTACGCTCCCTGTGCCCGTCGTTGGCGTCCAAAGCACGGATAAGGACGTCGCGCTCCGCCTCGCCCATGGCGTGGGCCAGGGCCTCATCTTCCCCTTGCCGCGCATAGGATTCCGGGTTGGGGACCATGCTTTCCGGCAATGTTTCCGGGCCGATAACGTCCGTTCGGCTCAGGATAATGGCCCGCTCCAACACATTTTCCAGTTCACGGACGTTGCCCGGCCAGTGGTGGCCGGCCAGAGCCTCCATGAACCTCGGAGACACCGAACGGACCTGTTTGTCGTTCTTTGTTGAGAGTTTTCGCAGCAAATGGCTGACCAGCTCGGGCAGGTCCTCCAGCCTTTCCCGCAGGGGCGGCACGCGAATTTCCAGCACATTAAGCCGATAATACAAATCTTCGCGAAAATTGCCCTCCCGGGCTTCGGCGGCCAGGTCCCTGTTTGTGGCCGCCACAATGCGCACGTCCACCGGCACGGGCTTTACCCCGCCCAACGGCTCCACCACGCGTTCTTGCAGCGCGCGTAGCAGTTTTGCTTGCAACGGCAAAGACAGCTCTCCCACTTCGTCCAGCAACAGCGTCCCCTTATCAGCCAGTTGAAAGCGCCCGGGTTTGTCCTTGACAGCTCCAGTGAAGGCGCCTTTGGCGTAGCCGAAAAGCTCGCTCTCCAGCAGGTTTTCCGGCAACGCCGCGCAGTTGACTTTGATCAATTCACCGCCGGCCCTTCGGCTGGCCCGGTGCAGGGCCTCAGCCACCAATTCCTTCCCCGTGCCGGATTCTCCGGTGACGAGCACTGTGGCTTCAGAGGGCCCGGCCTGCTCCACCATATCTAATATCTTGCGCATAGCCGGGCCAGAGCCGACGATGGCCCTGCCGGCGTGTTCTTGGAGTGTAGCTTTCAGGCTTTTATTCTCTTTGAGCAACCGGCCGTAGGACCAAGCCTTTTCCAGCTGGGCGGCCAGCTCTTCATTGTCCGCCGGTTTTGTCAGATAGTCGAAGGCGCCGGCTTTCATGGCTTCTACGGCGGACCCCACAGTGCCGTACGCTGTCAGCATGACCACTGGCGAATCCGGCTGCTTTGCAACAATGCGGCGCAGGGCCTCGTCTCCTTTCATGCCGGGCATGCGCATGTCCAGCAGCACCACATCCGGCTCCAGCCGCTCCAGTTCTTCCAGGCCAACGTGAGCGTCCCCGGCTTCGTGTACTTGCCACCCGGCTTCCTCCATGACTGCCCGAACCATGAGCCGGTGACCGGGTTCGTCGTCAATGACCAGCAGTTTTTTTTCACCAGCGCGTATCATTGCTTTTCTTCCTCCGTTCCCTGGGGAATAGTCCGCGGCAGAACAAGGCGAACGCGGGTTCCCGTTCCTGGTGCTGTGTCTATGGCCGCCCAGCCGCCATGCCCCCGCGCGATGGCGTGGACCATGGCCAGTCCCAGCCCCGTCCCTTTGTCCTTGGTGGTAAAAAACGGCTCAAAAGCCTGGGCCTGCTGCTCTTTGTCCATGCCGGGCCCGTTATCGGCTACCTCTATGACGGCGCCGCCCGTTTCATCTTTATATGTAGATATGCGCACCCAGGCTTGGGTCTGCTCCTTCCGGCTGCTTTCCAAAGCCTGCAAGCTGTTCAGCGCCAGGTTGAGCAGCGCCTGCTCCAACTGGTCCGGGTCCGCCTGCACAATATCCAGCTGAATATCAGCCAGGAGTTGCACGTTCTTTTCTTCGCACTCCTGTTGCAGCAAGCGGCCAAGGCCGTCAACAAGGTCTGCCATGGGCACATGCTGCAGCTGTGGAGGTCTGGGCCTGGCCAAGTGCAACATGTCTGTTACCACGCGGTTTAGTCTGTCTGCTTCGCGAACCATGGTTTTGGCGTAAGTTTCTTCAGGCTCTGCGCCGGCCAGCTTTTTGGCAAAAAACTGGGCAAATCCGCGCAACGCACTGAGCGGATTGCGAATTTCGTGGGCAACTCCGGCGGCCAGCTCGCCCAGTGAGGCCAGCTTACGGGCTTCGGCCAGGCGCTCTTCCAATTCTCTGATTTCCGTCCGGTCCCGCAGAATGACCAGCCTTCCCGGGCCTTCCTGGCTGCTCTGGGCGGGCAAGGAGAGCACTAAGACTTCCAGCCGGCGGGTGTTGACTTCCAACTCTGTCCAGCGGTCAGTCTGCACACTGGAAATATCAATGGCTGCACAGGGCCGGTCCAGCAACTCGTCCGGCGGCGCGCCCAGAATGCGCAAGGCTGCTGGATTGGCTGACTGGACAGTGAATCCAGCGTCCACAGTCATGAGCCCGTCTGGCAAACTGTCCAATAACCTGGATTGAAATCGCTCCAGATAGCGCGAGCGCTGGGCCGCCATGCGCCGGCGCAAAAAGACGGCGCCCAGCGCCAGCACGGCCAAGGCGACAGCCAAAAACACCACCGCCTGGACCATGGCGTTGCGCCGGAACTGCTTGAACGCCGCCATATGCCCGGTCATGTCCAGGGCCACGGCAAGGAAGACTTGCGGAGGCCGGCCTGGCCGGCGGCGGGGAGGGGCGTCATCTGGCTGCAGCAGACTCGCCACAGGAGGTATTGCCTGTCGTGCGAACACGTATCCTGTCTGGTCTCCCAGTGAGACAGTCCCCTCCCTGCCAGCTTCAGGCTCCTGGGCCAGCGCCACCCGCAGCGGCTGCAATACTGCTTGCATGGCCTCTTCATCCATTTCCGGCGCGCCGATAATGCGGCCCTGCTCCGCGTCAAAGGCGGCGACAAACAAAATGGCCTCGCTTTGCTGCAATTCGCGGAAAAATTCTTCAGGGTCCGGCTGTATGGAACGGCGCATGGGGTTATGCATGCGCCCAGCCCCTCGGCCCAGAGAGCTTTCCACAGCGCGCACCACCACGCGGGCGGTCAGGCCCATGTGCTGGAGCACTGCCTGCCTCTGCCTGTGCACAGACTGGAACGTATTCAAAAAGAGAACGGCCCCCACAACGAGAACAGCGAATGCGCTTAACAAAACAGGCGCTCTGTGTTTTGCACCAGCGGCAATATCCATAGGCGTCACTTCCAGCAATCAAACTTAGCACAAAACGGGCCAAACCTGAAATGTTTTTTCCATGCAACTACAAGATGTTAAGAAAAATACGCATTCTGAATGTGCACGATACTGCACACCGGCGTTCAACGAAGGCCAACATTTGCACTTTCGAGAGGGGAATATTAGACATGCTTCGTCATTGCAAAAAATACTTTGGATAAAAAAGTATCGGTAAAAAATAAATTCACAACATACCATTTTGAAAAAAATACGTCGTATATTGTTGTTATGTTGTTTGTACAAGAGGACAAGAACAAAGAAAAACTGTTCATTTTTACGATTATAATAACTACACATCACGTTTTTTGCTGAACAGATGCACTTTATCAAATGAACATTGACCCGAGCTTGACAATATGAAAGACCGTGGTATGTTTTGGTGTCTTCAGATACTGCGCAATTAAATTGAAACTCCAACGAGGAATGCACGCTATGAAAAAAATCGTGGTGGAAAATCTGAGCAAGATTTTCGGACACCACCCTGAGCGCGGACTCGAATTGCTGGACAAGGGCATGACCAAAGACGAAGTCATGAACGAGACCAAGCTGGCCGTGGGGGTCAACCGGGCGTCATTCGAGGTTGAAGAAGGGGAAATCGTCGTTGTCATGGGTCTTTCTGGCAGCGGCAAATCAACCTTGGTGCGTTGCATTAATCGCCTCATTGAGCCTACAGGGGGGAAAATATTTATTGACGGGCAAGAAATCACCAGTCTGAACACCACAGAACTGCGCGAAGTACGGCTGAAAAAGCTGGGTATGGTGTTCCAAAATTTTGCATTGTTTCCGCACAGAACCGTGTGCCAGAATGCGGAATACGGCTTGGAAATCCAAGGCGTAGACCCGGCGGAAAGAAGAGAGCGTGCGGAAAAGGCTCTGGCCCAAGTTGGCTTGGCAGGATGGGAGGATTCGCATCCCCGGCAGCTTTCCGGCGGCATGCAGCAGCGCGTGGGCCTGGCCCGGGCGCTGGCGCTGGACCCAGACATACTACTCATGGACGAAGCCTTTAGTGCGCTGGACCCGCTCATTCGCCGGGATATGCAGGACGAACTCATCGACCTGCAGGAAAAAATGCAAAAAACCATTCTTTTCATCAGTCACGATCTGGATGAAGCCCTGAAGCTTGGAGACAAGATCGTGCTTATGAAGGACGGCGCCATAGTGCAAGAAGGCACGCCGGAAGACATTCTGACCAGACCCGCCACAGAATATGTGGCCCGGTTTGTTGAGGACGTTGACATCTCCAAGGTGCTCAACGCTGAATCTGTGATGAAGAAAACCGAAGCTGTGGCTTACCGGCGCACGGACGGTCCGCGGGCTGCGCTGCGCAAAATGAAGAAAGCCGGCATTTCCAGCCTGTTCGTGCTGAACAAGGAGCACAAGCTGGTGGGGCTTATCACCGCCAACCAAGCTGCTCAGGCTGTGGAAGACGGCGTAGGGGACCTGGAGCAGATAATGCGAAAAGACATGGTGACGGTCCTGCTGGAAACCCCGGCCACTGAGCTGTTCGGCATAATGAAAGATATTAACCACCCGCTAGCGGTCGTGGATGAAAATCAGCACCTTAAAGGCGTTATCGTGCACGGCACGCTCATCGGCGCCATAGCAGAAAGAGGGAGGCCCCAAGAATGATTCCCAAAATTCCTGTAGGCGACGTTATTGAAACAATTATCAACTTTTTAGTTGATAATTTCTCTTTCATTACCAAAGCCTTTTCCAAAGGCACAGAAGTGGTGCTCAGCCTCATCGAGTCTGGGTTCATGTTCATGCCACCGTGGCTGTTCATCATTATCCTGGCTGGCCTGGCCTGGTACTTGTCTAAAAAGCGGGGCATCGCCATATTCGCTGCACTGGGCTTGGCCCTTATTTGGAACATGGGCTTGTGGGAAGCCACCGTTTCCACCATCGCCCTGGTGCTCATTTCCACGCTCATCGCCATCACCATAGGCGTGCCGCTGGGCATTGCCGCCGCCATGAGCCAGGTCTTAAACCGCATCATCATGCCTGTTCTGGACGTAATGCAGACCATGCCGGCGTTCGTCTACCTCATCCCGGCCATCCCGTTCTTCGGTCTGGGCAAGGTGGCGGCCATTTTTTCCACCGTGGTCTTTTCCATGCCGCCGGCAATCCGGCTCACTTGTCTGGGCATTAAGCAGGTGCCCAAGGAATTGGTCGAGTGTGCAGACGCCTTTGGCTCTGACCGCTGGCAAAAGCTCTTCAAGCTGGAGCTGCCCCTGGCCACGCCCACCATCATGGCAGGTGTGAACCAAACCGTCATGCTCGCCCTTTCCATGGTCGTCATCGCCGCCATGATCGGCGCGAAAGGCCTGGGCGGCGAAGTGTGGAAAGCCATCCAGCGCTTGCAACTGGGTAGCGGTTTCGAAGCTGGCATAGGCATCGTGATCGTGGCCATAGTGCTTGACCGCGTGCTGCAGAAGATGGGCGCCCGGTCTGGCGGATAAGGCAGCATCAAGGCAACAACAAGGCAACAACAAGGCAACAATGAGGACACTGACAACTACATCGTCAAAACAACATCAACGAGGAGAATGTGTATGAAACGCTTGATTACCGTACTTGCAATTGCAGCATTAGCTTTGGCCCTGTTTTCCGGCGCCGCCTTTGCCAAAGACAAAGTAAAAATCGCTTATGTTGAGTGGGACTGCGCTGCAGCCTCCACCAACGTGGTGCAAGCTGTATTGCAAGAAAAAATGGGCTACGACGTGGAGATTCTGCCTGTCGCCGGCGCAGCCATGTGGCAGGCTGTGGCTTCTGGCGACGTGGACGGCATGGTTACCGCCTGGTTGCCTGTGACCCACGCTGACTACCTGGCAAAAGTGAAGGACGACGTGGAAAACCTGGGACCCATCGCGCACGGCGCCAAGCTGGGCTGGGCTGTCCCTGCGTACGTGACCATCGACTCCATTGCCGACATGAACAATGACGGGATTCCCGCAAAATTCGACAAAAAAATCATCGGCATCGACCCGGGCGCGGGTCTGATGCGCCTGTCTGAAGAAGCCATCGGAAAATACTCTTTGAACGACTACACCCTGATGGAAGGCAGCGGCGCCACCATGACCGCCGCCCTGGACAACGCCATCAAGAACAAAGAGTGGGCAGTGGTCACCGCCTGGTCACCGCACTGGATGTTCGGCAAGTGGGACCTGAAATACCTGGACGACCCCAAGGGCGCTCTGGGCGGCGAAGAACACATCGCCACCATCGTGCGCAAAGGCCTGAAAACAGACATGCCTGACGTATATGCATTCCTGGACAACTTCCAGTGGAAGGACGCCAACCAGCTGCAGATGGTCATGGCCTGGAACCAGGAAGGCGGCGACCGTTACGAGAACGCCAAGCGCTTCATCAAAGAAAACGAAGCCCAGGTGGACGGCTGGATCAACTAGCCAGCACCCCAGAAGACAAAAAACCCCGGCGGCGAAAGCCTCCGGGTTTTTTTGCGTGCAAATGAACCCCGGCTACATGTTCAGCAGCTCCCGGGCCTGTTTGATCAAATCAATGGGATTGAAAGGCTTGGTCATGTAAATGTCTGCGCCAACCTCCATGCCCCGTTTCTTGTCGAACTCCTGACCCTTGGCCGTGAGCATCACGATTTTGATGTCCTGCATCTTCCATTTGTTTTTGATAGTGTGGCAAACGTCAAACCCATTCATCTTAGGCATCATGATGTCCAGAAAAATGAGGTCCGGTTTTATCGCTTCCACCTGGGACAATGCTTCTTCGCCGTTCTCAGCAAAATGCAGTTCAGCGCCGTCGTCTTCCAGACTCTCCAGCGCTTCTTCCAACAGCATACGGATATGGGGCTCGTCATCAACAATTAAAATATTGGGCATCGCGCTCTCCTGTCTCAGCGGCTCACGAAGCGATTTCACCGGCAAAGCAACGGTTCCGCCGCTGGGCAATTTCCTGCAACATTACCCTGATATGCAGAACCAGGCAACACAGAATCGCCCATTTGCGTCTTTGTCACCCAAACGTAAAGCAGTCTCCTTCTTTAGGTAAAAAACTCCACCATTTTGCTCCCTTTTTTCATAGAAGGCTGCTATTGAAGATTCAGCCGTTGCATCAAACTGGGAGTGAGACTGCGTCGGCGCTGCTGCTGTCGGTTGCGGCGCGCGGTTTCCAGCTTTTGCTCCCACACTGGGGAGAGGGCCAGGTCTGATTCATTTTCCATGAGTTCCAACCCTAAACGTTCAGCTATTTTTTTTCCCATGATTGTGCTCCTTTTCACAGTATAGAAAAATTTTCCGCTATGTTCATGCGGCAACTGAAATGTGCAAAAACAAGACCGGCGGCGATGGGCCAGCCACAGGAGAGACGCCATGCACCGACATTTCTTCATCCACGGCCATTTCTACCAGCCCCCCCGGGAAGACCCCTGGCTGGGCGACATCCTCCCGGAAGGCAGCGCTGCGCCTGAAGTGAACTGGAACCAGCGCATACTCAAGGAAAGCTACGCCCCCATGGCCTGGGCTCGCCGCTCAGACGATCAGGGGCGGGTGTTCGAGATAATAAACTGCTATGAGTGGATGAGCTTCAATTTCGGTCCTACGTTGCTCTGCTGGCTGGAAAGGGCTGATCCACAAACATATCAGCGCGTTCTGGACGCTGACAAAGCCTCTATACAGCGCTTGGGCAAGGGCAACGCCATGGCCCAGATTTACCATCACGTCATTTTGCCCCTGGCCTCAGACTTGGACAAACGGTTGGAAACAGCCTGGGCAGTGGAAGATTTTGCCGCCCGGTTTGGCCGCCAGCCGGAAGGCATGTGGCTGGCTGAATCCGCCGTGGACATCCCCAGCCTGGAGGTGCTTGCCGATTACGGGGTAAAGTTCACTATTCTGGCCCCACGGCAGGCCCGGGCTGTGGCCCAGGGGCCGGGGCAGGAATACGTCCCGGTGCAGGAGCACGAACTAGATATCATGCACCCCTACTCAGTGGAGTTGCCCTCTGGACGGGACATGGCTGTATTCTTTTACCAAGGCGGGCTATCCCAGGCTGTGGCTTTTGAACGGCTTCTGGAAGACGGCGAAAGATTCTTTACCCGCATGTCCCAGGCCCACCCCGGCCACGGCGTGCTCTCCCTGGGCACAGACGGCGAGACCTACGGGCATCATTTCCCCTTTGGCGAAATGGCCCTGGCGCATGTTATCAGCCAAGCCCGGGAGGGGCGCGACGGCATGTTCATAACCAACCCGGCTGCTTGGCTGCAAGCAAATCCTCCCACCCGGCTGGTGCAGCTGTGGGAGCCGTCCTCCTGGAGCTGCGTGCACGGGGTGGAGCGCTGGCGCAACGACTGCGGCTGCACCACTGGCGATACGCCCAACGCCAACCAAGCCTGGAGAACCCCGCTGCGCAACGGCTTGAACGACATGAAAGCCGCCATAGACGCACATTTCTTTGATCAGGGGGCCAAGCTTTTCAAGGACGCTGAGCAGGCTTTGCTTGAGTACGGCCGCATCCTTGCCGGCGCAGTATCCCGCAAGGAGTATGACACGCTCCACTTTGCCCCGCGGCTTTCCGCCCAAAACAAACGCAACGCCTGGAGGCTGCTGGAAATGCAGCAATGGGCCCTGTCCTCCTTTGCCAGCTGCGCCTGGTTTTTTGATGAAATATCGCGCATTGAGCCCATCAACTGCATGACCTTTGCCCTGCGGGCCATGGAACTTTGCCGCCAGACAGACGGACCAGACCTGGAAACCGCCTTTACGGATACGCTGGCCCAAGCCCGGTCCAACTACCAGGAAAAGGGCACAGGCAAGGACCTGTTCAGGGCGGAAGTAGTTCCCCGCCGTGAAAGTCTGCCGGGCGTTGTGGCTCAGGCTGTGCTGCATCTGAGCGCAGAAGGCAGGTTAGACGCCAAAGGCGGCGAAGTTGTCTGGCCTTCTGTTTCTGTAGAAGCCAAAACGTCCTCCAGCCAGCAGCGCCAGGGCGAGCTGGTTGGCAAGGCTGCGCTGCTCCCGGGCGACAGATCCCTGGCCGTGGAATTCTCCTGGCGCTGGGAACCTGACGCAAAAGACATGTTTACCGCGCCAGTGCGGGTAACCCGGGGCAAGGGCAAAGAGGCGGAAGAGACCATTGTCCAGCCAAGTGCATTTTCTTGGAACCGGCGACAGGCCATTGCATTGAAATACGCCGCCTGGGCCAACGAACAGGCCTGGGACTGCATGATGGACTCCATGCAGCTGGGCCCCTCGTTTTTTCTGGAACGCCAGATAGCCCAGCGCACCCAGCAGTGGGACAGCAGTTGGGGGCTGGCGTGGCCTGGTCTGGCCTGGGCGTGGATAACTGGCTCTCCTTGCGGGGACGAAGCCTTTCTTCTGGAGTTTCTCCAGTCGCCGCGCCGAGGCTGGGCCGGAGAGGAAGCTGTCTGCGCCCGCCTGGTGGACGCTTTGCTGGAGATGCTGCGCCAATCGTCGCCGGCATGGTCCGCAGCCCGGGAAATGGTCCGCAAATCCATGTCCCTGAATTTGCATCCAGACTGGACGCCTGTGCAGAACCTGCTGTGGGAGCGGTGGCGCAAAGAACCAGCTGCTCATGATCTGGCCCTTTTCTGTCGCATGGTTTTAGGCTAAGGTCGTTTCACTCTTTGCCGCGTTGCGCCCCTGAGGTGTTGCAGGGGGGGTGTAGCCTGGGGCGCGCGCTGGCCAACAGCCCCCTTTGAAAACGGGAGAAACTGCCGCAGGCAGCCTTGCCGGCAGTCCATACTATAAATAGAGCCTATGCACACATCGCAGCCGTCTTCATACACAGAAACAAACATAAGTCTGTGCCTCTATCATCTGGTGGACGGCTTGCGCCATGGGCTGTCCCACTTTTCCCACACCAGCCGGGCAGCAGTGCTGTATGCGCATATGCCTGACAGCTCGCTGCGCGTCTTTGACCCGCAGTTCTTGCTGCAAGGACACGAGCTTAAACTGCGCAAATTTTTTCTTGAAAACGGCCGCCAGCGTGACGACGCCTCTACTGCAGCAGATTTCGAACCCGTACGCGAAGAGAATCTACATCTGGCCGGACTCATCTCCTTTGCCGCCAAATCGCAGAACATGCATTACCAGCGCTGGTTCACAGAACATCATCCGGATATGTGCTCCGTGGGCCCGACGCAATGCTGGCTGGAACATGCAGCCTGGGTCTTTTCCCAGGCCGCATGCAAGGAAGGCCGCCTGGATGTGGACACTGCCGGACATATATTGCGGGAGTGGGCGTCCCACGCTGTGCGCGACTACATAGTTGACACCCGCAACGAGCGTATTGGCTGGGACACGGCGTTGCGCATCTACCCCATTTTGGACAGCATGTTGGGCGTTTCTAAAACCCTGGAGGAAGGCAGCCGGGCGATGGGAGACTTGATTTTTGTGGAGCCTGCTTCCATGAACCAGGTAAAATTTCTGGCTGAATTTCCGTATTTGGAGCAGCCTACCCTGGAGCGCTACAAGCATGTGCGCAAATTGCTCACAGCCGTGGAAGGCAGCTCCCGCATGCTGGTCTCCAACGGGCGCAACATTCTGGGCATAGCCGCGCCCCCGGCTCCTGTGCACTCGCTGCTGGCCCAGTTCCGGGGAACCCATGGCTTTCTGGGCATGGACGGAGAACTTATCTGCAGCTTTCAGGACGGTTCGTTCCACTCCTCCACCCGGCGGGCTGTTCTAGCGCACGTAGAGGAAGCGCTGCTGGCGCCCCACCTTGATCCATTACTCAGCCACCAGCTCTTTAAAACCATCAAAATGCTTGTCCACTCCGCCCAGGAAAACAGGCACGGCTGCACCCTAGTGCTGGACCTGCACCATCAGCCTGTGCCCCTGGCCGGCCAGAAACTGGTCACCCCTCTGGACCTGAACCGGGCCAATGAATTGGCCCTGGCGGTGTCTCTTTCCCGGCTGGACGGCGCACTGCACATTGGACAGGACATGAAGCTGCACGGCTTTGCCTGTCTTTTGGACGGACGGTCTGTACCCAGCGAAGACCGGGCCCGGGGCGCGCGGTTCAACTCCGCCCTGCGCTTCTCTGCAGAGCATGAACAGGTGATGGTCATTGTAGTCTCGTCTGACCGGCCTGTGTCGGTCATCCAAGGAGGGCTGGAGATGACGGCCCAGTGCATGTGGAAACCCATGGCCTGGGGCGCAAAGGAGCCGCCGCTGCTTTCAGACTGGCTGCAGGCTGCTACGTAGATGGATGTTGCAACACAGCCCGGCGGAACCTGTCGAGCTGATCAGACGTAACGTGCTTCAGGGCATTTTCGCGTTGAGACAACGCTCGCTCCTGAAACAATGTGCGGTTGTTTCAGA
>CAYTSA010000084.1:0-17637 GCA_964440345.1 uncultured Desulfovibrionaceae bacterium | reverse complement strand
GGCAAGCCCATGCTCAAAGCTGCTCCTGCAATCAACGAGGTCTTCAGGAATTTTCTGCGACTGGCATCACCTTGCTCTGCCGCATTTTTTTCTAAATCATTCTTTTCTGCCATTTTCGTTTTTCCTCCTAGGATTTGTCATTATCAGCTCCAGCTAATACTGGTGCTTACATCATATACGCTCCTGTAGAGCCTGACATTGTTGCGGCCTCTGCCTGCACGTGCAGTTCGCTCCCCACCGTTTGCACATATTGTTACGCGCCGTTCGCCTTTTCTGGCGCCAGGGCCTGCAGCATTTGCAGCATTGCAGCCATGGCCTGTTGTGTGCTCTTATCCCGCATCGGGCGCAGTAATGATCCGAAACTGGCCTTTTGGGCCTGCTCCCAGTCAATGCAGGCAGGCGCTACGGCTGCACGCTCAAGAAACTCGATGCTGCGGGTATCAAGCAGCAGCTCAAGAGCTGTTGCCAGGCGAGGCAGGCTTTCTTCCATTTTGTGCAGTTGTTCTTCGTTGTAGCCGCCGCCTACACGCTGCAGAACCGAGAGCATGGTCCCCAACAGCTTGAAAACGTTGTCGCGTTCGAGCTGATCCAGTGATTTTACAGCGTGAGGCACAGTGGTCCGGAGCAGTGGCTCTGCAGTGGCCACAAGGTCCAGCATGGCGTTCATGTGTTTCAGACCAGTGCTGACGCTTTTGGTGCTGCGCGCAATCTGCTTCATGAGGGCGAGAATCTCTTCGAGCTGCACGTCGCCTTCGATCTCAGCAAGTTCAAAAATCAAGGCCTTGACCCCTTCGTTGACGCGCGGGGCCAGTTCGTTGCGCAGTTCCTGCATGCTTGCCGCCGAAGCGGCCATGGGTTCGAGCATTGCCTCTATTCGTTCGAGACGCTGGAGTATTTCTGCTTGCTGTGTCATGGCGCCCCCTCTTATATGGCCTGCGCAGGTTGCCTGATTTTGCCTGCCAGATTCATCTGTGGTTCAAGCGGCAACTCCTCGCCGCGCATCATCAGGTTCCAATAGACCCAGCGAAACATCATCTTGCCCCAGTAGTTGGGAAGGCTTTCCTTGAGCAGGCTGAAGGGGCCCAGGCCCGGAAAGGGGAACATGCCGGGCAGCGGCTCCACCGTGTAGCTAAAATCAAGCAGAATGGCCTTTTCACTGCCTGAAGCGAGGAAGCAGGTGGCGTGACCGTCAAATGTGGCGCGCGGGGAGTGGCCGTCGATTTCACGCACGATGTTTTCAAGGACGGTGGAAGCAGCGTAGTGGGCTGTGGAGCCCGCCTTGGAGGCCGGAATGTTGGTAGCGTCCCCAATGACGTACACTCGTTCCAGGCCTTCAGCCTGCAGCGTGTGGTTGTTTGTCTGCATGAATCCCAGAGGATCGCCCAGGCCGGACTCTGTTATGCATTTGTCGCCCTGGTTCGGAGGTATGGACACCAGCAGATCGTAGTCCACCTTGCGTCCGTCTCCAGCTTCTAGAAAGCGCTCTTTTGCGTCCACGTTGGAGAGAACAAAGTTCGTCGTGACCTTGACGTTTTTTTCCTCTGCCACCCGGGACAATATTTTCGTGGCCACGGGCTTGGTGAAGACGCCTCCAAGAGGCGTCACCAGTTCGATTTCCACCTGGTCGCGCACGCCGTTTTTCTGGAAGAACCAGTCCGCCATGAACACGAATTCCAGAGGTGCAATGGGGCATTTGTAAGGAACGTCGGCAATGTTCATGACAACTTTGCCTTTTTCAAAATACTTCATGGCGTCGCGGAGTTGCAGCGCCCCTTGCAGGCTGTAGAAGTCGAAAATGCTTGAGCCCCACCCCTCCATCATGCCATCCACTTCTTCGGGGCAGATGCGGCAGCCAGTGGCGATGATCAGCCAATCATAATCGTAGCGCCCGGCCAGCCCCTCGACCACTCTGTCGTCAGGGGAAATCTTGACTACGGTGTCCACCACAAAATCAACTCCCCTGGGAATGAACTCGCGTCGAGGCTTGAGAACATCCTGCTCCCCATAAACGCCGAATGGAATGAAAAGGTAGCCTGGCTGATAATGATGCACTTCGTCTTTATCCAGAATAGTGATGGAGGCTTTTTCTTCGCTAAGTTCCTTGCGAAGCATGTTTGCCATGATTGTTCCCCCGGCCCCCGCGCCGATAATCAGGATTTTTTGCATGCCGCTCTCTCCCTTCGGCTAAAAGTTGCCCACACAAGTACGTCACAGACTGAGCCTCTTGCACACTCAGGCGTTTTTCACAGCCTTGAGAATGCTACGCAGGCAGAACTCCAGATCATCTTCATAAGGCGTGAGCAAGCAGGAGAAGATGTTTCGCCGCATTGCTTGTTTCAGTTCCGGGCGCCAGGGTTTGGTCGAGAGAACAATGACCTTGAGATGGGGCAGCGACTGCTCCAACTTTCTAAAAAACATCGGCGTCAAGGACCAATCCTCAATCCGGGCCACCAGAGCCACCAGCTCACTACGCAGCTGTAAACTGCAGGCGAGAAGACCGTCTGGATCGACCCGCGTGTAGCTTGCCCCGACCTGGTCCACAAGGGAGCAGACATGTTCCGCCTCTCTGTCGTTCTTAATGGCAACCGCGATCATGCTTTCTTTCACGAAATTGCGCCCTTTGGTCCTGGTTCGAACTGCTGGAAAACCTACCTGCATGCTACGGATTAGAGCAAGAATAGGGCCAGCATTTTGGCGAACAAAGAAGTATTCAGGGTTGACGTTCTAACTACTTGAAATGGTGTGATTATTTGAAATGAAACGGAGGGGTGGGGTGGCTCAAGAATTGGCTACAGAAAGGGGCGCGATGTACTGGATTTGGACAGCTGAAGTGGTCATGTTCGCAATAGCTTGAAATTTTAACATGTTGGAGATGGCCATAAACAGGACACATGCAGCGTTGTCTTCTGGACTGTGCAGGCTTCAGGCACGGCCATCGGGGGAGGTGATGCGGAATTTGCGCAACTTCGCGTACAATGTACTGCGTCCAATGCCGAGTCTCTCTGCTGCATGGCTTTTATTCCAATTGCATTCCTCAAGGGTTTCGAGCAGTAGATTGCGCTCATGATCCAGGATTGTACTGTGCTTCACAGAAGCCGCTCCCTGCTGCAGCTTGGAGGGCAAGTCTTCCCGGTGGATTGTCGAGGCTCTGGCAACGACCACGCTCTGCTCCATGACGTTCTCAAGTTCCCGAACATTTCCCGGCCAGTCATAGTCCAACAGCAAGCGCATAGCTCTGGGGCCAATGCCTGTGACCTGTTTTCCTTGCTCTGCTGCAAAAGATTCCAGGAAATGCTGCGCCAGCAGTCGAGTGTCGTTGCCTCGCTCCCGTAGCGGGGGTAGCGAGATGGAGACGACGTCGAGCCGGTAGTACAGGTCTTCCCTGAAGGCGCCAGTCTTGATTTCCTGCAACAGGTCTTTGTTTGTGGCGGCAATGATCCGAACATCCACAGGAATGGTGATCTCGCTGCCTAGACGTTCGAGCTGGCGCGTTTGCAAGGCCCGTAGCAACTTAACTTGTGCCGAGAGCGGCACCTCGCCGATCTCGTCGAGAAAGACAGTGCCGCCGTCAGCCTGCTCGAAGCGGCCCAGCCGCCGTTTGAGCGCACCGGTGAAAGCGCCTTTCTCGTAGCCGAACAGCTCGCTTTCCAGCAGGGTCTCTGGGTAGGCGGAGCAATTGATAACCACGAACGGTTTGTCGTAGCGAAGGCTTTTCTCGTGAATGGCCTTTGCCACCAGTTCTTTTCCTGTGCCGCTCTCGCCCTGAATAAGCACCGTGGCGTCAGTGGGGGCCACGTTCTCGATAAGGGCAAAAAGCGTCTGCATCTTCGCGTCTTTTCCCACAATTCCGGAAAATTCCGCGGCTTGATCCAACTTTTGACGCAAGCGGCGCACTTCCTCTTCCTGTTGGGCGGCCCGGATGATGCTGCCTGTGGCGTGGGCCAGGACCAGACTGATCAGCTCTCCTTCGTGGAAGTCGCAAGCGCAGTCGCCAGAGCAGCCAATGACCAGCCCGCCGCAGGTTTCGCCCTCACAACTGATGGGCGCCAACGCGTGGGTTGGCATATTGGCTATATGTGGAGGCGCCAGAGGAGGTTCGATGCGTATGCGCCGGTGCGCCTTGAATGCTTCCAACCCCTTGAGCGTATTTTCTGCTTGTTGCAACATGTCCAACGAACGATGCGTTTGCGAGGATTCCCTGGTGAGCATGAAGAGCATGCTCTTATCGCTGTTCAACAGAAACAGGGCCATGTGTTGGCAGCGCAAGAGTTTCTGGAGTTCGCCCAAGAGGTAGCGCCCAAGGCTCGTCAGATCGCTTTGTTCAGAGAGTCCGCGGATAATCTCAAAAGCAGTAGAAATGTGGTGATTGCTCACTTCCAGATCAGCGGCCTGCTTTTCCAGCCTGTGAGTATATTCCTTTAATCGCTGCGCCATGGTGTTGAACGAACCAGCCAGTTGAGCAATCTCTTCGTGCTCATCCAGGGGAACCCTCACGTCCAGATCTCCTTCTGCCATGCGCTGCGTGGCGTTGGCCAATGTGGTGATGGGGTGAGTGATTTTACGGATGAAAATGACGCCGCCGACCAACGCAGGAACAAGCACCAGCACAGCGACAAAAACAGCCTCCACCCACAGTTCGCGCACAGCTGCGTATTGCTGTTCTTCATCGAAGCCCACGTGCAGCACGCCGGCCTTGCCGTCAAACATGGGCGCGGCAAGGTGAAGATAGCGCCGGCCCTGTTCTGATTTGACGTGCTTGAGCGAGACGCCCTCGCCCTCTCCAGGAGCAGCAAGCTGCATAAAACCTAGGGGCACGCCCTTTTCGAAGGTGTGGGTCAAAGTTTTGTCATGCAGGACTACAAAGGCGTACGCCAGTGAGGGGTGGGTGCGCACTTTCTGTTGCAGCAACTTGTGCAAGCTGACCCGGTCGTTGACGAGCACCAGATCGGAGGCTTGCAGCGCCATCGAGCGAATCAGGATTTCAGCCTGTGATCGCAGTTCGCCTTCAAGGCTAACAGCATAGCGCTGCGAGGCAAGCACTGCAACCAGCAAGCAGCTGAGCAACACCGTGGCCACCAGCGCGGCAAGCAGGCTGCCTTTAAGGGAGCGGAACATCTTCTACCAGCCCCCATTCCACAAGGTTATTGTGCATGATGCGAATGGGCTCGTACCATTCCTCCTGTGGCTGCACAAACCGCTCAACGGCCAGGTCCTTAAGGATGGCGGCGCCTTCTGGGGTTTCATGCAAGGAAAGCAGCACTTGTTGTATGCGCTGCTGCAGCGTGGGCGAAAGCCGGGACGAAACAACTATGGGCGGGTTGCCAAATGGCTTAGAGCGGCGAATGATGCGCGTTTTGCTGACATGGGGGGAGCCGCGCCGCGACAGGTATTCCCAAATCAAGCTGTCTACGGCGGCGCCGTCCACCAGGTTCTGCGCCACAGCCATAATGGAGTTGTCGTGGCTGTAAGTGAAGATGCTATCGGAGAAGAACGTTTCAGGCGTCTCACCCGCTTCCATAAGCCACGACAGAGGCGCCAGCCGGCCCGTGTTGGAGTGTGGGTCAGTGAAGGCGAAGCGTTTGCCTCGGAGGTCTTCCAAATCCTTGGCAGGGCTGTCTGTGCTCACAATAAGATATGAGTGATACTGCGCGCCGCCCTGCACCACCGGGGTTGCTACGGCAACCTGGGCGGCGCCAGTAGCGTAAGGCCCTGAACACACAAAAGCGAAGTCCAGTTCTCCGCGCAGGAACATGGCGCTGATTTCAGAGTAAGTCTTGCGCTGCACGAAGACGAGCTTGCGGTCCAGACGTTGGCTGACGTAGAGCATGAGTCGGCGGTAGAGGTCGAATGTCTCCTTGGGCGAGATCATCGCGCTCACTGCCCCGAATATCTGCGTTTTTGCATCCTCTGCGGCGGGAGCTGGCCCGGCTGGCGCACTCTCTGAAAAGTCTATGACTATTGGCGCTTCGTCTCCCCCGTCTGAGCATCCATAAAGACTGGCGAGACAACAAAAAATGGCGGCGGACATGACAACCATGGCGCAACATTGGAGCTGTTGCGCCAAGCCGTCAATAGTCGTGATGCTTCTGTCCATGCTTGCAGTTTAAAGGAGAGCAGCGTTTCTGACAAGCGTGCAGCCTTTCCATTTGTTAATGACATTGGGGCAGGGTGACGCTTGACAGCAATCAGTACGGAAGTTAGGTATAAAACCACTTGGCCAAACAACCAAGGAAAACTCATGGAAACGCTGACTAAACTGCGCATTGAAGACTTTACCGAGCGGGCAATGGTCATGAAGGCCATGGCTCACCCTTCACGGCTCTTGATCATCGACGAGCTCTCCAGGGGCGAGCGTTGTGTTTGTGAGCTGACAGAACTCGTGGGACATGATATGTCTACAGTCTCCAAGCACCTCTCATTGCTCAAGAAAGCCGGCATCGTGGAGGACGACAAGAGAGGGCTTCAAGTGTACTATCGGCTTAAGGCTTCTTGTGTAGTCAGCTTTTTTAAATGCATTGAATCTGTCATCGAGGCGCGCAAGCGCTGATTTTTTTTTGCAGATCAACTTGGCAAAATTGCCAAGTTAAACGTAACGTTGGGAGGTCCTTTGTCTATGTTCTGGAAAAAAGAATGGAAGCCCCTGCTCATCATGGTGGGCGTCTTTTTGCTCTTCTTTTACTTACCCCTGGACTGGGATAGATTTTCCAACGCCATTTTTGAAGCGTTGTATCTTACGAAGTGGTACGCACAGGAGCACGTTCTTCTCTGCCTGGCGCCGGCGTTTTTCATCGCCGGGGCTATAGGCGTTTTCATCAGCCAGGCTTCGGTTATGAAGTACCTGGGGCCAACAGCCAACAAGTTTTGCGCATACGGCGTCGCCTCTTGTTCCGGATCAGTGCTGGCTGTTTGCTCTTGCACCATTTTGCCTTTATTTGCAGGCATCTACCGCATGGGCGCGGGCCTCGGTCCGGCTTCCGCCTTTCTCTATTCAGGTCCGGCGATCAACATTCTGGCCATTATTCTCACTGCGCGCATCCTCGGCCCCCAGCTTGGTCTTGCCCGCGCTGTTGGGGCGATATTGTTCAGCGTGGTCATTGGCCTGCTGATGCACTTCATCTATCGCAAAGAGGAGAGTGAAAAGGCGGCGCAAATGGCTGCCATGCCAGAGCCCGAGGTGGAGCGCCCCTTGTGGCAAAACGCAGTGTACTTTGCCATGATGGTCGGGGTGCTGGTTTTCGCGAACTGGGGGGCGCCAGCCGAGGACACAGGGCTGTGGGCCGGCATATACAACGCCAAGTGGATAATAACGTCCCTTTTTGCGCTGGGTTTCGCAGCCACGCTAGTGGCTTGGTTCAAGGTCAAGCTGCTGCACGGAGTTCTGGCTGCGCTGCCGGCTTTCCTTATCGGCCTTCTCTTTCCTCATTCTCCGCAAATCGCGTTTGTTGCCGGAATTATTGGCCTGAGCGTGCTCACCAGCACCCGGGAAGACGAACTTGGCGAGTGGTTCAGCCAGAGCTGGGGGTTCGCCAAACAGATCATGCCCCTGCTGCTCTATGGCGTGCTCATTGCCGGCGCTCTGCTGGGACGGCCTGGAAACGAGGGACTTATACCCTCTGACTGGGTCGCTGCAGCTGTCGGGGGCAACTCCATCCTTTCAAATTTCGTAGCCTCTTTTGCCGGCGCATTCATGTATTTTGCCACCCTTACTGAAGTGCCCATTTTACAGGGGCTTATCGGCAACGGCATGGGGCAGGGCCCAGCGCTGGCGCTGCTACTGGCAGGCCCAGCGCTGAGCTTGCCCAACATGCTTGTTATCCGCAGCGTCATGGGCACGCAAAAAACAATAGTCTTTGTCACGCTTGTGGTCATCATGGCCACTCTGAGCGGCGTCATCTATGGCGGCATTGTCACCTAAACGAAGGAGCGAAGCATGAAAAAGGTTTATATTCTTGGAACAGGTTGTCCCAAATGCGAAAAACTGAAAAAGGATGTTGAAGCCGTTGTCTCAGAGCTGGGCGTCGAAGCCGAGATAGAGAAGATAACTGACATCCAGCAGATGATGCAGTACGGCGTCATGGCCACCCCTGCCCTGGTGGTGGACGGCGAGGTCAAGGCGGCCGGCAGGGCGCCGTCCACAAGCGAGCTCAAACAAATGCTCGCCTGATTCGATATTCGAAGCGTAGTTCCGTCCCTAAGGCGACCCTGGCGCTGTTAAAAACAGGGCCAGGGGCTCAATTATAGGTCTAGTATTTTGCTCCACACCTAACCCAAGTATTCAAAGAGGAGATGATCGCAATGAATATTGAATGCGCTTGCAATGCAGCTCCCAAGCTCATTTTCTCTTGCTCTGGCGGAGCAGATGTCGGCGCTCTGACAGACTTGGCCGCCAGGAAGCTTACACGCGACGGCTGCGGCAACATGTTTTGCTTGGCAGGCGTCGGCGGAAGAGTTTCCGGAATTATGAAAACCACTGAAGCTGCGTCTAGAATCCTGGTCATAGACGGCTGCCCTTTGGATTGCGCGAAGAAGACGCTCGAAGAAGCCGGCTTTGCAAATATCAGTCATTTACGTCTTTCCGATATCGGATTCAAAAAAGGGCGCTCTGAGCCTAATGAAACCGCCATTTTACAGGTGGCCAAAAAAGCAATGGAGCAGCTGGCATGACCAAAAAACTATCTATTTTCTTACGTTCCGAAGTCGCCGCTCTGCTGACCATAGCGACAATCTGCGGGGCGCTGTTCTTCATGTCTGGCGGTCAGGGTGCGGTTTCGTCCGCTCATGCCGACCAGTCTCAACCCATTCCTGTGCCTGGCGTCGTAACCATGGTGGACCTAGGCGCAAAAAAATGCATCCCCTGCAAGATGATGGCGCCGATCCTGGAGCAGCTGGAAAAGGAATATGAAGGACGCGCAGCCATCATCTTCATTGATGTATGGGAAAACAATGACGCCGTAGGTGAGTTCGGCATCAAGACCATTCCCACCCAGATATTCTATGACGCCCAGGGCAAGGAGCAAATGCGCCACATTGGCTTCATGGACAAAAAGTCCATTGTCGCCGTCCTTGAAAAACTGGGAGTTAAATAACCATGGACCAGTTACTTCTCACCATCAACTCCTGGATGTCTGGGGGCCTGCTATTGGGAGCCTTGGGCTGTTTCCTCTGGGGGGTTGTCAGTGTGCTTTTCAGCCCCTGCCAT
The DNA here is from genome assembly GCA_964440345.1 of uncultured Desulfovibrionaceae bacterium. Taxonomy (GTDB): domain Bacteria; phylum Desulfobacterota; class Desulfovibrionia; order Desulfovibrionales; family Desulfovibrionaceae; genus CAYTSA01. Next base: position 8,438 of record CAYTSA010000084.1, on the reverse strand, counting down.
CTGGCGTCCATTCCGCTCATTGTCGGCTATGTCGGGGGGCAGGATGCGCACATCGAAAGCCGCAAGGCGTCACTCTATGCCGTTCTGTTCACCATCGGCCTGTTCATCACCATTGCCGCCATCGGAATCCTCTGCTCCCTGCTTGGGCGCATGTTGGGCGATATCGGCCCCTATTGGACGATCCTCATCGGCTTGATCCTGATCTGGCTGTCTCTGGACATGCTGGGCGTTGCCAAGTGTTCCCTTTCCGGAGGCCTTATGGGACGGCTCAAGTTCAAGGGGCTGTGGGGTGCTTTCGCACTGGGACTTGCCTACGGTGTTTTGTCTGGATCATGCACTTTCGGATTCATCGCCCCCATTCTGGCAATCATCACGGTGCAGGAAAAGATCGTCACGGGCGTCATCTTCATCATCCTCTTTGGGATAGGCCACTGCATCCCCATTGCCATCGCCGGCAGCTCCACCGCACTGGTCAAGCGATTTCTGGCCAACAGCGCCTGGCAGCGGGGCGGGGTGTTCTTTCGCAAGTTTGCGGGCGCGCTTATCGGGCTGTTGGGCGTCTATTTCTTGGCGTATCCTTTTCTTCCAACAGCATGAGGCTGCATAATGAATAAGCTTTTGATTCTTCTGGCGGTCTCCCTGTTGTTGGCAACAGGAAAAGCTGCAGCCGCAGAGCAGGAAAGCCCTCTTGTGCGGCTCCTCTATACAGCCAACGGCTTCGGATACTTTCATGCGTGCCCTACGTGAGGCAACAGGACAATCGGCGGAGTGGCCCGGCGGGCTACTGTCATGTCAAGGCTGCGCCAGGAAGTAGGCGGGGACAGGGTTGTCGCCATATGCGGGGGGTTCGAACTTCTGTCCCCGCAAGGAGCGCCGGCGTCTGACTACTTTCCGCAAAACTTCAAGGAGTTGTACGAAGTGTTGGACTATGACGTCGTCCACCTTGCGCCAATAGAGTGGCGCTGGCTCCATGAACAGGCCGTGGAGCCGCCTCTGCGCTGGAAGGAGGAGACTGCTCAGCGCAGTTTCGAGGTGGTGCAAATCAACGGCGTTACGCTGGCTTTTGTCTTTGTACCAGCCATTGACGGGGCTGACATGGATGCTGCTGCACAGCAGTTTCTGGAGCAGCAAGTCGCAGCGGCAAAAAAAGCGGCTGACATACTTGTTGGCGTCAGCCACCTGGGGTCCCCTTATGAAGAACGTCTCGCGCGGTCTCATCCCGATTTTTTTCATATCCTGCTCGGCAGCGGCCTGGGCAGAAGCTATGACGGCGTGCAGCGCAAACAGGGAGAAACCTTCTGGCTCCGCCCATATTACAAAGGGGCGGTAGTTTCACGTATCGACATAAAGCGGGTTCCAGAGAGAGAGCCGGGCTCGACTTCCCTGGGCTCTTGGGTCATGGGCGTTGACTTCGATTTCAAAGTCATCCCTCTTTACGGCGATATTCCTGGCTCAATACAGGTCCTGGAACTTATGCAAAACAATTAACTCTGGAGAATTAAACATGCAGCCGTTGATGAAAATACTACTACAGAGTTTATGTATCATAACCCTATCTACAGTATTGGCCTTGGGCTCCAATGCGCTACGCCCTCATGGCCTGCCACTGCTCCATGCCGAGGAAAGCGCTGTTGACCTCGACAATGGAGGGGAAACGATTTCAGTCAAGGACGCCGCCATGCTTTTCCTCTCTGGCAGAGCGGTGTTTCTCGACGCGCGCTCCCGCTTCGAATACGAGGATGGACATATTCAGGGCGCCCTTCCCGTGCCTGCAGAGGAGTTCGATTTCATTGCTGGCGAGCTGACCCCAAAACTGCAAGGCAAGGAAGTTCTCATCACTTACTGCGACGGGGAGCGCTGCCCCCTGAGCCACGAGCTCGCGGCGTCGCTGCACACGGCGGGCTTTGACAATGTTCGCGTCCTGGTCAACGGCTGGACCCTCTGGAACAGGGAAAATTTGCCTGTCACAGCAAAGGGACAATAGTCATGGCCAGTTTGCTCAATCTGAAGTCGGCAGACCTGCTTCTGCGCCTCGCACTGGGAGGCGTCTTTATAGCCGCCAGCGTGGACAAGATTCTGCACCCTGCTGCTTTCGCCAGCATCGTGCGGGACTACAAAGTTCTGCCGGATGCGCTGAGCAACGTGACGGCTTTGGTCCTGCCCTGGCTGGAGCTGGTCCTTGGCTTGCAATTGCTGGCCGGAGTGTGGCGGGCAAGCGCCCTTGTTCTGGCCAACCTGCTGCTTCTCCTCTTCTGGACCACTCTGGTCGTCAACTATTTCAGAGGCCTCGATGTGGGCTGCGGCTGCTTTTCCACAAGCGCAGATCAGCAGCACAGCATGCTCTGGTATGTGGTCCGCGACGGGTTGTTTATCGTCCTCGGGCTTGGCGCCGCCCTTGTGTACCGGAAGCTGTCGTCGCAAAGGGAAAAAGCATGCGTCTCGCAATGTTCCTGTGCATGACCTTGCGCAGAAAGGCGCACTGCCGCAACTCACACTGACGCAACTCGCACTGACGCAACTCGCACTGCCGCAACTCGCACTGCCGCAACTCACACTGCCGCAACTCGCACTGCCGCTTGAAGGACAAGGCCCAGGAGGGGGCGTCGAGCGTTTCTACGCCAGACACCCGAGGTAGGAGCCCAGTGCGGTAGTTCCGCTCGCTGGGATATGTGCGGGGGGCCGCTCGAAAGAGCGGTTCCTACCGCGAACATAATTGCATAGTTCATAATTTACCAAAGCTGAACAAAACAACAACGGAGATATATCTCCACAGCATGGGAAGCGCGGAGCAAGAAACCATGCGGGTTTTCGAGCAGGTCCACGCAAAAGTCCCACACCACGAAAAAGGGGCTACGGACAATGTCGCGTAACCCCTTGATATTCTGGTGGGCCATCAAAGACTCGAACTTTGAACCAACGGATTAAGAGTCCGCTGCTCTACCAATTGAGCTAATGGCCCAGGCAGCGCCGAGGGACTGGCAGAGTGAGCGCCCGTTCAGCGAAGGAGCAGTTTGTAGACCCGCCTGCAGCCTTTGTCAAGCTGTTCTGCCGCGAGAGTGGAGATTTTTTCTCGCGTTTGGCGCCGGTTCTTAATGCCATTGCTGCAAATGAGGCGCGCCGTCCAGGCAGTTATGGGTATCTGCCCCATTGAGCATGGCGGCAAGGGCTCGATGGAGATAGATTTGTGTTTGCAAACGCATTCTATTTGTTTGGTGTTCCGAACGTAACGTGGATTTTTTACATGTTATACCATTGTAGCATTGAAAATGTTTGGATGCATGTATTACTTGGAGCAGAATGATGTTAATATCCTGCCCCGGCTGCTTTGCAGCCGGGCCTCGTCCGCGCAGAGCGGGGCTGTGGCTGTTCTTATAACTTTGCGCAACACAATGTTCCCCTTGTTGTGTTCTTAGAAATATACATTTGCTTGAAATAATAATATATTATTTCAGAAGCCAGCGTTGTCTCAACGCGAAAATGCGCTAGTGAAGAAGGGCTCTTCAAGATGTTTTGTCGCAAAACGCCGCCCGGAGCGCAATGGCTCGGGCGGCGTTGGCGGCGGCGGATGGGCTGCAAGATTGCGTCAGCTGGCCCAGTGGATGAGGCCCAGGCTGTGCGGGTCCATGAGCAGTGGATGGTTTGGGGCCACGCGCACGGTGAGGCCAAAGCGGCCCACCTCCTCGGCTGTTACCGAGCCCTTGTAAAGTTGCCAGCCGTCCGTGGGCTTGCCTGAGGGCGCCATGGGCGCGGTGCGGCGCTGCCGGAAGCGTCCCTCGGCGTCCAGAGGGCCAGCGTATATTTCCACCAGGATGTCGTCGGTGGAGAGGCCCCCCAGGTGTACGAAGCACTCCACGGGCAATTCCTGGCGCACGTCGATGGAGCCCGTGTCCGGCGCTTTGACGCCCTTCACGTCCAGGCTGGACCAGTTCGTCATGGCGTGCATGCGCCAGGAAGCCAAAGACTTGGCCGGGCCAAACGTATCTTTGCTCAGCCGTTCGTAGTTTTTGGCAGCTGGAATGTAAGCGTCTTTCACATAGTCGGCCACCATGCGGTGGGAGGAATATTGCGGCGCCACCTCGGCCAAGGCCAGTTTCATCTTGCGTATCCACGACCGGGGCAGATTATCCCGGCCGCGGTCGTAAAATGTGGGGATAATTTCATTCTCCAGCACATTGTAGATGGTCTGGCTTTCCACAAAGTCGCCGTACTCGGTGTCCTCGTATTCTTCGCCCTGGCCAATGGCAAAGCCAACGGAATTGTCCGGCCGGTAGGCTTCGTCCCACCAGCCGTCCAGGGTGGAGAAGTTCAACACGCCGTTGACCAATGCTTTCATGCCGCTGGTTCCGCAGGCCTCCAGGGGCCGGCGCGGCGTGTTCAGCCACACGTCGCAGCCGGAAACCATGTGGTGGGCAATGCCCATATCGTAGTCTTCCAGAAAAGCCACATGCATACGCACGTCTTCTTCCCGGGCAAAGGAGATGAGCTCCTGGATGAGTTTTTTGCCCTCGTTGTCAGCCGGGTGGGCCTTGCCGGCAAAGATGAACTGGATGGGCCGCTTGGCGTCCGTGAGCAGCCGGCGGAACCGTTCCTTGTCCTTGAGCAGCAGGCTGGCTCGCTTGTAGGTGGCGAAGCGGCGGGCAAAGCCGATGGTCAGCGCCTCTGGGTCCAGAATTTCCAGGGCGGCTTCTACCATCTTGCGCCGGGCGCCCTTTGCCTCCAGCTGTTTTTTCAGCCGCTGGCGCACGTAGTCCACCAGCCGGGCGCGCAGCCGCTCGTGGGTGCGCCACAGTTCGTTTTCAGAAATGGACTGCGCCTGGGACCAGACACGCTCGCAGTCGGACTCCTCACGCCAGCCTGGACCCAGGTAGCGGTCGTAGAGCAGGGCGATGTCCGGGGCCACCCAGGTGGCTGGGTGCACGCCGTTGGTGATGGCGCCGATGGGTACGTCCTCCACTGGATACATGGGCCAGATGCGCTTCCACATGTTGCGGGAAACATGGCCGTGCAACAGGGAGACGCCGTTGGAAATCCGCGAGAGCCGCAGGGCCAGCACGGTCATGCAGAAGGGCTCGGAATCATCCCGGGGGTCTTCCCGTCCCAGGGCCAGCAACACCTTGAAGGCTATGCCCATGGCTCTGGCGTAGCCTTCGAAATAGCGCTGCATCAGCTCTGGCGAAAACCGATCGTTGCCTGCAGGCACCGGGGTGTGCGTGGTGAAGATGGACGTGGATGCGGCTATTTCCATGGCCGCCTCAAAGGGCAGGCTGTGCTCGGTCATGAACAGCCGGATGCGCTCCAGCCCGGCAAAGGCGGAGTGGCCTTCGTTCATGTGGATGACCGGGGGCTCCAGGCCCAGGGCGCGCAGAGCCTTGACCCCGCCTATGCCCAGCAGGATTTCCTGCCAGATGCGCATTTCCAGGCCTCCGCCATAGAGCTGGGCGGTTATCTGGCGCAGATAGTTCGGGTTTTCATGCACGTTGGCGTCCAGCAGGTAGAGGGCCACGCGGCCCACCTGGGCCTTCCAGATGCGGGCGTGTAGCGGCTGGCCAGCCAGGTCCACCTGGATGCGGATTTCGTTGCCGTCTTGGTCTGTGCACAGGGACAAGGGCATCTGTTCAAAGTTGTGGTTGGGGTAACGCTCCTGCTGCCAGCCGTCGGGCGTCAGGTACTGGCGAAAATAGCCTTGGCCGTAGCACAGCCCAATGCCGACCAGAGGGGCGTTCAAGTCGCTGGCGGATTTTAAGTGGTCGCCGGCCAGGATGCCAAGGCCTCCAGAATAGATGGGCAGGGACATGGAAACGCCGTATTCCAGGCTGAAATAGGCGATAGCCGGCTGTCCCTTTTTGTGCGCTGGCACATCCGGCAGGGGCGAGTGTTCCTGAGTCGTATAGGCTTTCAGCCGCTGGGAGACGGTGTTGATGCGGTCCAGAAAAAGGCCGTCTGCGGTGAACTGTTCCAGCTTTCGCTGGTCCAGGGCGCCAAGAAAAGCCACCGGGTTTTTGGAGCAGTCCCGCCACAAGTTCTGGTCCATGGAGGAAAAAATCTGCTCCAGCTCGTAGTTCCATGAAAACAGCAGGTTGTAGGCCAGGTCCCAGAGCTGCTCCAGTTTCTTGGGAAGCTTGGGCGATACGTTATATTGTCGCAATGGCTGCATGCGTGTCCTCCTCGCATTTCAAATGGTGGGCGCGTACGGAACGTACATTCGGGGAGCGCTTTTTGACTTCCCCGGGGTGCTGGCGTATCGTCAGTTTGTTCTTGATAACCTACGAACATGGCGTTTCCATTACACGTGAGGGAGCATGATGCAACATAAAGATGCGCAGGCCGGCCAGGGCCGCCTGCCGGTGAAGATATGTTTTTTGCGTGGAGAGGCGTGCCCCTACCGCAGCGCAGACGGGGTCAGCCGGCTGGAGCCGGCCACGGAATATTCTGCCGGCGTGGATTTGCGGGCCTGTCTGGAAGAACCTGTGCGCATTGGCCCAGGAGAGCGGGCCAAGATAGGAACCGGCGTGGCCGTGCAGCCCACGCAGCCCGGCGTGGCGGGATTTGTTTTTTCTCGCTCCGGACTGGGCGCCAAGCACGGCCTCGCCGTGGCCCAGGGCGTGGGAGTCATAGACCCCGACTACCGCGGCGAGATCATCGTTTTTTTGCTGAACACCTCGCAGGAGGAGCGCGTGGTGGAGCCGGGCGACCGCATAGCTCAACTGATCTTTCTGCCTTACTTTGCGGCCTGGTATGAACCCTGCGCTTGTCTGGACGGCACCGAGCGCGGCGCGGGGGGCTTTGGCCACACAGGAGCGCGATAGCAGGCTGTTGAAATCCACGAAGGCTGCGTTGCTTAAAAAAGCTCACAATCTCGCGTAGTAAATATACGCGTCGATCTTGAACTTTTTTTGCGCCTTGCCCTCGTGTTTTTTGAACAGCCTGCGAAATCGGACTTTTCAACAGACTGTTAGGGCTTCGCAAAGAATGTGAGTAGATTGCAGCGCATCCTGTACTCTCCGCGGCTGGAGCTGACCATGGGATTGCTCCTGCTTTTGGGTTGCCTGGTGGAGCTGGCCGGCGAGGAGGAATTGCAACAGGGGCTGGGAGCAGTGCACGGCATGGCCGCCCTGGGGCTGACGGCCGTCGTCCAGTCGCTGCCCGGCGCAGCGCTAGGCGTCAGTTACCTGGACGAGGCGGCAGGAAACAGCCGGGCGGCGTGGAAGCGCGGCCTGGACGGAGTGCTGCGTTGCCGGCTGGCGGCCCTAACCCTGGGCGGCGTATTGTTGGCGGCGGCTGCGGACGCGCTGGGCCGGGCTCTGCAAGGAGCTGATTCAATCGCGGCGCTGGGGCCGGATATGGGCGTGGAGACCGGCTTGTTGTTCATGGGGCTGGCGCCCTTTGTGGAGTTTGCCATAGCACTTTGCAAAGCGGCGGACCGGCTGGACGTGGGCCAGATGCTGCTGCCCCAGGCTATGCGGATAGCGTTTCTGGACAAGGCTGTGCGCAACCCCTGGGTGCGGCGTGTGGGCGGGGCGGCCCTGCTGCTGGGCGGCGCCCTGGAGTTTGCTTTGGCCGCAGCGGACGAAAGCCGTTTTGCCCAGAGTTCTACGGCCTCGGCGTTCATGCTGCTTTTCGGGGCCTATACATTTGTTACGGCGGCGCCGCAGTTCTACCAGGGTTTGCGGTGGCTGAGCGGAGAGAGATGAGTTGTAAGCTAATTTAATCAAGGTAAACCCTCGGCTTTGCCGGGGGACTCGTAGAGTTTGACAGTTGCAGGAATATATTGGAAGCCTCCTGTTGAACAGCTCAAAGTTCAGCAATATTGGAGGCTTTTAATGAATGACTACCACTATTCGGAGCTAGCTGCATAGCCACATATGGTGAACAGAAAAAATATTTTTTGTGGGCATTGCTTTTTATCCTTTTTCTTCTTTTTTATGTATTTTCATGCATGGCGTCAATGGCTTTCGCAGCTTACTGTTATCAACGTTTTATTTTAGGGGGCAGATTATGAAAGATTTGTTCCATGATTTACGGCAACGCACGCAGGCCGTTGTCTGCAACACCTACGGCCGGTATCCCCTGGCCGTATCCCGGGCGCAAGGAGCCCGGCTCTACGATCTGGACGGCAAGGAATACGTGGACCTGCTGGCCGGCATTGCCGTGGCCAACGTGGGGCATTCGCATCCCAAGGTGGTTGCCGCGGCCAAGCAGGCTCTGGACACGCTGGTCCACGTCTCCAACCTGTTCTATCAGGAGGAGCAGGTCGCCCTGGCTGAACGGTTGGTGGCCGCCAGCGGCGCGGACAAGGTGTTTTTCTGCAACTCTGGAGCGGAGGCCAACGAGGCCGCCATCAAACTGGCCCGGCGCTACATGCAGAAGGTGAAGGGCCGCAACGCCTACCAAGTGATCACCCTGGAAGGCTCCTTTCACGGTCGCACCCTAGCCACGGT
>CAYTSA010000083.1:3428-17658 GCA_964440345.1 uncultured Desulfovibrionaceae bacterium | reverse complement strand
ATCTGCGCTTTTGCCAAGTTCGGACTGGTGCTGTACATGCTGCCCGCCGTGCTGGACGGCAAGCTGCTCAGCTTCACTATAGCCGAGGTGCTGCCCGGCGTACCCATTGCGCTGCGAGTGGACCCCATGGGCATGCTCTTCGCTCTGGTGTCGTCCAGTTTGTGGATTCTTACCAGCGCTTATTCGATTGGCTACATGCGGGCGGAGAACGAGCACAGCCAGACGCGCTATTTCGCCTTTTTCGCAGTGGCGCTATCGGCCACCATAGGCGTGGCCTTTTCCGCCAACCTGTTCACCATGTATCTCTTTTACGAGATGCTCTCCTTTGCCACGTATCCGCTGGTCGCGCACCACCAGGACCCGGAGGCCCGCATATCTGGCCGCAAGTACCTGGGGTTCATCGTGGGTTCGTCCATTGGCCTGGCTTTGCCGGCCATGCTCTACGTGTATTTCACCGCCGGCACGCTGGATTTTTCCACGTCCGGGGTGCTGGCTGGGGCCGGACTGGAGCCGGGCGCGCTCACCGTGCTGCTGTTCATGTTGATATTCGGCTTTGCCAAGGTGGGCCTCATGCCGCTGCACGTCTGGCTTCCTGCGGCCATGGTGGCGCCTACGCCAGTCAGCGCGCTGCTGCACGCCGTGGCCGTGGTCAAGGTGGGGGCCTTTTCCGTGTACCGGGTCATCAGCCATGTCTTTGGCGTGGACCTGCTGCAGCAGCTGGACCTGGGCTGGGCCGTCTGCTCTGTGGCCTCTATCACCATCATCACGGCTTCGCTCATTGCGCTGTCCCAGGATGGGTTGAAGCGCCGTCTGGCCTTTTCCACCATTGGCCAGCTTTCCTACATTGTGCTCGGGGCCGGGTTGCTCTCGCCCCAGGGCATGGTGGGCGGCATGGTGCACATCGCCATGCACGCCTTTGGCAAGATTACGCTGTTCATGTGCGCTGGGGCCATTTTCGTGGCCTCAGGCAAGGCCTACATCAGCCAGATGCGGGGCATAGGGCGCAAAATGCCGGTGACCATGTTTGCTTTTTTCATCGGCGCGCTGTCTGTGACCGGCATTCCGCCCACTGGCGGGTTCGTGAGCAAGTGGCTGCTGCTGCAGGGCACGCTGGAGGCCGGGTCTTTTGCATTTATGATCGTGCTGCTTGGCAGTTCGCTGCTCAATGCGGCGTATTTTTTCCCCATTGTATTCCGGGCCTTCTTCTGCCCGGACGAGCTGTGCCAGTTCGAGCCGGGCATAAAAGAGGCCCCGCTGTTTTGCGTGGTTCCGCTGTGCATCACGGCGCTGTGTTCCGTGGCTTTGTTTTTCTATCCGGACGTTTTTGTGACTCTGGCAAAGATGGCCCTGGCGCCGGTGTTTGCCAGATAATCCACAAGGAATGTGACCTATGAGCGAGAAAACAGACCAGGCGGCGGCCAAAGGCTGGCTGTACCAGCCCGGCAACCAGCGCAAACTGTGGGCGGCCTTGCTGGCGCTGTGCGTGCTGCTGGTTGGGGCGGAGTTTTTTGTGCACCCGCATCCGCATTTTGGCGTAGACAGCGTGTTCGGCTTCATGGCCTTGCTGGGCGGGGGGGCGTGTCTGGGGCTGATACTCCTGGCCAAAGGCCTCGGCATAGGTTTGCAACGGAAAACGGATTTTTACGATGATTGAGGTCATGCACCCCGGCTTTGTGCTGCTCATAGGCGCGTTGGCGCTGCCCCTTTTCAGCAGCTCGCTGCGCAATAGTATTGCCGTGCTGCTGCCGCTGTACGCTTTTTATTGCCTCAGCTTGCTGGCGCCCGGCGACTACTGGCAGGTCCACTTCTTCGGCCAGGACGTCACGCTGCTGCGGGTGGACAAGCTCTCCAAGCTGTTCGGCTACTTTTTTACGCTCAACGCTGTGGCGTCGTTCGTGTATGGTTACTACGTCAAAGAGGCGCGGCAGCATGTTTCAGCTTTGGCGTACGTGGGCGGCGCGCTGGGAGTGGTCTTTGCTGGCGACCTGGTCAGCCTGTATTTTTTCTGGGAACTCATGGCGGTCGCGTCCACGTTCCTCATTCTGGCCCGGCAAACGACCAAGGCGTCTTCGGCGGGCTTCCGCTATATCCTGCTGCACCTGTTTGGCGGCTTGGTGCTGCTGGCGGGCATACTCATGCGCATCCACGCCACGGGCACGGCGGATTTCGCCGGCATGGAGCCTGCGGCCTACTATAACTGGTTCATTCTGGCCGGCATGCTCATCAACGCCGGGGCGCCGCCGCTGCACGGCTGGTTGCCGGATGCGTATCCAGAGGCTTCAATCCTGGGTGCGGTGTTTATGTCTGCCTACACGACCAAAACAGCGGTCTACGCCCTGGCCCGGGGCTTTCCGGGCTGGGAGTTCCTCCTTCTCATCGGGTCCGTCATGGCCATCTACGGCGTGGTCTACGCCCTGCTTGAGAACGACATCAGGCGCATACTGGCCTATTCGGTAATGAACCAGGTGGGTTTCATGCTCTGTGGCATAGGCGTGGGCGGTTCTCTGGGCCTGAACGGCGCTGCGGCGCACGCGGTCTGTTGCGTCTTGTACACTGCTTTGTTGTTCATGGCCGCGGGCTCAGTAATGCAGTTTACCGGCCGGTCAAAATGCACGGAGCTGGGGGGACTGTACCGTTTCATGCCCTGGACTCTGGGTTTCGGGCTGGTTGGCGCGGCGGCCATATCGTCCGTGCCCTTGTTTATCGGTTTCATCTGCAAGCCCATCATCATCCAGGCTGTGGCGGACGCGCACCTGCTGTGGCCATGGCTGGCCCTGGAGATTGCCTCGGCCGGGGTCTTTCTGTTCGCGGGGCTGCGGTTCACGTTTTTCACGTTTTTCAGCGAACCAAAAGGCCGTCCCGCCAGCGAGAGGCCCGAAGGCCGGGAGCGGTTGGGCTCCATGCATCTGGGCATGGGACTGCTGGCTTTGGCCTGTTTGTTCCTGGGCGTGAATTCGGGCGCTTTGTACCACCTGCTGCCCTTTGAGATGGAGCTGCAGACCATGTACAAGCCGGCCAAGGTGGTGCTGCAGTTGCAGTTGCTTGCTTTTACCGGGCTGGCGTTTTTTGTGCTGCGCAAGTTGTTGCGGCCTGTGGACGCCCTAACTGTGGACCTGGATATCTTTTACCGCAAGGGCGGGCAGGCCTTTTACCGGGTGATGGACGGTCTGCTCAACGGACTGAATAGTGTATGCGACCAGCTGTTCATCCGGGCGTTTATTCCAGCGTTGGCGAGGTTTTTCAGCCGGGGGCCGCAGTGGCTGGCGCTGGCGTTTATGTCCCTGGCCTGGCTGGCCGCTGGCGCGGCGCCCAAGGACGGCAAGAGCAAAGTGTTTTCCACCCTGGAGTCGGGCACGATACCAGTGGGCGTCACGGCGGCGCTGGCCACGCTGGCGCTTTTTGCAGTGCTGTTGCTGGCGCTCATGCAATGAATGCGACCAATTGGAGGATGAGTAATGATATCCCTTGAGGATTTGCGGATTCCGCTGTTTGCGTCCATACCGGAGAAGGAGCTTTCCAAGCTGCTCCCACTGGTGCAGCGCCGCCATTACGAGGAGCGGCAGACTATATTCCGGCGCGGTGAAAAGGCGGATTTTTTCGGCATTCTGGCCCGGGGCCGGGCCTACACTGAGTACGGGCTGGCCCAGGGCGTGACTGTGTCCTTGACGTCCATCAAGCCAGGTTTTGTATTCGGCTGGCGGGCGCTCGCGCCGGCCATGGTGTACGAGGTGACCGTTACCTGCCAGGAACCCTGCGACGTACTGCTGATACCCGGCGGGCGGCTGCGAGAGTTGTTGTCCAATGAAAAGGACCTGGGAGTGATGGTCTACCGCAGCTTCAACGGGCTGTTGCTGGACAGCATGGATCGGCGTATAAATGCACTGCTGACCATTCTTTCACAGCACCCGGAGCTGGCCAAGCATATTCAGCGGCAAGAGGCGTAGGGGCTGACGGGGATATCCTCTCAAATCTGTAGCATGAACAAACACTTATTTATTAACAGACTTTCATCGTTTGGCAATAATCATATATTTTAACATGTTATAGAGCCAGCCTCAGGCTTGGGCCAGGGCGCGGGCTTGCCACTGCGGCGCCGAGCAGGTACTACGCGTCCATGCCGACGACTGCTCCCATTGGGCCCGGCTCCGGTTTTTTTGCCGCGCAGTGGCGGGGCGGGGCGGCGGCCATGTGCGACTGGCGGTTTTACGCCGCCATGAGTCTGGGCTGCATTGGCTGGGCCTTGCCAGAGCCAGGGTTTTCCCTGGGCGCGGGGGCGTTGCTTTTTAAGGCCTTTGCCGAAGAGCTGTTTTTTCGGGCTGCGGTGCAGGAGTGGCTGCAGCGGCTTTTTTCCCGGCGCGGGTTGATCGGCCCTGTGAGCGCGGCCAATGCAGCGGCGTCGGCTCTGTTTGCCGCAGCGCATCTGTTCACGCACCCGCCCCTGTGGGCGGCGGCAGTGTTTTTTCCTGGGTTGGTGTTCGGCTGGGCCTGGGACCGCTTCGGCAGCGTGGCGCCGCCCTGGTTGCTGCATTTTTTTTACAATTATTGTTTGTTTTTCCGCCCCTGGTAATCTTCATGCGCATTTTTCTCTGTCTACTCCTCTTATTCGCAGTATGCGGCTGTGCGGCCAAGACGCCGCCAGGCGCTCCTACGGACGTTCAGCCTGCCACTTCGCGGGCCGGTCAGGAGGATACTCAGGATATTCCCTCTGCAGCTGACGGCGTTGTGGCTGACTTTAACGCGCCTGCGCCTGAACAGACTGAGAATTTGAGAGGCTTTCTGGCTGCGGCCTTGAAGCGGCAGTACATGAACCTGGCCACCATCTATTCTGCGCCTGAGCCGGGCTTTGAGGACGACTACCACATGTTAGTGGCCGAGGAGCCGGCCCGGCTACATCTGGCGGACAAGGCCGTTGGCTATGGCGAAGCTTGGGACAAGGAGACGCCGGGCCTTGCCGTGGGCAAGGAGGACGGGACGATCCTGGTGGTTGGCCGGCCTGGGTGTTCCTCCCTGGTGTTGCCGGGCGACGAGCAGCCAGATATGCTGGCCTGGAATTTTGATAGCGATGTGCTGGCGGTAGCGGATGCGGACGGTTTGCTGGTCCGGGTGTATGACGTTTCCCGTTGCGCCGGCGTGGGTGAAGTGGAGCTGGAGTCCCGGCCTTCGGCCATGGCCGTGTCGCGCACGGGCCGCTGGCTGGCGGCGGTGGACAAGGGTCACAAGCTGTACATGGGGCCGGCTGTGCAGGCTTCGGGCCAGGTTGCGAACGTGAGCAGCCTGCGCTTTGACGTGCTGGACATGGCCTTTACGCCCAAGAGCGAATTGCTGATGCTTGTGGACGTGGGGGGCTGGGTGACATTCTGGGATCCGGCCGCCCGGAAGATGGTGGACAAGTTCCAGGTTGCCGGAGGGCCGTTCACGGCTGCGCGGTTTTCCGGCCCGCATGCGGCTCTGACGGCTGACAGCGGGGAGGAAACGGTTGTTCACCTGAAACACCGGCAGCCTGTGGACGCGGTGCTTTCGCCAGAACCTTACAGTCTGGACCAGGGCGTGCTCTACTTTGTCACCCGGACTGCGTATATGGTGAAAAAACTCCTGTTGGGCCCGGCCCGGCTGCAGACATGGTTTTCCAGAGAGCTGGACATGTTCAAGGTGCAGGACCTGGACGGGCGCACGCGGTACTACGACGCAGCAGACGGAGCACAGACCCCTGCCGCGCCGGTGAATGCGGACAAAGCTGATTGGGCGCCGGCGTCATTTGACGAAGCATATGCAACGGAAGTGGAAGACCGCACCTATGTCTTTGCAGACCCTGTGTTTCAAACGCACCGCATGCGGCTTTTTTGCCGGCATGTGGAAGGCAGGGGGTTTTACCTGTGGTGGAGGGACGCCGGGCAGGTTCGGCCGGCCAATCCCCGGCCTGGAGAACTGCCTGTGCGGCTGTCGATAGCTGAGGGCAGCCCCGTGGAGTGGCGGGCGATAATCAAGTAAATAGAACGGAGTCAGACAGATGAAAAACAGCATGTATGGTTTCAGCTTGATCGAGCTGATGATCGTAATTGTTATTCTGGGATTGCTCGCCTCGGTGCTGGTGCCCAAGATCATGGACCGGCCGGACGAAGCCCGGGTGACCAAAGCTCAGGTGGACATGCGCCAGCTTGAGTTTGCCCTGAAGCTCTACAAGCTGGACAACTCCGGCTACCCCAGCACCGAACAGGGGCTGGAGGCGCTGATAAGCAAGCCGGACACGGGCAAGGAGCCGCGCAACTATCGGGAAAGCGGGTACCTGGAGGCGGAATCCATCCCTACCGATCCTTGGGGCGAGGAGTACATCTACCGCTCGCCGGGCGAGGGCAACCGGGACTATGAGATCATCAGCCTGGGCGCTGACGGCAAGGAAGGCGGCTCCGGCGCCGACGCAGACATTCGCAACTGGGAAATCAAGGATTAATTGCGTGTTGCAACAGCCTGCCAGCCCTGCCGCGCCATGATGGAGCAGCCTTTGTGCAGAAGGCCCGCCCGGACGCACAGGCCCGGCTTTACTTTGCTGGAGCTGCTGGTGGTCATGGCCATTGTGGGGCTTGCCTGGTTTTCCATTTTGCCCAATCTGGACATCGCCGGCCGCATGCAGGGTGAGAGTCGTGCATCGCTCAATGACTTTCTTTCCCGCGTGCGGAGCAAGGCGGTTAACGAATACAGCCGGGAGGCCGTCACGCTGGAAATTGGGAAACCTGAGCTTAAGTGGGGCGCGGAAACGTTCACGCTGGCCTCGCCCGTGCAGCGGGCTGCCATTAACGAACAGAGCCCGCTGGGTACGGAGATCGTCTTTTACGTGTACCCTGCCGGGGTGACAGACGCAGTGGAGCTGGAGTTGCTTTCCGGAGAAACGCTTATAGCTGCGCCGCTGCAGGCGGCGTTTTGAACAGGCTGAACCGCCGGCCGGCCCAGGGCTTTTCCCTGGTGGAGATAATGGTGGCCTTGGTGGTGGCCTCCATTCTGGCCTTGACCCTCATCGGCGCGCAGCGCCAGAGTTTGAACCTTGCCTCCAGCGCCCTGGCCGTGTGGGAGCATCTGAACTTTTCGCAAGAGCTTATGCTGGAGAAACCGCCCAAGGAGCAGGACGTAGCCACGCCTGGCTGGATGCTCTGGCCGGACAGAGAGGACGCCCAGTGGCGGTTCGTGCAGGAGGAAGAGGGCGTTCAGTTTGAGCACAACATAGACTTTGTGCACGATTTTGAAGGGTTGGCCAAGCAGCGCCAGGACATGCAAGACATGCTGGAAAAGCTGCAGGAAGCGTCGCCAGAGGTGAAGAAGGAGTACTTTCAGACAAAAGTGCAGGGAACCACCATGAGCTGGGAGTGGTATGAGGCTCAGTAGCGGCCGCGGCGGCAACGCCGGTTTCACCATGATAGAGCTGTTAGTTTCCATGGTCGTGGCCGCCGTGTTGATGCTGGTGCTGGGCCGGGCCATGAGCGCCGTCATGCGCAATGCGGAAGTGCTGCAGGTGCGCTTGGCGGAAAGCGGACAATACGTCACCTTGCGACGGCTTTTTCACAGAGACGTGGCCCGCATGTCTCTGCTGGGCGACATGCAGGTGACTTCTGACGGCCTTGCCTTTGACACTACGCACATGCTGTTGCGGCCAGAGCCCATTCCTTGCACGGTGCAATGGACCTTTTCCACCACAGACGGCGTGGTCCGCCGTGAATACAAGGAAATGATTGACTACGACGCCAGCATCAGGCTGCTGCCGGAACTTGAGGATTGGGACCTGGAATTGTACATGAGCAACGACAACAGCTGGACGAGTTTGGCGTCATGGGCGATTTCCTTGCAAGCCGCCAAAGAGCGCATGCAGTGGGTGCGGGCGTTTCGCCTGACCTTGCGGCAGCCCGGCGGCCAGTCCGTGCAGATAGTGGAGCGGTTGCCGGATGTGCTGTTTGCCAATGAGTAAGACGGTGCAGCAGCGTTCTGGGGAGCGCGGTTCTGCGCTCATTCTTGTACTGGTGTGTCTGCTGGCCCTCTCCAGCCTGGTGGCGGTGAACGTTGAGTACGCTTTTGACGCTGCAGACGACGCCCGGAGCCTGGCTGCGGAGTACCAGGCGGAGTTGCGGGCGGACTCACTTTTTGAGCTGGCCCGGGAGCTTTTAAACGCTGATACTGATAGCAAAGTGGATTTACAGGGCGACATGTGGGCGTACCCTGTTTCGACTGAAGAATTTTCTGTGACAATTGATCCCTGTAACGCCCGCTTGAATATAAACCAAGTCTCTGAAGATCAAAGTGTACAGGACGCGGTGCGGCGCATGCTGGAAAAGTCTGAAAAGCCTCTGGAGTTGTTGGACGCATTGGTTGACTGGTTGGATGCTGACTCCACAGAGCGCGTATTTGGCACGGAAGGCCAGCTGTACCAAGTCGTCGCCCCATTTTACAAGCCTCCCAACAGGGGTATGGTCACCGTGGACACCGTGTTCCTTGTCAACGGTTGGGACACAATAGGCAGAAGCTGGGTAGACGAGAGGTTGTCGGTGTGGTTGAAAAGCAACAAGGTGAATTTGAATTTTGTCAGCGAAGAGGTGTTCAAGGCGTTTGCGCCAGAGTTGGAGCAGCAGTGGCAAGAGATAGTCGACTGGCGTGAGCAAAGCGGCTTTACAAACATTACGCAGCTGCGGGAAGCTGTCCCCATGCTGCAGAACGATACGGAATTGTATACGCAGCTGATACGCCGCTTTGACTTGAACAGCTACGCGTACCGGGTGCTTGTAGAGGTTCATGACGCGTATGTGCATCTGGTCAAACGCTACATTGTGCGCCGTGGCGACAGCAAGAACGATACATTAATACTTGTGCGGGCGGACGTTATCTCTGTCCGCCGCCAGACCGGGGAAGCAGCAAAAGCAGCCCTGGGAGAAGGATGAGAGCTGTATGGCTTCCAACGCTTTTTATCTTGTTCATTTTTCCGGGAACAAGGCCGAATGGGGATTGTTTGACGGCGCAGAACTGGTCCCGGCGGAGCCTCCGCGGAGCAAAAGCGCAGCGCCTGTTCTGGCGTTGATTCCGGATAGATTTTTCTTTTTCTATAGGCCAAAGGAAGTGGCGGCCAAGAGCGAGAAAGCCATCCGCGCCGCTATTCGCATGCAGATGCAGTACAATTTTCCCGCTCCTGTCGACGAGCAGGCCATTGGCGTGTTCAAGACACCGGCCGGAGAGATGCTGGGCTATGTATGCCACAATCGATTGGTTGAGTTCTGGGCCGAGCATAAAGAGCTTTTCGAGCGCGCCAATGTGGTGTCCACCCCGTTCATATTGGCCTGGTGCGCAGCCCGGGCGGAAGGATTGGAGGCCTGGCTGTGGAAGGAAAACGGAGGCCCCCGGGTGCTGTACGCAGGCGAAACGCTTCACTATGCGGCGCCTTCGGGCGAAGAGCTGCAGCAACGGCTGCAAGAGCTGGCCCCGGACACTGAGCCGGAGGAGCTGGGCTGGCTGCGCATTATTTCCAGCCTGGCGCAGCACAACATCAAGCTGGCCAAGTTGCGCATCCCGCTGACTCAGTTTGGGGAAGAGGCCGACGTGGATCCCAGGCGCTGGGCTCAGGTGTTCGTCGCGGTGGCCCTGATAGGTCTGCTGTTTTGCGCGGGTGAGTTGCAGCGGCTGCTGGCCTCCCAGAAACGCGCAGAACAGTGGCGAACCGCCGTGCATGAGCAGCTGGCTTCCGTGCTGGGGCCAGACTATGGCTCTGACCCTTATGGGAAATTATTGTTTCGCATAGATCAGTTGCAAGGCTCGCAATCGCAGGGGCTTGACGTGCTGGACATGCTGGCGCTCATCAGCCGGGCCGCCCCGGAAGACTTCAAAATTGCCAGCATGACCTTTAACGACACAAGCGGTCATTTTCGGGCCAAACTACAGGACTACGCCCAGCTGGAGCAGATGATGCAAAAGCTCCAGGAACAGGAACGCTACGCGTTTACGCTGGATCAGGCCTCCAACGTCTCCGACGGCGTCCAGGTGGTGCTGCGAGTGGAGATAGAATAAGGAGAAGGAACTTTTATGCGTCTGGAAGAGTTGTATTTTTGGCAAAACTGGCCGATGGGGCGCCGGGGCCGGTATTTCATGATCATGGCGTTGTTGTGGGCGCTGCTGTGGACAGTCTGTTATTCTGTTCTTTCCTGGTCGGCGGACGCTGCTGAAAGTGAACTGGGCAGGCTGCAAGCCCGCTACGAGCGCACTGAACCTCTCGTCGCTCAACTGAAGGCTTTGCAGTCCGGGTCAGAAAACTCCGGAAACTTGTCTGATCTGAGCCCGCTTGCTGCAGCCCAACAGTTGACCAGAGACCTGAGAATGCAGCAGCAGTTGGCGTCCATCCGGCCCGCCAAACTGGCCGGAGGCCAGGAAGGCGTGCAGCTCAATTTTCTTTCACTGGACCGGGACCAGTTCGTCAACCTGCTGCAGGCGCTGAATGAACGCGGCGGCATGCAAATAGTCAACTTTGCCTTCAACCACCGCATGGACAAGCCGGAAAGGGCGGACATGCAGCTGGTGCTGGTGCGCTAGGAGCGTGAACGCGGATGTTATCAATACTACGAAAATATGTGGTCAACTGCCTGCTGTTTGTCGCCGGGCTGGCTGTGGGGGCCATATTCTTTCTGCCCTGGGATACGGTTTGGGCCGTGGTTCTGGAAAAAGCCGCCGCCCGGTCAAAGGCTGTGCAGGTGAGCTGGGACTCTCTGAGCGACGGTACGGTTAATTCCTACACCTTGTCCGGCGTCC
Organism: uncultured Desulfovibrionaceae bacterium; assembly: GCA_964440345.1. Lineage (GTDB taxonomy): Bacteria > Desulfobacterota > Desulfovibrionia > Desulfovibrionales > Desulfovibrionaceae > CAYTSA01. The sequence continues at coordinate 6,891 of CAYTSA010000083.1, read as the reverse complement.
GTATTCAGGCCGGAAAATCCGAGCTGTTCATTCCCCGTCTTTCCGCCTCGCTGGGGCTGTCTCCGCTTTTGTCGCTGGTGGTGGACACCCGGGGCAGCCTCATGGACGTAGGCTTGAGCCGCTCTGGAGACGTTGTGTTCGACGGGGACCTGGACCTTGGCGTGTTGCTGCCCAAGACGAAAATAGAAGGCCTGGCGCAGGGCCGGGGCGCCGTGAAGATGAATCTGGACGCCGGCCTGCCGGAATACGGCCAGGTGGAGATTGCCATGCCGGTGTTTATAGCGCCGGACGGCATGCGGGTTACCAACGTGGCCGTAAAGGCCGCCCTGCAGGGCGACACCCTGACTGTGGAGCAGTTCAGCGCGGACAAGCCCATACCGGTGCAAGCCACAGGCACGGCAAATCTGAACTGGAAGCAGATGGCGGCCACGACCTTTGAATTTTCCGGCACGGTAATGCTGGGCGACACGGAACAAACCTTTGTCAAAAAAGGCACGGTGGCGGAGGTGCAGCGCCGGGGCCTGAACGCCTTCATGCCCCGATGAACAACCCAGGAGCGCCAGGCCTAGCTTTAGGCCTGGCGCTAGGGTTTACAAGCCCGGATGTTTGACCTATTAGTGCCCCACCACAAAGAGAACGCCGCCATGCCGTTGCCCGAATCCATAACCCTGCTCGTTCCTGTATATAACGAGGAAGAGAACCTGCCCGTGCTCTACGGCGAGTGCGTGGAGGCCATGGCCGGCGTGCAGTCACAGTGGGAGCTGCTCCTGGTGGACGACGGCAGCAGCGACGCCAGCTTGCAAGTCCTCAAAGACCTGGCGGCCAAGGACCAGCGGGTCTGCTATGTCTCGTTTGCGAAAAACTGCGGCCAGTCCGCGGCCTTTGCGGCCGGGTTCCAGATGGCCCGGGGCGAGGTCTCGGTGACTATGGACGCAGACCTGCAAAACGACCCCGCGGACATTCCGGCCATGCTGGAACTCTATGGCCAGGGCTACGATATGGTCATAGGCTGGCGCGCCAACCGGCAGGATTCCCTGGCCAAGAAGTGGGCCTCTAAATTTGCCAACGCTGTACGCAACAAGGTGAGCAAGGAAACGGTCAAGGACACCGGCTGCTCGCTGAAGGTGATGCGCACAGATATGGCCCGCAAGCTGCCAGTCTTTACCGGCATGCATCGGTTTTTCCCCACGCTGATGAAAATGCACGGCGCCAGCGTAGCCGAGGTCAAGGTGAACCACCGGCCGCGGCTGCACGGCAAGTCCAAATACGGGGTGCTGGACCGAGCTTTGACCACCTGGTACGATCTTATTGCCGTGCGCTGGATGCAGCTGCGGTTTATTCGCTACGATATCAAAGAACATAACTGACGTGGTGTCATGGACCCTCTTTTGGTCTTCTTCATTACATGCGCGGCTGCGTTGCTGCAGGTTGGCGCGCTGCTGGCCCAGGCCTTTGACCACAGTTTGGCCCGGGGGCCGTGGCTGTTGCCAGGCGCCTTGACTGCTGCGGCTATTCTGTTTGCGTTGGCGGTTTCGCGCCGGGACCTGCTGTTGGCCCTTGCGGAAGCCGGCCTGTGCGGCTGGTGGTGCGCTTCTTTGTGGAAACAGAGGAGGAGCCGGCGTGGATAAACGCAACCGCAAGGCCATACTTAAGGGCCTGGCCATGCTGCTAGGGCTGGCCGCCGTGGGCTGGGCGGCCCGAGCCATGGGCCTGGCCGATGCGTTTGACAAAAGCTGGGTGGACGCCAACATCCGCGGCCAGGGCGTGCGGGGCGAGCTGCTTTTACTGGCGTTTGGCGCGCTGTTCACCGGGCTGGGCTTGCCGCGGCAAGCGGTCTGTTTTCTGGGAGGCTACGCTTACGGGGTATGGCTGGGCACGGGGCTGGGCTTGCTGGCCACCATGCTCGGGTCCATGCTCAGCTTCTACTATGCCCGGTTCCTGGGCCGGGATTTTGTGGTCCGGCGCTATGGCAAGCGCATAGGCAAGCTGAACGCCGTGCTGCGGACCAACCCTTTCACCATGACGTTGATCATTCGCTTTCTGCCGGTGGGAAGCAATCTGCTGACCAACCTGGTGGGCGGCGTGAGCCACATTCCGGCCCGGTGGTTCTTTGCCGGGTCCATGCTAGGGCATCTGCCCCAGTCCTTCATCTTCGCCCTGCTGGGAAGCGGCGTGCGCGTGGACCCCACGGTGAACACCATTCTGAGCGCCGGGCTGTTTCTGCTCTCCAGTTGGATGGGCTACGCCCTCTACCGCCGCTACAAGCTGGAGAGCGTGATGCGAAGGAACGGCGAGGGTTAGCTTACCTTCGACCCCGGCGTTACCTCGCCGGTGGACGTGAGCAGCTGCAGGCCGTTGGCGTCCTTCACCGCCATGACCATGCCTTGGGACTCCAAGCCCCGCAGCTTGCGCGGCTTCAGGTTGGCCACGACCACCACCTGCTTGCCCTGCAGCTGGTCTGGGGTGAAGTGCTCGGCCAGGCCGGCGATGATCTGCCGGGGGAGCTCCTCGCCCAGGTCCACTTCCAGCCGGTACAGCCGGTCGGCCTTGGGGTGTGCTTCCACCACCAGAACCGTGCCCACTCGCAGGTCCACCTTGGTGAAGTCCTCGAATTCGATGAAGTCGTCGCCAGGTGCGGCGCCCGCTGCTTTCTTGGCCTCAGGCTTTGACTCTTTGGCTGCGGCCTTCTGCTTCTGGGGCTTGGCCGGTTGCTCTTCCTTGGGCGGTTCTATGCGCGGAAACATGTTTGACGTCTTGGCCACTTGCGCCCCCTGGGGCAGCAGACCCCACATGTCACGCTCGCGGGCCATGTCCTTGCCTTCGCCGCCGGCGCAGCCCAGTTGCTCCAGCAGCTGCGCAGAGACCTGGGGCATGACCGGCCAGAGCAAAGCCGCGGATTTGCGCATGCCTTCCAGCATGGTGTACATCACCGCGCCCAGCCGGCTCATGTCCTTTTCCTTATACAGGGTCCAGGGCGCGGCCTGGTCAATGTAGCGGTTCAAGCCGCGGACCAGCTCCCACAGCGCGTCCAAGGCTTTCGAAAATTCGGCGCGGGAGAACAGCTCCTGAAAATTGGCCGCGGCGTCCAGGCCAAGCCGCTTCATATCCTCCTCGGCGTCGGTCAATACGCCTTCTTCCGGGACCAGCCCGCCGAAATATTTGTGGGTCATGGACAGCGCGCGGTTGAACAGGTTGCCCAGGTCGTTGGCCAGGTCCGCGTTGTAGCGGGTTTCCATGGCCTCGGGCGAGAAGCTGGCGTCGTTGCCGAAGCGCATCTCCCGCATGAGGAAATAGCGGAATGCGTCCAGGCCGTAGCGTTTGGCCATTTCTGCGGGCTCGATGACATTGCCCAGGGACTTGGACATCTTGGTGTCCTTGACCAGCCAGTAACCGTGCACGTTCAGATGCCGGTAAGGTTCCAGGCCGGCGGCCTTGAGCATGGTGGGCCAGAACACGGCGTGGG
>CAYTSA010000083.1:0-3418 GCA_964440345.1 uncultured Desulfovibrionaceae bacterium | reverse complement strand
ACCAGGTGCTGGGTGACAGGCCAGAATTTTTCAAACTTTTCCCCGTCCGGCCAGCCCTGGGCGGTGATATAGTTGATCAGCGCGTCGAACCACACGTAGCAGACGTAGTCCGTGTCAAAAGGCAGCTCTATGCCCCAGCTCAGCCGGCTCTTGGGCCGGGAGATGCACAGGTCTTCCAAGGCGCCGGAGCTGAGCAGGCTGACCACCTCGTTGCGGTAGCGCTCCGGCCGGATGAAGTCCGGGTTCTTCGCAATGTGCTCCAACAGCCAGCCGCTGTACGCTGACATCTTGAAGAAATAATTTTTTTCCTCAATGAATTCAGGTTTGGTCAGGTGCTGAGGGCAGAGCCCGCCCTCCAGCTCCTTGTCGGTGTAGAACCGCTCGCAGCCGTAGCAGTAGTGGCCGCCGTATTCACCGAAGTAAATGTCGCCGTTGTCGTAGACTCGCTGCAGAAAGGCCTGGACGGTTTTTTTATGGCGCTTCTCGGTGGTGCGGATGAAGTCGTCGTTGGAGATGTTCAATTGGGGCCAGAGGTCCTTGAACAGGCCGCTGATTTCGTCCACATATTCCTGGGGGCTGTTGGCATTTTTCTCTGCCGCCTGAACGATCTTGTCGCCGTGCTCGTCCGTGCCGGTCAAGAAAAAGGTCTCGCAGCCCATGGCGCGATGGAAACGGGCCATGCAGTCGGCCACGATGGTGGTGTAGCCGTGGCCCAGGTGGGGTTTAGCGTTCACGTAATATATGGGAGTGGTGATGCAAAAGCGGTTCACGTGGTGCTCCTTGCAAGTGGATTGATCGTTTCGCGGCGCAAGCCGCCGTGTTCAGGTTAGAGCATTTTACCATTGAAAATGTTGAGATTCTCTTATGCATTTTCCTGAAACAAGTGTACATTGTTTCAGGAGCGAGCGTTGTTGCAACGCAACAACGCGCTAAAATCACTGGCTGGGACCGGAGTCCGTTTTGGCCCCGCCGGCCTGTCCGTCTTTTTGGCCGCCGGATTTGGATTTGTTTTTGCGTCGCCGGCGTTTGGGCTTTGGCTTTTTCTCTTGCTGCTGTTCGCTGGTTTTGGCCTTGGTTCCGGTTTCGTCTTTTTTCGCTTCTTTGGGCTTGGCGCCGCCGGCTATCTGCTCCTGGCCCTTGGACTCCTGCGGTTTTTTCTTGCGCGAGCGTGAGCGGCCTCTGGATCGCTTGCCTTGCTTTTTCTCGTCCTGGTCTGCTGACTGTTTGGCGGAGCTTTTTCTGGACTGCGTGGAGTCGGGGGCCAAGGGAGTGGTGGAGGGATCAACCGCCTCCACGTTGGTGTCCATAGCCGCCTCTTCCGCTTCCAGAGTGAATTCCTGCAAGCTGTCCACGTCGTATGTGGCCGGGGCCTTGCTTTTTGGCTTGGGCTTTGGCCTGGGCCGGGGGGGCTGTTTGGGTTGGGGCTGCTGTTGCTGTTGGTTCTGTTGGGCGTTTTGCAGCTGCTCGGGGTCTGGCCGGGAGGGGTTCATGTCCTGCCAATCTTCAATGGTCACCTCCACTTCCTCGTTCATCTCGTTAATGATGGTGAGGCTGTTGCGAAAGAGGTTTGAGCGGATGACTTTGACCAGACCCTGGTCTGTGGCGTATTTTTTGCCTATTTTCGGGCAATTGCGGTGAAAGTTCTCATAGTTTTCTTGCTCGTAGCTCAGGCAGCAGAGCAACCGTCCGCACATGCCGGATATTTTGGAAGGGTTCAGGAACAGGTTTTGTTCCTTGGCCATCTTGATGGTGACAGGGGCGAATTTGCGCAAAAAACCGCGGCAGCAGCAGACCAGGCCGCAGTTGCCCATGGCGCCGACCATCTGGGTTTCATGCCGCACGCCTATCTGGCGCAACTCTATACGGGTCCGGTACGCCTTGACCAGGTCCTTGACCAAATCTCGAAAGTCTATGCGGCTGGGCGCGGTAAAGTAGAAGATGAGCTTGCCGCGGTCGAAGAAGACCTCCACGTCCACCAGCTTCATGTCCAGATTGCGTTCTTTGATGCGCTGGCGGCAATAGTGGCGGGCTTCCTTGGCCAGGGCCTCGTTCTCTTCCTGCTGCTTCAGGTCTTCTTCCCCGGCCAGCCGGTAGATGGACTTGATGTCCTGGTCGTCTGCGGACGGGTGGCCGCTTTTCTGGACAACCTTGCCCAGACCCATGCCTTGCTCGGTTTTGACGAGGACTGAGTCGCCTTCATTTACGACGAATGCGCCGGAGTCGAAATAATATATCTGTCCGTAATCACGGAATTTAATGCCTAATAGCGTGCTCATGAACCTTCCTGTATGTAAAACCGGCGGCGATGAGCAGCCTGCCGGCAGTGGTGTCATATCCCACGAAAATGCGGGAAAAAATATCTGTACGCAATTTTGACGAAAAGTTCAATTTGCGTGACGGGCGGTTGTCAGGGGCGGGATAGCAATACAGAAAAGAAGAAAGACAGCGCACAAGAGGCGCCTGTATGAAGTACTGCAGGCGGCAGGGAACTATTCGTGATGAAAACGTTTGAAAAAATCAAAGTGAAAGTGACCATGGTAGGCTTCTTCTGCTGCTTTCAGGCGTTCTTTCATTTTTTCCTCGACAAGTTCCGGGGCTGTCGCCATCAAAACAAGAAGCAGCTTGTAGAACTGGTCTTGAAGCAGCCGGTCCCTCCTTTTGCTCTCCGTATATATGACACAGGCTAGCCCTACTGAGGCGATTGAAAAAATTGCCATCACTGCAGTGGCCAACGCCGTCCATTGTATGGAAGTAAGCCCCCAAAACATGTCACTGTTGACCATGAGCTGCCAAAGCGCACTGATACGGCGCTGGTATGCTTTGTTCCAAATTTCCCTGTGCGTCAGTGATGATCAGTTTGGCCCCTAGTTTTTCCTGCAGCTGTTCGCAATACTCGACGGCTTTGTGCTTGTGCCTGAAGGAAGTGTCGAACTCCTGCCCCTGCACGTCTATTATCCACGATTTATTGCGGCCAGGCTCTTTGCGCAAGTGGATTAACAGCATGGATGATTCGTTGATGTCTTCAGGAAAGTTCGTTTCCTCATGTTTCGCATCATCAAGCATGTGTCTGGCCTCGGCAAAACATGCATCCACTACTGCAGTGTCTATGCCGTAATCTTGGCTCACGCTCGCTTGAGACGGTTTTTGCTTTTCGAAGGACTGTTGGCTGTCAGCAGTTCTCAGTCCTATGTCCAGGGCGCAGTCTAAGGCTTCAGCGTAGCGCACAAGGGTGGAAAGTTTAACATCGGTTGCGTTAAATCGTTCCAGGCGGCCCACCACAGGCTGTTTGACTCCCATGCGGTTGGCCACATCCTTTTGGGTGAGCCCTTTCTGCAAGCGCATTTTTATCAATGACTTTATGACAGAGAAAATCGGGCTGATTCGTGCATATTCTTTACGAAATTCGTCGTCCTTTAAT
>CAYTSA010000082.1:0-17664 GCA_964440345.1 uncultured Desulfovibrionaceae bacterium | reverse complement strand
CCGAGCTCATCATGGAGCGGGCCGATCACAATGACCCGCACTTTGGTCTCCTGCATTGGAAGGGTGCTCACGTACGCAAGCAGGACGTTCTGATCGCCAAGAACTATCTGACCGAAGACGAGCTCGACACGCTGAACCGGCTTGTCGTGATCTTTCTGGAAACGGCGGAACTTCGCGCCAAGAACCGCCAGGAGACCCGTATGAACTTTTGGATGCAGAACGTGGGGCAGATTATCACGTCCAACGGGTTTCCCTTGCTCAACCACGCGGGCTCTGTCAGCCATGAGCACATGAAGAAACATGCCTCCGCGCTGTACCTGCAATACGACCAGCAGCGTAAAATAGAGGAAGCGAAAGAAGCCGACCTCCAGGACGATGCCGAGCTGAAAGCCCTTGAAGCGGAAATCAGGAAAAGAAGAAAGTGAGCAGGGACAGAAAGAAACAATGACCGAAACCAATCAAAGACAACTGGGCAAAACCCTCTGGAACATCGCCGACCAAATGCATGGTGCGATACATCAGCTCTTTCCCACAGTCCGAGGCGATTGAGCTAGGTTTTTTCGGCAATTTGAAATCAAGTATAGGAGGTCATCGCATGCCAACTGTCAGAATTCCAGATTGGAATTCCCAAGGAGTATTGTCGCCCATTGATCCGGTCAATCCGACTTCAGCTGGACGGTCGCCCTATAGCGTCAGCCTGACCGATTTCGTCCTGCGTTTCGGGACGACGAAGAAACGGCAAACCATTCTGCAGGGACTTCTTGACTTTCGGGCCGCCCTTCACACGGCGGGGCTGGACAGTGGATTTCAGTGGGTGAATGGAAGTTTCCTGGAGGATATCGAAACCATTGAAAACCGCCCTCCCGCCGATATGGACGTGGTCACCTTCTTTTCCCTGCCACAAGGTCAGACTCAGCAGAGCTTCGCCTCCACACATCCAGACCTTTTCAACCATAAAGACACGAAGACTCGCTTTCATGTGGATGCCTACTTCGTACCTCTGGAAGACAACCCACCAGAGTATCTAGTCGAACGCTCTGTGTATTGGTATAGCCTGTGGTCACATCGTCGCAATGGTCAATGGAAAGGATACTTGCAGATAGATATTTCAGCAACAAACGACACGACAGCCAAAGCCGGGCTCCAGAAAGCAGCAGAGGAAGGAGACATACAATGAATATACAGGAAAGGCATCAGTTGCTTGCGGAAAAGACATCGCTGGAGCGTATGCTCGCGACTCTTCCCGAATCCAGTGTGATCGACCGCTTAAGCCTGGAAGCCCGGAAGGATGAAGTTGAGAAAGCGCTGAACGCCGCCCCTGTTCCCGCCCGCGAACCAGCGCGTGCCCGGCTGACTTTTCGCGGCAAGCCCATTGTCGGAAGTCATGGTATTTTCGCGGAATTTGCCGCGAAAGCGATTAACTCCTTCACCGCTGCAGTGGCCGCCTTAGGCGCAAGCCAGACCACAGTGCTCGGAACGCGCGGAGCGTTGCCTAACCGTGAGGAATACCAGCTTATGATAACAGGAACTGCGTTGGGGTCTTTCGGCTTCGAACTTGAGGAGGCGCCGAAAGACGAACAGCTCTTTCCCGAACAGTCTTTGGTCGATCATGCCATCGAACAAACGCGAAGAATCATGGAGGCTTCTCTTGGAACAGATGACGAACTGACAGAGGCCATCACCGACGCTGACCCCCGCGCCGTTGAAGCCTTGCGTGGATTTCTACAGACTCTCGCTGATCAGGAAGCCGTTTGCGCCTTGGAATTCAAAGAGGAAGTTTTTCGCTTCGCCGATGTCGGGCAAGTTCGCCGCAGTGAAGGTCGTCTAAATCAAGATAACATCCACGAAGAGGATAAGTCACTTTCCGGCCTATTCCTTGGCGTTCTGCCGAAACGCCGTACTTTCGAATTTCAGATGGCGGATACGCAGGAGCTCATCACTGGCAAGGTGGGACCTGGTATTGAGGACGCAGGCAGCATCAACAACGTTCTTAGGCGTCCCCTCACAATTCAAGTTCGCACCAAACGTGCAGGGACAGGCCGCCCGAAATACACGCTACTGAGTTATGAAAATTTGGAAGCAACGGAGGATTGATTAGAGGGACAACCGTCAAGGAACCCTTGACAGTTCAGCTCAAGGACAGCCTCGAAGTCCGTTGATTGCTTATATTTACCTACTGTAGGCCCCCGAATCGAAGATGGAGAGAAGAGAACAGTGAGCAGGGACAGAAAGAAACAATGACCGAAACCAATCAAAGACAACTGGGCAAAACCCTCTGGAACATCGCCGACCAGCTGCGCGGCGCCATGAATGCGGATGACTTCCGTGATTACATGCTCGCCTTTCTGTTCCTGCGCTATCTCTCGGACAATTACGAGCAGGCGGCGAGAAAGGAGCTGGGGCGGGACTATCCCGACCCGGACGCGGTGGGCAACGGCGGCCGGACGCCTCTGTCGGTCTGGTACGACGAGAACCCCGACGACATCGCCGCGTTCGAAAAGCAGATGCGTCGCAAGGCCCACTACGTCATCAAGCCAAGGCATCTGTGGGCGAACATCGCCTACATGGCCCGCACGCAGGACAAGGAACTGCTGAACACGCTGCAGGAGGGCTTCAAGTACATCGAGAACGAATCCTTCGAAAGCACCTTCTCCGGGCTGTTCTCGGAGATCAACCTTGTCTCGGAGAAGCTTGGTAAGACCTACCCGGCCCGCAACGATAAACTCTGCACGATCATCCAGAAGATCGCCGAGGGGTTGGCCGAGTTCTCCACCGATTCCGACACGCTGGGCGACGCCTACGAATACCTGATCGGCCAGTTCGCCGCCGGCTCGGGCAAGAAGGCGGGGGAGTTCTATACGCCCCACCTTATCAGTTCCATCCTGTCCGCCATTGTCACCCTTGACGGGCAGAACCCTGAGACCGGCCCCCGCAAGAAGCTGGCAAGCGTGCTGGACTTTGCCTGCGGGTCGGGCTCGCTGTTGCTGAATGTCCGCAACCGCGTGGTCAATGCCGGGGGCAGTGTGGGCATGATCTACGGTCAGGAAAAGAACATCACGACATACAACCTGTGCCGCATGAACATGCTGCTGCACGGAGTGAAGGATTCGGAGTTCGAGATTTACCATGGCGATACGCTGACCAAGGACTGGGACGTGCTCCGTGAGCAAAACCCGGCAAAGAAGCCGACGTTCGACGCGGTAGTCGCCAATCCGCCGTTCAGCTGCCGCTGGGCCCCGAAAGAGTCCCTCGGCAATGACATACGGTTCAAGAACCACGGGCTAGCGCCGAAGAGCGCAGCCGACTTCGCCTTTCTGCTGCATCGAAAAGAACGACTACAACCTGAACATATCGCGCTATGTCAGCACGGCCAAGCCGGAACCGGAGATCGACCTGAAAGCAACCCACGCCGAATTGATCGAGGCAGAGAAAGAGATCACGACGGCCAAGGACAAGCACAACGCGTTTCTCGAAGAACTGGGCCTGCCGCCGTTGCCGTAAAGCTCTCGGCGGACGGCTTAAATCAGGAATGGGGCTGCACATGAAAAGCTACCGCAAGGAACTGTGGTTCGAGGTCCCCTCCCGCCGGGGGTTTATCAATATAACGCCGCAGGTGAACGAGTGTCTGCGCGAATCCGGCGTGCGCGAGGGGCTGGTGCTGGTAAACGCCATGCACATTACTGCCAGCGTGTTCATCAACGACGATGAATCCGGCTTGCACCACGACTATGAGAAATGGCTGGAAAAGCTGGCTCCGCACGAGCCTGTGGACCAGTACCGGCACAACGTGGGCGAGGACAACGCCGACGCGCACATGAAGCGGCAGATCATGGGCCGGGAGGTTGTCGTCGCCATCACCGACGGCAAGCTGGACTTCGGAACCTGGGAGCGCATCTTCTACGGCGAGTTTGACGGCCGGCGCCGGAAAAGAGTGCTGGTCAAGATAATCGGGGAATAGCGCCCGGGTCTGGGGCTGTCTTAGAGCATTTCAATCGTTAAATGCTATAGCCGAAAAGCTTTTGCATGGAGCGCATGAGCTGTTCCAGCCTGATTTCGTAGCTGTGCTCGGCCAGAACGCGGGCGCGTGCAGCCTGGACCACCTTGTCCCGGGCAGATGGGGTGTTCAGATAATACCGCAGCAGGTCCGGGATTTCCTCCACGCTATGGTAGCAGACCACTTCCTTGTCCGGCTCCAGCAGGCGGTCTATCTGGTCGCGCCAGTCCGTGAGCACAAAGGCCCCGGCCGCGGGAACGTCGAAGACCCGCTGGTTGACCGCGCCCTTCATCTGCTTGCTGGTGCAGTTGAAATTCACCTCGCACAGGGGGTAGAACAGGGGCAGGTCCTCGTAGTAGCTTATCTCAGGATGCCAGCGCCAGGTAGCGTTGTTCTTGAAAGTTATGTTCCAGCCTTTGTCGCCCACCAGAAGCGGATTGAAATCCATTGTTTGTTCAATGCACGAGGCCCGGTACTGCCGGGTGGCCTCCCAGGTGATCATGGCTTCGAAGGCCAGTTTGCGCTGTATGTTGTCAAAACTTTCGAAATATGGAAACAAGTCCGGGAATTCAGCTTGTAAAAAGGCTCGTACAGAGGGTTCGCTGCTTTCCTTGAAGCGGCTGGCTATCTCCCGATAGCGCAGTAGCAGCGGCCGCGGCGGCCGGCTGACCCGCAGCCGGTGGCCCACCTTGTAGTGCATGGAATTGCCCACAAAGCCTACTCGGCAGCGCAGGGGGTTGTTCGGCTGCGGCGTGCGGGGAATGAAACGTTGCGGGTCCGTGGCCAGGGGCAGGTATTCCACGGTTTCGAAGCCTTGGGCCCGCAGGCTGGGGATATTGTCCGCGTCCCAGGTGTAGATGGCGGTGTAAGGCGAGTTGAGCTTGTCGTAGAGGTAGAGGATCAGGTGCGGGTTGTCCACAAACCAGGAGGCCAAGGGCAGTTCCAGTTTGTGCAGCAGATCGGCCAGCACGCCTTCGCGGTCCACGCCCAGGTGATTGATGGTAAAGACAAAGTCTGGCTTGAACTCAATGACTGCAGTGAGCAGCTGCTCGATGAATTCGGCCCGGCCGGTTTCGTCGTTGTCTATCTGCAAAAAGCGGTGGGGCGCTCCCAAGCGTTTGCAAGCGGCGATGACCTCGCCCATGAGGAAATATTGACTGGTGATGAGCAGGATGCGAGGCGGCCAGGAGGTGAATTTGGAGTATTTAGCCTTGGCCCAGAAATTCACGGACTGGCCGGCCTGCAGCCGGGTCCGGACGCGGTCGTAGTAGTCCCTGTCCAGACGCAGATAGACCGGGTTCACGGCCAGACAAAGACCGAGCCCCCCATGCTGCATCTGCAGCTTGGCCACGGCGGCGGCGGCGTCTTCGGGGTTTTCGGGATGCAGCCAGACGACGCGTTCCGGCAGGTCCGTGGAATGCGGGCCCAGGCTGGAGGCCTGGTGTATGGGCGCTTCCTTGTCGATGACGATGACGGGCCCTTTGGTGCGGCGCAGCAATTCTGTAAGCGCATGGCCAAGCCCTGCACCCAGAAGCACAGGCAGGCCCGTAATGTTCTCCGGCAGCGGGCGCAGTGCGTCCAGTTCCCGGCGTTCTCCCGCCGTTCCCAGCAGCAGCCAGGATTTTCCATCTGGCCAGGCGATGCGCAGGTCTGCAAGGTCCCCGCCTGTATAAACAGGCTCTATTGCATATGAGAAGCCGCTGATAGCCATGGCGCGTTACCAGACTTTGTCGCTGGGCTTGTGGAAGTAGAATTCGGTGCGGTTGTTGATGCTTCTGTTGGCGTCTGTGGTGTTTGGCACCAAAGGCTGAGAGTCGGCGTAGCCCACGGCTTTAAGCCGCGAAGCTGGAATTTCGCTGGTTTCGAGAATACGGCGCAAGGCGGCCGCGGCGCGTGAGGATGTCAGTTCCCAGTTGGATGGATAGGTTGCTGATTTTTCGTAAACGTCGGCGGTGTGGCCGCGGACGACAACGTCGAAATTGAGTTCATTCAGGGTCTTGACGACGTATTGGAGCACTTTGTCTGCGTCTTTTTTTACGGTGGCGGAGCCGGAATCAAAAAGGAGCTTGTTGGGTATGCGCAGAATAACGCCTTTGTCGTCAGTGGCTATTTTGGCGATTTTTTTCAGTTGTTCGTCTTGGACAACCATCTGTTTGAGCTGCAAGACCATGTCCAGCATTTCTTTGTTTTCCTGGTTCAACTCCACGTCTTTGCGTTCGTATTGGGAAGGGGAGAAGGCGGAGAATTCGGCTTCCGGACGCTTGATCTGCACGCCGAAGGCGTTCTTGATGGAGCCCATAAGGTCTCTGAATTTATTGACGTCTTGTTTGGCAAAAGAGAGAAGGAGCACGAAAAAACACAGCAGCAGAGTGACCATGTCGGCAAAGGTGGCCATCCAAATGGGCAGACCTTCTTCGACTTTTTTCTCGCCGCCCTTTTTTTTGGGGGGGGGCGGCGGCGCTGCTTTTTTTTTGCGTGCCATGGAGCTTAGCTGCTTTCACGCTGCCCCGGGGGCAGGAAGGACATGAGTTTTTCCTTGACGATGTTGGGGTGGTCGCCGTTGAGGATGGCGAGCACGCCCTCCATGGAGATTTCCATGTACATGGCTTCTTCCCGGGACCGTTCTTCGAGCTTGTTGGACATGGGCAAGAACATGACGTTTGCCATGATGGCGCCGTAGAAAGTGGTGAGCAGGGCGATAGCCATGGCCGGGCCGATGGATGCGGGGTCGTCCAGGTTCTGCAGCATGCGGACCAGGCCAATGAGCGTGCCGATCATGCCGAAGGCCGGGGCAAACGTGCCCATGCCTTTGAAGACGGCGGCGCCCACCTGGTGGCGTTGCTTCATGTATATGATTTCATTTTCCATAACGCTGCGGACCAGGTTTTCTTCCGTGCCGTCGGCCACCAGGAGTATGCCGCGGTTGAGAAAGGGGTCCTGCACGTTGGCTTTTTCCAGAGCCACCAGGCTTTCACGCCGGGCGGTTTCTGCCAGTTGGACGATCTGCCGGATGTTCTCCGCCGGGTCTGGGCTGGAGGCGAAAAATGTTTTCATGCCGACCTTAATGGAGCCGAGGACGGTTTTCATAGGGAACATGACAAACGTGACAGCGAACACCCCGCCGACCACAACGATAACCGAGGGGATGTCGATAAAGCCGCCCAGGCCGCCGCCCACGGCTATGGCGCCGATGATGAGGCCGAAACTGCCGACCAGGCCGATAAGAGTTGCGAGATCCATAACGCGTTACGGTCCTTTTCGTGCTGGCGAAGTTGTCACGATAGTCTCGTCCTTGAGAGAGAACGTGACATTTTCTATTTGCTCGCTTATCTGCATAAAAGTTTCACCTATATAAATATCAACTCCTGGTTTGACTGGCCCGGCAACAGAAAGCGAACTCTCCTGGGGCGCAGCAGTTTCCTTGATGCGGTTCACTGTGCCCGCCAGTTGCCGTTGGATGGCGTTTTGCCGGCGCTGCAAACGTCCCAGGGCCGGGGCCAGCTCGTCGTGCAGGCTAGGGTGATGCGCCATTCGGGCTTCCAGTTCAGATTCCCTTTGCGCCATCTCCTCCAGCATTGTTTCATACTGGTCTCGTTGTAGCATGAGCAGCGGGTCGTACCCCAGCTGTACGGTGGCGCCAGCTCCTTGTCCGCCGCCCAGCTGTCCGGCCACGTAGACATTGGATTTGCAACTGAGTGCTCCCCCCTGTAGCCGGTCTTGTATCAGAACCTGCCGGCCTGCGTACAGCATAGAATGCATGCATGGCCCGGCAATGTGAATATTATCCTCGGCCTTGATTTCTGCGTTTTCGCAAAATGCAGCGCGTATGGATTTTTCAGCCTCCAAGCTGGCCAGCTTGGCGCCTTTGACGCCTCCTTCAGCAATGATGCTGCCAGGAGATTTCACCGAGGCGCCTTCAATGACGCCCTTGACCATGATGTTGCGGGCCTCTACTGCAAACCCGGAGCGGACGGCGCCGTGGACCACCACGTCGCCCACAAATAGAATGTTGCCAGTGCGGAAATTGACGTCGCTACGGATGTTCAGAATTTTTTTCACAGTGATGCGGCCATCAGGGCTGTAAAAAACGTACCCGTTTGTTTCCGCAATCAGCTGGTTGGGATTGTCCGGGTTAATGGTTGTGCCGGGTCCTTTTGGAAAGGCGTTGGTCTCAAGCACGAACCGGGGGTCATGGTCGTCTCTGTCGATTTCTTTGATTTCGAAGAGTTCAGCCAGCACCTGGGTGACGACTACGTTCTGGACGTAGCCCAGGTCGTAATGGTCCACGTTGCCGCTTTTGTCCTGTTTGGGACGCAGGTGCGTGTGGTCAAAATCAGGGTCGAAATAGTGATGTAGAACATAGGGCACAGCCGCTCTCCTGGCCGTTGGTCACAAGTGTTTCAGGAAAACGCATAAAGAATGCTTTAGTCAGAAATAACAGCCCACAATTCGTCTTCGTTGTCCATAATTTGGAAGTAGTCGAGCAGCTGGACCATTTCAAGGGTCTTGCGAATTTGTGGTCCTGGCTGCAGTAAATACAGCTGCATCCCTTTTTTCTTGGCGCCGGTGTTCATGGTAACCAAAAAGCCAATGCCCGAACTGTCCAACGAGTCCGTGCGGGACAAATCGACGATCACGGTGTCCAGGCCAGCTTGGCTTAGCGCTGCGTCTGCTTCGCGTTTCAGGGCCTGGGTGTGCTCCAGCGTTATGGATCCGCGCAAACGAAAAAACAGTGTGCTGTTGGTGCGGTCAACGTGCAGATAGTCCATGGTTCCGTCTCCTGGAAAAATTAGCCGGGCAGCAGGGCTATGAGTTCATCGTCGTCTGCAATGATGTGAAAGAAATTGCTGAGCTGCACCAGCTCAAGGGTTTTTCGGACCTGGGTGCTGGGCATGTACAGATACAGCGCCCGGCCTTGTCCCTTGAGCCGAGTGGTGAGCGCAACCAGAAAGCCTATCCCGGAACTGTCCATGAAGCTTACTTCGCTCAGGTCCATGACCAGAACAGAAAATTCAACTTGTTCTGTTTCAGCATCGATAGCGTTTTTCAGTTCTGCCGTGACCTCCAGGGTGATCTCCCCGCTCAAGGAGAGAAAAAAACCTTTGCCGCGTTGTTCTACTTTCAAGTTTTCCATTGGTCTATATCCACTTTTTTTTGCATGTATACAGTGTGTCGCCCGTTCTCAGACCGCAAGTCAAAGACGTCAGCGAGTTCAGACATGATAAACAGGCCGCGGCCGCCTTCCGCCTCAGGAGCAGCATTCTTTACCGGCTTAGGCAGTGCTCCGAAGCCGCATCCCCAGTCGGATACTTCCACAGACACGGTTTTGCCGGGTTCCACGAGCATGCTTATTTCCAGTACGCCGTTCAGACAGTCGGGATACGCGTGGCGGACTACGTTTGCGCAAGCTTCAGAAAGGGACAGGTCGAAATTATACAAGGTTTCTTTGTTAGAAATAAACTCCGCCAGAATGGTCAACGCCGCCTTTGCCAAGGCGCGGCTGGCTATTGGAGAGGCTGGACCGTGAAGTCTGTATTCAGTCATGGTCTGTCTCCGTCTTAACCCATACGGCGGTCAAGTCGTCCCGGAACTGCAGTTGGTCTTGCGCCAGAGTGGTTAAATTCTCCATAAGGCGGTCCAGAAATTCTGCATTGTCCGCATTGGATTCAGTTATCGTGTGCGACGCAAGATTGAAAAAATCGTCCGGGTCCAGCAATTCTCCTGGACTGCGCTCCCATTCATAAAACCCGTCTGTGTACAAAAACAGCTCTGCTGGCGATGGAATGCTGACTGTAGCACATTCAAAGTCTATTTCAAAAAATCCCAGCAATGGGGCCATAGGCTGGAGCTTACGTATAGTGTCGCCATTGACCCGGAGCAAACCAGGGCAATGCCCTGCGTTGATATACTCCATGCTTTCAGCGGCAAAATCAAGGTCTGCAGCGAAAATCGTCACAAAATCATTCTCAGCGCCTACTATCTGCACGAGATGCGAATTCACCAGTTGCAAGAGCTCCGGCAAAGCCATGAACGCGTTTGTTGTGGTACGGAACAGGGTGCGGACAATGGCCATGATGAACGCAGCCCGGGCGCCGTGTCCGGATACGTCCGCCACTACGACGCGCAACCTTCCGCCAGTGATAGGAAAGTAGTCGAAATAATCGCCGCTGGCCATGCCGGAGGGCCGGTACAATGAGCGAATTTTAACGCCAGGCAACAGCGGGCTGGCCTGAGGCAGCAGCCGGCTTTGCAGTGAGGCCAACAGATCGATTTCCCGCGTGGTTTTGGCCAGATAGTCCCGCAACTGCCTGGTCAGCCGCACTTGCCGCTCGGCCACGCCAATGCGGGCCATCAGCTCCACCTTGTCAAATGGCTTGTACAAAAAATCGTTGGCGCCCATATTCAGCGCCTTGGGTTTGAGGGCGGAACCTTCAGCAGCAGTAAGCACGAGGATGAACGTGTCGTGGTCTCCGCATTCGCGGCGGATGTGGTCAATAACGCCGAAACCGTCCATGCGGGGCATATTCAGGTCCAGCAGAATGATGTCTGGATTAAAGGAATCGTAAAGCTTGACGCCCTCCAGACCGTCCACGGCCTGAGCCACCGGATATTCCTTTTCCAGTATCCAGCCCAGGGTCATGCGCATGGTCTGGGAATCGTCCACGACCAAGAGCTTGACGTCCTTGCGATTTTTATCCAGCGTTGCGGCCGGGGTGCTGGCGTCGTCTTTGGAGTTCACTGCTGCTCCATACCGGCGCGTTGTCCGCCGAAGGTGTTGCTGTCGAGAATCATGGTTACCGGGCCCCAGTTGGTCAGGCTGACATCCATATCTGCGCCAAAAACGCCGCTTCGCACTTTGCCGGGCAACAGTGCAGACCAGTCCTGCACCAGCCGGTCATAGAGGCGTTGCGCCCTGGCCGGCGCAGCTGCGCCGGTGAACGAGGGCCGCCGGCCTTTGCGGCAGTCTGCAAACAAGGTGAACTGCGAGACTGCCAGCAATTCTCCGTTTGCTTCTTTCAAGGAAACGTTCATCCTGCCGTCATTGTCAGGAAATATTCGTAAATCCAACGTCTTGGACAACACGGTCCGCCACAAGCTGGTGGCGGGCAAAGTCTCCCCGTCCTCTTCTCCAAAGCCGGCAAACACCAGGAGTCCCGGCCCTATGGCGGCCAGGGCTTCACCGCCGATAGATACTTGCGCTGCTTTTACCCGCTGGATAAGCAATAGCATGCAAGCTAACTACCTGAAAGTAGGCGCGCTGTCATCTCATACTCTCTTACATCTTATTGACGATTTGCAGGCTGGCTTTCCTTTTGCCCCCAGGCGCGCTAGTGTGCGCTGCATGCGCGGGGCAATTCTTCTTTTCGACCAGAACAGCGCCAGGCTTGAGCAGCTGGCGGAGGTATTTCGCGCAAAGAGCCACGACGTCCGCACCGCCAGCGACTTTGACAGCTTTGACGGTCTGTTGGACCAGGACGAATACGATGTGGTTTTTGTGGCTGCCGGCCCTGGCGAGTGTTTGCAGGTGCTCGACGAGGTCAAAAGCAAGCAGCCAAAGACAGAAGTCATCCTCTCCGCCGCCGAACCTAACGTGGAGGGGGCCGTGGCCGCGGTCAAAGGCGGCGCTTTTCACTACATGGCGTATCCCCTTAGCCTGGACAAAATCGAGCTGCTTACCCAGAAAGCTTTGGAGCAGCGCATACAGAATCTGGAGCTGGAGGAGCTGCGCAAGTTGCTGCGCGAGAGCCAGGGGCCAAAAATCATAGGCCAAAGTCCGCCTGTGCAGGAGCTGAAAAAGACCATCCGACGCGTGGCGGCCCTGGATTGCACTGTGCTAGTGCACGGCGAAACCGGCGCCGGCAAGGAGCTGGTCTCTCGAACTCTGCACGCCATGAGCCGCCGGGCGGACAAGACCTTTCTGGCAGTGAACTGCGGCGCGTTGTCTGACGAATTGCTGGCAAACGAACTCTTCGGCCACGAGCCTGGGGCGTTCACCGGCGCAGCAGAGCTGAAAAAGGGTCTTTTCGAAACCGCCTCTGGCGGAACCATTTTGCTAGATGAAATCGCAGAGACCTCAGCCTCCATGCAAGTGCAGTTGTTGCGGGTGCTGCAGGAAAAGGCTGTCATGCGCGTGGGAGGCGCCAAAGAAGTCCTGGTAGACGTGCGCGTACTGGCCGCCACGAACAAGGATTTGAGCGACGAAGTCGCCCGGGGCGCCTTTCGGGAAGATTTGTACTACCGGCTTAATGTCTTCACCCTGCATATTCCTCCCCTGCGCGACCGCAGGGACGACATCCCCCTTTTTTGCCGTTACTTCATCGATAAGTACGCTGCAGAGTTCAAGCGGCAGGCGCCTCGTATCTCTGAAGAAGTGATGGCCCTGTTCATGAGTTATCCGTTTCCCGGAAATGTCCGAGAATTGGAAAACGTGGTGGAGAGGGCCATAGTGCTTTGTGACGATCCGGAAATCAAATGCAAACACCTTCCCCGGCGTCTCCAGGATGTTTCGTCGCGCCGCACTCCCTGCAACTCCGGCCACAAGCACGGCAAGAGCTATCCCACGCTGGCAGAACTGGAGCGCAGCTACATCGCAGAGGTCATGGAGGCGACTGGCGGCAACAAGAGCGAAGCAGCACGCATTCTAGGGCTTAACCGCTCGTCCTTGTGGCGCAAGCTCAAGGGGTATCACACCGCGTAGTCTAACCAGAGTGTTGCGTTTTGCAACTTCGAAGCAATTTGCAACATTTTTATGGTGAGCCTTGGCCTGCGTGCTGTGGTGCGCATCAGTTCTAGGTGTGTGTTGCATTGTGCAACGATTGAAAGTTGCACAGCGGTTCCCCAGAAATACCATCAATTATATTACTACTTTGAATCATTTGTTTTTTTCTGTGTGGCTCGATTGTTGATAGTAGCCAGCTTGTGCGTATTGCACGAACACTTTCTTTAAGGAGAAGCTATACATGACAATAATCAGTATTTCCCGCGATTCCTGCAGCCAGGGCGGCGCCGTGGCCAAGGAGGCGGCTAAACGGCTTGGTTTGACTTGCCTGGGCCGGGAGGCCCTGCTCCAGGCCGCCGATGAATGCGGCGTGGATCAGGAAGCCATGCGCAAAGCGGTGACAGATGCTCCTTCGTTTCTGGAGCGGCTTTTCCACAACAAGAAGCGCCACGTGGCCCTGTTCAAGGCGGCTTTGTTGCGCCGTGTAGCCAAGGGCGGCGTGGTCTACCATGGCCTTGCCGGCCACGTGTTTCTGGCTGGGCTTTCCCAGGCCCTGAAGGTGCGCATCGTGGCTGACTTTGACCAGCGCGTGCGCGAGGAAATGCGCCGCGACAACCTGACTGAAACAGAAGCGCGCGCCCATCTGGCCCGCTTGGACCGGGAACGCTGCGAGTGGACCCGCCGGCTTTACAGTGTGGACAACCGCGATGCTTCGCTCTACGACCTGTGTATCAACTTGTCCTCGACTTCCTTTGAAGACGCAGTGGAACAGATTGTCGCCATGGCCCAAAAAGACCGCTTCGCCATGACCGCCCAGGCCCGCAAAACGCTTGAGGACATGGTCTTGACCGCCGAGGCGGAAGCCCGCCTGTTGCCGGATTTCCCCTCTGCCCAGGCATTCTCCCGCAACGGCGAAGTGTACGTCACCGTGAATGGGCCTCTGGAGCAAGAGCCGGTCTTGGCTCGCAAGGTCCGCAAGCTGCTGCACGGAGCCTCTGGCGTCAAGGCCGCCCACGTGGGCGTAAACCCGGGGCTGGACGCATAACAGAACGGACGCTTCCCTCTTTCCAAGCAAACAGGGCTCACCACCCACTTACCATACGCCCCCTGGAACTTACCACTCCGGGGGGCGAACTTGTTGCAGCTACACCAGCAGCCCGGCCATGGCCCCGGTCATGCACGCAGCAAGCGTGCCGGCCACTATGGAGCGAAAGCCCAGGGCCACTATCTCCACCCGCCGGTCTGGCGCCATGCAGCCCATGCCTCCGATCATGATGCCCAAACTGCCCGGGTTGGCAAATCCGCACAAGCCGTAAGTCATGATCAGCTTGCTGCGCTCAGAGAGCGCGTCCTCTGGCAGGCCGGCCAGCTGTAGGTAGGCCAGCAGTTCATTGAGTACAGTTTTGACGCCCATCAGCGAACCTGCGGTCATGGCTTCGCCAGCCGGCACGCCCATGAGCCAGACAACCGGCGCCATGAACCAGCCGAGCATACGCTCCAGCTTGAGCGGCGCGCCGCCAACGGCCGGCAGCAGTCCCAGTAGCTGGTTGGCCAGGGCCACCAAGGCGACCAACACCAGCAGCATGGCCGTGACGTGCAGCAGCAGGTTGACGCCGTCTTCTGTCCCCTTGGCCACGGCGTCCATGGTTCCAGAGGCTTGCCGCGGCGGTGTGATCTCGCCGGTGGTCAGCTGGTCCGGGCTGGCGGTTTCGGGGATCATGAGCCGGGCTATGAGCACCGAGGCCGGCGCGCTCATGAGCGAGGCGGTGAGAATGTGCCCCAGCGCGCCAGGCACGGCGTTGCCAAGAATGGAGGCGTAGAGCACCAGCACTGTGCCGGCTATGGTGGCCATGCCCACGGTCATGAGGGTGAAGAGTTCACTGCGGGTCATGCGCGAAAGGTAGGGCCGGATGAACAGCGGGGCCTCCACCATGCCCACGAACACGTTGACGCCCACGCCCACCCCCAGCGCGCCGCCTATGCCCATGGACCGGGAAAGCAGCCAGGAGACCCCGCGCACGATAGCCGGCAGAATGCGCCAGTAAAAGAGCAGGGAAGAAAGAGCGCTGACCACCAGAATGAGCGGCAGGGCCTGAAAGGCCAGCACAAAGGCGGCCCCGGGGTGCGGCTCCGCAAAGGGGCGGTCTGCGCCGCCCACATAGCCGAACACAAAAGAGGTCCCGGCCTTGGTGGCCTGTTCCAGTATTTCCACTATGGTGTTCAGGTGCAGAAACAGTTCCCGCACAGGCGGAACTTTCAGGCAAAGCAGGCCCACGAGAAGCTGCAGCCCCAGCCCGACAACCACAGTGCGCCAGTTTACGCATTTTCTGTTTTCGCTGAAAAGCCAAGCCAGCCCCATGAACGCACCAACGCCCAACAACCCCTGCAACATGAGAGCCCCCTTATCTCAGGCGTATAACGGGTCAAAAAGACCAGGAAACCCGGACAAAAGCCGTCCGGTCGATTTCCACGCCCCGGCGGGAGAAGAAGTTGTCGAAAAACTCGTAGTGCGATTCGTTGAGCAGGTTGCGGCCGATCAGGTCCACCTGCAGCCCGGGCTGCGGCTCCCAGCCCAACCGCAGGTCCAATTCGGTGTAGGCGGGAACGCCGGTAAAACGCAATTTGTCCACGCAACGCAAGGTAACGTCCAGCTCCACATTGCGGGGCAGGTCCATGCGCGATTGCAGGAACAGCGAATGCCGCGGCGCCATGTCCTGGGCCTCGTCACGGGTGTAGTCCGCGGTGGAGCCGTTGATGAGCCAGAGGTCGGTGTATAGATAGCTGTATGCGCCCTTGACGCGCCACCAGTCGTAAAAGTCCAGGACGGTGGAAAGCTCCAGACCGTAGCCTTCGCCTTTCATGTTGTTGTGGATGCTGGAGTAGAGCGCCGGGGTGGGGTCCATTGACAGTTCCGGGCCGTCATACGTGCGCAAGGAGTTGTAGAAATTGTAGAACAGGTTGGCGTCCAGGGAAAAGGCCGGCGAGGGGCGGGTCCTGTAGCCAGCCTCCAGGGCCCAAACTTCTTCAGATGAGTAGTCGTCAGAGCCTTGCAAAAACAGGGGGATATCCACAGGCAAGCCCGTGTCTTCTGCGGTCTCCATGTCCACAAAGAGTTGTTTGGTGTCCCGCTCCTGGCGCGAAGGAGTGCGCACTGCCCGGGAAATAGAGGCCCAGACCGAGCGCGTGTCGTCTATGCTGTATACCCCTTTGGCAGAGGGGGCGAACTCCAGGCCGGTAAAGGCGTTGTGCTCCAGCTTGGCGCCCAGGGTCAGCCAAAACCGGTCTTTGAACAGTTCAATCTCGTCCTGCACAAAACCAGAGTACAGGACGTGTTCTCTGCGTTTGGGATCGTAAGACCAGAAGTATGTGTCGCTGCTGTCGTAGTAGTCGAACATGGTTCGCGCGCCCAGGCCCCAGACTATTTCGTGGCGGTCCAGGGGCTGGAAGAGGTGGGTGCATTCAAGGTCCAGTGTTGTGATACGGTCGGTTAACTCTATGTCCTGGTCTGGCCGGCGCAGGTATTGATGGGACTCCATGTGGTCCACAAACACCTGAAACGAAAGATCAGAGCGTGCATCCAGGGTGTGTTCCCAGCGGGCCAGGAGGTGGCCGCCGATGGTGTGGATGCGGTTGTCGCCAAGAGCTGCGTAAGGCGGGCCAAAAAGCATAGCCACAGAAGGCTCCTGCGCCTGGTTGTCATACAAACCGCCGGTGACGGTGAGCACGTCCCGCCGGCTGAGCTGGGCGTCGGTCCGGAATCCGCCCACAAGCGTGTGCGCCCGGTCTCGGGCGGAGCCGCCGGCTCCAGGAAGGCCGTCCTCGCGCAGGGTCTGTTCGCCGCGTTCGCTGTATAGCACGTTGATGCGGTAGGCCAGGTGCTCTCCGCCGGCCCCCAGGCGGAATCCGGCCCGGGCTTTTTCTTCGTCTCCCACAATGCCGGTCAGATGCACGCCTTGGGTGTCCGCCGCGTTTTTGGTGATGATGTTGATGACCCCGTTAAAGGCGTTGGCGCCCCACACCGAGCCGCCGGGGCCGCGGATTACTTCGATGCGGTCTATGGTTTCCAGCATGGTTTCGTGGATGGGCCAGTACACGCCGGCAAAGAGTGGGGTGTAGATGGGCCGGCCGTCAATGAGCACCAGCAGCTTGTTGGAAAAGCGTTCGTTAAAGCCCCGCGAGCTGACAGCCCAGCCGTCGGCGTTGATGCGGGCCACGTTCAAACCGGGAACCTGCCGCAACAAGCCAGGGATGGTCGTGGCCGTGGAGCGGCGGATGTCTTCCTGGGTGATGACGGTTACAGCCGCAGGAATGCGGGAAAGAGTTTGTTCTTTTTTGGAGGCGGAGGTTACCTCTATCTGCATCAGTTCTTCCAGGCTGAGCTGCAGCAGAGGGTCGGCGTTGACAGCATAAGCGGATATAGCCACCAAAAAAAAGACGGCAAGCGCCATGCACAAAGTCAAAGCGCACGTGTACAGGCCTGCCTGTGCCCATGAGAATGCATAGCGCTGCAGTATGGTTCTCATGGAGAAAGTGCATACACCAAACCGCGTAAAAGGAAAAGGGATTAGGGCAACCAAAATCCACGGCTTGGCAGCGCAGGCCCGGCAACCCGGCTACAGGCCAGGCAGGAGTTGCCTCAAGTCTATACACGTACGATAGATTGCATCAATACGTCATAGCGTAGGGGCGCCCCTTGCGGTCGCCCGCCCTGATGCTCTGTATCTTGATGCGCCATTGAGCATGGCGGCGACGACTCGTTGGTGATAGCTTTTTGTGTGCAAACGCATTCTATTTGTTTGGTTTTCCGAACGAAACGTGGATTTTTTAATATTTAAGCGGTGGATCAGGAGCACCCTGGCGCATTGTAGCCTTGAGACAACGCTCGCTCCTGTAAAATAATTGCCTCTGGGTAAACCCCCGGCTTTGCCGGGGGACTCCCAAAGTTTGACAA
>CAYTSA010000081.1:0-17712 GCA_964440345.1 uncultured Desulfovibrionaceae bacterium | reverse complement strand
ATATTTCTTGTTAACCAGCTCCTCAGGCATGTAGCCGTACATGCGGCAATAGGCCGGGTTGACGTATTCAATAACGTGGTCCTCCCGGGTTATGCACACGCCCACCGGCGTGGTCCGGATGATCTGCTCAAGCCGCTCTTCCTGAGTACGTAAAGCGCGCAGGGTCTCTTTGTGCTTTTCAATCTCCCGGCTCAGCAACTCGTTGGACGTATCCAGCTTGCGGGTCCGCTCCTGGACCCGCTTTTCCAGCTCGTCCCGGTCCTGGCGCAACACCTTCTCTGCCTCCACGCGCGGGGTGACATCCTGGGCCATAATCAAGCCGAAATGCTCCTTGCCTTCGCCGCTGCGCACAGGAATAGACCGCACTTCGTACACACGGTTCATATAGAGCAGTTCCTGCATGCTTTCTTTGCCATCCAGGGCAGAGAGCATGGAAGGCTCCATGACGCTGCACATGTCGGCGTCAAACACCTCATGCAGTGTTTTTCCCTGCATCAAGTCCGAAGATAACTCCACGTCTTTAAGGCCCAGCCCATCCGCCAGCAGAAACCGGAGCTGAGAGTCAAACAGGACCACCGCGCCGTTTGGAAAATGGCTGGCCAGGCTGCGGTAGCGGGTCTCACTTTCCCGGATGGCCCGCTCGGCCTTGCGCCGCTCGGCCACCTCCTGAGTCATTTCCTGGTTGACACGGTACAGCTCCGCCGTGCGGCGCTGTACAGCTCTACGCAACGACCTGTTGAAGGACAAAAGCCAAACCGCGGCAACGGCGGCTACAGCAGCGGCGATAGCCAGGCCTATGAGCAGCGTGTCCAGCCAGACCGGCGGCTCCCTTGGCGCAGTGAGGTCGTATATATGGTTTTCCAAGGAAGGTACCGGGTCGGCCATGCCCAAAGTGACATACGTTTCGGCAATGGCCCTCCAGCGGCCAGTGCTCATGTGGCCTATTGCGATCAACTCCGGGCGAATGAGCCCTTGCATGGTTCTGGCTTCGTATTCCAGGTGTTCCCGGCTTTTGTCTGATCCATATTTTTGCAGAATCAGATCAATAACGGCGTCTGGATTTTCCAGGGCATATTCCCAGCCCTTGATAATTGCATCGCGCATTGCGCGCACGCGCTCGGGGTGTTCTCGCACCTCCTGCTGTGAGGTGAAAAAACAGTCTCCATAAAAATCGACGCCATAGCTGCGGGGATTGATGGCGTGAAAACCCAAGCCGCGGCGGATCAGCTCATATGGCGTGTTGGTGACGTAAGCGGCCATGGCGTCCACCTGGCCGGAAATCAATGCTTCAATGTCCCAGGTGGGCGGCGCCAGGATAAAGTCATCCGAGGTCACGCCCTCGTTGTGCAGCATGGACCACAAGTCGGCCTCTCCGTCCGGGGAGAGCATAATCCGCTTGCCCGCCAAGTCATACGGGGTGTACAGCCTGTTGTCCGACATGGTCAACAACACCGAGGGCGAATGCTGCATGACGGCGGCAACAATGGTCAGCTGCGCGCCGTTCATGACGGCCAGCAACACCTCCGGCCCGGCCACGCCATAGTCAGCCATGCCCGACGCCACAGAGTCCACAACCGACCCGCTCCGCGGATACTCCACCAGCTGCACGTCCAAGCCGGCCTGCTCGAAATATCCTTGCTCCACCGCAGCGTAATAGCCGGCAAACTGGAACTGGTGCTTCCACTTCAGCTGCAGGCGCACGGTCTTTGCCGGGCACTCAACCGCCGCTGCAACCAACAGCGCAAACGCCGCCAAAGCGATGTAACACCCCCGCGTCTGGTTAGTCACTGCTGTTGCGCCCCTGCTTTGCCGTGCGGCCTGGCTGGTCCAGCGGCGATATATCTCAATGCATCGTTCAATGAATCCACATCCAATGGTTTATCCAAAACCACAGCCGCCTCTGCTTTCTCCAAATCATCCCGCTCCACTGCAGCGCCATACGCGGTCATGACAATCACCGGAATGCTTGCGTCTATCAAACCGCTCTCGTCGTTTCGAATGCGCCGGGCCATTTCCAATCCGTCCATGCCGGGCATGGAAATGTCTGTCACCACGGTGTCAAACTCGTTCTTTTCCAGCAGCAGCAGGGCCTCTTCAGCATCCCCGGCAGTGACCGCCGCATGGCCTAGCCGTTCCAGTAACCGTTGGGTCACCAGCCGCTGCACGGAGTTGTCGTCCACAACCAGCACCCGCAGCCGCCGGGACGGTCGTATGGCCAGAAACTCCTCTTCCCAGCGAGCGTTCAACTCCTCAGCCTCTTCGTGCGAAGTCTGCAGAGGCAAGGTAAAAGAGAATACGGACCCTCCGCCTGGTTCGCTCTCCACGCCAATGGCCCCGCCCAACAGCTCCACAAGCCGTTTGCAGATGGCCAGCCCCAGCCCCGTGCCTTTGTAGCGCCGGTCCAGGTTGCCGTCTGCCTGGGTAAAGGATTCAAAAATACGGTGGAGATCGTCCCGGCCAATGCCCACGCCAGTATCCCGCACGTGAAACACCGTGTCCACAAAGTATGCGTTGTGCTCCTCGTCATGGCGGGGCCGGCTGAGGGGCTCCACGGCAATGGCCACCTGGCCGGCGTCGGTAAACTTCACGGCGTTGCCGCCCAGATTGAGCAACACCTGCCGCAGCCGCAACTGGTCGCCCACCACAAAATCTGGGACCATGGGGTCCTGGCTGACGCTAAATTCCAGGTCTTTGCCAGCCGCCTGGGGCGCCAGCGTGAATTTCACTTGCTGCAGCAATCCGGACAAGCCGTAAGGTTCTGGCTGCAACTCCAACCGGCCAGCCTCTATTTTGGAGTAGTCGAGAATGTCATTGATAAGCCCGAGCAAAGCCTCGGCCGAGCTGCGCAGATGCTGCGTATACTCCAGCTGTTCCGGAGAAAGGTCTGTGGAGCTCAGCAGCTCGGCCATGCCGAGGACGCCGTTCATGGGGGTGCGTATTTCGTGGCTCATGGCGGCCAAAAACTGACTTTTTGCCCTGCTGGCAATTTCCGCCTCTTCCTTGGCCCGGCGTAATGCGAGATGGGTAAAGTGGTGATGCACGGCCAGGGAGAAGAGGTCCGCCAGCCGCTCCACCAGCTCCATGTCTTCCTCGGTATAGTCCCGCTCAGCGTTGGCCAGGGCTATCTGGCCGGCCAGCTTGCCTTTGGCGATGAGCGCAGGCGCAGACAAAAACCGCTGAATGGCGATATGTCCCTCTGGTTCTCCGCTGGAGCGGGAATCGTTCCAGGGTTTGTTCGTGAGCAAGGGCGCCCGGTTGTGCAGCACCCAGCCCCATAACCCGGAAAATTTTTTGAACACCACTTGGTCATGCGGATTGGAACAGCCAGACCAGATATCGTGTGTCAACGTCGGGCAGACCAGGTAGCCTGTTGCCGGTTCTATGTAACCGGCAAACCCAAACTTGCTGTCTGTAAACTCCAGGGCCGTCTGTAACACGTCGCCCGCAATATCCTTCAGAGACTCAGACTTGATGAGCAGCCGTGAGAGCTTGGCCACTGCACGGTTCATGCGCAAGGACCGAGCCAGGGCGCACAACCCGGTGTTCACCGCCTCAGTCTTTTGTAGAAACACAAGCGCCCGGTCCGCAGAGTCTGGCGCAGGCGCCGCCGAGGCCAAGACCCAGCTTGCAACGTCGTTGCCGTGCATAACGCCCAGCAGCTCCTCCTGCACCGGCGCCTGGTCTCGCAATGCCCGCGCCGCCAGAAGCCGTTCATCTTCAACCACCCGATATTCTTCGGCAACGAAAGAAGGAGCCGGACCTTCCAGGCTGTCCATTCTCAACAGCTCCAAACCGCGGGCGTTGGACCAGAGAATGCGTCCCTGTCTGTCGCACTCGCACACGCCCACTGGGGCGCCGGCGTATACAGCTCGCCAGGGAAAGGCTGAATCTTCAGAGCCCGAGCCGGTTTCATGTGTTGTGCGGCCAGTAGTGTTCATGTCAAGCGCCCTCCCAGAGCGCGGCTGTTCTCTCGTATACATTTCGCGTTCAGAGGTTACCTTATCGCGTCATGGGTGGCAATTATTTGTATTGACGACAGTTTTGTTACGCCTGCTTGCTAGGGGTAGCCGAACATGGAGAAACATGTATAATCAGAATACGGAACAGACAGGCTCCTTTGCCAATCCATTCTACAACTGCGAGAATGCGGAGAGAACACGCATGTACAAAAGCCTTTATGTCACCGCCACAGAGCCGAGAACCGGCAAGTCGGCCATTATTCTTGGTCTGATGCAGACCCTGCTGCGGGATTTGGAGCGGGTCGCCTTTTTCCGGCCCATCATCGGTCCAGTGCGCAAAAACGGCAAAGACCACGACACCTCGCTTATTCTATCCCACTTCAAGCTGGACCAGCCATACGAGACTACTCACGCCTTTACCTTGCGGGAGGCCAAAGAGCTGATCAACGCTGGCAAGAGCCCTCAACTGCTGGAAACAGCGCTCTACAAATACAAGGAACTTGAGGAAAGCTACGACTTTGTCCTGTGCGAGGGCACCGATTACTTGGGCGCAGACGCCGCCTTTGAATTCGACCTGAACGCCGACCTGGCGGCTAACCTGGGATCTCCCCTGGCGCTGGTCATTAACGGCCTTGGCAAGACCGAGCAGGAGTTGGAAGAATCCGCCATGCTCACCGTGGACAGCCTGCTGGAACAGCCTGTGGAGCTGGCCATGGTGCTGCTCAACCGGGTGCAGGCGGAGTCCACTGACTCCATTGCTCCCCAGCTGCGCCAAAGAGCTCCTGAACTAGCCAACCTGCACGTCTTTTCCATACCAGAAGAGCACTCCCTGGGCCGGCCCACCATCAAAGACGTCATGCGCGGCATGGACGCCCGGGTGCTTTACGGCCACGGCCAGCTAGACACCCTGGTCGAAGACTACATTGTCGCCGCCATGCAGATACCCAACTTTCTGGACTATATCCAACAAGGGGGGCTCATCGTCACCCCTGGCGACCGTTCTGACATCCAGCTGGCCTGCCTGGTCTCCCGGCTCTCCGGCTCTTACCCAGATATTGCCGGAATACTGCTGACAGGCGGACTGGAGCCTCCAGAAAACGTCCACCGGCTCATCGAAGGCTGGACTGGCGCGCCAGTGCCCATTCTCGCCGCCAAGGGCGACACCTTTACCACCACTCAGCGGCTCACTGAACTGCACGGCCGCATCCACGCCGACGACCACCGTAAGATCGCCACGGCCCTCGGCTTGTTCGAAACCCACGTGGACGCGCCCAGCTTGCGGACCCTGTTGGACGCTGGCAGGTCCCGAAAGATGACGCCCAAAATGTTTGAGTTCCAGCTCATAGATAAAGCCAAACGCAACCAGATGCATATTGTCCTGCCTGAAGGCGGCTCTGAAAGAGTGCTCCAGGCCGCAGACGTATTGCTGCGCCGGGGCGTGGCCGGCATCACCCTTTTGGGCGAGCCGGATTCCATACTAGCAGCAGGCTCGCGGCTGAACCTGAACCTGAACGCAGCACAAATCATCAACCCTGCAGATTCCGAGCTGGCCGAAGACTTTGCCAACACGTACTTTGAACTGCGCAAGCACAAATGCATTCTGGAGGAAGACGCCCGCGACGCCATGCAGGACCCGACATACTTTGCCACCATGATGGTTCACAAGGGCCTGGCCCACGGCATGGTTTCCGGCTCCATCACCACCACTGAGCACACCATCCGGCCCGCGTTTCAGATCATCAAAACCAAGCCAGGCGTTTCCGTGGTCTCCAGCGTCTTCTTCATGTGCTTGAAGGACCGGGTCTTGGTCTACGGCGACTGCGCTGTAAACCCCAACCCCAACGCCGCCCAACTAGCGGAAATCGCCCTCAGTTCAGCGGAAACAGCCAGCTTGTTCGGCATAGAGCCCGTGGTGGCCATGCTCTCTTACTCCACTGGCGCATCCGGCAAAGGCGAAGACGTGGACAAGGTGGCGCAGGCGACAAGCCTGGCCAAGGAACGCGCCCCGCAACTGCTCATTGAGGGCCCCATTCAGTACGACGCCGCCGTGGACGCCGCCGTGGCCCGCACCAAACTGCCGGACAGCCAAGTGGCCGGCAAAGCAACCGTCTTCATCTTTCCAGACCTGAACACCGGCAACAATACCTACAAAGCCGTGCAGCGCTCCGCAGACCACGTCGTGGCGGTGGGGCCTGTGCTGCAGGGCTTGAACAAACCCGTCAACGACCTTTCAAGAGGCTGCACCGTTCCGGACATTGTCAACACAGTGGCCATCACCGCCATCCAGGCGCAAGCGGAACTTGCTGGCCACACAGCTGCAACTACGGAGCAGAAATGAATATTTTAGTGCTCAACGCAGGCAGCTCCTCCATAAAATACAAGCTGCTGGACATGCAGTCCCACACACTTCTGGCCGCCGGCTCCGTAGAGCGCATTGGCGAAGACGGCGCAAGCCTGGCCCAGACTGTTTCTCCCGGCGGCGCAGACGAGCGGGAGGTCATCTGGTCAGGCTCCATTCCAGACCACGAACGCGGGGTGGACCTGCTTATAGCAATGCTCACAGACCCGGAAAAAGGCGCCATCACGGACCGTTCAGACATCGACGCCGTGGGACACAGGGTGGTGCACGGGGGCGAAAACTTTACTGCGCCCGCCCTTATTGACGACGCAGTGGTCCAGGCCATAGAGGAAACCATTCCTCTGGCCCCGCTGCATAACCCCGGCAACCTCACCGGCATACGCGCCGCCCTGCGGCTCTTTCCGGATGCGCCCCAAGTAGCTGTGTTCGACACCGCTTTTCACCAAACCATGCCGCCGCAGGCCTACCATTACGCCTTGCCTTACGAGCTGTATGAAGATTTGAGAATACGGCGCTACGGCTTTCACGGTACTTCGCACCAGTATGTCTCCCGCGAGGCTGCCGCTCTCCTGGAAAAGCCCTTGGACGAGACATCCCTCATTACCCTGCATGTGGGCAACGGCGCTTCAGCGGCAGCTGTAAAAAATGGCAAGTCCATCAACACCTCCATGGGCATGACCCCCTTGGGCGGGCTGGTCATGGGCACCCGGTCTGGCGACATAGACCCGGCCATCCTGGGCTATCTGAAAGAGCACAAAGGCTGGGAACTCGAAGAGATCGAACACATACTTACCCATGAAAGCGGTCTCAAAGGCTTGTGCGGCGCCAACGACCTGCGGGACATCCACCGACGCAAAGCGCAGGGGGACAAACGGGCGCAGCTGGCCTTGGACGTGTACATACACCGGGTGCGCCAGTATATTGGCGCGTATTATCTGGAGCTAAGCACGCCAGACGCCCTTGTCTTCACCGCAGGGGTTGGCGAAAACGACGCCGTTTTCCGGGAACTCTGCTGCCAGGACCTGGAGCCCCTGGGCATAGAAATGGACCTGGACAAAAACCGCAACTGGGACAAGAAGGCCCACGCCGCCCTGCACAAAGACGGGAGCAGGGTCAAAATATTCGTCATTCGCACCAACGAAGAACTGGAAATCGCCCGTTGCGCCATGGAGCTCATCAACAGACCACAAAACTGACGCGATTGACGGTCAGGAATCCAAAAAAGCCTGCAACCGCTGCGCCAGCTCCTCCCGGTCTGTGAGCTGACACTCCCAGACAAGCAGAAAAGTCCAGCCCACTGCGCGAAGCTTTTCCTGATTGGCCTGGTCCCGGGCAACAGTGCGGCCTATCTTTTTTTCCCAGTACCCGCGATTGGTTTTTGGCGTGCGGGCGCCACGGGCGCAGCCGTGCCCATGCCAGAAGCAACCGTGCACAAAAATTGCCTTGCGCCTTCCTTTGAACACAAGGTCCGGCTTGCCCGGCACGGAAGCGTCGTGCAGCCGGTAGCGATAGCCCATACTGTATACCAGCCGGCGGACCAGCATCTCCGGCTTGGTGTTTTCAGACTTTACCCGGCGCATGACCTCGCTGCGCTTGCCTTTGGAAAATGTATCCATACCTTCTGGCCCTGCCCGGCTCCCCTGTTCAGGCGGGGGCGGCTACAATGAGGGGCATGCGCAACGGGGGATTCTCCTGGGACGCAAACCAGTATTTAAACTCGCTGACCATGTCCACCTCGGCAATATACCCGCCCGGCGTTTCCGGGGCGTAGAACTCCACCGCCAGCTCCACGCACTCTCCAGGCAACATATTATGCGGCAGCTCTGTGCGCGCCATGTGCGCCACGGTGGACAGGCCTTCCCCGGAGTAGATGAATCCGCTTAACAGGACGCAGCCCCGTTTCGCCCCTGCCCGCCACATGGTTGACCCGGTGTTTTGCACGCGCACCGTGACCGAGAGTTTCTCGCAAGGCGTTGCAGTCAGCGAGCTGGTCTCGCTTTCCAGCCTGGCGGCGTCGCGCAAAGGCGCGGGACAGCCGGCCCGGCGCGACGGAAACAAAGCGTTGGCGAACTCCCCAGACGCATCCCACAGTCCGTGCTGCATGGCGGACCAGATTTCTTGGCCAGGCGCCACGCGAGTGCTGTTCCAACTCTGGTCCCCGCAATTGAGCAGCCAGGTGAACTGGTCCACGCCTATTTCCTCGGCAAACTGCAAGGCCTGGCTGGTTTCAGCTTCGCTGTCGTTCCATTTAAAGAGGATATATCGCCAGCAGATGAACGGCCGCGTCAAACCTTTTGCATTGCGAAGGGCGATAATGGACTGTAGATTCTCCAATGTACGCCTGACGTTGCCCTTACGGCGGTATTGTTCGTACGACTCCTGCCAAAACCCGTCTATGCTGAAAATGGCGTTGTCCAGACCGCACTCCACAAAAGCCTGCCGCCGCTCGTCATTGTTCAAGGGGCCGCCGTTGGTGTGCACGTCAATATAGACATCAGGCCGCTGCTCTCTGGCATAGGCGACCATTTTGAAGGTGTCGGCGTTCAGGAAGGGTTCGCCATAATTGTACATGCGCAGCACTTCTACATGTTCGCCCACTGAATCAAAAATACGCTTGAAATCCTCAAATTTCATAAAATCCGCGTCCCTGGTTCCTCCCTGGTTGTTCATATCGCAGTGGGGGGAGGGGCAGCGCAGGTTGCAGCGTATTGAGGGCTCCACTTGTAAAATGACCGGTCCTTTCTCGCAGTTTTCCATGTCCAGCTTGCAGCCGGCTCCGGTGGGCTGAGAAAAAAGGTAGCAGTCCTTGCAATACGGATGCACAACGCCCTCGTCAAAAGACTTTCGCAGCCCGCGCAGCCGCTTGCCCGTCCATACGTCCCGGGCGGATTCTTCTCCTGCATGGCCTAATACGCGAGTTTTCAACGGGTCAGTGCACCCACATACAACAGTAAGGTCCGACAACACCAACAACGTGGAAAACGGCCAGTGGCAACTAGCGTTCATCATACATTTCCTTGTAAGTATGCAGCAAAACTGCTAGCGTTTATATTTACAAATGACCTGGGGCGATTATGCACGCCAAGGTCAAAAGCCAGAAGTACAGCATACTCAAAAAGGCAACATATCTCAACAAGCTGCAGAGAAGTGCATGAGCAATACGCCTGATCTTGAAGACATCCTGGGACCAGACATGTCCCGTTTTGCCCCGGTTTCGCCGCTGCTGATAAAGCCCCGCAGCCGAGGGCTCTTTGCTGTATACCTCCTTCAGGACGGGCAGGTAGTGCTCTACACCAACAAAGGCGCCGCCTTTACCGACGCCCATCGGGCCAAGCTGGACGCCATGGGCGTCTCCCAAGTGTACATCCCCCTGGAGCAATACAAAGAGTATGAACAGTACCTGCGCGAAAGCCTGGACACCATCCTCACCGACTCGGTCATCCCTATTGAGGTCCGCAGCCGCGCGTGGCTGCACTGCTCCATCGCCACGGCCCGTAGCGTGTTCGCAGAAAAATTGCCCAAACCGCTCCTGCGGTCCCGGTTCCGCCAAGTCAAACAGCTGGTCAAGGAATCCATAGATTTTTTCGGAACTCCCGGCGCCATGGAAAACGTCATTCACCTGGTGGCCAAAGGCTTTAAAGGCTACAACCACGCTGTGGGCGTTATGGTGCTTAACTACTTTATCCTCCGGGCAATGGGTCAGAGAGACGCGGACCTGCTGCGCCGCACCGCCCTTGGCGCAATGCTGCACGACATTGGTAAAACCACGCTGGCCCCGGCGCTGCTGGAGCGCAACCCAGACCTGCTGAGCCAGGAAGAGTGGGAAAAATACAAGGCGCACAGTTCAATTGGCGTGGGCCTGTGCATGAGTCTGCAGCTCTCCCAAGAAGCGTACAACTCCATCTTGTTCCACCACGAGCAGGCAGACGGCAAGGGCTTTCCTTCCGGCCTGCAGGCTGAGGACATGCCCGCCTATGTCCACTCTATCCTCGTCTGCAACTGCTATGACAACCTCACCCGGTCCGCCCCCTGGCGGCCGGCCTTCACCCCTTTTGAGGCGCTGCAGCGCATGCAGCGCCGCAAGGAACGCTACGACCCGGAAGCGCTCAAAGCGCTTATCCTGGTCCTTTCCAACGCCGCAGTGCTGGACGAGCCAGCCACCTGCGATTAAGGTCTGCAGTCATCGTAAAACAGGGGCCTGGGCTCCTGCGCCGCGCCCTGCCTCC
This sequence comes from uncultured Desulfovibrionaceae bacterium, assembly GCA_964440345.1. GTDB lineage: Bacteria > Desulfobacterota > Desulfovibrionia > Desulfovibrionales > Desulfovibrionaceae > CAYTSA01. Next base: position 7,168 of record CAYTSA010000081.1, on the reverse strand, counting down.
CCGCCGCCTGCAACAGAGACCGGACAGCGGCCTTGCCCTCGTCGCCCACGTCCAGTGAATAGCTGGTGACAAAGGCCGCTATGTGCGCCTCAATAACATCCTGAGCCATTTCCTGAGCGTGCGCCCTCACCCAGCTCATTGCTTCGCCAGGGTGCGCATTCGCCTGCTCCAGGCTGTCCCGGATGGCGGCGTCTATCCGCATGGCCAGCTCCAGGCCCAGCGAACGGCGCACGGCTATGGCGCCCAGCGGCAAGGGCAGGCCAGTCTCCTGCTCCCACCACTGCCCCAAGTCCGCCAGCAGAGCCAGCCCCTGCGCGGCGTAAGTGAACCGGCCCTCGTGAATGACCACCCCGGCCTGAACCTTGCCCAAGCGCACCGCTTCCATCACCTGGTGAAACACCATGGCCCGGGGCTGCGGCTGCACGTTCTGCGACTGCGCCCACAAAGAAAAAAGCAAAAACGCCGTGGTGTCCTGCCCGGGCACGGCCACAGCTGCGCCGTCCAGGTCAGCCGGCCGCATGCCCGGCAACGCCGTAAGCAACGGGCCCACGCCCCGGCCCAGCGCGCCCCCGGCCCGCAGCAGCGTGTACTCGCCCAAAATACGTGGGACCACGCCCACAGACACCTTGCACACGTCCAGCCGGCCGGCCAGCGCCGCCTCGTTCAGTTCCTGTACGTCGGTCAGCTCCATATCCCACTCCAACTCCTGGAACACGCCGTGCGCCAGAGCGTGAAAAATAAACGTATCGTTAGGGCATGGCGATATGCCCAGGCTCAATCTCTTTTTTATCATACTTTTGCGCCTTTGGTTGCATGTTGACGCTGGCTGTAATCTGACGTACGAACACTCATGACCACATGGTCATTTTAGCCTAAGCGAGCCCGACATGCAAGAAACCCGGACCTCTGAAACATTTCGCAACCTGACGCCGGAGAAACAAGAGCGCGTTGTACAGGCGGCCATGCAGGAGTTCGCCGAGCACGGCTTTGCCGCAGCAAGTCTGAACCGCGTAGCCAAAGATCTTTCCATCGCCAAAGGCTCCCTGTTCGCTTACTTCGGCTCCAAGGAGCAGCTTTTCCACTGTGTTGCAGACATGGCCCTGGAGCAGGTCAAGGAACCACTGCGCCGCATCCGGGACCAGAAAGAAAAGCAGGACTTCTTCACCCAGCTGCACGCTGTTTTCCTTGCCGTGGCCCTGTGGGCGCGTGAGCATCCGCGCGCCTACGGCTTGTATCTGCGAGTCCTCTACGGAGGCGATTTTCCTGGCCGCGAGCAAGCGCTGGCCCGGCTCCGGGCCCTTTCTACAGCGTACATCCGGCCCATGATTAACGACGCCCTGGCCAGGGGCGAACTGCGGCCGGAGACAGACTCTGACGCCGCCGTCTTTGTGCTGGACAGTTTGCTGGACCGGTTTGTCCAGTCCTTGGCGGTGGATCATTTGGACGGGACCATGCGTTTGCGCGCAGCTTCGGCTGAAGACCTGTCCACCCGGCTGGACGCACTCGTTAACATACTGCGCCTCGGCCTGGCGCACGACAACAAGGAAAATTTCGCCAATGACGCATGACGCGTTGCACGACCGCCGCCAGCGCCTGGGCCTGGCCGCCGTCTACGACAAGGTCCTGGCCGGCCGCCGGCTGGAACGCGAAGACGGGCTGGCCCTTTTCGCCTGCCCGGATATCACAGCTGTTGGGGAGCTGGCCCACCTGGTCCGCACCCGCCGCCACGGGAAACGAACCTATTACGTGTGCAATCAGCACGTGAACTACACCAATGTCTGCGTGAACAAATGCGCGTTTTGCGCCTTTCACAGAGAACGGGGAGAAGAGGGCTCATTTGTTCTCTCCCCGGAAGATATGGCTAACAAGCTGGCCGCCAATCCCTCGCCGCCCCGTGAGGCGCACATCGTAGGCGGCTGCCATCCTGAGCTGGGACTGGACTATTTCGTGGAGGGGCTGCGCCGCATTCGGTCGCTGCTGCCTCACGCCGTGCTTAAATGCTTTACAGCTGTGGAGATTGCCCATTTTGCCAAACTAGAGCAGACCTCCACAGCCCAGGTGCTGCAGACGCTCAAAAACGCCGGCTTGGGAATGCTGCCGGGCGGCGGGGCGGAGATATTCGCGCCAGATGTACGCCAGCGCATCTGCCCCCGCAAGATAGACGCTGACGAATGGCTGCGCATCCACGCCGAAGCCCACAGTTTGGGCATACAAAGCAACTGCACAATGCTGTTCGGCCATGTGGAAACAGTGGCCGACCGCGTGGACCATCTGCTGCGGCTACGGAACGCCCAGGATGCATCCGGCGGCTTTGTATGCTTTATCCCCTTGCCTTTCCAAACCGAGCATTCAGCACTGAAAATCAGCCGGCCCTCGACTGGCGTTGATGAACTCAAGACCATCGCCGTTTCCCGGCTGCTGTTGGACAACATTCCCCACATCAAGGCGTATTGGGTAATGCTCACGGTAAAGGCGGCCCAGGCCGCCCTGTACTTTGGCGCAGACGACCTGGACGGCGTAGTGGTGGAGGAAAAAATCGGCCACATGGCCGGCGCTGAATCGGAACAGGCCCTGACCCGCGATGAACTGGAGATCATGATTCGGGGCAGCGGCTTTGAGCCGGTGGAACGCGACGGCTGTTTCCAGCCAGTGCATACGCTGCTGCAAGAAGCCTCAGCAGAAGAAATGTTGCCCCCAGCCATGCAGCCTGTTGCCGGCCGACTGGATTTTGAGGCCGCCATGGAGCTATACGCCGCAGACCTGCACACCCTGGGCCGACTGGCCCACGAAACCCGGCGGCAGCTGCACCCTGAACCCATCGTCACCTACGTCAGCGACCGGAACATCAACTACACCAATATTTGCCAATGCGGCTGCCTGTTCTGCGCGTACTTCCGGCCCCCTGGCCACCCAGACGGCTACGTGATTTCCCGCGCAGAGCTGCACGCCAAGATCGAAGAGACGCTGGCTCTGGGCGGAACGCAGATACTCATGCAGGGAGGCTGCCACCCGGAACTACGGCTCGAATGGTATGAAGAGTTGCTGCGCGACATCCGGTCAAGCTTTCCGGAACTGCATATACACGCTTTTTCGCCCACTGAAATTGACCACCTGGCTCGAATGGAAGAATTGGACACAGCCGAAACGCTGCGCAGGCTGCGCGAGGCCGGTTTGCACTCCATGCCGGGCGGAGGGGCGGAAATACTGGTGGATGAAGTGCGCGAGAGAGTCTCGCCCAACAAAAGCTCCGCCGGCAAATGGTTGGAGATCATGGAAGAAGCCCACTCCATGGGCTTGCGGACCACTGCGACCATGATGTTCGGACACGCCGAATCAGCGGCAGACCGGGTGCGGCATCTGCTGGCCCTGCGCGATTTGCAAGACCGCACCGGCGGATTCACGGCCTTTATTCCCTGGACGTTCCAGCCGAAGAACACGGCCCTCTCCTCCCGGCCCTTCACCGCGCCAGAATATTTACGGTTGCTGGCCCTTTCCCGGCTGGTGCTGGACAACATCCCCAACATCCAGGTTTCCTGGGTGACCATGGGGCCCAAGGTCGCCCAGTTGGCTTTGTACTTCGGCGGCAACGACTTTGGCTCCACCATGATAGAAGAAAACGTGGTCAAGGCGGCCGGCGTGTCCTTCCGGCTGTCGCACGAAGCCATTGAAAACATCATCCGCCGGGCCGGCTTTGCGCCGGTGCAGCGGCGCATGGACTACACGCCTGTAACCAGGTCCAACGCCAATGGATAACAGATTGCGGCTAGGCCGCATCAGCTACCTGAACGTGCTGCCCATTTACCTGCCCCTGGAAAACGGACTCGGCGCAGGGGTGCATATGGTTTCTGGCTCGCCGGCGGAGTTGAACAAGCGCATGGCCGCCGGCGAACTAGACATATCCGCTGTCTCTTCCATAGAGTATGCCCGCCGCTGGCAAGACTACCTGCTGGTCCCGAACCTGGCCATTGGCTGCCGTGGGCCAGTGCAGTCTGTGCTGCTGCTAAGCCAACGGCCCCCAGAGGAGCTGGACGGCAAGACCGTGCTGGTCAGCTCACAGACGCACACCTCGGCGGCGCTGTTGCAACTTCTGCTGAAACGTATCTACGGCCAGGAGCCGGTCTACGCAGTAGGCGACGCCGCCTCCGCCTTGCAAGCCGGAGACCGGCCAGCGGCTATTCTGGCTATTGGCGACGAAGCCCTGCAGCTGCGCCGGATGGAAGAATACCCGCATCGGCTGGACCTGGGCCAGGCCTGGGCGGAATGGACGGGCAAGCCGTTCATCTTTGGCGTATGGGTCGCCTCAAAAAAGTCAATGGAGCAGCGCCCAGAGATGATCCGCCAAAGTTGCAGGCTGTTGCAACGCGCCAAAGGCGTTGGCCTGGCCAACATTGACCGCATCGCCTCCATTGCCGCAGAGACATCCGGCCTGAGTCTGCCTGAGACACTATCGTACTTTAGCGGCCTTTCCTACGACCTGGATACGCAGTCCCAGGAGGGACTGTCTTTGTTCTTCACCCAGCTTGCCGCAAGCGGCGCAGTGCTGGCTCCGCCCCCCTTTCAGTTTGTTGCAACAGAATAGTCCTGACTACTTTTTCAAGCACATCGGAAACGCACCGTCTAGCGCATTTTCGCGTTGAGACAACGCCCGCTCTTGAAACAATTCTCCATTGTTTCAGGAAAATGCATAAGGACATCTAAACATTTCAATGTTAACATGCTGTTATCTTATTTGACTCATTCACTGTCATTGACATTTTTTACTTTATCATTGACAAGCTGCCGCTGCTGAGCCAGTATTAACTGAACAGTCATTTAAAATAGGTCGCAGAGGTAACGCTTATGGCCGCCAAAAGCCCTCATAACAAAATACGAGCCATTCTCGACGCCGCCCAGGCCCTCTTCAGCGAGCACGGCTACGAAAACGCCTCCATTGCCGACATTGCCCAGCAGGCCAACGTGGCCGGCGGCACCATAATTTACCATTTCAAGAGCAAAGAAAACCTACTCTTTATCCTAGTCCGTCAAATATTATTCAATCTTTACAAAGAGATGCGCGACAGCATCGCTAAACGTTCTCGTCCAGAGGACCGAATACGCGCGTACGTGCGCTGCTTTTTTCATTTTCTCGCTGAACGGCCGGATGAGCACCTGGTGCTGCTGAAAACCGATCCGTTTAAAGTTCTTAACCTGGACACCCCGCCAGTGAGCGACCTGAAGTTCATTTTTGGCCAGCACCGTGAACTTATTCAGATAATCATTGAAGAAGGCGTGGCGGAGAAGGTATTCTTCACCCAACACTACAAAGAAACCAGCGCAGCTATCTTTTCCATGCTTCACGGCATGGGCAATTTTGTGTTACTCGACAACAGTGTTCCTCTCGACTGTCTTGAAAGGGAAGCCATGCAGTTCATTTTTGCCCGGCTGTACAGGGGTGGAGAGCGTACTCAAAGGCGTCTGGAATGTGAGGCAACATAGGGCCTGTTTTTTACAACAAGGTGGTTGCAATACTATTCAACCGCTGCAGAAACGGTTTTAAACACAGGCCCCAGTTTTTCCATGTGTAACAGCTAAGGAGGGGGAAATGAAAAACATCAAACTGGGCGTCAAGCTGATCGGGGGATTTGTCATCACGGCGCTCATAGCTCTGGCTGTGGGAGGCGTTGGCCTGTACGAAATTGATTTGTTATCCGGGCATATTGACGAAATCGGCGAAGTCCGGCTGCCCAGCGTGCAGAGCCTGCTCATCATGGAGTCGCAGATGAACAAGCTGAACACCGCCTTGCGGACCACGCTCAGCCCCATGATATCCAATGAGGACCGCAACAAACTCTATGAAAATATTGAAAATGCCCGGGCAACATACAAGAAAGCCTGGGAAAAGTACGCTCCCTTGCCGCAAACGCCGGAGGAAGCCACAGTCTGGAACAAATTCGTACCGGACGTGAAAACCGCCTCAGAGCTTAACAACAAGGCAGTGGAGATGTCCCGCCAGTTGCAAAAAATCGACATCCTGAACCCGGACGCGTACATGATTGAGTTGCAGCGCTTCCGCGGAGACCACTACAAGCTGGCCACCCAGGTAGGGCAATTGCTTGCTGTTGATCAGACCTTCCAGGGTGGCACGGACCCCACAACCTGCAACTTCGGCAAGTGGATGGCGGACTACTCCACCACCAACCCGGCTATCAGCAGACTCATTCAGGAAATCAAACCTCATCATGACTCATTCCACCACAGCGTGGAGGAAATAAAACAGGCTGCTAGCCGCGGCCAAGTGGAAATGGCGGCGGGCATCTACCGTGACAAAATGCTCCCAGCTGCAGACAAGACGTTTGATTTGTTTGCTCAGATGCAGGCCGAGGCCCAGAAAGCCAAGGATATTTTTGGCGGCATGGGCGACTTGCTGCTCACCGACGCCCAACAGGCCATGAACACAGTTTTTGAAGAGTTGGATCAACTGGTGGAAATCAACGTGCATGTTTCTGAAACTGCTGTGGGTCAGGCGAATGCAGACGCCTCCGCCGGCAGGCTCATGGCTTCTGTGGGCATGGGCTTGGGAGTCGTTTTTGCCTTGGGCCTGGGAGTTCTTCTTACCCGCATGATCACCAAGCCCATATTCAAAGGGGTTGATTTTGCCCAATCCATGGCCAAGGGCGATTTCACCAAGGAACTGGACGTGAACCAGAAAGACGAGGTAGGCCAGCTGGCCGCAGCCCTCAATGAGATGGTCCAGCGCTTGCGCGGCGTGGTGGAGGACGTGCAGTCTGCGTCTGAAAACGTGGCCGCCGGCAGTGAGGAGCTCTCCTCCTCCGCCCAATCCATGTCTCAGGGCGCCACTGAGCAGGCGGCTTCAGTGGAAGAGGTTTCCGCCTCTATGGAGCAGATGACCTCGAATATCAAACAAAATGCTGACAACGCGCAGCAGACCGAGGCCATGGCGCAAAAAGCAGCCAAAGACGCCCAGGAGGGAGGCGAAGCCGTTACTCAGACTGTCTCGGCCATGAAAGAAATTGCTGAAAAGATATCCATCATCGAAGAAATTGCCCGGCAGACCAATCTGCTGGCCCTGAACGCCGCCATTGAGGCGGCCCGGGCCGGAGAACACGGCAAAGGCTTTGCCGTGGTGGCCGCCGAGGTCCGCAAGCTGGCCGAGCGCAGCGGCGGCGCC
>CAYTSA010000080.1:0-17903 GCA_964440345.1 uncultured Desulfovibrionaceae bacterium | reverse complement strand
TTAACATCGCCGCCGGGCTTGTCAAGCTGATGGGCGGGGAGTTGGCTATGCGCAGCACGCCAGGGCAGGGAAGTGAATTCTGTTTTTCAGCCGTCCTGACCCGCCTGCCAGACGAAGAACGCCTGTCTGCCCCCGCTCCTGCCCCCAAACCAGAGGACCTCCCTCCCATGGACATTCTGCTCGTAGAGGACTCTGAGTATAACGCCCTGGTGGTGGAAACGTTCCTGAAAAACAGCCCCGTCAACCTGGACCTGGCCCCCAACGGCCAAGAAGGGCTGCGCTTGCTCGCCCAGAAACACTACGACCTGGTGCTCATGGACATGCAGATGCCGGTTATGGACGGTTTTACCGCCACCCGGATGCTGCGGCAAAAGGAAAAGGAGCAAGGACTGCCCCGCACGCCTGTCGCCGCCATGACCGCCTACGCCCTCAAAGGCGACAAGGAGCGCTGCCTGGACGCCGGGTGCGACAAGTACATCGCAAAGCCTGTGCGCCGCGAGGTGTTGTTGGGCGCTCTGGCAGAAGCCGCGGAATTGGAGGGCAAGCCTGCGCCCGGCGGCCCGGCGGCGGCTGCGTTTCCGGAAAGCACCCCGGAGCAAAACCCCGCCTTGGTCCCGCAAGAGGGGGACATTCTTGTATCCGTGCAGGACGAGGACCTGCGGGCCATAGCCCCGCAGTATCTGGAGTCAGTAAAACGAGACCTGGCAACAGTCCTCGCCGCCGCCGGAAAGCCGGATTTTGCCGCCGTCCGCGCTGTTTGCCACAGGCTCAAGGGCGAGGGCGCGGCCATGGGCTTCTCTCCGATCACAGACATCGGCGCCGCCATGCACGCCGCAGCCAAGGCTGAAGACGCGCCAGGGGTGCTCCAGGCCGCGGAAAAAATGAGAAACTACCTGGATCGCGTTGTATTGGCGTAATCGAGTCGATGTTTAACTCGCGTCCAGCTCCATGCCCATGGGGCAGTGGTCAGAGCCCTGCGCCTGCGGCTCTATCCAGGCTTTTTTCACCTTGTCCTGCAGCTCTTCAGACACAAAGAAATAGTCGATGCGCCAGCCCACGTTCCGGGCTCGGGCGTTGGCGCGGAATGACCACCACGTGTAGTTGTCCGGCCCGTCGTGGAACAGCCGGAACGCGTCCGCGTATCCGTGGTTGACCAGCTTGTCCAGCCATGCGCGCTCAACGGGCAGAAATCCGGAAGTCTTTTCGTTCTCCTTGGGCCGGGCAATGTCTATTTCCTTGTGCGCGGTGTTGAAGTCTCCGCAGACCACTATGGGCTTCTTCTGCCGCAGCTCCTGGGCGTAGGCCAGAAACGCGTCATAATAGTCCAGCTTGTACTGCAGCCGCTCTTCGTCCTTCTGACCGTTGGGGAAATAAACGTTGAACAGGTAAAACTCATTGTATTCACATAGGATTAGCCTGCCCTCGCCCTGTTGCCCGGCTTCTGGTAAACCAAAGGAGTGCGACAAAGGGTGCGGCCGGGAAAAGGTGCACACCCCAGAGTAGCCTTTTTTGACCTTGCTGGGGTTCCAGATCGCGGCGTAGCCTTCCGGGTCTCGGTCTTTGGCGGTCAGCTGGTCTGGGTGCATCTTTGTTTCCTGCAGGCAGTAGACGTCGGCGTCCGTTTCTTGGAACCAGTCCCAAAAGTTTTTCTTGGCCGCGGCGCGAAAGCCGTTCACATTCCATGTATACAGTTTCATTGTGTTTCCAATGCTGTTGTCAGGTTTGCCATATCGCGTTCCAACTGGGCGAAAATATCCGCCAGACCAGCTTCTAGACCAGCAACGGCCCCTTTGGCGTCCAGGCTGGGCAGGACCGTTTCAACCGCATATTCCGTAGTAAGCAGCACTTCGTACGATAAAGAATCATCTCGCAGCAGAATGCAGGCCAGCCCTACATGCGCTTTGCCCGCGCTGAAGTCCGCGTACAGCTCCGGCACGGTCCCTTCCAGCACGAAATTCGGCCGCAGACGGCTGCTGCTGGTCACCGTGTGCTCGAATACGCCGGCATTGCGGAGCCACGTGGTCGCCGCCTGGGTGATCATGTCCGACGGCGCTGTCAAATACGTATTGTACGGGTCGGGCACATACTGTCCTTCCGCCGTGCGGTAAATGAGCATGCGGTCTGCAAAACCGGGGGAAACAGAAAGCCGCCGCACCTGCAGCACCCCGGGTTTGGCCTGGCGAGACGGCTCGCCGGCCGGCCGCTTGGGGTCCAGGGCAAAGAGCCGCTTTTCCTGAGGCGATACGGGCGAGACTGTGGCGCAGCTGGACAGAACGCAGGCCCACAGCACGCTGAAAAGTACAGCAAAACGCATGGCTGTCATTGCAGCTCCTCCGGGTTGATGGATCGCGGGGGTCCGCTGAAGATAATGGCCGAGGGGTTTTCCTTCACCTCCCGGGTGACGGCGTTCAGGTTGTCCATCAAGGTGCGGGTGGACTCCAGCATGGCCTCTATGTCGTCCCGGCGGGCCACAACCAGGTCGTTCAGCGAGCGCAGCAGCCGGTCGAACTGCACGGCGCCGCGGCGGATGTCCAAGGTGGCCTGGTTCACGTGCTTCATGGTTTCAGGCAGTTCCTGCAAACTTTGCTGCACTGCCGGGTCGGCGGCCAGTTTTTCCAGCCGCAGGGAAAGCGCCTTCAGGCCAGCCACGGCGTCCTGGGCGTCGGCCATCACGGTTTCCAGGCTTTTGCCGGTGCTTTCCGCCATGGACCGCGCCGCCCGCACTGTGGCGGCGGCGTCCGGGATGATGGACTCAGCCTCGGGCGAGGCCAGCAAGTCCTCCACCCGGGAAATGGCTTTGTTCAGGTTGCGCAGGTTTTCAGCCAGCAAAGAGCTTATCTCCTGCACGTTGACCTCTGTCAGAATGGCGTCCGCTTTCACCAGAATGGCGTCCAGCGTGCCGAACATTTTCTGGAAATCCATCTTTTCGAACTGTTTCAGCCCCCGCCCTATGCCGTTTAGCGCTGCTTCTACGCGGCTCATGGTGCTTGGCGCAGACGGGATGTACAGGCTTTGCGGCGACCAGTCGATTGCCAGCGGCGGGTTCTGCTCCGGGTCAAAAAAGTTCATTTCCAGAAAGGCCACGCCGGTAAGACCCTGGGTGGTGGTCCGCACCCGCAAGCCGGAGGAGACCAGCCGCCGGATGTCCTTTTTCAGATCGTCGATGGCGAACTGCAGCAGCGCCTCTTTGCTAATTCGTATTTCCACCAGCACGTAGCGGTCGCCAATGCCCTCCGCGTCGCGGGACTCTGGGTATTTTGTGACGACGAAGCCTATGCCGCTCACCCGGCCTATCTCCACGCCTCGGTACTTCACCGGCGCACCCACGCTCAGCCCTTGCACAGACTCGTTGAAATACGTCTCCGCCGGCACGGTTTCGCGGAACACCTGGCTCAAGCCCAGAAAAATAACTGCGCTCACAGCCAGGGCCGTGCCGGCCAGTATGAAAACGCCCAGTTTAATGTGCGAAGTTGTTGTGCCCATGATTGTTTCGATGTTGCCGCTCAGGCCTCGGGTTCCCGGTTAAAAAATCGTTTCACTATCGGGTTGTCGCTGTGCTGCAGCTCTGCAGGCGAGCCCAGCGCCACCGCGCCGCGTACGCTCCTGTCCAGCATTAACACCCGGTCCGCTACAGTGTAAATGGACGGCAGCTCGTGCGTGACCATCACAAAGGTTATGCCCAGCGCGTCCCGCAGGTCCAGTATCAGCCGGTCCAGCCCGGCGGACGTTACCGGGTCCAGCCCGGCCGAGGGCTCGTCCAGAAAAAGGATGGCCGGGTCCAACGCCATGGCCCGGGCCAAAGCCGCCCGCTTCTGCATGCCGCCAGACAGCTCTGACGGAGCGTGCTGCTCAAAACCGGCCAGCCCCACCAGCGATAGTTTCATGCGGCAGATCAGGTCCATGGCCTCCAGGGGCAGTGTGGTGAACTCCTCCAGGGGCAGGCGAATGTTCTCCAGCAGAGTCATGGAGCCAAACAGCGCCCCAGACTGGTACGTGACCCCCAACTTCGACAGAATCCGCTGGCGCGTCGCCGGGTCCGCCCCGGCCATCTCCTCGCCAGCTATGCGCACGCTGCCGGCCGCAGGTTCGTGCAGGCCGATCATGTGCTTGAGCAATGTTGACTTGCCGCAGCCAGAGCCGCCAAGAATAGCGAAAACCTCCCCAGCCTGCACGGCAAAGGAGACGTTTTCCAGAATGACGGCCTCGCCGTAAGCTGCCCGCAGTCCTTGCACCTGGATGATCTTGCGCCCAGCCACAGCTTATATCCCCAGCGCGTAGTATGCCACGGCCACCACGCCGTCCGCCACAGCGATGAGCACCAGCCCGCTGACCACCGAAGAGGTCGTGGCCTCGCCCACCGCGCTGGCGCCAGAGCCAGCAGCCAAACCCCGGCGGCAGCCTATCCACGCTACCAGAAAGCCAAACAGCGTGGCCTTGACCAGCCCGCCGGCAAAATCACCCAGCCGAAAAGCCGTCTCCACACGTTGTATATAGGTCACCAGCGGGTAGCCGAAACCAGTCACCACCACGCCCCCGCCTATGAGCGCGAACAGCTCGAAAAACACCGTCAACAGGGGCGTCACCGTCACCGCAGCCAGTATCCGCGGCACAGCAAGAAAACGCACCGGGTCCAGCCCCATGGTGGACAGCGCGTCCACCTCTTCGTTTATCTTCATGGTCCCCAGCTCGGCCGAAAAGGCGGAGCCAGAGCGGCCAGCCAGCAAAATGGCTGTCACCAGCGGGCCCAGCTCCCGCGTGATGGAGATAGTCAGCAGATTGGCCACAAAAACGTCCGCCCCAAAACGTTGCAGCGTGGCTGCAGACTGGAAGGCCATCACCAACCCCAGCACAGTGCCTATCAAAGCCATGATGGGCAGCGCGTCCACCCCGGTCCGCTTGGCTATGAACAGCAGGTCCTTCCAGCGGATGCGGTCCGGCCGCGCCAGCGCCCCGGCCAGGGCAGAGACGGTTTCGCCCAGAAACGCCGTCAAGTCCTTCACGTCCCGGCCCAGCTGCGCGCCATGGCGGCCCAGCTCGTCCAGAAACCCTGGCTGCGTGCGCTCCTCCGGCTTTGCTGCAAGCTCCTCGGCGTTAAACAGGCCCGCCAGCTTTTCGTATTCATCCGCCAAGCCAACCCTGCGAAAGGAGCCGGCCCGCAATGAAAGCTCCATCAGCAGCCCGGCCCCGGCGCCGTCCAGATAGTCCACGCTGGAAAGCTCGGCAGTTACCTCTTTGCCGCGGCCGGCCAGGTCCATGGCCTGCCTCCAGACAGCAGCTGTTCCCGCGGCGTCCAGCCGGCCGGAAAACCGTAGAACAACAGCTGAGCCTGCATCGGTCGAGGCGTCTACTGCGGCGCGTGGGTGGGAATTGGCGGCGGGCATGCTCTGGCGTCTGGTCAGGTTCTTGGCCGAATGGGCTTGGGGTTGTAAGAAATGCGCGCTGCCGCCCTGCAGAATAAGTGTATGCACAGAGAATCCTTGGCGCAGAATGCAACGCAGCTTCCTGCACCCGATACTAGCCCAGAGCACAAGCGCTGCACAAGAGCCGTGATCCAAAAAATACGGATTTTTCTGTGAAAATATATTGCAGTCATACTTGCCTTGTTTTATTTAATGTATTTAAATGATGGCGCAGGCGGTAAGTCGCGCATGGCGGCGTCGCCAGCCTGTAGCATGTAAACAATCGTCGCTAGGCTGTAGTATGGACATGATCTACATCTCTTTGGTCTTGCTGGCCTTCATCATCTGCATCGTTGTAGTTTACAGCGCCATGATGGAGCGGCAAAAAAGTTCCGTCAGCAATCTGAAAAACAGACGTATTGAACTGAAGGCGGAAATCACCGACTTGCAGGAACGTCTCTCCCTGGTAAAAATGCAGGAAGAAGCCGTATACTTCAAGCTGAGCCGGCTTCAAAAAGAAGCAGAAGAAGCCGATGTAGATGACGCGGGAAACACCGCGCCCGGATCCTCTGGCCTGGACAACCCGACGGGGGCGGCATGAGCTTCGAGATAATGCTCTTCGCCGGCATCGTCCTGGGCGGTCTCTTTTTCACCCTGCAGCTGTATCTGGTCAAATCCCGCCGCTTTCGCAACGAGCGCATCAAGCTGGACGACGAGGTGGAAAAAATGGAGCTGCACAAGGCCAAACTGGAAAAATCCATCGCCGCTCGCCAGGACTCCATCGACCGCATGAGCGATAAGTTGAAGAACCTGAACGCTGAGGTCGAAAACGTCCAGGAAGAAGCCCGCCAAGAAGACCTGCAACGAAAAAAACGCGCCCGCCAAACCACAGAAGAGCGGCTGCTGCAGAAAAAGTACATCACCCCAGCCCAACTGGAAAAAGCAAAGAGCTACAAAGAAAAAACCAAAAGCGAAATGGACATCGTGCAGATTCTGCTCATGTTCGACTACGTCACGCCCCAGCAAATCCAGACCATGCAGCACGACTGAAAGGCAGGATTTTTCACCGCAGATTCGCGCAGACATGATTCGCGCAGACGTGATTCGCGCAGACGGGATTTGCGCAGACGGGATTTGCGCAGACGGGATTTGCGCAGACGGGATTCGTGGATGGACGCGGACAACTGGCAACCGACCCTGAAGAATGTGTTGTCACTCTGTTTTTGTGGATTTCAATAGGTATCTATGGATATATTTAACCGCACCCCTCCTGCTGTGGCATTCATAAAATATAAATAAAACGATTGCGCCTCTCCGAAAAATAGCGTACGCCATTTAAATAGCTGCAAGGCGAATTCTGTAAAAGGGGCGGGCATGGGAAAAGAGTATTTTGCGCATAGCGTGGAGGGCAAAACCACGGAGCATTGGCAAAGTCTGGACGCACATCTGCAGTCCGTGGCCGAACACGCCGCAACCTTTGCCGCCGTATTTGGCGCAAAAGATTGGGCTCGCCTTGCAGGACTGTTCCACGACTATGGAAAATGCACAGAAAAGTTCCAGCAGCGGCTGGAGAATGACGCAATAAAGGCCGAACACTCCATCCAAGGCGCCAAAGCGCTCAAAGACACGTATGGCGAGGTGGGCGACCTGCTCGCCTACCTGGTAGCCGGCCACCACGCCGGCCTCCCGGATTGGAGCGGAGCCGCCGGATCGCTCTTCACACGGCTACAGAACAGCCACAAGGCCCCGCAAGTTGCAGACAGCCCGGCGGTCCTGGCGCACTGCAAACCGCCCACGGCGTTCCCGCCCAATGTCAGCACCAGCTTTGGCGTAACATTCTTTCTGCGCATGCTTTTTTCTTGCCTGGTGGACGCGGATTTCCTGGATACCGAGCATTTTTTGCAATCGGAAAAAAGCAGCGCCCGCCAGGGCTGGGCCTCGTTGGACTCGCTGGCTGAGCGGTTTTTCCCCAAGCTGCAGGAAATGGTGGACAACGCCCCCGGCTCACACGTCAACAGAGTACGCGCCCGAGTGCTCAACGACTGTCTGGCCAAAGCGCCGGACGAGCCCGGCCTGTTCACCTTGTCCGTACCCACCGGCGGCGGCAAGACTCTTTCTTCGCTGGCTTTCGCGATCAAGCACGCCCAGGCCCATGGCCACTCGCGCATCATCTACGTCATCCCCTACATGTCCATCATCGAGCAGAATGCCGCGGTGTTTCGCACGTTCCTGGACCCTGAAAACCGTGGCGACGCTGTGCTGGAGCATCACAGCTCATTCAACTTTGCTGAATATGACAAGGAAGTAACCCCTTCCCGGGAGAAACTGGCCAGCGAGAACTGGGACGCGCCCGTGGTCGCCACCACCGCAGTGCAGTTTTTCGAGTCCCTGTTTGCGGCCAAACCCTCCCGCTGCCGCAAGCTGCACAACATAGCCAATTCCGTGATCATACTGGATGAGGCGCAGATGCTGCCGCAGCCGTTTCTGCGGCCCTGTCTGGAGGCCATTCGTCAGCTGACCACGGCGTATAACGTCACCTTTGTGCTTTGCACCGCCACCCAGCCAGCGCTGCAGCGGCGCGAAAATTTTCCCGGGCTGGACATAGACCACGGCAGAGAAATGATGCGCGCCCCTGACGAACTGCACAAGCAGTTGAAGCGCGTGAACGTAGAGCTGGCGGGCAAGCTCTCCGACGAGGAACTCGCAAAACGCATCGCCGAGCATGAACAGGTTCTGTGCATCGTGAACACGCGCAAGCACGCCAAAAAAATTTACAAACATCTCGCCGCAAGGGCCGGTCACGTATTCCACCTCAGCGCCAACATGTGCCCGGCCCACAGAAGCAGTGTCATTGCGCACATCAAAACCAGGCTGCTTGAGGGGCTGCCCTGCCGGGTGGTCTCTACCAGCCTCATAGAAGCCGGCGTGGATGTGGATTTCCCCTGTGTGTACCGGGCCATTGCCGGCCTGGACGCCATTGCCCAGGCCGCTGGCCGGTGCGACCGGGAAGGGGACTTGACCGCCAAAGCCGGCGCCCCCGCCGGCAAGGTCATCGTCTTCGAGCCGGAAGACGGTTTGCCCCAAGGTCATTTCACCATTACCGCCAATATCGCCAGTGAGGTCATGGGCCTGCCGGAGTTCAATGACCCCATGGCCCCGGCGGCCATCGAGAAATACTTTCGGCTCCTGTTCTGGAGCGCCGGAGACGAGCTGGACAAGAAAGACATCCTGGCGCTGTTGCACTCCACAGGCCGGGATACGAAATACAAGTTCCGAACAGCAGCCGAGCTTTTCAGCATTATTGAGGACGGGCAGAAGTCCATCATCATCCCCTGGGACAAAGAAGCACAAAGGCTCATCTCCTCCTTGCCTTACGTGGAGCACCCCGGACCCATCCTGCGAAGCCTGCAGCGCTACATAGTCCAAACGCCCCCACGCGATTTTAACGAGCTTGCCCGCATCAAGGCCCTGAGCGAGCCCATGGAAGGCGTATACGCGCTGCAGGGCGATAACATATACACGGAAGACATGGGATTACAGCTGGCTGAAGAGGCGTTTGGGGGCTGTGTAGGACACTTTATCTAAAAGGAGGCGCCTGTGGCGTTCGGCGTATCGTGCAAAGTCTTTGGCGACCATGCCTGTTTTACCAGGCCGGAAATGAAGGCGGAACGGGTGAGTTACGACGTCATCACTCCCAGCGCCGCCCGCGGCGTGCTGGAGGCCGTCTACTGGAAGCCGGCCATTCGATGGGTCATAGACCGCATCACCGTGCTCAAGCCTGTTCGCTTTGTTTCCATTCGCCGCAATGAACTGGCGAATAAGTTGCTTTACCAAAGCATCACCAAGGCCATGAAGGACGGCCAGAGCCCGGTGGAAACGTTCATCGAAGAGGATCGGCAGCAGCGCGCCGCCCTGGTGCTGCGGGACGTGGCCTACCGCATCGAGGCCCATTTTGAATTCACCGGCTCCGAAGACGTTAACGACGGCAAACATCTGGACATTTTCAACCGCCGCCTGGCCAAGGGCCAGTGCTTTCATCACCCCTATCTGGGCTGCCGCGAGTTTCCGGCCCGTTTCGAGCCGGACGACGGCGCGAAGCCGCATGAGGAATTGCTCGGTGAGAAGGACCTTGGCTGGATGCTCCTGGATTTGGATTACTCCAAAGAGATAACGCCGCACTTCTTCCGGGCTGTCATGCGCGACGGCGTCATAGACGTCCCCGCCCTGGCGGAGGCCGTATCATGACCGCCCATGCATCCATCTTATCGGCGCTGGTTGCCTATTACGAACGGCTGCGAAAGGACCAGAGCATTCCCGAGCCAGGCTATAGCCGTGAGAAAATCCACTTCGCGCTCATGCTGGAGCCGGACGGCGCCATAGCAGGCCTGCAAAATCTACAAACTCCTAATGAAAACGGCAAAGGTTTACGCCCCAAAAGCATGATCGTGCCAAAAGACAAAGACAGATCTTCAGATGTGCATCCGTATGTAGCTTGGGAAAAGACAGATTACCTTTTTGGCGTAAAGAAGGATGCTGCCAAACAAAATACAGCGCTGAAATTTGATGCGTTTAAAAAGCACAACAATGAAGTGCTAAAGGATGTTGTTCACCCGGCTGTTAAGGCGTTTTTATCATATTTGAGCAATTGGAATCTTGAAAGTGCTTCAAGTCTTTCTAACTGGCAGGACGCTGCTGGGCTCAACTTCGTGATCAAGCTTCGCGGTTATGAGCAGTATTTGCATGAAATATCAGAGGTAGAGAAAGCTTGGCTGCGATACTATTCAAATATAAAACAAGGTCATTTAGGCATATGCTTAGTGACCGGTGAGCATGCACCCATTTCAGAAAAGCATCCATTTAGAGTTCGTGGTGTCCATGCAGCCCAAAAGTCTGGAGCTGCGTTGGTTTCCTTCAACGTTAGCGCGTTCACCTCGTACAACAAGGGCAGCAGCTACAACGCTCCGGTTTCAGAGCAGGCGGCCTTTGCCTACATCACCGCGCTGAACCACATGCTCGCTACCGGCGGTGTGCAGTCGCAGCAGACGCACCTGGGCGGCGCGGCGGAGCATCTCCGGGAGCAGACTTATGGCGGCAAAACCCCGCCGCCTAAAAAACAGTTGGTGGTGGGCGACGCCACCACGGTGTTCTGGTCCGAAAAACCGCACCCGGCCGAGGCAATGGTGGGCTCGCTCATGAATGGTGTACAGGAAGACAATAATGACTCTGCACACGATAAAGAGCTTGTGGACCGGCTGCGCACCCTGTTGCAGGCGTTGCGCTCCGGCAAACAGGCGCATGTGGAAGAGGATGACACGGACATTCCTTTCTACGTCCTGGGGCTGGCCCCCAACGCCGCCCGCATTTCCGTGCGCTTCTGGCACGTTTCCACCGTGGCCGACATTCAGGAGAAATTGGCAAGACATTTTGATGACTTGGCCATAGAGCGTCGCTACGAAGCAGACCCCGAATTCCCCGGCATGTGGCGGCTGCTCATCGAAACCGCGCCCCTGCGCAAAACCGAAAACATCCCCCCCAACCTGGGCGGAGAGATCATGCGCGCCATCATCACAGGCGCATCATATCCTCTGTCGCTCGTATCCCGGGTGCTGGGCCGGCTGCGCGCCGAAAAGGAAATTACCACCCTGCGCGCAGCATTGTTGAAGGCGTATTACGTCCGGGCCATGCGCCAGGGCAAACTATTTAAAAACATCAGCCACGCGGAGGTCGACGTGTCGCTCAACGAGAATTCCACGAACATAGGCTACAGACTCGGACGGCTCTTCGCCGTCATGGAAAAAGCCCAGCGAGACGCACTGGGACACAACCTGAACGCCAGCATCAAAGACCGTTTTTTTGGCGCGGCCTCGGCTACTCCCGGCAGCGTCTTTCCCAGACTTATAAAACTGGCCCAGCATCACATCGCCAAGTCAGAATACGGATACGTGTCCGACCGGGCCATGGCGCAGATCATTGAAGGCATGGAGGCAAAGCCTTTTCCCCCGCACTTGTCCATAGATGATCAGGCAATGTTCGCTCTCGGCTATTACCACCAGCGCAACGACTTGTACCCCAAGCGTGAAAAAGACACCGACAAAACGGCCGCCGAAGCCGCCGCATAAAGGAGCTCCCCATGGAATCTATTCAGAACCGCTACGATTTCGTCTACCTCTTCGACGTTGTAAACGGCAACCCCAACGGCGACCCCGACGCCGGAAAC
Organism: uncultured Desulfovibrionaceae bacterium; assembly: GCA_964440345.1. GTDB lineage: Bacteria > Desulfobacterota > Desulfovibrionia > Desulfovibrionales > Desulfovibrionaceae > CAYTSA01. Next base: position 6,287 of record CAYTSA010000080.1, on the reverse strand, counting down.
CTGCCCCGACTGGACCCCGAAACAAGCCGCGGCCTGGTCACCGACGTCTGCCTGAAGCGCAAGGTCCGCAATTTTGTGGAACTGGTGAAAGGCGGCGCATCGCCCTACGAAATCTACGTCCGCGAAAAAGCCATCTTGAACCACCAGCACCAGCGCGCTCACGACGCCGTGGGCGAAGTCGACAAAAAAGCCGACAAAACCCGACAGGCCCGGGATTGGATGTGCAAGAACTTCTTTGACGTGCGCACCTTTGGCGCCGTCATGTCCTTAGGCGTCAACTGCGGCCAGGTCCGTGGTCCGGTACAACTGGCGTTCTCCTGCTCCATCGACCCCATTGTGCCCGTGGACGTCTCCATTACCCGCATGGCTGTAGCCACCGAGGCGGAGGCCGAAAAACAGGGCGGAGACAACCGCACCATGGGCCGCAAATCCATTGTCCCCTATGGCCTTTACCGCGGTCACGGGTTTGTTTCCGCTCCCTTGGCTGCCCAGACAGGCTTCAACGATGACGACCTGCAGCTGCTTTGGGACGCCTTGATAAACATGTTCGAGCATGACCACTCCGCCGCCCGGGGCGAAATGAACGCCCGCCGGCTCATTGTCTTCAAACACGACAACCCCCTGGGCAACGCCCCGGCCCACAAGCTGTTCGACCTGGTGGACATCAAGCGCGCGCAGAAAGATGACGCCAAGCCGGCCCGGGCTTTTTCCGATTATGAAGTCACCATAGACAACGCCAACGCGCCGGCAAATGTGGAAATTATGGACATGATCTAATGCACCCCCATCCCGTACCCATATCTGCCCTCCAGCACTGGATTTTCTGTCACCGACAGTGCGGGCTTATCCATCTGGAGCGCTTGTGGGACGAAAACGTGCACACCGCCCAAGGCCGCGTGATGCACAACAAGGTCCACACTGAATCCGGACGCCGCAGGGGGCCGGTATACACCGCCCACGGGCTCGAACTCTGCTCCCACTCCCTCGGCCTGGTCGGCGTGGCCGACGCCGTGGAGTTCCACACCCGGGAAAAGGGCCGGCCGCCTCGGCCCTTTCCCGTGGAGCACAAGTGCGGCAAGGCAAAAAAACACGAAGCCGACAAGGTCCAGCTCTGCGCCCAGGCCCTCTGCCTGGAAGAAATGACCGGCCAGCCTGTCCCCGCCGGCGCACTCTTCTATGGCCAGACCCGGCGCCGGCTTGACGTCGATTTCACCAGCCAGCTGCGCGACAAAACAGCCCACGCCGCGCAAAGCGTCAGGCGAATGCTCCTCGCCGAAGAACTGCCCCCGCCAGCTCCCGGGCCGGGCTGCAAAAACTGCTCGCTGCTGGCTGAGTGCATGCCGCATGTCGTCGGCAAACGCTCCGCAGCCGCATACCTGGCCGCTATTGTGGAGGATACGTGAAAAAATACCTCAACACGCTTTACGTCACTACCCAGGGGGCGTACCTCGCTAAAGACGGCGAAACTGTCCAGGTCCGCGTCGAAGGCAAAACAAAACTCACCCTGCCCATCCACACCCTGGACTCCATCGTCTGCTTCGGCCAGGTCAGCTGCAGCCCCTTCCTGCTAGGGCATTGCGCAGAATCGAATGTCGCGGTCAGTTTTCTTACGGAGCGCGGCCGCTTCCTCGCCACGGTCAATGGCCCGGTCTCCGGCAATGTCCTGTTGCGCCGGCAGCAATATCGGGGCGCGGATAACCCGGACATGGCCGCTGGCGTGGCCCGGGCGGCGCTGGCTGGAAAAATTGGCAACGCCGTCAGCGTGTTGGCAAGAGGGCTGCGCGACCATGGCGACAAGATCGACGCGGAAACCGTCGCAAGCGCCGTCGAACATCTGCGCAAGCTTCTGCCAAGACTCAACGCCGTCACAAACGTGGACAACCTGCGCGGGATAGAAGGCGAAGCGGCAAACCGCTACTTCAGCGTCTTTCAGCAACTCATTACAGCAAATCAGCACGTCTTCGCGTTCCAGGGCCGCAACCGCCGGCCGCCGCTGGACCCCGTAAACTGCTTGCTGTCGTTCATCTATACCCTGCTGTGCCACGACGTGCGGGCCGCCCTTCAAGCCGTCGGCCTGGACCCCCAGGTGGGCTTCCTCCACCGCGACCGGCCCGGCCGGCCTAGCCTGGCCCTGGATATCATGGAAGAATACCGCCCGTGGTTCGCAGACCGGCTGGTGCTGAAACTCATCAACAGAGGCCAGGTGAAACCCGGCGGCTTCGCAACCCAGGAAAACGGGGCCGTGCGCATGGACGACGACACCCGAAAATGCGTGCTCGTCGCTTATCAGGAGCGCAAAAACGAGGAGTTGACTCACCCGTTCTTGAATGAAAAAATGTCCATCGGGCAGACGTTTCATGTGCAGGCCCGGCTGCTGGCCAGGCACATACGCGGCGAGTTGGACGCATACCCGCCCATAGTATGGAGATAGTCAGTGTACGTTCTGATCAGTTACGACGTGAAAACATCCGAGCCCGGGGGCCCGGCCCGGCTGCGCAAGGTGGCGAAAATCTGCGAGAACTGCGGCCAGCGCGTCCAGTTCTCCGTTTTCGAATGCTTGGTGGAGCCAGCCCACTGGGTCTCCATAAAACACCAGCTGGAAGAGGTGATAGACCCGGAGCAGGACAGCCTGCGGTACTACTATTTGGGCAAAAACTGGCGCAAACGCGTTGAGCACGTGGGCGCCAAGGAAGGCTACGACCCGGAAGGCCCGCTGATAGTGTAGGAATTTTGCGCGAACCCCAAGCATGCCAAAAAATCCCGGGAGTTTCGCGCAGTGAAATTGTCTTGTGATAATAAGGTGTTAAGATTATAGTTCCTTGACAATTGGGCAAGAGTCTGTAAAGAAAGAAGAGGTTCGCGCAAATGGGTCTCTGGAGCCTTGTTGGCTGCGGGTTTTCAGGGGTCCAGTCGCGCCCCGCACGGGGCGCGTGGATTGAAACTTAGTAGAAGCGTACACTTGCAACTGTCTAAGGGTCGCGCCCCGCACGGGGCGCGTGGATTGAAACCACACGTTTTTATGCCTCTTTCTGATATATATTGTCGCGCCCCGCACGGGGCGCGTGGATTGAAACCCGCGTCGTGCGCGGTTAGCCCGTAGGTGAAATGGTCGCGCCCCGCACGGGGCGCGTGGATTGAAACTGTACGGGTTTCTTTTTGTTGTAGGTGGTGCGTTGTCGCGCCCCGCACGGGGCGCGTGGATTGAAACAGGTATTTTAGCATTGTGTGCAGAAACACAGTATTGAGTCGCGCCCCGCACGGGGCGCGTGGATTGAAACAAAACACCATGGAGTTTGTGTACAATAAAGCAAGTCGCGCCCCGCACGGGGCGCGTGGATTGAAACATTTCTTGTGTGATGACTCGTTCTCAGGGGTGTGTCGCGCCCCGCACGGGGCGCGTGGATTGAAACCGGTTCCCAGGGGACCACGAAATATACTACACCGTCGCGCCCCGCACGGGGCGCGTGGATTGAAACTCGTTCTCAGGAGTGTCGTCGTACACGACGACTAGTCGCGCCCCGCACGGGGCGCGTGGATTGAAACACTATCATCGTCGCGGTATCCGATATTCTTACAGGTCGCGCCCCGCACGGGGCGCGTGGATTGAAACTGCAAATAATTCCCTCCCTTTTTGAGAGGGAATAGTCGCGCCCCGCACGGGGCGCGTGGATTGAAACAAGGTAATAGCGACCATCGCCACCATGCGAATAGGTCGCGCCCCGCACGGGGCGCGTGGATTGAAACCTCCCTTGCTTGGCTTGGCTTGATTGCCCTTTTAGTCGCGCCCCGCACGGGGCGCGTGGATTGAAACTTGTTCGCTCGTTTGAGGTTAAAAATTAATTAATGTCGCGCCCCGCACGGGGCGCGTGGATTGAAACTGGTGTCTCCATATACTTTGCTTTTACTTCCGGTGTCGCGCCCCGCACGGGGCGCGTGGATTGAAACTTGGTAAGTCGTAATTGTTTGTTGCTACCGTGTCGTCGCGCCCCGCACGGGGCGCGTGGATTGAAACTGCTGGGTGAGCAATCGTTGCAGCTCGCTCGCCCGGTCGCGCCCCGCACGGGGCGCGTGGATTGAAACTTAGACAGTGGTTTTTCCCAAACCTTGCTGTAATGTCGCGCCCCGCACGGGGCGCGTGGATTGAAACAGCGGCAGACTGTTGACGATGGTCCCCAGGTCAGTCGCGCCCCGCACGGGGCGCGTGGATTGAAACCTTGTTGGCCAGCTGCTGCAGCCCGGGCGTTGCGGTCGCGCCCCGCACGGGGCGCGTGGATTGAAACCATGCCTTCTGCCAGCACGCGCACCGCGAATTCGGTCGCGCCCCGCACGGGGCGCGTGGATTGAAACTGGAGCAAAATCGTGCACGGGGCCATATCAGAGGTCGCGCCCCGCACGGGGCGCGTGGATTGAAACCGCCGCATATTCCCCTGCGCGGTAAGCGGCGACAGTCGCGCCCCGCACGGGGCGCGTGGATTGAAACTAAGCAATACCCCCCGTATTACTACACAAAAGAAGGTCGCGCCCCGCACGGGGCGCGTGGATTGAAACATTTTAATCCTGCCGTTCATGAAATGTGGGAAGAGTCGCGCCCCGCACGGGGCGCGTGGATTGAAACTTCCCGTTCATAGGCACTAAACGCGGCCCCAGACGGGTCGCGCCCCGCACGGGGCGCGTGGATTGAAACCCTTTTTGGGAGGGAATACCATCTTTGCCCATGGTCGCGCCCCGCACGGGGCGCGTGGATTGAAACTTATAATCCTTGTAAACCTTGTAAACCTTGTAAAGTCGCGCCCCGCACGGGGCGCGTGGATTGAAACCACGCGGGGACGCTTTTGCGTCTCTTTTTGGATGGTCGCGCCCCGCACGGGGCGCGTGGATTGAAACTAGAAGCAGACGCGTTACGGGCGGAATACGTTTCGGTCGCGCCCCGCACGGGGCGCGTGGATTGAAACTGTTTTTTGCACTGAAAAATCACCTGCGCTTTAGTCGCGCCCCGCACGGGGCGCGTGGATTGAAACATCTCTTGTGTGATGAACAGTGTTACACACTGTGTCGCGCCCCGCACGGGGCGCGTGGATTGAAACTCTCCTTATCTCATTATAACGCTATACACGTTAAGTCGCGCCCCGCACGGGGCGCGTGGATTGAAACTGACATATATGCGTTGGTTTCCACGTTGATTGTTTGTCGCGCCCCGCACGGGGCGCGTGGATTGAAACCCTTTAATGCAAGACTACGTAAGGTAGTATACTGTCGCGCCCCGCACGGGGCGCGTGGATTGAAACAGCTCCCGGACCTTTGACTCAGGCAGCGTGGCGGTCGCGCCCCGCACGGGGCGCGTGGATTGAAACTGCGGCTGTGTTCACCGTATACGGCACTGCGCCGGTCGCGCCCCGCACGGGGCGCGTGGATTGAAACGTTTCTTCAACATTTTTCGTATCAAAAAGGGGGGTCGCGCCCCGCACGGGGCGCGTGGATTGAAACCCTCATTATCTCTTTTTTGTTTTGTGCTTTGTTGTCGCGCCCCGCACGGGGCGCGTGGATTGAAACCGCCAGTTGCTCAGCCGTATAGCTGGTCATTACGTCGCGCCCCGCACGGGGCGCGTGGATTGAAACAGGTACTCCAAGCTCACAAGCGCCTTGTGGGCCATGTGTCGCGCCCCGCACGGGGCGCGTGGATTGAAACAGCGTCTCGAAATTCAGCACGTGCCCGTCGGCAACGTCGCGCCCCGCACGGGGCGCGTGGATTGAAACCTTATTTAAATGCATTATACATAGAAAACGTGCAAGTCGCGCCCCGCACGGGGCGCGTGGATTGAAACTTGTATTAACTCCACACCGATAACCAACCATCCAGTCGCGCCCCGCACGGGGCGCGTGGATTGAAACCCCCGCTTTTAGTCGGTACAAATATTCTTCCACAGTCGCGCCCCGCACGGGGCGCGTGGATTGAAACACCAGACAAGTTTCCCAAGACCGCTAGCCCCTCATAAGTCGCGCCCCGCACGGGGCGCGTGGATTGAAACTCGTCCTGGATTTTGGCTGGATGGACGGTGGCTCTGTCGCGCCCCGCACGGGGCGCGTGGATTGAAACGTGGAGGCTGTCGAACTCGCACGCATCATCAATCGTCGCGCCCCGCACGGGGCGCGTGGATTGAAACTGGACAGTGGTCATCTCCCCGTAGACGCGTATGGTCGCGCCCCGCACGGGGCGCGTGGATTGAAACTGGTGGCCGTAATCCACCGCCTAAAAAATGAAAAAACCTCGTTGTGTTTGGAAAACCAAA
>CAYTSA010000079.1:0-18082 GCA_964440345.1 uncultured Desulfovibrionaceae bacterium | reverse complement strand
AATGCGCGAAGGTCGCGGTCCCATCTACATGGACACCAAGACCGCCCTGCAGGAATCCTTCAAGACCATGTCCCCGGCTGAACAGAAGCACCTGGAAGCTGAAGCATGGGAAGACTTCCTGGATATGTGTGTTGGTCAGGCCAACCTGTGGGCCGCCACCAACTGCGCTCCTGAAGAGCGCGGCTCTGAAATCATGCCCACTGAGCCTTACCTGCTGGGCTCTCACTCCGGTTGCTGCGGCATCTGGGTTTCCGGTCCGGACGAAGACTGGGTCCCCGAAGACTACAAGATTAAAGCCGACAACGGCAAAATCTACAACCGCATGACCACCGTGAACGGCCTGTGGACCTGCGCTGACGGCGTTGGCGCTTCCGGTCACAAGTTCTCCTCCGGCTCCCACGCTGAAGGCCGCATCGTCGGCAAGCAGATGGTCCGCTGGTGCTTGGACCACAAGGACTTCAAGCCGACCCTGAAGGAAAGCGCTGAAGACCTGAAGAAGGAAATCTACCGCCCGTGGTACAACTTCGAAGCTGGCAAGGGCGCTTCCACTGACCCGGTTGTGAACCCTGAATACATCAGCCCGAAGAACTTCATGATGCGCCTTATCAAGTGCACTGACGAGTACGGCGGCGGCATCGCCACCTACTACACCACTTCGGCTGCTGCTCTGGACACTGGTTTCTGGCTGCTGGACATGCTGGAAGAAGACTCTGTCAAACTGGCTGCCCGCGACCTGCACGAACTGCTGCGCTGCTGGGAAAACTATCACCGCCTGTGGACTGTGCGTCTGCACATGCAGCACATCCGGTTCCGCGAAGAATCCCGCTACCCGGGCTTCTACTATCGCGCGGACTTCATGGGCCTTGATGACGCCAAGTGGAAGTGCTTCGTCAACTCCAAGTATGACCCGGAAAAGGGCGAGACCACTATCTTCAAAAAGCCCTATTACCAAGTGATTCCTGACTAAATAACGCCCGAACGCGGCTGCGGGCTCTGCCTGCAGCCGCTTTTTTTTACCCATGTTCGGTGGTCTAAGCCACAGCAGTGCCCCAGACGTAACGGGAAAAATTGCCAAAAAGTATTGCCTTGGCTTAGGCCACCCTGTTACATATGGGCCCGAAAAATCGTAGGGAGGAATGCGATGTCGAACTCGATACTCGTTGTCGGAGGCGGATTCAGCGGAATCACCACCGCCCTGGAAGCCGCTGAAGTCGGCTATGAGGTGTTCATCGTCGAGAAAAGCCCGTATCTGGGCGGACGGGTCATGCAGCTGAATAAATATTTTCCTAAACTATGTCCTCCGTCCTGTGGGCTGGAAATCCAGTTTCAGCGGATCAAAAAACAACATAAAAAACTCAAATTCTACACCCAGGCTGAAGTTATCAGCGTCACCGGCTCTGCTGGCGACTACACCGTCAAGGTCCGCCTCAACCCCCGCTACACGGCGCCCCAGAACGCCGACCTGCGGGCCGTGGCAGACCAGCTCACTGACGAAAGGCCGGATGAATTCAACTTCAAGCTGGCCCCACGAAAAGCCTTGCGGCTTGACGTACCGTTCGCTTTCCCGAACAGATACGTCATGGACGACCCCGCTTCACTTACTGAGGAAGACAAAAAAATTGTCGCCAAAAGCCCCTTTGTGGACATCCGCGACGAGGCCAAGGAAATCGAACTGAATGTAGGCTCTATTGTCCTGGCCACTGGATGGAAACCGTACGACGCCACCAAGCTGACGAACCTGGGAGCTGGAAGCATTCCCAACTGCATCACCAACATGCAGATGGAGCGCTTGGCCGCCGCCAACGGGCCCACCAACGGCGTCATCACCCGGCCCAGCGACAACGCTGCGCCCAAGAACATCGGCTTTGTCCAGTGTGCAGGCTCACGGGACCAGAACCACCTGAATTTCTGCTCCTACATCTGCTGCATGGCCTCGCTCAAGCAGGCCACGTACCTGCGCGACCAGTACCCGGACGCAAAGATAACCATCTATTATATAGACCTGCGCACTCCAGAGAAATACGACAAGTTCATGCGCAAGGTTCGGGACGACGACAAGGTTTCCTTTGTCAAAGGCAAGGTGGCTGGCGTGGAGCAGAACGCCTCTGGCGACGTCATCTGCGAAGTAGAGGACGCTGTTTCCGGATCAAAGATGAAAGTCACCCACGACTTGGTGGTGCTGGCTACCGGCATGCAGCCCAGCCTGGACGGCGAAAAGAACCCCTTCCCCATCCAGATGGACGAGGACGGCTTCTTTGAAGACGCGCCGGAAAAAGGCGTTTATGTCGCTGGTTGCGCCAAAAAGCCGCTGGACGTGATGAAATCCGCCCAGTCTGCCACCGGCGCTGCAATGAAAGCGATACAAACAGTCAGAGGGAGGTAGACAGATATGGCTGACAGAATAGGTGTCTACTTTGATAAATCCACCATTGGTCCGTTTTTTGACTTCGACGCCCTGGTGGAGATGGTTGAAAACAAGTGGGGCAACGCCACTCCTGTGGTCAAGCACCACGCTCTGCTTTCCGGCAAGGACGGCGTGCAGACCATCAAAACCGACATCGAGGAAAACGAACTCGACGGCGTGCTCGTCGTTGGCGCGTCTCCGCGCGTTGACTGGGAGTTCTACGACTTCGGACCGGAAGTTATTGTTGAACGGGTAAACCTTCGCGAACACGTGGTGCTCTCCTTCCTGGACCCTGAGGGCGAAGAAATCGTTCCCATTGACCCGGAAGAAGACGAACCAAACGAACGGCTGGTAGACTTGGCCAAAGACTACATCTTCATGGGCGTAGCCAAGATCAAAGGCGCCAAGCGCCCAGAACCGGAGATTCCGCAACTGACCAAGACCATCATGGTGCTGGGCGGTGGCTGGACCGGTTTGAACGCCGCTCTTTGCGCTGCTGACGCCGGCTATGATGTTGTGATTGTTGAAAAGCAAGCGGAGCTTGGCGGCGCAGCCCGCAACCTGCGGCTCACCATCCCGCTACGGTCTCCGCACCAGGAAGCACACGACACAGGTTTGACCGAGCTGATCTCCAAAGTCGAATCACACGAAAAAATCACGGTGAAGATCAACGCCACGCTGGAAGCCCTCAAAGGCGCCCCCGGCCTGTACACAGCTGTAGTCAACGGCGAAGAGACCGCAGTAGGCTCTGTGGTCATGGCCACTGGCTGGCAGGCGCTTAACACTAAATGGTTGGCGCCTCTTGGCTATGGCCAGTACAAAAACGTGGTCACCACCGCGGAATTCGAAAAAATGGCCAAAGAAGGGCCAGTCAAGCGTCCCTCTGACGGCAAGCCCGCCCAGCGCGTGGCTTTTATTCTGAACACGGAGCTGTGTGAGCCGAACACCCCCATCTACATGGACTCTGAAGCCTGTGACCTGCAGGCTGACGTTGAGCCGGACAAAAATGAAGAAGTGGAAGTGGAAGTCATCGAATTCAAAGACTTGGAAGGCTACGCACATCTCCCCATGGCCAAGCAGGTCAACTCTGTAGTCGCCTTGAAACAGGCCGGCTACGTTATTAATGACAACCCTGAGGGCATTGCCTATATCTTCTACGACCACATGATTGTTCAGGGCATCTACGAGCGGTACTACAAAGCAGCCCAGGACAAACCCGGCGTCATGCTGACTAAAGCAGACATTACGTCCATTACTGAAGAAGCAGACGGCGGCCTGCTGGTAACAGCAGCAAACACGCTGCTCGGCGGGGACATCGCCGTGCCGGTGGACATGGTGGTCCTGCCCACAGGCATGGTCCCCTCCACCGCCAAGGATTCTGTGATGCACTTCGAATACCGTCAGGGACCGGCTTTCCCGGACCTGGACTTGTTCGAAGGTTTTGCCGACTCCAACTACATCTGCTTCCCCTATGAAACCCGGCGCACCGGCGTCTACGCAGCCGGAGCCACCCGCCAGCCTATGCTTATGGACTCGGCAGCCGAGGATGCAGCCGGCGCTGCCCTGAAAGCCATTCAGTGCATTGAATCAGCCAATCGGGGCATGTCTGTACACCCGCGCTCGGGAGACATGTCTTACCCTGTCTTCAACTTCGTCCGCTGCACTCAGTGCAAGCGCTGCACTGAAGAATGCCCGTTCGGCGCTCTGGACGACGACGAAAAAGGCACGCCGTTGCCCAATCCCACGCGTTGCCGCCGTTGCGGTACGTGCATGGGCGCCTGTCCAGAGCGGGTCATCTCCTTTGACAACTACTCTGTGGGCAACATCAGCGACGTCATTCGCCAGTACAACGTGCCGGACAGCATTGAAGAAGGCGGCCCGCGGGTGCTCATTCTGGCTTGCGAAAACGACGCCTACCCGGCTTTGGATATGGCGGCCCTGCGCGGACACAAGTGGAGCTCGTATGTGCGCATCATCCCGGTGCGCTGCCTTGGCTCCATCAACGCCATATGGGTCAAGGACGCTATGAGCCGCGGCACTGACGGCGTCATGCTGCTGGGCTGCAAATACGGCGACAACTACCAGTGCCACTTCGTCAAGGGCTCGGAAATCTGCAACCGCCGCAAGTCCAACATAGCTGAAACGCTGCAACAGCTGGGCATTGAGTCGGACCGTGTGGAACAGTACGAAGTAGCCATCGACGACTTCGACAAGGTCCCGGGCATGATTGAAGAGTTCATGAACATGATCCTTGAGAAAGGACCCAACCCGTTCAAGGGCTTCTAGGAGGAAGTGGATATGACCCAACCCACGAGAATACAGCCGGACCTGCAGTTTGTGCAGGAGTTGCAATCAGTCGGCGGGGAGTCGCTGAAGAAATGCTATCAGTGCGCGACTTGCAGCGTGGTCTGTCCCATTTCGCCAGACTCCACCCCTTACCCGCGCAAGGAAATGATCTGGGCCCAGTGGGGTCTCAAGGACAGGCTGCTCAACGACATCGACGTATGGCTGTGCCACAACTGCGGCGCCTGCTCAGACCTGTGCCCCCGCGGCGCCAAGCCGGGCGATCTGCTTGCCGCCATGCGCAACATGACTTACCGCAAGCTCGTACAGCCGTCCATCATAGGCGACTGGCTCAGCTCAGCCAAGTACCTGCCCATCCTCGCCGGCATCCCGGCCCTGATCTACCTGATCATCTGGTTCATTCGGGCTGGCCAGCTGGGATCGGCTTTCCCGCTTACTGACGACGGCAAGATTGTCTACGGGCTGCTCTTTCCCGGCGACTTCACCATTGACCCGATCTTCGGTTTGGCCGCCCTGTTTGTCGCCTATACTTTCTACCAAGGCGTGAAAAAACTAATAGACGCCTACAAACCAGAAGGCAGCGTGCTCTACATTGGGAAAAAACCCAACATCATTCGCACGCTCATAGACGTCATTGGCAACGAAATTCTGCCCCACACCAAGTGGGAGCAGTGCGGCGCAGACAAAAGCGACCGCAAGTTCGGCCACATGGCTTTGCTTTTCGGCTTTATTGCCCTCTTCATCGTCACCAGCGCCGTTGCCGTTGGCCACTGGGGCGGCAAGGTTTTCCACTTTCTTGAAATCATGGGGCACACACCCATGCACCTGCTGCACCCGGTCAAGATATTGGCCAACATCGGCGCCATTCTGCTCATCGTCGGCCTGTCGCTGCTCACCTTGCGCCGGCTGAACCTGGACCAGGACAAATTCACGTCCTCGTTCTACGACTGGTACCTGCTCGGCGTTATCTGGGCTATTGCCCTGACCGGCGTCTTCAGCGAGCTGTTCCGCCTGGCCGGAGCCCAGTACCTGGCGTATCCTGTGTATTATCTGCACCTCATTTCGGTGTTCATGCTCATTGCCTACTTGCCCTGGACCAAGCTGGGGCACCTGGTGTACCGGACTGCGGCGCTGACCTATGCTCGGTATATGGGAAGAAAGTCGTTCTAACCTGACGACAACACGGACGATAACCGCATATTTCAATAAAGGAGGCCGCTATGTCTGAAGAAGGTCGCAGAGTATTTAAAATGGACACAGTCCTGGGACTGCTCGCCGGCAAAGGCGGCGGGGACGTCACGGATTTCATGGGCTATCTTACCGGCCGCGAGCTCAACGCCCAGGACGAGGGCGCCGTGCAAGCGCTGGTCATCGCCTGGCTGTACAAAAGCCACCCCGCTTTCATGGACTCTCAGTACGAAGAAACCACCGTCTATGACGAATGGGTCCAGGCTCAGAAAAAGAAACACGGCGACAACATCTCCATTCCGCCCATCCCGGCAGACGAGATGGCTCCCATCGCAGCTATACTGGACACGCTGGAAAAGAACCGGCAGACCATTGCTGACCAGTCCGCCAAAATTGAAGAACTCGAAGGTACTGCCGCCGAACTGGAACCCTTCAAAGCACAGGCTGAAAAACAGGAGAAGGAAATCGAATCCCTCAAGGAAAAGGTTGCCTCTCTGGAAGAGCAGAACAGCGAACTCAAAGCCCAGACTGCCGAGTTTGAAGGCAAGCTGCCTGTGGCTGAAGCTGAACTGAACTCCACCATCGCCGACATCGTGAAAAATGCGTTGAAAAACGCTGTGGCAGCTGTGCCCGCTGGCGCTGCTGCGGCTGGCGACGAGGGCGCTGCTGCTCCGGTTGACGACGCCGGCGCTGACGACGGCTCCACTGCCCCGCCAGCCGACGACTTCGGTTTCGGCGGCGGTCCTGGCGGCGGCGACGGCTTCGGTTTCTAGAGCATATTGCCATTGAAAATGTTTTGCTGCTCTTACGCATTGTTATGAAACAATTGCACATTGTTTCAGGAACGAGCCTTGTCTCAACGTAAAAAATGCGCTAAATTAATCAACAAAAATTCGTATTCGTGCTATCTCCCGGCCCGGTTTTTCGGGCCGGGTTTTTTTCCATTGATATATGACGGACCAACTCATATTGTCTTTGGAGAAACTGGATTCCTCTTCAGCTTTACCTTTCCTTTTTCATAGACCCTTAACCAGCGCAAATCCCATGTTTCGTACTTCATCCGTCCTCCTCGACGTCATTGCTGTTTTTTGCTGCATGCTCCTTCTGACCGCTTGCGGCGAAGACGCAGACCCCCAGCCGGAAGTCAGCCCGCCGGATTCCGTGGTGCAGCTGCCAGCCGCCGAGGAGACCGGCCCTGTCCTTCCAGACGCTGCGATAGCGGAATCTGGGGCAGTCTTCCCTGCTGCGTCAGCAGACGCTCCACTGAATCCAGACCATTGGAAAAAGGAAATGGCGGCTCTGCACCGGTCTGTGGGCCAACCTCCTGCTCCTCAGCCTGGAAACTTATTGTATATTGGCGTGTTAGCGCCGTTTACCGGCCAACATGGCGCTGCGGGTCTGGACATCGCCAGGGGAGTACGCGCAGCCGCCCTCTTGGCTACTGATAATGAGCTGCTTACCGAGTACGACGGGGTCAGGCTCGTGCTGGAAGACACCGCCTGCCAACCCTACCAGGCAGTCTCTGGCGCTAACGGCTTGTTGGCCGCCCAGCAACCTGTGGCTGCAGTTGTAGGCGGCGTGTGCACGCCGGCGACGCTTGCTGCGTCTGAGATTTTGGCGCAGAACAACACACTGATGATTTCCCCGGCCGCCTCAGGATTACGAATTACCAAGCGCAACCTGAGTCATATTTTTAGGCTAAGCGCAGACGACAACCAGCAAGCGGCTCTGGCAATACGCTTTGCCAGAATGGAACTGAACGCTACTTCTGTGTTCATTATTGACGACGGCCGGGACAGTTCCAAAGAACTCGCAGATACGGTGGCCGCTTATTGCGCTTCCGTGGCGTTGCCTACGGCTGGCAGGGCGTCAGTGGACGTGGAAGCCAGAAAGTACGAAACAAGTTTGCTTGCCGCCAAAGAATCTCAAGCAGACGTTGTCTACCTGGCTCTTCAAGAGCCGGAAGCAGCAGCCGGATATCTTTTGGCTGCGCAAGCCGCTGGCGTGGACGCGGCAACTCTGGGCCCGGAAACGCTCATGCAACCCTCATTTCTTGAGCTTGCAGGCACAAGCTCTCAGAAATGTTATTTTACGGCAGAGCATGGCTACCCCCTTGCGCCTGCGCGGCAAATGCTCACCCAATCGTTTACCCAGCTGGGATTCGCCAATCCAGGACTTTACGCCGCCAGAGCGTTTGACGCGGGCTACGCCGTTCTGCTGGCCGCACGCGCAACAGGCGGACACAACGCCACAGCCATGGCTGAAACAATGGGCGGCGTGCATTTTCAAGGCATTTCCGGAACAGTCGCTTTTGATGCTGACAATAACGGACTCGACAGGTCGTTGGCGGTGTATCAGGCTGTCAACGGAAAATACGTTATGCGCTGGGAGCCGTAGCAGGCTGTTAAAGCCTGTCTCTACATAACTGGCTGCTGCGTTTGGTTATAATTGCATCATGCTGCAATTATTCTTCAAACTCGCAATAAAAATTATTTAGAGAAGACCCTAAACAACCCTAGACAACCGGCAAAAGCAACTGCAGCACATTGCCAGTTTTTGCATCGCTGGCCCCAGACAATGCGCCCCCATAGAGACGGGCCAAGGCCGCGGCCAAAGCAAGCCCTAAATCCGCGCCGCGTATTTGTCCTGTGCGTGTGTCTGGCCGGGCGACATGATACATTCTATCAAATGCAAGCCGCCACTCGCGCTCTGAAAGGGGCGGCCCTTGGTCCTGAATTTTTAACCGGATAAATGCATCTCCCTCCTTGCCGCCCTGAACGCTTACTAAACCTTTGGCGTGGGCCAAAGCGTCCAGCAGCACGTTGAACAAAATCGTCCGACAATCGTCACAACCTACGGCAACACGGGGAATGTCCGCATCCAACTGCACCTGCACTTCCGGCTTTCTGCCTAGAATAACCGCCATGTCAGTATCTTGCACTGCATCATAAACGGCGCCTGAAATTTCTGTCGATCCAGATTCTTGTATAGCTTGCTGCTCGCCCAGCCTCACTAGCTCTACAGCATTTCCCGCCAGCCTGCTCAAATTCAAGCCCTCGTGCAGCACTATCTTCACAGACCGCGCGGCCTTGTTTGCCAAGTCTTGTGTCACGCCGCTGCCGCAATGCTCTTGCAGCCGCCCCATGTCGCGCTGCATCAACTTGGTAAAGCCAAGAACTCCAGTAATTGGACTGGTCAAGGCTTGCAAGGCGGCGTACATGAAGCCTGATTTATCCCTCTCTTCCTCACGGCCTTTGCGAAAGGCCGCGGCCTCTTTTTTAAGCCGCTCTTTTTCCTGTTGCGTCTCCTCCGCCAGACGCTGAGCAAATTCTTCTTCCAATTCTGCAGCCCGCAATTGCAAATCCCGCTCTCGAGTCGACTTGCGGCCCAGAGAAAGTCTCACTGCGCCTCCAGCTTCGCGAGGCAGAGGAATGGAATGCACGTGATACCACTCATCGTCATGTTGGCAGTGCATCTGCCACTCCAAAGGCGACGCCGCCATGTCCGGATGGTTGACGTCCCAATAAGACAAATCAGCCTCGCTGCACGTCCGGCCCACAATCTCAACCCCTGCGAGCTGCACCATGGCCGAGTTCGCTGCTATTATAAACCCTCCGGGACCGCAGGCCAGCGCCGGCCCGCCCCAGGCTTCCAGAAGCATTTTCCAACTGTCGCTCTGCTCCCCGCCCCTTTCCCGCAACGGCGCTGCAGGCCACATTAACGCCACATCAGCCAGCTCGCTTTCATCCAGCCGCTGCAACACCAGCAGTCCAGGTATGTCTTCAAACTCTGCTCTGTTGCCATCCAGGGCGGTTCTAAAGCCAAGATACAGCACATGCACGCTGCTGTGCGCCAAGGCCATTTCCATTCTCCCGATTTCGGCGCCGTCGCTTTCCATGTCCAACGGAACCAGCACGACCCCTGGCCATGTTTCCAAGCCATCGGAAGCCCGCTCTAGCAATGGCGCCGGCCGCAACAACTCAACGCTGCGGCCCTGTTTTTCCAACACGCGCTGCACCGTTGCCGGGGAGATGTCTTTGGCGTCCAGAACCAACACGCGCAACGGCGCGGAAGATGCATTGTAACACCTAGGCGAACTTGATCTGTCAGGGCTCATGCAATCTCCTGGTCCGCGTCTTTATGATGATCAAGACAATCGACGAGCACCTTTAAAGCGCCCGGACGGCCCGCGTGCGCCAACGCCTTGGAAAAATCCGCCAAAGGATATACGGCGTCTATGAGCAGCAACGGGTCCATATCGTCGTCCTGCAGTCTTGCAAGCGCTTGCTGCAAGCTGCCGCACCGGGAGCCCACAAGCGTAATCTCTTTAACCACAGCTTTTGCCATGTTCACAGTGGCGGGCGCGGCGATTGTCGTCTTCATCACCACCGTCCCTTCGGGCCGGACCACATCCATGGCCCAGTCCAAACCATGCGGCCTGCCCGTGGCATCTATCACCACGTCTACAAGGACGCCCCCGGGCAGATCATTTACGTGCGGGGGTCTGTCCCCAACCAACAGGGTTTCCACGCCTTGGGAAGCGGCAATATCCAGGTTGCGCCGCCGCCGGCCGGCAAGCACAAGCCCTGGGACAAATTTGCGCAGCCCTAGAGCGCATAGCAATCCAAGTTTGCCGTCACCTAGCACCAACAAATTGGTTTCTTTAGACAAAGATATTTGAGACGCTGGCTCCAATGCAGCAGCCAGAGGTTCAGTGAACACTGCTTCCTCATCAGTCAAAGAAGCCGGGACTGGCCGAATATTTGCCAGCGGCGCCAGTACATAATCCGCAAGGGCTCCAGCAGCGCCGCGAACGCCAATGACGTTTCGGTCCAGGCAGTGCCGCGGGTCGCCTGTAGCGCACACAGAACACGCCCCGCAGCCCCAGTTAATATCCGCAGTAACGCGCGCGCCCTCCCATTCCGGGCGGTCGGGAGCGCTTTCCACCTGGGCCACAAACTCGTGCCCGGGAACGCCTTGAAATTGGTAATACCCGCGCAGCAACTCCAGGTCCGTGCCGCACAGTCCCACAAGCCGTACGCGCAACAGCGCCTCCCCCGGCCCTGGCAGTGGAACACTGCGTAAGGAGGCATTTCCTTGGGATACAAAGACAGCGCGCATGACAAGCGCTATACCAGAAGAGAGAAAAAACCGCTATAAAGGAGAATACCCAGAAGCCACCGCCTGGCAGCGCTGGCCAGGCGACCCGGCTACTGGCCAGAACCCCGGGGCTATTGCGTTTTCGCCCGCTGCAGAACGCTGTCCAGCATATCTGCGCTCATGTAGCCAGGGTAATCCATCACCAGACCATTCTTGGTGAACACCATGGTCCTCGGCACAGCGCTGACGCGAAACACCCGGCTAACGTCATTGGAAGCAATATACACAGGATAGGTGACTCCCATCCGTTTCACAAAAGATTTCACCGGCTGGGAGCTGGAGTCAATAGAGACGCCCAGAATAAGCACTTCGTCGTCGCTGTATTCTTTGTCCGCCTTGATCAGGTGGGGAATCTCCTGACGGCACGGAGCGCACCATGTCGCCCAAAAATTGACAACAACCGTGCGTTGCTGCGCTTCGCGCAAAATAAGCCGGTTGAGTTCTCGAGACTCGATACGCTGTACAGAAGACTCCGCCATGGCCGGCGATAATGCAAGAAACACAGTGGCGGCGACAAGCCAGAGACAATGCAAGGTTTTATTCATATTGTCTTCCTAGTTATTTAATTTTATTGCCTTTTTTATCTTTTGGCTGCCAACTGCAGTCTGTTTTCGCAGGCCCTCAGCCTCCGCCCGCTTTGCCGAAAAACCGGCTAAACAGGTACACCACCGCAATAAGAATGAGCACATCAAGAATGATATTCATTGCTAAAACCTCGTTTTGTACAACAGTGTAGCTGCCGGCGACGGCATGTCAACTCATTTCCATATTTTTGCTGCAACATTGGTTTTATTTAATGTGATTGTGATGAATATCTCCTACTGCCCGCCATTTTCCACCTCTTGCCCCTATTGCCAGACTCGCTCTATTGCCTTAGCTTTTCAAAATGTACACACACTGCCACGGGCTAGCCCTTTTCTCAGGCGGCCTGGACTCCATTCTCGCGGTCAAAGTAATCGAGGAACAAGGCCTTTCGGTCAAGTGCATACATTTCACAAGCCCCTTTTTCGGCAAGCCCTGGCTCAAGGAATCCTGGTTGGAAGACTATGGCCTGGACGTTGCCCATTGCGATGTAGGCGCCGACTTTGCCCGCTTGCTGCGCGAAAGGCCTCGCTTCGGTTTCGGTAAATTTTTGAATCCTTGTGTAGACTGCAAGATTCTTCTTGCCGCCAGAGCCCGGGAAAAGATGCAGGAGTATGGCGCCAAGTTTCTGATTTCCGGCGAAGTGCTGGGCCAGCGGCCCATGTCCCAGCGCCGGGACGCGCTGGACATCATTACCCGCGAGGCTCAGGTTCGGGATATCCTGGTACGGCCCCTCTGCGCCAAGCGCTTGAAGCCGACCTGGGCGGAAGAGCAGGGGCTGGTAAACCGGGAATTGCTGCACGGCATAGGCGGCCGCGGCCGCAAGGAGCAGCTGCGGCTGGCCGAAAAGTATCAGCTGCCCCACATTCCCACGCCGGCGGGAGGCTGCATGCTGGCGGAAAAAGAATCCGCCCGTCGCTACTGGCCCATCCTGCAACACGCGCCCTCCCCGTCTCCCGATGATTTCCACCTGGCCAACATAGGCCGTCAATACTGGGCCGGCTCCTTGTGGCTGGTTGTGGGGCGAGACAAACTGGACAATGAAAAACTGGAAAAATGCATCAGCCCCCGCGACCTGGTGTTTAAAGTCAAAGGCTTTCCCGGGCCGCTGTGTTTGGGCCGGCAGTTGAGTCCAACCGGCTGGCCTTCCGCAGCCGTGCGCGACGCCTCCGCCTTTGCAGCGTCCTTCTCACCCAAAGCAAGACGCGCCAAAGGCCCAGTGGAAGTGATGCTGCTAACCAAGGGCCTGGACGAGCCGAACCCGGAAACCATCACCGTCACCCCCGCCCGCGACACAGAACTGGGCTGGGCGGAACCGGAATGGGACAACGCCTACGAGGCCAAAAAAGCCGAGGAAATGGCCCAGAAATACCAATCTGTGCTCACGTGAACGCCTTGCCCAGCCGCTCCAAAGCCTCTTCCAGCATGGCAGGCGGGCAGGCGAAATTCAACCGCATGCGCAGCTCCCCGCCCTGGCCGAAGCTCGGCCCGTGGTTCAGGGCCAGCCGGGCTTTATTCTGCACCCTGTCCAGCACCTCACGCAAGCTCAGCCCGGTCCCGGAAAAATCCAGCCAGGATAAGTAGGTTGCCTGCAGCGGCGTACTGCGCACGCCGGGCAGCGAGGCCGCCACAAAGGCGTCCACCCGGTCCCGGTTGGCCTGCAGCTGCTGCAACAGCGCCTCCAGCCATGGTTCTCCGTGGCTGTACGCCGCTGTGGCCGCCAGCGGCCCGAAGCTGTTGGGGTCATAGAGCCCGCAACGAAATAGCTGCTGCTGCACCGAGCCGCGCAACTGTGGGTCTGCAATGATCAGATTGCCGGTCATGGTTCCAGCCATGTTGAAGGTCTTGGTTGCCGAGGTGCAGGTGACTACGCGCTGGGCGCACTGCGGCCACAGCGAAGCAAGCACGGTATGGTCGTGACCGGAGTAGACCAAGTCGTGGTGTATCTCGTCTGAAACTATCAAGACGTCCCGCGCAAAGCATATGTCTGCCAGCTGCTCCAGCTCCGTCCGGGACCAGACCCGGCCGCCGGGGTTGTGCGGGCTGCAGAGTAAGAGCATGCGCACACGGCCTGTGGCCCAGTCCGCGTTCCAGCTGTCAATCTGCTCCGCCAGCGCGTCCAGGTCCATCCGGTACAGGCCGGCGCTGTCCTCAACCAGCTGATTACGCAGTAGCTGGCAGCCGTTGTTGCGCACAGCGTTGCGAAAAGGCGGATACACCGGCGGCTGCACTACCACTCCATCCCCAGGACGGCACAAGGCCTGGACCAGTAGATGCACCCCCATGACCAGCCCGTGCACAGTGCATATCCACTCCTGCTCTATGCGCCAACCGTGCCGGCGTTCCATCCAGCTGGCAATGGCGGCGTGGTATTCGCGAAAATCCCCAGGGTAGCCGAACACACCGTGGTCCAGAACGCCTTGCAACGCCTTGATAACCTCTGGCGGCGGCGTGAATTCCATATCCGCCACCCACATGGCCAAGCCGTCCTGCGAGGAAACGCCGTAGCGCTCCTCCATTAGGTCCCACTTTTCGCAGTGCGTGCCCCGCCGGTCAATAATGGTTTCAAAATCGTAGCGCATGTGGAGCAGTGTAAATCTTTCAGCTGGTGTTGCAAAGTCATAGCCCCTCTAAGCTTGTGAATAATAACACATAACTAAATTGAGGCCATCTTTTGCCCTTTCAATGGGTTACCTTGATATCTTGAGTCTAATTGTCTGAATTTATAGTTTTTTTTTAAAAAAATGTTGCCAATTGGGAAGAAACAGGAGTATGTCCAATTCGGATACTTTTTAGAGGGAGAATATGTAATCTCACCTGGTAGAGTTCCTGAACATTTAACTGCGCAGCATCTGAAGAGACAGAGAAATTGCTGCACCAAGGAGGATGCAATCCATGAATACCCGGCTCCTGCTGCTTCTTGCTCTGATTACCATGCTTATTCTATGTGACTCTCCAGCCTGGGCTGACCGGTTAACCGAAGCCATTGCCGAAGCAACAAACAAAGGCGCCCTGGATGCTTCAGCTCAAGCCGGTTATCTTGGAATACCCGGCGGTCCAGAGTTAAACCTCATCCTAGGGCTTGTCTGGGCAGTGTGGGTCGGTTGGATATTTTCCACAGTGGGCGCTTTTGGGGGAATCATGGCGGCAGTGGGGCACATAACCATTTTTGGCCTGGGCAACTACGCAAAAAGCTTTAACAAAGACCTGCAAATGAATAAAGTCATTACAGATTCCATCCGGGTCTCCAACCAATGGCTTGGCGGCTTGTCTGCTGCAATTTCCAGCTATAACTACTGGCGCATGGGCCGGCTTGTCATGCCCCTGGGTATTGCTTTGGCCATTGGTTCTGTGGCTGGTTCCTGGCTCATCCCCATTCTTACAGCCGGCAAAGTGAATCTAAAATCCTATCTTGGCTACTTCGGCTTATTTGTCCTCTTTCTGGGCTGCTATCTCTTTTATGAAACCACGCCAGCAGGTCAAAACCGCAAAAAGGCCGCCCGAGACGCAGCCAAGGCGTTCCAGGACTCAATAAAATCAGGGAAAGTAAATACCACTGAGCAAGGCGTCAAAGTACAAACGTTTACTGCTTTTAAATGTGTTTTTACATTTTTTGGCGTTGAGTTTTCCTTTAATCCCATAATTCCTGTTGTTGGCGGCTTTCTTATCGCTTCGCTGGCGTCTTTCTTGGGTGTAGGAGGAGGTTTTCTGCTGGTGCCGTTTCTCACTTCCGTGGCCGGATTGCCTATGTACCTGGTGGCTGGAACTTCCGCTATGGCGGTGTTTATCGGCATGGTCAACTCCATCGCTTCTTACATGCTGCTCAAAAATACGCCTGTCCACTGGTCGCTCATTGGCGCTGAATTGGCGGGAATTGTTGTCGGATCCATCATCGGCCCGAAAACTTCAAAATATATTCCAGACATATGGCTCAAGCGGCTCTTTGTCGTACTCGCGCTCTATGTGGGCTTGCGCTATCTGTCCATCGGATTTTTCGGCCGCTCTTGGGTGCCGCCATTTTAGAGCATTGTTTACAATGAAAATGTTTAAATGCTCTCATTCGTTTTCCTGAAACAATGACCAATTGTTCAGGAACAAACGTTGTCTCAAAGCGAAAAATGCTTGAGCATTTCACAGCTGAAATGCTCTGCAAGAATTTGCTTGCAAATCATTACAGCGAAATGCTATAGAGACACACCTTAGTTTTTCTCTCTTCAAAGGGCGCATAGCCCCTATTCCCACCTCCCGAAGCCGCGTTTACCCTTACGCGGCTTCATTTCTTTCCAACTGTAGCGAAGATTTTCACTCCTGCGCCAAACATCCTGGACCTGTAGATTTTGCAAAAAGGAGACTGCCATGGGAGACCTCTCTACACACTTTTCGATAGCGGAATTTGCCTGCCCTTGCTGCGGCCAGGCCAGAGTAAACATGATGCTCGTCGCTGGACTGCAGCACATGCGAGACACTGCCGGCAAGCCGATCATCGTGACCAGCGGCTACCGCTGCCCAGACCACAACGCCGCCGTAGGCGGTGCGCCGCGCAGCCAGCATCTGCTCGGCAACGCGGCGGATATTGTCATTCCAGGGCTGGCTGTGCGGCACATGCTGGAACTGGCGCTGCGCACGCTGGATTTTGCAGGCGGAGGAATAGGCGGCTACCCCGGCAAAGGGTGCATCCACGTGGACGTAAGAAAAGGGCCGGCGCGCTGGGGATCGGCGCCGGCCCTGAAAAAAGAATGAGGCCAAACCCGGCTATTACGCTGCTGCGGGCTCTTTCATGCCCAGGGGGTTCTCAAACAGAACGCGGGCCTTATTTCCGTCTGTCCAGCAAACAGAGCCTGCCACGCCCTCCATGTACTGGCCCCAACTTTCTAAGGCGCAGGCGGTAAAACGCAAGACGCTGTCTTGCTGCACGACAAAGTCCGGGCCGCCGTCTTCGGCCATCGCGTCCAGAATTTCGATGCGCGCCCCACCCAAGCTGATGTCCACCACCCGAATGCGCATCTCACGGCCCTGCTCGTCGTAGGCAAAACAGTGGCACAAGCAATCTTTTATGGTGATGAAAAACCTCTTCCAGCGTCTCCGTTCCTTCCCTGTATACTTCACGGCGTTCCCCCATGGTCTTGGAAATTTAGCAATTGTCTAGACTATACCATATCCGGCAGTTCCCGGCAATGACGAGAACTCCATGGATATCAAGACAATCCTGCATTCAAGACGCAACACCATGATATTTCGAGATTAAAAAAGAAAAAAATCATTGTGTGTCTTTCATGTGCGGTTCCACATGCACTATCACATCCACAACCTCCTCATGCGTCAGTAAAGCGTCACGCACTTGGTGGGCTATTTCGTGGCCGTCATACACGGATATTTCCGGGTCCACCTCCACATGCAAGTCCACCTGCAACCCTTCGCCCAGATACCGCGTGCGGACTTTGTGAGCGCCGCACACGCCATCCACGGCCATGGCCTGACGCCGCAAACGGTCCACAGTATCTGGCGGCGCAGCCCGGTCCACTAGCTGATCCAGCGCAGGCTTACCGATATCCCGCGAGGCCTTGAGGATGAACAAACAGACAAACAACGCGCCCACAGCGTCCACAAAAGCCCAGCCAGGGGCAAAATACGCGGCCAGCACCGCTCCGGCCGCCGGGATGGAGCTCAAGGCGTCAGTCCGGTGATGCCAGGCGTTGGCCGCCACGGCCGAGGACCTGTGACGCTTTGCCACGCGCATGGTCCAGCGGTATACCCATTCCTTCAACGCGATGGATGACAGGGCTGCAAACAGGGCGATGAGCCCGGGTTTGCCCTCATACGGCTCGCGCAGATTCTGTAAAGCATCCCAGCCTATGCCCAGCGCCGCCACAGCCAGGGCCAGCGCTATGCCCAATGTAGTCATCGTCTCTATGCGGCCGTGACCGTGGGGGTGCTTCGCGTCTGCGGGAGCAGTCCAAAAGTAGGAACCAATCAGAATGGCCGCATCCGTGACCAAATCAGAAAAAGAATGTACGCCGTCAGCCAGCACAGCCTGGCTGTTGCCCAGCCAGCCGGCAACGCTCTTGACCACAGCCAAGAAGAGATTGACCCACACCCCGGCCCAGGTAACGCGGTGCAGGGCCTTGCGGGTTTCTGTTCTATCGTGCGCAGACTGCATGGCGGTGTTTTACCTGCAGAAGGCCGCGCGGTCGAGAGGGAAAACGCACACGTGACATGGCAACGATTTTTGGTGTTTTAATATAAATATTGTTATTGTTCGACGACTCTTGCTGGAATTAAGCCATGAGCACATAAAACGTTCTTGCTTATATAAGGAAATACTTTATTTTTCTCATACATCCCTGATAGCGGCAAATTCTATGACCACGTCATAGAGAAACAGAAAAAAACAATGTGGCTATGCCCTTTGCTCCGAAGCTCCCACATCTGTCAGTAAAGTCGAGG
>CAYTSA010000078.1:11827-18378 GCA_964440345.1 uncultured Desulfovibrionaceae bacterium | reverse complement strand
CAACCTGCTGATTACAAGTCAGCTGCTCTACCAATTGAGCTACGCCAGCTGAGCCGTGAACGGAAGTAGATATCCGAGCCACACAACCCCGTCAAGGAAAAAATGCAGAAAAACACAAATTTCTTTACGCTCCATTGTAGAAAATAATGGCGCTTTACAGAAGAGTGCTTGTCCATAATCAACTGCCTGACCGCGCAGACCAGACAACCCGGCTACAGGCCGGGGAGGAGTTGTTTCAAGTCACTACATCCACGATACGTTACATCAATATGTCATACAGCGCAGGGGCGACGTCTCGTTGGTGAAAGATTTGTCTTTGCAAACGCATTCTGTCTGTTTGGTTTTCGGAACGTAGCGTGGATTTTTTAATTTTTATTTTGAGACGGTGGATCAGAGGGGTGAAGCATGCCTGTGTTGTGAAATATAGAACATAGCTACATGTATCTTTTCTTGCCTATTGCTGCATGAAGAGGCGTGTGCTATAAACACCGCACAAGAAGGAGGTGTTTCGTGAAACTTACCACAAGAAGCCGGTATGGCTTGCGCATGTTGCTTGATATTGCGCTAAACGCTGACAACGGCCCCGTATGTATCCAGGATATTTCCAAACGCCGGGACATTTCAGTAAAATATCTGGAGAAACTGATACGGCCTCTCAAAGAGGCGGGGTTTGTTCGCAGCAAACGTGGGCCCAGCGGCGGTCATTTGCTGGCCAAGGCTCCGGAGGATATTACGGTCGCCCAGATTGTCCGTGTTCTAGAAAACAAGCCCACAGTCAGCGAATGTGTTGATAATCCTGAATCGTGTCCCATTGCAACGTCGTGCGTTGCCCGCAAGGTGTGGCAGAAAGCGACGCAGGACATCTACGATTCTTTTGATAAAATTCGGCTTTCAGACTTGATCGAAGATGCAAGAAAAAGCGACACGGATGGCTTGCCTTGCTGCTGACGTCCTGGCCTTCCAGCGTTGCCGCCGCTCTCTTTATCATGGACCTGCGCGAGCATTTGTTTTATTTCTTGTCGCCACAGGTGCGACATGAACGAACACAGAGACGCAGACATACAGTGCTTGCAGCAGGAAAATGATGAGCTGAAACGTCGCTTGAGGGCCCATGAGGCGAAGTTTCAACAGTTCGAATGGGTTGTTTCAGCTTTGGAGAAATCCAAGGAACTGAAGCGCCAGATTCTGGACGCCATTTCTGACATAGTGGTCTACTACGACCTGGACCAGAACATAGCCTGGGCCAACAAGGCGGCCTGTGAGTCCGTTAATTCCCAGCTAGACGACATAATTGGCAAGAAATGCTATTTCTTATGGCGCGACCGCAATTCTCCATGCTCGAACTGTCCTGTCTGCGAATCCTTGCGCAATGGCCGATGCGCGCAAAGCGAGGTGCATACGCCGGAGGACAAGATTCTGGAAATAACCTCGGTGCCAACGCTGAACGAACAGGGCGAGGTCATTGGCTGTGTGGAGGTGGCTCGGGACGTGACGCTCTTCCGGCAAGAAGAAATGGCGCTGCGAAAGTCAAAACAGCTGGCCGAGGCGGCGGACAACGCCAAGACCGAGTTCCTTGCCAACATGAGCCACGAACTTCGGTCGCCCATGAACGGCATCCTGGGCATGATGGATTTGCTTATGGATTCCGGCTTGAATCCAGAGCAAAGAGACTACGCCTATACAGCGCTTTTGGCCGGCGAAGGCTTGTTGGAAATTATCAATGATATTCTCGCGTTTTCCAAACTGCAGGCTGAAGACATTCATGTGGTCCACGACTACTTT
Organism: uncultured Desulfovibrionaceae bacterium; assembly: GCA_964440345.1. GTDB lineage: Bacteria > Desulfobacterota > Desulfovibrionia > Desulfovibrionales > Desulfovibrionaceae > CAYTSA01. The sequence continues at coordinate 16,596 of CAYTSA010000078.1, read as the reverse complement.
GACCTGCGGACCACACTGCAGACTGTCTCCAACACTTTCCGGGAACAGGCTATGCGCAAGGGGCTGGGCATGGTGCTGCGTATAGACCCCAAAATCCCCGCGCAGCTGTGGGCGGCAGAGGGCCGCATCCGCCAGATACTGTTCAACCTGGTGGGCAACGCCATCAAATTTACCCATCGCGGGTCTGTCGCCATAGACGCGTGTTTGATTCGTTCCTCCAGCCAGGTGAAGCCGCTGCAACTGATGCTCACGGTGGAGGACACCGGAGTGGGCATCCACGAAGAATCGCTGGATGAAATTTTTGAGCCTTTTAAGCAGCTTGCCGATTCCCGGGGGGCCAAGCACCAGGGAACTGGTCTCGGGTTGGGCATTGTCAGGCGGCTGGCCAATTTGCTGGGAGGCTCTGTCACCGTGACGAGCCAGTTAGGCGCTGGGACCGCTTTCACCGTGTGTTTGCCCGTAAGCGAATGATATTGTTGTAAGGAAACGCTACAATGTTGCAAAGCCAGTGCGGCACAGCCTCCACTCGTTACACTATGGGAGTTTGTAAGGAGGCGCGCCTGTGACTGCTGTTACCACGTACTGCCTTGACGCCAGAACAGCGACAGCCCATTTTCCTGGCGTAGGCAGGTACGCCGCCAATCTGCTCCGGGCCATGCCGCCGTTGCTGCAAGACAACGAGAGGCTTGTGGCGTTGCTGCCCCCCCAAAAAAAGGACCTGTATTCGCTCGCCCAGCTGCGTCACCCAAAAGTGCTGCCTCTGTCTGTAGACGCCAGCCCTTTTTCCCTGAAGCAGCAGATGCTGGCGCCAAAGATACTGGCGGAGCAACAAGCCTGTGTCTATCACGCCACCTATTTGCTCAAACCGCTGTTTCCCCGCAAGCCCACGCTGCTGACGGTGTATGACCTTATCCCACGGATATTGCCGGAGGAATCCAGCCTGAAGGCAAGGTGGTTTTTTACGCTGGCGTTGCAGGCTGCGCTGCGAACGTCCAACCTCGTGACGTGTATTTCCGAAACGACCCGCAAGGACTTGGAAGCGTTTTCTCCTCGGGCAGGCCGGAACGCGGCGGCCATTCCCCTGGCTGCAGACCCGTCCATGCAGTCGCCCCGTATGGACCTGGTGGCTGAAACCAAGGACCGGCTGGGTTTGCCGCGTCGGTATATGCTGTATGTGGGCTCCAACAAGCCGCACAAAAATCTGCCAGCCTTGTTGCAGGCCTGTTCCCGGCTGGAGCGGCCTATTCCGCTAGTCATAGCCGGCGCCATGCTGCCGGAATACCCTTTAGCGGAGTATCTTTCCCGAGACGCGGTTATCGTGCTGGGGCCGGTGGCGGACGCAGACTTGCCAGCCTTGTATTCTGGGGCCGAATTGTTCGTTTTTGCATCGTTATATGAAGGTTTCGGGTTGCCGGTGCTGGAGGCCATGGCCTGCGGCGCGGCTGTGGCCTGTTCCCGCATTCCGGCGCTACAGGAGGTCGCTGGCGACGCAGCAGTGTTTTTCGACCCTCGCGACCCGGAGGCCATGGCGCGGGTTCTTTCCCACGCCTTGGGCGACCCTTCGCGGCTGGAGAGTTTGCGCAGCCTGTCCCGGGAGCGGGCCGCGCAGTTCTCTTGGAGCAAAACTGCGTCAGCCACTCTGGCCCTGTATCGCAAGCTGGCTGATACAGCATGAAAATTCTGCATCTGTACAAGGACTACCATCCGGTCAAAGGCGGCATAGAGAACTACGTCAAGGTGTTGGCTGAATCGCAGGCGGCTGCAGGCCACGACGCGCGGGTGCTGGTCTGCAGCCTGGGCCTTTCTGGATCGGTGCGGCGGGAAAACGGGGTGCGGGTCATCCGGGCCGGCCGGCTGGCTACGCTGGCGTCCATGCCGATAAGCCCCGGTTTTTTCATGCGGGCATTGGCCGAAAAGCCGGACGTGGCCCATGTGCATTCACCATACCCTCAGGGGGAGTTCGCCAATATGCTGCTGGGCCGGGCTACGGCAACCGTGGTCACCCACCACGCCGACGTGGTACGGCAGAAACGGCTGCTTCGGTTTTACGGCCCTTTGTGGCGGCTGGCGTTGCAAAAAGCCGACATAATAGCGGCCACCAGCCCCAACTATATAGCTACTTCGCCCTGGCTGCAGCCAGTGCAAAACAAATGCCGCACAGCCCCCCTGGGGGTGGACCTTTCCCGGTTCAGCGAATGCATGGACGCTGGCGAGCGTGATCCCAACCGGCTGCTGTTTGTGGGCAAACACCGGTATTATAAAGACCTTGGCGCGCTGCTCCAAGCCATGGCCTCTTTGCCGAACGCGCGGCTGACCGTGGCCGGCGACGGGCCCATGCGCGCAGAATGGGAGCAGCAGGCGGTCCAGTTGGGCGTGGCCGGCCGGACAGAGTTTGTGGGCGAGGTTCCAGACGCACAACTGCCGCCGCTTTACTGCCGGTCCGGAGTGTTTGTGTTGCCGGCCAGCTCCCGGGCAGAGGCTTTTGGCACGGTTTTGCTGGAGGCCATGGCTTGCGGTCTGCCCTGCGTGGCCACCGAAGTGGGCACTGGTACAAGCTGGGTAGTTCAGGACGGGCAAACCGGACTGGTGGTTCCCCCAGGAAATCCTGACCGGCTAGCCGCCGCCTTGCGCCGGCTGGCTGGGGACCCGGCATGGGCCAGGCAACTGGGGGAAGCAGGCCGCAACCGGGTTGCAGAAACTTTTACGCAGGAAAAGATGTGCGCCAGAGTTCAAGAGATATACGCAGAAGTCCTGGCCATGAAGGCGTGAAACGTGAATGATTGCTACTTCATGCGGTATGTGATGCGCCCTCGGGTCAGGTCGTATGGAGAGAGTTCGACCCTGACCCGGTCGCCCGGCAGGATGCGGATGTAAAACTTGCGCATTTTCCCGGAAATGTGGGCCAGAACCTCGTGCCCGTTTTCCAGCTCCACCCGGAACATGGCGTTGGGCAGGGCTTCCTGCACCACGCCGTCTACTTCGATGGCTTCCTCTTTGGCCATGGAATTACCTCCGCAGAACGTCATTCTATGAAAAGCAAACTCACGAACCGCCGGCACTGCAATGAGTCGAGTCATTAGCTAATGTCCATGGGGCCGTCAACTGAGAACTGGCCGCTGTGAACTGGCCGCCGTCCTTGACTCTCGTTGCAGCAATGAGGCAAAGCTAACCTTCACTGAAGGACAAACCGGAACAGGAGAAGAGAATGGCTGTAGTGATGGGCACAGCCGGACATATAGACCACGGCAAAACCACGCTGGTAAAGGCCCTGACCGGCATAGACTGCGACAGGCTGGCCGAAGAGAAAAAACGGGGCATCACCATAGAACTGGGCTTCGCCTATCTGGACCTGGGCGCTGACGAGCGGCTGGGCATAGTGGACGTGCCCGGGCACGAGAAATTCGTCAAGAATATGGTGGCTGGGGCCTCGGGCATTGATTTCGTGCTCATGGTCATTGCCGCGGACGAGGGCGTGATGCCCCAGACCCGTGAGCATGTGGAAATCTGCTCCCTACTGGGAATTGAGCACGGCATAACCGCGTTGACGAAGGTGGATATGGTGGACGAGGAGTGGCTGGAGCTGGTCCAGGAAGACCTGAAGGCCTTTTTCGCCGGCACGTTTCTGGAGGAAGCGCCGGTCTACCCTGTTTCCGCCCATACCGGCCAGGGCGTGCCGGAGCTGCGCCAAGCTGTGCAGGAATTCATTAACGAGCATCAAGCCAGGAAACGTTCTGACCTGTTTCGGCTGCCCATAGACCGCGTCTTCACAATGCGCGGGCACGGCACCGTGGTCACGGGCACGCTTATTTCCGGCTCGGTGAGTGTGGGCGACGATGTCGCCGTCTACCCGTCCGGGCTCAAGACTAAAGTCCGGGGGCTGCAGTCGCACGGCGGCGCTGTGGAGACCGCCAATTCCGGCCGGCGCACGGCTGTGAATTTGCATGGGCTGGAGGTTTCCGACCTGGAGCGGGGCGAGGTGCTGGGCCGGCCCGGGACATTGTTTCCGCATGAACTGTGGGATGTGGAGCTGACCTGTTTGCAGTCGTCCCCGCGCAAACTCAAGCACCGGGGCGAGGTGCATCTGCACTACGGGTCCCGGGAAACTCTGGCCCGCCTCTTTTTTACAGACCGCGACGCCTTGGCGCCAGGCGAGACTGCGGTGTGCCAGGTGCGCTTTGTGGACCCCCTGCCCGCGGTGTTCAGCGACCGGGTTGTGGTGAGGTCGTTTTCCCCCTTGCGCACTGTAGCCGGCGGCAGGGTGCTCAACCCCCTGGGCCGCAAGATGAAACGGTTTTCTGCAGAAACTGAGCGCATTGCAGAGCTGGCCCGGGCCGCAGACGAAGGCGACGCCGCGGCAATCGTCCAGGGCCAGTTGAAGCTGGCCGGCAACGCAGGTCTGAGCCGGGCCCAACTATGGGTGCTGTGCGGATTGGACTCCAAAACACTGGACAAACAGCTGTCGGACATGGCCGGCAGGCGACAGATTTTTCTCTTTGACAAAGAAGAAAGGGCCTACGCGGGCGCGGCGGCTGAGGAGCAACTGACCGGTCAGCTGCTGGAATTCATGGCCGGCTACCACAAACGCGAGCCCATGAAGGCCGGCCTGCCCCGCGGCGCTCTTGACCGGGCTTGGAATGACCCCCTGCCGGCCAAGCTGAAGCATTTTATTGTGGAGCGCGCTTTGAAGGCCGGGCAGGTGGAGACGGAAGGCGAAGTGCTGCGGCTGGCCGGGCACAAGGTCTCCCTGGCCTCCGATCAAGAGGGCCTGC
>CAYTSA010000078.1:0-11817 GCA_964440345.1 uncultured Desulfovibrionaceae bacterium | reverse complement strand
TCAAAATTGCTGGAAATATACGCCAAGGGTTACATGACGCCGCCCAACTACAAGGACGTACTGGAAGAGCTGGGCCTGGAGCCTAAAGAGGCCGCGCCTGTCTACAACCTGCTTATGGACCAGGGCGAGTTGGTCAAGGTGAAGGAAGACATGTTCCTCTCTGCCGCCGGCATGCAGGAGATACGCGGCAAAGTGATCGAGTTCTTGACCGCCAACGAAGAGATGGGGCCCACAGAGTTCCGGGACATAACGGGACTGTCGCGCAAATTCGCCATCCCGTACATGGAGCAGCTGGATAAAGAAAAGGTGACAGTCCGGGTGGGAGACAAGCGCCGGCTGCGGAAGAAAACATAGAGCAGGTTCACATCTCACGCGCGGTGCGGGTCATATTTTCTCTCCCTGTGATTCGCGTTCTTGCTTTTTCAAGCCCGTCCAGGCTTTACGGCGTTCCTTGGCCTCACGCAGCCGGCGCTTGTCTTCGTCGGTTTCCAGAATGAGCGGGGGCGCTGGCGCTGGCTTGCCGGCTTCGTCCAAGGAGACAAAGGTCAGGTAAGCGGAGTTGGTCCAACGTATGTCGCCAGTGTACAGGTTTTCCGCCTCAACCCGAACGCCCACTTCCAAAGAGGTGCGGCCCACGTAGTTCACGTTGGCGTGCAGGATGACCAGCTCGCCTACGAACACGGGTTTGAGAAATTCTGTGCGGTCTATAGAGGCAGTAACCACGTTGGTGCGGCAGTGGCGCATGGCCACCGTGCCGGCGCACAGGTCAATGTAGCGCAGCACCACCCCGCCGTGCAGGTTGCCGGCGGGGTTTGTGTCTTGAGGCATAACCCGGTAGGCCATAGTCAACCGCGTGGACGCGGGTGTTTTTCCTTGCGTTTCCATCTGCTCCTCACCAATAGAGAATGTTGGGCGAGACTGCGGCGGTGGTGGCGGATCCAGTCAGCACCATGGCCTGGACGAGCTGACTGCGAATCTGCTCCAGATACGTGGCCACGCCGTCTGCGCCGCCGCCAATGGCCGCCCATGCTATGGGCCGGCCAATGAGCACAGCGTCGGCTCCCAGGGCCAGCATCTTAAGTACGTCCACGCCGGAGCGCACGCCGCCGTCCACGAGCACCGGCAGCCGGCCGCGGATGGTTGCGGCGATTTCAGGCAGTACCTCAGCCGTGCCCGGGGCGTGGTCCAGCACCCGGCCGCCGTGGTTGGAAACCACGATAGCGGCGGCGCCGGCGTCGGCGGCCAGTTCTGCCTCGTCCGGGGTCATTATTCCCTTTATGATCATGTCCATCGGGCATTTTTCAATGATTGCGGCCAGCTCTGTGGGCGATTTGGGCGACACCGGCCGGCCCATCTTGCGCAGGGTCACCAGCCCGGCTGCGTCCACGTCCATGCCGCACAGCGAGGCGCCAGCTACGTGGGCCTTCTCCAGCTTGTCGTAAAGCTCCTGGTCTTCCCAGGGCTTGATGAAGGGTATGCCCTCGCCGCCCAGGGCGGCAATGCCGGCGTTGGCCGCTTCGTGGATGAAGTCCGGCACGCCGTCGCCTGTGCAGCCCAGAACGCCGGCCTCCACGCAGCCGCCCAGCACTGCGCTGACGTAATCCTGCTCGGTGACTTCCTCTGTGCCCATGTTGAATTTCACGCCGCCCATGGGCGCTGCCAGCACCGGCATGGAAAGGTTCTTGCCGCAGAGCGTGACGCCCAGGTCCGGTTCCGTCACACTGTGCAGCAAACGCATGTTCAAGCGCACTGCGGCCAGGGCTGAGATGTTGTTGAAAAAGGAAGTCCCGGAACCAAGGCCGCCCATGCCCGGAACCTCGCCGGCGCAGGCATTGCCGTTGCACGCAGGGCACACCCTGCACTGGCTCTGCATCAGGGAGCGGGCCCGGTCGCGTATGGGTTTCAGGTCGCTCATGTCACGTCTCCGTCAGTATTATTCATTTGCGTTTCAGTTGTTCAGCCAGGGCCTCAACAGTGTGGCGCACTCGCATGCGGCCGCCCCGTTTTTCCATCCCGCCGCGCATCTGGAGAACGCAGCCGGGACAGTCGGTCAGCAGCTGGCTTGCGCCGGTTGATTCCATGTTGTCAAGTTTTTTGGTCAATATTTCTGCTGAAATTTGCGGAAACTTCATGGAATAGGAACCGCCGAAGCCGCAGCAGACCATATTCTCTGGCAGTTCCCTGTAGTCGAACCCGGCAGCGCGCAACAGCTGGTCCGGGGCCTTGGTCACTTCCATGCCCCGGCACAGGTGGCAAGGGTAGTGGTAGGTGGTTGCCGTCCCATTCAGGTTGAAGTCGCCCTCCCGCAGTTGCAGCACGTCGTTGAAAAAGCTGGTTGTGTCCAGCACCTTGTCGGCAAAGAGCTGGGCCTTGGCTGCAAAGGGACCCTCGCCGCCCAGCAGCCTGGGGTACTGCTTCTTCATGTGCGCGCCGCAGGAAGCGCACATAACAAGAATGTAGTCGTATTCTCCGGGGTCCACGGCGATGACGTTCTGCCGGGCTGTGTCCCGGGCGGCCTCGGTTTCGCCCAGCATCAGCGCGGGCAGGCCGCAGCAGGTCTGGTCCATGGGGAATTCCGCCTGGACGCGCTGGTGCTGCAATATATACAGAGCGGCTTCCGGCTGCTCGGGATAGACAAAGTCCTGCACGCAGCCGGAAAAGAGCGCCACCTTCAGCCGGGGTTTTTCCACCTTCTGATACAGTTTAGGCCAGCGGTCGCGAAAGGGTTTGTCTGCAATGGCCGGCAGGGCCTTGTATTCGTGCTGTTTGAACAGAGCGTGGGGCAGGTGGCGCAGGTAGCCTCCCCTGGCCACAGGTTTTTGCAGAATGCTGGCGGTGCGCAGCACGGCGTGGAAGAGCTTGCGGTTGCGCAGCAGCTTGCCCAGCATGACCGAGCGCAGGGGATGCCCTTCTTCGTCCTGGATGCGGGAGTGCACCTCCTTGATGAGCCGGGGCAGGTCTATGCCTGCTGCGCAGACCTCCTTGCAGGCTTCGCAGTTCATACAGTTTTGCACCAGCGCCCGGGCCTTTGACCGGCCGTGGAAGAAATAGGTAAGGATAAGGCCGATGGCGCCTATGTAGATGTAGCCGTACTTGTGGCCGCCTATCATGCGGTAGGCCGGGCAGACATTGGCGCAGGCGCCGCAGCGTACGCAGCGCAGCACCTGGGAAAAGGCCGGGTCTTTGGCCAGGGCGGCGCGGCCGTTGTCCAAAAAGACGACGTGGCGCTGGTTCTTCTCTGCCTCCGCCCAGGTATTCTCGGTCGCGCCGGTCAGCCAAGTGACGTAGGAGCTGATGGCCTGTCCTGTGGCGTTGCGGGGCAGCACGCGCAGGACCCGCAAGGCGTCGTGCAGGGTGGGGGTCAGCTTGTCCAGGCCTACAATGTGGACTTGTATGCGGGGCAGGGTGGTCACTAGCCGGGCGTTGCCTTCATTGGTCACCAGGCCCAAGGTTCCGGTTTCGGCTATGGCGAAGTTGGCGCCGGTGACGCCCATGTCCGCTTCGATGTATTTGCGCCGCAGCTCGCGCCGGGCCACTTTGACCAGCTTTTCAATGTCGTTGCTCTGCTCCTGGCCGGTGACTGTGGTGAACAATTCGGCCACCTGATCGCGGGAAAGGTGTATGGCGGGCATGACCATATGGCTGGGGCCTTCATGGCGCAACTGGATGATCCACTCGCCCAAGTCGGTCTCGGTCACCTCCAGGCCCTCTGCCTCCAGGTGGTGGTTCAGCAGGGTCTCCTCAGCGGTCATGGACTTGGATTTGACTACTCTTTTTACGCCGTTTTCACGGGCAATCCGGGCCACGATTTCGTTGCACTGGCCAGAGGTCCGGGCAAAGTGGACTTGCACGTCCTGTTCCTCGCAGCGCATGCGGAATTCTTCGTACAGTTGTTCCATGCTGGCCATGGCTTTGTCCCGGGCGTGGGCAATTTCGTCGATGAGGCTGCGTACGTCCATGCCGGCAAAGGCGGCTTGGCGCTTTTCGGAGTAGCCGGTGGCAAAGGAGTCTAAAGTCTGCCGCAGAAACTGGTCTTCCAGGGCTTCCTGGATGCGTTTGTGGTAATGCTTCAGGTCCTGCATGACTTCCATGTTATTTTCCCTCCCATATGACTATGTGCAGCTCCAACGGACCGTGCACGCCAAGAGTGAGCACGCGCTCGATGTCTGCAGTGCGGGACGCGCCGGTGATGAAGGCGGTGTAGTTGGGCGCGGCGCGCAGCAGCTCCAGGTGTTTTTCCTCCATATCGTATGTGGCGTGCACAATGGATGAGGCGGGAATCACAGCCACGTGGGTTTCGCTGATCATGGTCGCCAGCCGGACATCCTCGCGGGTGGAGTCCAGGACCAGGGTCCCGGTTTCGGCCACGCCGCCCTCGCACAGGGTCAGGCCTATATCCAGGCCGCCCAGATGACGGCGCAGATTCTCCCGGATGCATTCAATAGAGCGCTTATGGCATAACTGTTCAAGATGCTTGTAGGATCGGGCGTCGATGTTCGGCGCGGCCAGTATTTTGCCGGGCTTGGTTTCGCAAAGTTCTGTTCCTGGCGCGGAAAGCGGGAGGTCGCAACCTGAAGCGAGCAACTGGCAGGCTTCTTTTTGCGCGCAAAGGTCCACAGCGTATGTGAGCGCCTCGCGCAAGGTCGAGACCTCGGCCGTTATGGCTGAAACTTTTTGCGCCTGCTCGATGAACAGCTCTTTCAGTTTCGCTCGGGTCATCTCTGCTCCTTGTGTCTGTGCGGCGTTACGTTGCCGCCGGCTCCTTCTGGCGCTCCAGGGATTCAGCGTACAATTCCATTACGTGGCGCACCTTGACCGGACTTTTGGCCCGGGAAAGAGCGTCGTTGAGTTGCATCATGCAGGCCGGGCAGCCTGTAGCCGCCACTTCTGAATTGGCGTTGATAATGTTCTGCGCCTTTCTATCGCCTATTTTTCTAGAAACATCGTAATGGTAAAAAGTGAAGCTGCCGCCTGAGCCGCAGCAGCGGTCGGCTTCGGCCATTTCCACGAACTGGGAAGAGCAGATTTGCAGCAGTTTGCGGGGTTGGGCTGCAACGCCAAGGGACTTTTTCAGGTGGCAGGGGTCGTGCCAGGTGGATGTAGGACCGTGGCCCTTGTCCACCTCAGTGTCCACGGCCAGCACGTCCACCAGAAATGCGCTCACGTCCATGGTCTTGGCGGAGAGGGTTTGTACTGCGTTCATGGCTGCCGGGTCCAGTCCCTTTAAGTGCTTGGGCCAGAACTCGTGGATGGTGGCCGAGCACGTGGCGCAGGCGGTGACGATGAAGTCGAAGCTGTGCTCCTGCATCACCTTCAGATTGATTTGCGCCAGCCGGGCGAAGGCCTCTGCATCGCCCGAGGAAAGGGCCGGAATGCCGCAACAGGCCATGCCCTTGGGAACAACGACGCCCACGCCGTGATGTTCCAGCGCGGCAAGTACAGATTCGGCGACTTTAGGGAACACCTTGTCGATGACGCAGCCTGGAAAGAAGAGCACGCGCTTGCCTGATTCCCCCCGGCCGGTGTCCAGCGGGAAAGTATGGCGCTTGTGGAACGGGTCCTTGGCCAAGCCTTTGAAGTGCCGGTCCTCCAGCCCGCCTATGGCGTACTTGGCGCAGGAGGTTCCCTGGGCGCCCCCCACCGGCTTGGAAAAGAACCCCTGAAACTTGGAGGCAGTGTCTGTCAGTTTGTCCAGCAGACCGGGCCGGGTAAGCATCTGGCGGAAAACGGCTTTTTTGGCCTGAGAGAGCCCCATGTAGCCGTTCACTATGGCTCGGGCCTTGAGAAAGATGTCCATGACGTTGACGCCGCTGGGGCAGTTGGCCGCGCAGGAGCCGCACAGGAGGCATTTGTTCAGGCTCTCCTTTACGCCCTCGACGTCTTTGACCATTTCCCTGGAAAGGTCTTCCACCAGGGCTATCTTTCCCCGGGTCACGTCGGCTTCGCGCAGGGTCTCAGCGAAAACGGGGCACACAGACTGACACATGCCGCACTTCATGCAGGCGACCATCTGGTCGTCAAGCTCCTGGAGCATGGAGGCGAGTTGTTTGATCTCGGACATGGTCATGCGCCTCCCGCCCCGGTGACGCTGATAATCTTGCCGGGGTTCAGGATCATTTTGGGGTCCACGGCCCGTTTCACTGCCCGGATGTAGTCTATGGTCGCCGGCGAGGTCTCCTTTTCCAGCCACTTGGCTTTGGCCAGGCCAATGCCGTGCTCGCCGGACAAGGTGCCGTGCATGGACAAGGCGACGTCGAATATTTCATCAATTGCCTGCTCCACCCGTTTGAACTCTTCCTTGTCCCGTTTGTCGGTCAGAATGGTGGGGTGCAGATTGCCGTCTCCAGCGTGGCCGAAGGTGCCGATGTCAATCTTGTATTTGGCGGCAATGGCGTTGATGGCCCGGACCATTTCCGGAATTTTGCTGCGGGGCACGGTGGCGTCCTCCAGCACTGTGGTGGGTTTAGCCCGGGCCAGAGCGGGCAGAGCGTCGCGCCGGGCCTGCCACAGATTGGCGCGCTCCTCCTCGCTCTGGGCCGTGTTCACTGCTGTGGCGCCCACCTTTTTGCAGATGTCCGCGACTTTGGCGGCGTCCTCCTCCACTTGGGCTGGGTGACCGTCCACTTCGATGAGCAGTATGGCGCCGGCGTCCACAGGCAGACCCACCTTGCGAAAGTCCTCCACGTAGCGGATGGTGGCGTTATCCAGGAACTCCAGCGTGCAAGGCACAATCTTGGCTGCAATGATGGCGGCCACAGCCTCAGAGGCTTTATCCACTTGGCTGAACTGGGCCATCATGGCCTTGCTGGCTTTGGGCGGGGGAATGAGTTTGAGCACGATTTCCTTCATAACGCCCAAGGTCCCTTCCGAGCCCACCATCAGCGCGCCCAGGTTCACGCCCGTGGCGCACTTGACCGTACGGGAGCCAGCCTTGACCAGCCGGCCCTGGCTGTCGAAGAAATCCACGCCCATGACGTAGTCTTTGGTCACGCCGTATTTCAAGCCGCGCAGGCCTCCAGCGTTTTCGGCCACGTTGCCTCCCAAGGTGGAAACAGCTTGGCTGCCCGGGTCCGGCGGATAGAAAAGACCGCGCTTGGCGACCTCAGCCGCGAACTGGGCGGTGACCACTCCGGGCTCCACCACGGCGTAGAGGTCTTCTTCGTTGATTTCGATGATCCGCGTGAGCCCATTGGTGAGCAGCACTATGGCGTTCTCTGAGGGAATGGTCCCGCCGCTGAGGTTGGTGCCGGCTCCCCTGGGGGTTACGGCCAGCCCTTCCTCGTAGCACAGCGCCACAATGGGTCCAATCTGGTCAGTGTTTTCAGGACGGACAACCAGGATGGGAGATTTGGTCTCCAGCACAGCGGCGTCGTACGCGTAAGAGCGCAAATCCGCCTCGCGAGTCATGACGTTGTCTGGACCGACAATTTCAGCGAATTTTTGTATGATGGTCTCGTCAGGCATGATTCCCTCACTGGTTGTGTGTTTAGAATGCCCCCGGGAAGAGCACGTAGGAGAAAGCCAAGCCAATGACGCCCACCACCAAGCCATAAACCAGGAGCGGGATGGCGTTGCGCTTGAGGATGACGCCCTCCATGCCGACCAGCCCCACTGTGGCCGACACAGCCACAATGTTGTGGATGCAGACCATATTGCCCATGGCGCCTCCCACGGCCTGCAGCGCCACGATGATCTGTCGCGGCAAGCCCATGGTCTGGGCAACGCCCCACTGGAATTCGGCAAAGAGTAAGTCGGAAACAGTGTTGGAGCCAGTGATGAAGGAGCCAAGCGCGCCCACAAAAGAGGCTAGCAAAGGCCATGCGCCGCCAGCCATGGCGGCAGTGGCCTCAGCCAGAGAAAGCGGCATGGACGGCGCGCCAATATCGTTGTGCGCTGATTGTTTGAATATTTCCACCAGCGCCACCGCGAAAAATAGAGCTATGGCCGGGTTCTTCATCCGCTTGATGGAATCGCGCCACGCTTCTTTCACCTTCTCCATCTTCATATTATGGATGAAAATAGTCAGTATAGCCACCAAAATAAACGGAATAATCCCAGGCAGATATAGGGGAACCATGCTAAAATCCACCGTTTCGTAGCCCAGGATGTCCGGTATGGATATCTTTACCGCGTCTGAGGTGAGTATGGATTTAAAAGGCAGAAAGGTCACCCGTGTAAGCACCAGAATGGCGCCTATGAGTATGTAAGGCGTCCAGGCCTTGGCCTGGCTCATGCTTGGCTTGAAGTCGCAGGTTTCAGTGGCCTTGATCTCTCCAGTCCATTCTGGGGTCCAATGCTCCTGCGGGCCGAAGTCCCAATGGTCTTTGGGGAAGAACAGCTTCTTGTTGGCGCCCCAGACCACCAGGGCCAGACCGATGAGGCCGCCCAGCAGCGATGGAAACTCCTCGCCGAAAAGAAATGCAGTGAGCAGGTAGGGCACGGCAAAGCAGGTGGAGGCGAATACCGAAAATTTCCAGGCGCCAAACCCTTTTTTCCAGGACCGCTCCGGCCCGAAAAAGCGGGTGATGAAGCCAAGCATGAACAGCGGTAAAATGTAAATCATCGGGGTGTGGATCACCGCCGCCCATTCGCCAATAATGGAATAGAATTGAGCCATGGTCGAAAAGGGCAGGTCTGGATTGGCGGTCATGGCTGCTGTCACCTTGGGCTCAAGCGGACGGAAACCGAACCAGACGGGCGTGCCCACCGCGCCGAAAGTGACCGGGTAGGAGTTCAGCACCAGGCAGACGATGGCCGCGGCCAGGGGAGGAAAGCCCAGGCAGAGCAACAAGGGCGCTGCAATGGCCGCAGGCGTGCCAAACCCGGCCGCGCCTTCCAGAAAAGCGGCAAAGACGCCGGCAATGATGATCATCTGCACCCGCCTGTCCTGGCTGAGGCCGTGAAACCCGTAGTTGATGGTCTCCATGCCTCCGGAGTCTCGCAGGGTGTAGAGGATGAGAATGGCGCCAAAAACGATGATGAGCACGTTGACGGCGCCGCCAAAGCCGTTGAGCGTGGCGGCGAGCACAAAGCTTAAGCTCATGTCCCACACGGCAACGCCGACAATGGCGCTCACCAGCCAGGCCAACGGCATGGCCTTGGTGGCGGGCCAGCGAAAGCCCACCATGAGAATAAGGGCCAGAAGAATGGGAATAAACGCAAAAATTGCCAAGACTGCTATGGACATAATAGATTACCCCCCGGAGGTTTTGCCGCCTCCTGCGGTGTCGGCAGGGACGCGCTAGGTACTCCAATGCTTCCAGTTCAAACTGCCGGATGTGCGGCATGCATTCTTACTGGTCCGGCTTTCGCCGCAGGGCTCCTCCAACAGTAACGGCCAGGAATATTTAGCTGCTTCACTCAAGCGTGAGTACTCTTTGTAGCGTATCAGAAAATACGGTGCAGATAAACCAGGGTCTGTCACTCTCTAACTGTCTGCTGCATTTGATCATAACTGCAGCATGCTGCGATTTGGCGAAAAATAATGACTTTTGACGTAGCGCTGCGACGCCTGCGAGCTATTTTTGGCTTCAGCCTTGCCTGTTGCAATATGCGCCACAAGATCACCAGGGAGGCGCATCATGAGCAAGAGCAGTCTGCGCCTGCTGCGGCCCACGGCAAGGGGCAGGATCGCGTTTTCGCCTCCGCAACAAAAAAACTATCTCCAAGCGTTTTCCTGTCGGAGGGAACATGCCTCTCCTCGTAGTTTGCTCTCTGCTCGATAGGAATAAGCTTATGATTTTCTTTCAGTGCAAAACATCTCGCAGCCTCTCCAACACAATAACACGACATTGCTTTTTATCTCGTTACCTGGGGTGTGATTATTTCAAAAGATCACGCTTGGCAGTGACCCGATTGCGGACTATATTTGGTCTTAACAATCCACCGCGGCGTTACCCATGAAATTTTCAAGCCAGATCAAGCCGATCAGCTATCTCAAGGCCCATGCCGCCGAGATCGTGGGCAGCCTTCCCGAGCAGGGCCAGCCGCAGGTCATTACACAGAACGGCGGGGCCAAGGCGGTCATTCAGGACATCGCCAGTTACGAGCAGACCAAAGAAGTCTTGGCGATGCTTAAGATTCTGGCGCTCGGAAACCGCCAGATCGCGGACGGCAAGGTTCAACCGGCTGAAGAAGCAATCCAGAGTCTGCGGGAGCGGGCGGGGAGCCGTTAATGGCTTTCGAGGTAATGTTGACTGAGGATGCGGTCCGCGTTTAAGAAAGAATCGTGCTATCTATCTTTAATCGTTTCATCTAGAGCATTTCAATCGTTAAATGCTATAATGAAGCGCTTGCTGGTCACTTCGGCCAAACCAGATCATAGGCCGCGCCGCGTCCCCTTCCCTCCCGTGGCCGCAGGATGTCCTTGGCCACCAGATCGGCCAGTTCACGATAGGCTGTGGTCCGCGAGGTTTTGGTCATGCCCAGGTATTTGCGGTTGGTGAGCCCACCTTCGAATCCGCCGCCCAAATCCTCCGGACCGGCGTCCAGGAGGCGATTGACCACTTTGCGTTGACGCACGTTGAGCGGGGTGGTCGTGTGCCGCCGCCAGAACTCGGCCTTGAGCGGCGCCTTGGCGATGGTCCGCTCGGCGACCGCCATGGCCCGGTCCACGCGCTCCAGGAACCACAGGAGCCATTGGGTTGCATCACCATCGCCTTTCTGGGTGCGCTCCAGAACATCGTAGTAGCTGTTGCGCTCGTACATGATCTGGGCGGAAAGGCTGTAGTAACGTGCGGGAAGGTTCTCGTCTTGGGCCAGGGCCATGTCGGTCAGGGTGCGGGCCAGGCGGCCGTTGCCATCATCGAAGGGGTGGATGGTAACAAAGCGCAGATGCGCCAGCCCGGCGCGCAGGATGTCGTCCAGGGGGGTCGGCTCTCCTTCCACCAGGATAGGAATGACTCCATCTCCGCGTCGATTCTCTCGGGCGGCGGAGCGTCGAAATGCACCCGGCGCCGCTCCAATGGGCCGGAGACCACCTGCATGGGCTTTTCACGCCATGCCCCGGTGACGATGCGGCTGAGGCCGGAATAACCCGAGAGGAACAGCGCGGCCTGCCAGCCACACAGACGCTCCGCCGTCAGGGGTTGTACATGGTTTTGGGTGGCGTCCAGCAGCACCATGACCAGGCCGTCGGTGGCCCGATCCGCCGGGCGCAGCCCGCCTTGGTTCAGGCCAAGATGCACGGCCACCGATAAGCGCACCTGCTCGCGGTCCAGGCGCTCCCCTTCAATGGCCGCTGTTTGGACCACATCTTCCTCAAGAGATTGCGCCTGGGCCCTGAGGCTGTCTTCCAAGCCAATGCCAGCCAGCTTGGCCAGGAGGGTTCCCTGTCGCCGGCGGCAGTCGGCCAAAGGCCGCAGGAGCTGCCGCGCATTCCATTCGGGAATGGGCCGCTGGGGTAGCTGCCAGATGTATCGAGGCATTTGTCCTTCCTAATCGCTTCACAAGCAAGGGGGATGTCGTCCTACATCCACCACCTGGCGGCGCAGGCCAGGCAACCCGGCTACAGGTCAGGGAGGAGTTGCCTCAGGCCTCAACCTGAATTTACAGCATTATATGGACACAACCGCGACGCGCCTCGCTGGCGAAAGATTTGTGCTTGCAAACGCATTCTATTTGTTTGGTTTTCCGAACGTAACGTGATTTTTAATTTTTAGGCGGTGGATCAGGGTAGTAGCGGGACGTCCGTTACTCGTCATCAAGAAGAGGAGGTGTATGTGCGCACAATGTATTGACAGAGTGGTCCGTAAGCCTTATGTTTCGGGCAGGAGGATTTGACCATGCCACAGACCACTTCCCCGAGTCGCAGCACGA
>CAYTSA010000077.1:0-18757 GCA_964440345.1 uncultured Desulfovibrionaceae bacterium | reverse complement strand
TTAAGTTGTGGTTAATGATAAGTGACATGTGTTCCTCCTTGAATACCTTTCGGCTTCCCTGCCACGCCAGGGCGCCTGGCCTCTCTGTGCAGCGCCTCGCCGCCAGCAGAGTGTATTCCGCCCGCTCGTCTGTCTTATCGGACTTTAGGTAGGGTTCTCTTTAGGGCAATAAAAAAAAATGCGGCGAAGTTTCGTGAATGACGAGCCTGCTTTCTCTTAAAATAATACAACATCCCCATTATTCGGATTATAACTATTGCAGATTGCAGAGAGGTATGAAAGAAAGGGGCATATAAACCTAACTGACCTGCTCTGAATAACTAATTAGAACGATTACGATTCCATTTCCAGCTAAAGGGGGATTGGGTTATGCGTTGGAAAGACGTCAGCCTGAAAGGAAAATTTACCGTTGGCTTTGGCGTGGTGCTCCTGTTGCTTATCCTGGTGGGGGTCTGGTCCGTGCTGGGCATTGGCGGCATAGTGGACAACGCTTCTGAAGTCATTGACGGCAACAAGCTGCGGGGCGAGTTCGTGCAGCGGGTGGTGGACCACCTGAACTGGGCCGGAGACGTGAGCGCGTTTATCAGCGACGAGAACGTGACAGAGCTGAACGTGCAGCTGGATCCGCGCAAATGTGGCTTCGGGCAGTGGTACTACGGCCAGGGCCGCCAGCAGGCCGAGGCCATGGTTCCAGCCATTGTTCCGTTTATGCTCGAGGTGGAGCAGCCGCACATAGACCTGCACGAGTCCGCCAAACATATCAAAGAGGTGTACACTCCCGTGGATCCGGAGTTGGGGCGTTTTCTTGCAGAAAAGAAGGTAGACCACCTGGGTTGGACTCATGCGGTGAAGGATGCGTTTCTGGACACCTCTGCAAACCAGCTAAACGTGCACCTGGACTGGAAAACCTGCAGCCTGGGCAAGTGGCTGTACTCTGACGCCACAGCGCAGCAAAAGCAGCGGGAACCCGGCTTTGCCGCGGTGGTGGACCCTGTTTACGAGCCGCACAAGGAGCTGCACCAGAGCGCCATTCAGATTAATGAATTTCTGCAGTCCGGACTGCGCGAACAGGCCTATAGTTACTTCAACCGAGTGACCACGCCGGCTATGGAAAAAACCCTGGGCGCGCTGAACAACGTCATCAGCTGGCAGGGCGAACGCATGAAAGGCTACCGCAAGGCCCAGGAAATATACGCCACAGAGACGCAGCCCAACCTGAGAAAGGTCCAGGGACTGCTGGACGAGGCTAAGAATGCGGTGGAAGCCAACGTGATGACCGACCAGCAAATGCTGGACGCAGCCTCCAACACCCGGACGGTGGTTATCTCCATCGCCAGCGTGGCCGTGCCCATCGGCGTAATCATGGCCTGGGTCATCGCCACGGGCATCATCGGCCCCATGCGCAAGGGCGTGGCCATGGCCGAGGCAGTGGCTGAAGGCGACCTGGCGGCCTCCATAGACGTACGGCAAAAGGACGAAATCGGTTTGCTGGCCGGAGCTTTGACCCGCATGAAGGACAAGCTGGCCGAAGTGCTGGGCGAAGTAACCGCCGCGTCGGAAAACGTCTCCGCGGGCAGCGAGGAACTGTCCGCCACGGCCCAGTCCCTTTCCCAGGGCGCCACAGAGCAGGCCGCCAGCGTGGAAGAGGTTTCGGCGTCCATGGAGCAGATGACGTCCAACATCGGCCAGAACAACGAAAACGCCACACAAACCGAGTCCATGGCCCAGCAGGCGGCCAAAGACGCAGAGGAGAGCGGCCGGGCAGTTGGTGAAACCGTGTCCGCCATGCGCGAAATAGCTGAAAAGATATCGATTATCGAAGAAATTGCCCGACAGACCAATCTGTTGGCGCTGAACGCCGCCATTGAAGCGGCCCGGGCTGGGGAACACGGCAAGGGCTTTGCCGTGGTGGCCGCCGAAGTGCGCAAGCTGGCCGAACGCAGCGGCGCCGCCGCCGCTGAAATCAGCGAGCTTTCCTCCTCCAGCGTGGCGGTGGCTGAGCAGGCCGGCGAGCTGCTCAAGCAGCTGGTGCCGGACATTCAGAAAACCGCGGAGCTGGTGCAGGAAATCTCTGCTGCCTCCTCAGAGCAGAACGCCGGGGCCGACCAGATCAACAAGGCCATTCAGCAGCTGGACCAAGTGGTGCAGCAGAATGCTTCGGCCAGCGAGGAAATGGCCTCCACTTCCGAAGAACTGTCCAGCCAGGCGATGCAGCTGCAACAGTCCATCGCCTACTTTAAGCTGGAGGATTCAAGCGCTCGCCAGCGTAAACCAGCGCCCAAGGCTCTGCCTGCGACCCCTGACGCAGGGCATAGCCACGGCCATGGAGGCGAGGACGACGGCTTCGACCGATTTTGAGGTCCAGGGAAATTCATACTATCGTGAGGCGCCCGCGCAACGTTGTTTTCGCGGGCGCTTTTCTGCTACAGCGTTTCCACAGCGTCCAGGGTAGAAACGCTGACCGTTTCACAGTTTTCGCCGTTCACAAATCCTTTCAGGTTCGGCTGCAGCATGCGGGTGAGCACGCCCTTGGGGCCCAGCTCCACAAAGCGTCGGCCTCCCATGGCCCAGGCCTCCCGGACAATGGACGTCCAAAGCACGGACGAGGTCATCTGCCGGACCATGACGCCGCACAGCGCGTCCGGGTCTTGCTCTGGTTTCCCGGTCACGTTGGAAAGAACCGGAAAGGTCGGTTTCCGCCAGTCCAATTTGCGCAGCCGTCCGGCCAGTTCTTTAGCTGCTTCTTCCATGAGCGGAGAGTGGAACGCCCCTCTCACGGGCAAGGGGACGTACCTGCCTTTGTGTTCTTTGACCAGGCCGGCTGCTGCTTCCAGGGCGGCTTGTTCGCCGCTGATAACCAACTGGACCGGGGTGTTAAAGTTGGCCGGTATGAGTATTGCGCCGCTTGCTTCCCTGGCTTGCGCCACTATGTCAAGCACAGTGTCTGTGTCCAGCTTGAGCACGGCGGCCATGGAGCCGCGTCCCTCTGGGTCGGCCTCTTCCATCAGCCGGCCGCGCAGGGCGGTGGTTTCCAAGGCTTCTTCCGGCCGGATGGCCCGAGCCGCGGCCAGAGCGGCGAATTCGCCCAGGCTGTGCCCGGCGGCGCACAACGGCGACAGCTTTTCCCGCGCCGCCATCCACAGCGTGATGTTGACAACAGTGAGCGCAGGCTGCAAATACCGGGTCCGGGCCATGTCGTCGCCGCCGCCGTCCCAGTATACGCCGCGCAGGTCAGCGCCGCTTAGTTTTTCGGCTTTTTTCCACAGCTCCATGGCTTCCAGGTTTGCTTCGGCTGCGTCGCGGCCCATATTTTGCTCCTGGGAGCCCTGGCCGGGAAAAAGAATAACGTCGTGGCCTGTGGCGTTCATGGCGCCTCCTTATATTTCGTGTAGTTAATTTATTGTAACATGGCGGTAAGGACTGCTGCCGCTTCTTGACCTACTATGCGACAGAATGCAAATGTAAATGAGCCCGGGCCTTCAGAGGTCATGGAGGCTTGCCGGCAACTGCAGTTGCCGGCAAGCCAGGCGCAGGCGGAGCAGTTGGCCGTGTATCTGGGCGCGTTGATGCGCTGGAACCGCTCTGTGAATCTCGTTGGAGCTCGTTCCTGGCGTCAGGCCCTGGATGAGCTGGTTGCGGACAGTTGGTTCTTGGCGGAGTTTCTGGACAGCTTGGACCTGCCAGACCATCCTTTGATTTATGACTTGGGCGCAGGCGCCGGGCTGCCGGGCGCGCCGTTGCGCATGCTGTGGAGCCGCGGGGAGTACGTCATGGTGGAAATACGGGCCAAGCGCAGCGCGTTTTTACAGTATGTGCTGGGCCAGTTGCGGCTGGAGCGCACGCGGGCGGAGCCGCGCCGGGCGGAAGACGTTCTGGCCCAAAGGGCGCCGGATGCAGCGCTTTCCCGGGCCTTCATGCCCTGGCCCAAGTTTTTGGACCTACTGGCGGCGCACAAGGTTCCCCGGGCGGTGGTCATGGCGTCTGAGCCGGCCCCGAAACCGCGTGAGCTTGCCGGGCAGGCTCACGGCTGGGAGGTAAACAGGCAAACGTCGTATAAGGCTGGGGGAAAGCGCCGTTATTTCTGGTCGTTTTGGGCTTTGGTCTTTTCCAGATAAGATTCTTTGAATATGAGCTTGGTGGCCAGCGCGTCCGCCTTTTCCGAAACGTCCATCAACCGTTCAAGGAAGTCCAATATTTCATATCGCTGTTCTTCTGACCCGTATTCGAATTGATCTTGCAGCGAGTCAGAGGCAATAAGGTTTTCAATGGCTTCAAGATGCTTTATTTCCTGCATGGGCGCTCCTACGTGTTGGGGTGTGCCAGGTTCGTATCCGGCAAGGGACAATACCGTAATTTCAGCGCGCCGCAAACCTCGGCGCCGGCGCCTTGAGTTTGCCGGCGAACTCGCTTATAGAAACGCTCTTGCTGCAGCACACGATGTTCAGGAGTAGTAATGGCTTCTTTGTTGTCTTTCAATCCCCAATCTTTGACGCGGCTGTTTCCCCTGGTTCTGGGAATTGCCTTTGCGTACGCCCTGGGCGGCTTTTTGCAGCTTTCCGCCCCAGCGCCAAAGCTGAGTTCCGGGCCAACCAAAGTGCGGGCGGTTTCCAAGAAAACGTCCTATGACGGCTTGGTCCGCGAACGGAACATTATGGGTTTGGAAACTCCCCAAGCGGCACAGCCTGTACCGGATCAAGTTGCGGAGCAAGAACCTGTGGACGAGGGGCCAGACCCAGGAACATGGCGCGCCGCCGGGGCTGTAGTTGGCCGCCGCACGGTGCTTTTCGTCACAGTGGGAGACGATACGGAGTTTGTCTACCCAGGCCAGAGCCTGCATAATTGGGTGCTGGAGTCCGTGGACCCAGAAGGGGCTGTATGGGTGAAAGGAACCGAGCGGCGGCGTATTGCCGTGCAGGGGGACGACACTGTGCTGCCCGGGCCGAAAGTGGCTTATACCCCCCCGTCTGAGCCGGAAGAAAAGGATGATGACCAAACCGGGCTGACCCGCAAGGTCACTTTGAACCGCAGCGAGATTTCCGATGTGCTCAAGGACCCCAGCGCCGTACTCAAGGACGCTCTGTTCAAGCCCTACCACCAGGACGGCCAGGTGGCCGGCTACAAGGTCCGCAACATCAAGCGCGATTCTATTCTGCGTAAGGTGGGGCTGCGCAGCGGCGACGTGATTATGCGCATCAACGGCACAGAAGTGGATACGCCGAAGAAATTGCTGGACGCCTATTCCGGGTTGGACAAAGCCAATTCTGTAACGCTGGAAACGCTTCGCCGCGGTCAGCCCCTAAGTGTATTTGTTGAACTGAAATAAGGAACCCTTCATGCCCGCAACCGGCTTGCTCCCGACCAGGCCACTCATCAGGAGTTTTTTCATGACGCCATCGCCATCGGCCAAAATCCGGGCCTTTCTGCGCCTGGCCGGAATTTTTTTCGCCTTTTTTGTCCTTTGCAGCGCTGTGGCGTTCCAAGCTCCAGCCCAGGCGGCCGACAACAACAAGGTGCGGGCAAACCTGGAGGACGTGCTGCTCGAAGACTTCATCCGGTTCTTCAGCCGCTACACCGGCCGCAACATTATCTACCGCTCGGACCAGATTCCCAACGTCAAGTTCAACATATACTCCCAGGAAGCCATCAGCGAGCCTGAGCTGGCCGCCATTTTTCACGAGGTGCTCTCGGCCACCGGGCTTTCTGCAGTGGCCAAGGGCGAGGTTATATACGTTTTCCCCCGCGGCCAGGCCAAGGCCATGCTTGGCGATTTTGAATCCTCTTACGAAAAGGCCCGGGGGCAGGGGGACGAGCTGGTAACCACCGTCTACCAGCTGGACGCTTCCATTTCACCCAACGACGCCGCCGCCACGCTAAAAGGCATGCTCTCTCCTGTGGGCAACATACTGCCCATTCCCCAGGCTCAGGCGCTGCTGGTGCAGGACACTCGTCAGTCCATCAACCACATTTTGGACATTCTCAACGAGGTGCAGCACATTCGCCCAAAGTGGGATTTCGAGCTTCTCAACTTGGACTCGGCCGAGGCCAACAAAGCTGTGCAGGTGATATCCTCCATTTACGATGAATTGGTCAAGCGCAAGCAGATAGCTGAAGGCCCCTTGCTGCGGGCCATCGAGTGGTCCAACAGTGTGCTTTTTGCCGGCACTGAGGATCAGAAAGACAATATCCGCGCCCTGTTGGCCCGTGTGGACAGGGTGGAGGAGGGCGACGTAGGCTTTATCCGCGTGTATCGGCTGCAGAGCGCCAAGGCGGAAACCTTGTCCAACGTGCTGCAGTCTCTGGTGGAAGCCCAGGTGAAGGAAAGCAAAGAAAAGGAAAAGAAAGGCGCGGTCGTGGAAAAAGACGCCGTGTTCAAAGTCAGCGCAGACAAGGACACCAACTCCATTGTCGTGCTGGGCACCAAGGAAGTGTTCACCTCTGTGGACCAGATCGTCAAGGAGCTGGACCAGCCCCGCGACCAAGTCTACGTGGAGTCCATGATAATGGAAACTACGCTGAACAATTCCCGGCGCTTCGGCGTGGAGTGGACCATCGGCCTGGCCAACGAGAGCAATATAGGTCAGTTCGGCTACCTGAATCCGTCTGACGGCTCACTGCTTAGTTACGCGGCGCCGGTCATAGAGGGGGGGTTGCCGAATTTTTCTTCCCTGCCTGGCGGCTTCAGCATGGGCGTGCTCGGCAACATCATCACCTACAAGGATCAGCAGTTCCCCACGCTGGGCGCGCTTATCGACTACACAAAATCCGTGGACGAAATAAACATCCTCTCCACGCCCCAGCTAATGACCATGGACCACGCTGAAGCTGAGGTCTTTGTGGGTGAAAACCGGCCTTACCAGACCGGTCAAGTATTCCAGGACAACGGCAATACAAACATTACGTATGACTACAGGGACGTGGGCATACGGCTGAAAATAACCCCGCATATCAACAAGGTGAACGACTTTGTTCATTTGGAAGTGGAGCAGGAGGTCAAGAAAGTCTCCCAGGCCACCACGGACGTGTTCGCCCCGGTTACACTGAACCGCTACACCAAGACCTCAGTGCAGTTGCTGGACGGCGCCACCATGGTCATCAGCGGCATGATACAGGACGATATGGAAAAAGGCCGCACCGGCATGCCCGGCTTGGCGTCGGTGCCTGTGCTGGGCTGGCTTTTCAAGCGCGAAAACGTCTCAGCCGTCAAATCCACGCTCATGGTGTTCATCTCCGCCCGCATTGTTCGCAGCCTGGACCACGTGCAAAGCCTTTCCAAGGCGAAGATGGACGACCTGAAAAACTTCCACGACCGGTCCAAGGAGCTGTTTGAAGACGAGTTCGACACATGGGGATTTGAAAGCGAAATAATGAGCGAAGACGTTACCTGGGACCGCATGAGCAAGGAGGTGCAGTTCATGGAGTTGGACGCCAACTCCACTCGGGAAACCACCGGCAAGACCCTGTTTGCGCCGCAAAAAGGGCAAGAGAACTGATGACAGGACGCATTATTGCCGTGGTGAACAATAAGGGAGGCGTGGGGAAAACGTCCCTGTCCGTGAATCTGGGCGCAGCGCTGGCAGAAGCCGGCTCCAGAACCTTGATTCTGGACCTTGACCCCCAGTGCGACGCAACGTCGCTGCTGCTGCCGCATGTTTCGCCAAGCGCTACTTTGTACGAGGTGCTGGACGGCCAGGTAGACGACCCGGGCCAGTGTGTTGTCGATACTGGCAGGGCAAACCTGCATTGTTTGCCCAACGCCGAGGAGTCCAGCGCATTAGAGGCCGACTTGTCCAAAAACCTGCCGGACAACTACGGGTTGTTGCGCAACCGGCTGCGAGATTTTTGCCGGCGCACCTACGCTTACACCATTATGGATTGCCCCCCCAACCTGGGGTTCTTCGTCATTTCTGCCCTCTTTTGCGCGGACTGCGCAGTGGTGCCTGTGCTTTCCGGATCCGCCTTTTCCATAAAGGGGCTGGCCAAGGCCCTGAATCTTATTGAAGGCGTGCGGGAAAACGGCAACCCTGGTCTGGTGTTCCTGCGGTTGCTGGTGAACAACGTGGACCGGCGCGTGGCCATGAGCAAGGTAACCACAGAGCGGCTGTATAGCCATTTTTCCCAGGACCAGATATTCCGCGTTGCCATACCCGCGGACACGCGGTTCCAGCAAGCCGAGCAGGCCAGCCAGTCCATTTTTGACCACGCGCCCCGGTCCCGCGGCGCCAAAGCCTACCGCAAGCTGGCGGCTGAGCTGGCCGGCATTGTGACTGCAGCGGAGGCCGCCTGATCATGATACGCCGCCGCAAATCTTTGGTGGACTCCCTGAAGGGCCCGGGGTCCTTTTCTGAGGACAATCTGGAGTCTTTGTCCCAGCGCATGCGCAAAGTGGCTGCGCCAGAAACTGTGCAGCCGGAGTCTGAGCAGCCTGAATTTGAGCAGCCTGAATTTGAGCAGCCTGAATTTGAGCAGCCTGAATTTGAGCAGCCGGAGTTTGAAAAAGCGCCCGAAACTGTGCAGCCCGAAGCAGCCCAACCAAAACCAGAGTCTGCCCCAGCGCCCAAAACCGCGCCAGCGCCCAAACCCGCGCCAGAGACCGAAACGGCTGCCCCAGCGCCGGCGGGGCGATCCATGGGCAAACAGCCTGGCGTGGACCTGGAGAATCTTTCAGAAGAGGTGGTCCAGGCCTATCTGTCGTTTCCCCAGCGCAACGAATTTTTACCGGTGATGGAAAAAGACGGGGTGCTCACGGTGTGGGTGCTCAAGAACCGGGCCTTGCCTTTGGCCGACTATTTGGCCTGGGTGCTGGGTTTGGAGCTGGCAACCCGGCTGGTGGCCGAAAACGAATTTTACTCTGTTTTGGAAAAAGCCCTGGCCTTGTGGGAACATGACCAGGAACACGCTGGCGAGCGGGTGGACGAGGACCTGGATGATGATGCGGACAGCCAGGAACTGCTCGGCTGGTCTCACGAAGACGCCCCCATTGTCCGGCTGGTGAACAAGGCTTTGCAGCAGGCCATCAGCCAGGGCGCCAGCGACGTGCATTTTGAAGGCCAGCACAACTCTTTTCATATCCGCTACCGGCTGGACGGCGAGTTGCAGACTGCCCGCGTGCTGAACAAGGCTTTGCAAGGCACGGTGCTGGCCCGCATCAAGGTCATGGGCAATATGGACGTGGCTGAGACCCGCGCCCCCCAGGACGGCCGCATCCAGGTGCGGTTGGCCCAGAAAGACGTGGACATCCGCGTCTCCACCGTGCCCACCCTGAGCGGCGAAAAAGCCGTGCTCCGGATACTGGACCGGTCCAAGACCATATTGTCCTTGCCGGACCTTGGCATGGAGTCGGAGGATCTGGCCATTTTTCGGCGGCAGGTCTCGTCGCCCCACGGCATCATTCTGGTCACCGGCCCCACCGGCAGCGGAAAGACCACTACGCTGTATGCGGCCCTTTCCGAGTTAGTGCAGGAGTCCCGCAACATCATGACCATCGAAGACCCGGTGGAGTATTACCTGGAGGGCGTGAACCAGGTGCAGGTGAACCGTGCGGCCGGAGTAACGTTTGCCAGCGCCATCCGGGCTTTTTTGCGGCAGGATCCAGACATCATTTTGGTGGGTGAGGTCCGGGACCAGGAAACCGCCTCCACGGCTATCCAGGCGTCGCTGACGGGCCATCTGGTGCTCTCCACCCTGCACACCAACGACGCGCCCACAGCCATTACCCGGCTGCTGGAAATGGGCCTGGAGCCTTTTCTTGTGGCTTCGTCCTTGACGTTGACCATGGGGCAGCGTCTGGTGCGGGTGAACTGCCCTCTGTGCAGCGAGGAACACGACGTGTCGGACGTGACCTTGTCCATGCTGGGCGAGGAGGCTGCAGCCCGGCGGCAGATTCAGGGAGCCGGCTGCCAAGAGTGTTTCTATACAGGGTTCAAGGGCCGGCGGGGTATTTTCGAAATGATGACTGTGGACGAGGAGATGCGGGGCCTTATCATCCGCAAGGAGTCGGTGGACGCATTCCGGGAGTACCGCCAGTCGCGTCAGCTGCAGACCATGTGGAGCCAGGGCATGGACTTGGTCCGACGCGGGATCACAACGTTTGAGGAGATTTTACGGGTGACCCGGCTGTAGCCGGCTTCGCCTGGGTCCCTGCCTATGCCTACGTATCACTATCAGGCCCTGAACAGCGAAGGCCGTAATGTCAAAGGCTTCATTGAAGCGGAGAACCAAGCGAAAGCTTTTTCCCTGCTTCAGGAACAGACCTTGGCGCCGGTGAGTCTGCATCCGGTCACCCGGGCTGGCTCGCGGTTTGCTTTTCTGGGCCAGGTGCGGGACCTGCTGCCTGGCCCGAGCATACGGCTGGGGGAGTCGTTTTACTATCTGGGCCTGCTGCTCCAGTCTGGCAGTTCTCTGGCTGAGGCCTTGGACTTGATGGGCCGCATGGCCGGCCGCAAAGGCGGCCAGGTGTGGATGAACATCCGGGACAAAGTGGAGACAGGCGAGTCTTTTTCTGCAGCGTTGAAAAAGTATCCCCGGCATTTTCCAAAGGTGTATGTCGGCATGGTGCAGGTGGCTGAGAGCGTGGGCAAGCTGGGCCAGGTGCTGGAGCGCATTGCCCAGTACGAGGAGCAGCGGTCTGAAGTAAGCGGCCGGCTGACTACGGCCATGGTGTATCCTGCAGTCATTTTGATGGTTGGCCTGGGCGCAGTCTATTTTTTGCTCTCCAAGGTGCTGCCGAACATCGCCAAAATATTTCAAGGCTCTGGTCAGGATTTGCCATGGACCACAGACTTTCTGCTGGGTCTGGGAAAAACGTTAGACAGCCTGGGGCCGGCGGCGGCGCTTTCGCCGGTCATCGCCGTGCTGTGCGTCATGTGGGCTTACCAGCGGACGTCTGGCTTCCGCAGCCGTGTGGACCGTTGGTTGTGGCGTATCCCTTTGGTGCAAAAAAACACTCTGGCCCGGTTCTCCGGCATGCTCGGCTTTCAGTTGGAGGCAGGCATTCCGTTGGTGCAGGCGTTGCAAAGCTCGGCTCAGGCTATCGGGTCGACGTACTTCCAGTCCGTTGTCAAATCCGCCCAGGCCGAGGTTTCCGCCGGGCAGCCCCTGGACAAGGTGCTGGAGCGCACCGGAGCCTTTCCAGACATATATATTCTCACGCTTTCCACCGGGCAAAAAGCCGGCAAACTGGGCCTGTTTTTGCAACGAATGACCCGGATAATGGAAAAAGAGGTGGACAACATTCTCAAGCGCGTAGTGGCGCTTATTGAGCCGCTGCTCATTCTGGGCATAGGCCTCATTGTCGCCTTTATTGTGCTGGCCATCATGGGCCCCATATTCGAGTTGACCACCCTGGTGCGCTGAACGCTCGCCGGCGGAAAACCGCCGGCAACGGATTGTCACTTTACGTACAGCAGGTATATGCGTATATACTGGCGTTTCACCGTAGCGCGAATTGTAACGCGACACTGGAAACAGGAGCAACATGAGAGAAGCTCTTTTCAAGAACAAGCGGCCCCCGTTCATTACCGGAGACGGGGAGTTAGCAGACGTGAGCGAGGTGCATCTGCACGAGCAGCTGGCCGTGCCTCAGGTGTTTGGAACTGTACGTTTTTCTCAGACCAGCGACGCTATGCGCGGGTTGGTGCGGGACTTAGCTTGCCGGGCTGCAGCCGAAGGCCGGCTTTTTTCCGACTACTGCACCCTCAGCGGACGCAGCGGGCACTCCCGGGTGGGCGTGGACATAGAGCTGTTGCCAGAGCCTCCCCAGATTAGCGACCGCAACCGCACGGTAGAGATGTGCGTCAGCGTCACGGCGTTGAACAGCATGATGGCGGACGCGCTTTCTGGTCTGCAGGAGATGTCCCGGCACGAAAAAATCGGCATTGGCAGGCTGTTCATACCTCTGAGCGAGGCCTTGGACCGGGACGAAATAATCGACGCACTGGACCGCAACCATCTCATGCTGCCGGAAACCAATGAAATTTCTAATGACGGCGTGATCCACATCCCGCTGGACAACGTGCGCTATGTCTGTTCCGCTCGCTTGATACGGCTCTCAAGTAATTTCAAGGAGATACTTCTGCTAGGCAAACACGGCCTGAACCTAGTGCAGGGAGTCTCTCCAGCCGGGCGCCCCGCCTTCATCCAGCCCCAGGAGTTCATGGTCAGCGCTGTGCGCATTTCGCTGGGGCCTTACGCAGCCTTTATCCAGCGCTCCCTGAACACTCCCGGGGTCTATCACCTGGCCAGCAGGCTGCTGGACGGAGTGCGGACCACCGGCATGAGCATCCACCGCCACGTGGAGTTGTACAACAGCGGGCCTGAGCCCGCGGCCACAGACAAGCTGCGGGTAAGCGTGAAGCTCTACCCTGCTGACGAGCGGGCGGGCGCCATAGCCTCCCGAATACTGACCCCGGAGCGGGCGGGTAGGATCATGCGTCAGGGCGTGGACGTGGCTGATTTGACCGACATTTTCAACATTGAGCGCTGCAACGTGCTGTTTGACGAGATTTCCGCCTTGCCCACTGAAGGCGGCTCTTACGGCCGCATCTGCATTCCCCGCAAGCTGGTGAACATCCCCTGGGAGCAGGAAAACGGCAGCTGGCTTCAGGAATTCCAGTGGCGGCTGGTCTACGAGGCGGCCCGAGGCAACATGGTCGAAGGCGTGCTCCGTGGTGAAGAGATTCCGCAGCGGTTCCGAACCTTTCTGGAAGAACTGAAATACGTTGGCGGCGAGCAGAAACTGTCCAAAGTGTTCGTGGTCGACGCCTTGCCTCCAGTGGACACCTTGCGCGTGCTCAAACGCAACGGTATAGGCGTTGTGTTGGCCAGGTCCATGCGCCGCCGGCCTGAGGAGCCAGCTAACGGGCCGGAATATTTCGTCGATCAAACTACCTACGAGGAACTGGTCCGGCTGGAAGGCGAAGGCATGCGTTTCTACATGCCGTTCGGCAAGGGCGAATCCGCCCACGTGCGCGAGTTCCACCAAGGCTTGTGGGTCACCGCCCGCGGCAAGGAGCGGTTGCAGGACATCCACACCACCATCGCAGTGTTCGGCTCGGCTGTGGGTGAAACCCGGGAGCGGTTTAAAGTTTTGTTCCGTGACTTTCTTGCTGCACTGCAAAGCGACGAACGGCTGGGCGAGAACTTTGCCGTGGCCCACGGCAGCGGCCCAGGGATAATGAAAGCTGTTGACGAAGCCGCGGCAGATTTGAACGTATTTCGCATGGGCGTGGGCATAGAGGCAGAAAAGATAGGCCAGACGTCAAACTTTGCCCCGGAAGCCCTGGTGCAGTTTGTGGCTCTGGCCATGAACACCCGGCAGGACATTCTGGACCGGCGGTCCATCTTCAAGATATTCAACGTGGGCGGCTTCGGCACCAGTTACGAGATCAATATGGCCTTGACGTTTATGAAAATTAACCACTGTCTGCCGGCGCCTTATGTATTTGTGGACCCTTACGGGCTGGGGAAAGACGGCGGTCACTTATGGGAAAGCTCCATGCAGCAGTTTGAGGTGATTACCACCCGCCGGCACACGTCCCAGCTGGAAATGGGGCCCCTGGGACCAGCCTGGGTCAAAAGCTGTTGCCACCTTGTACAGTCTTACGAAGAAGGCCAGCAGGTTATCGCAATGTTTTTGGACGATCCCGCGGCGTATTGGCGCCGGGCCGGGGTCAGCGCATCTGTGGTGCGCACCGCCCGGAACAATCTGGTGGCTGCGGGCATCGTTATGCCTCCGTATGTGGAGGAGGGGCTGCAGCACTATGAACAGGAGGCGGGACAGGAAACGCGTGCAAACTGAAAAGTCAGCAATATTGAAGCGATGTAAAAGAATCAGGAAGCTCTTTACGAAACCGCCCGGCATGATGTATGATATACTATTGACGATCTGGCCGGGAGGGGCGCGAATTGCGTTTTTGAATCGCATCTCGCAGAGCTGGAGGACTGAATGGAACAGCAACATATCGATTATTTTAAAGAACTTTTGAGCACTATGCTTGATGAAGCTTTGCAAAAAGGCGAAGCCACCATAGAAGATATGACGGATTCGCCAGAAGTCTTCGCCGACCCTGCAGACCGGGCCACGGCAGAGTCTGACCGGGCCTTTACCCTGCGGTTGCGGGACAGAGAGCGCAAGCTGATCAAGAAAATCCAAAACGCTTTGGACCGTCTGGAAAAGGGCGAATACGGCATTTGTGAAGAATGCGGGGAAGACATTTCCGTTCAGCGGTTGAAAGCGCGGCCTGTCACTAAGCTGTGCATTAACTGCAAAAGCCGCCAGGAAGACGAGGAAAACCAGCGGGGCGAATAGTGCTGGCCGGCAGAGCATCAGGCGTTGCTGCGTTGCTCGGCCTGTGAGGCGGGACAGGCATGGATTCCAACTTTTTCCGGCTGCTGGCCCGTGAGCTGGGACCGGCTGTGCGAGGCTGGCTGGTCAACAAGGTCTTCCAGCCCAGTGACGGCGTCTGGTCGCTGGAACTGTGGAACGGCAGAGCCAGCGAGTATCTCGTATTGCGCGCCCATGCTTCCCTTGGCGCGCTATTTCTTTCCAGTGAAAAACCCGCCAATCCTTCGCAACCTTCGGCTCAGGCCATGTGGCTGCGTAAAAGGCTGAAGAACCGCAAGCTGCAGGAGCCAGTTTGGGACTGGCCGTTGCGCCGCATTGCCTGGGCGCTGAGCCCGGGCGAAGGAGCGTGGCTGGAGCTGGACGTGCGCAACGGCCCGGCGCTTAAGGATGCGCTGGACGAAGGCTACACCCAAGAACCGGCCTGGCCGTCGCTGGAGCAGACACTACAGTCCGTCCGCGAGCCGAATGCTTGGCGGGAGTTTCCCCAGCTTTCGCCGCCTCTGCGGCAAGTGCTGGCGCGTCTGCACGCTGCAGACCCTGACCGCGCGCAAGCATTTTATCAGCAGATCGTTTTTGGCGATGCGAACCGCGTGTGGCTGCATGCGGACGGCAAGGCGCTGCCCTGGCCGGACGCCCACGGCGCTGCAGAAGCTTATGACTCCCCCCTTGAGGCTGCCGCCGCCGCCGGCCGGCCCCTGGCGTTTGGCCCGGCCGAGCAAGCCAAGGTCGGTGAGCAGCCAGGCGGCGCCGCAGCGCGCATGAAGCGCATTCGCCGCACCTTGCGCAAAATTGACGGTGAAGAACAACAGCTGCACACGCGGTTGGCCCAGTCCGGCGACGCCAGTCTGTTGCAGTCGCAGTTATACAAATACAGCGCTTCGGAGCGCCGCGGCTCGGTTAAGCTGGAAACGCCGGAGGGGGGCGAAACGCTGCTCCAGCTGGACCCGGCCAAAACCATTGCAGAGAACATGGCCGCCATGTTTAAGGCCGGCGCCAAGGCCAGGCGCGGTCTGGAAGCTTTGCAGCAGCGCCGGGAAGGCCTGCAAAAAGAGCTGGAAGGGTTGCGGCAGGGCACAGCGTCGCCGCCGCCTAAACAACAGCCCGCGGCCAAACGCGGGAAGGGCAAGACGGCCAAGGCCGGGCTCGCCGCCTTGAATGTGGCCAGGTTTCGCAGTAGCGACGGCTTTATCATTCTGCGCGGCAAGAACAGCGCGGCCAATCACAAGCTGCTCAGCCAGTCCGCCAGTTCATTTGACCTGTGGTTTCACGCCCAGGACGGGCCAGGCTCCCACGTGGTGCTCAAGCTGAACCACCCGGGCCAGGAGCCGCCAAGGAGAACCCTGGAAGAAGCCGCGGCCCTGGCGGGCTTGAAAAGCTGGCAAGCGGGCGAGGGCAAGGCCAGGGTCATGTGCGCCCAAGTGGCAAACGTGCGCAAAGTCAAAGGGTTGGCCCTGGGCCAAGTGCTTGTGGACGCTGTGCAGGAGTCCTTGACTGTGGCGCTGGACCCAGCCCTGGAGGAGAAACTCAAGGTGGTGTAGCGTATGGGATTGTTGGAAAAATTGCGAAAGAAATTACGGCGCAAGGACGCCAGCGTCAAAGCCATGACCAGATGCATTGAGGAAGGCTTGGCAAACATGTGCGCCCAGAACCTACAGACCCAAGAAGCCGCAGGCATGCAGCTGCCCCTGGGCAATGCGCCAAGCCACACAGAAGGCGCGGCAGGGGAGCTGGCCTTTCTTACCCGGACAGCCGGGGAAAAACATGAGCAGCTCGGTCCGCTGTTTACCGGTCAGTGGCGGCCTTACGTGAAGGATTACAACGTGGTGGCGGTGCTGCCGGCCGGGCCTGGGCGGGAAGACGCCTCCGCCTATCTGGCTGCAGTCTATGACGCGCCTTGGGCCGCTCTGCAGCCGGAGCAGATTCCGGACGGCGTGTTCGAAACCCAGGCCGCTGATTTTTTTGAGGACGCCCAGGCGCTGGCGCGGCGCGGCTGACACTAACTCGTGCTGCTGTTTATCACCCCCTAACGCGAACCCCCGCCAGGGGGGACGGGGGCTCTGCGTAAAGGGGAAGGGAGGAGAGTACAGGAGGTTCATGCGTCATCCTGTGAATATGCAACCTAGCGCGCAATGATGGCCGGCGCATTGCCGCCGTATGAACAATACTTCACGTGTCTGGTTTGTGGCCTTCTCTTTTGGCACTGTATATGCATTGAGTGAGAACATGGCAGAATGCAGCACATGGACAGCCACTGGCAAACAGACAAGGAGAAGCGCCATGACCCACGTACACCGCAGTATTCCAGGAACACGGGCCGCCATACAGCCCCGCATGAGAGACGACGGCTATTGTGAAATTCGCGTTATCCCGGAACAGGACCTGCGCTTTACCGTCCGCGTTTCCCTGGCTGGCAAACACTTTGTCATGGGCGGTTTTACGAATCCGGACGAAGCTCAGCGCCGCGGCGTGCGCGTCATGTGCGCTATGAGCGGGCTGCAACAATAATCCACGCTGAGACCCCTTTGCATAATTTCCGGCGCCGGAAATGATTGTCAGATTGTCCATCGTGCATTAGCTTTCTTGGGTACGGGCTTCGCCCGCCAACATAAGAAATCAGGAGAGCTTGCATGCTGTTTCGCCTTTTTCTGCTATTCACCATCATCCCCCTTGTGGAATTGTATCTGCTCATAAAGGTAGGCTCTGTCATCGGCGCGGCGCCAACTATCCTTATTGTCATCGGCACCGGCTTTGCGGGCGCCTGGCTGGCGCGCATGCAGGGCATGGGCGTTATGTGGCGCATGCGCGAGAACCTGAACAACGGCCTCATGCCCGCCGAAGAGCTCATTGACGGGGCCATTATTCTGGCGGCGGGCGCGGTGCTGCTCACGCCCGGGCTCATCACTGACGTTGTCGGCCTGTTGCTGCTCATCCCATATACGCGGAACGCGTTTAAGAGGCGGCTGCGTCGGCGATTTGACTCCTGGATGCAATCTGGCGCCGTTTCCGTGACTCGAATCCATTTCGACAGGTAGCCATGTTGCTGCGCCGGCCCCGTTTCGGGCCCGTTGCCGGACCTAAGGGCCCGCCTTTGCCGCAGACTGGGGGAGTGCGGTCCCTGGCTTGGGTGGACGTGGCGGGTCAAACGGCGGAACAGCTGGGCATGGACGCCGTGTCAGCCAAAATGCTGCGTGAATGGTCTGTGGTGTTGCAAGCTTTGCGCATACCGCACCGCATTGCCGCTGGGAATAACAGCTTGCTCGTTCCCGGCAGGTTTGCTGATGTAGCCGCCGGTCAACTGGCGGAATACGCTCTTGAGCCGCGCCAGGGCCCGGCGCCGCCGCCCCGCCCCGCGGTTTCCGAAGGTATGCGCGCCACGGCGGCGGCCATGTTGCTGCTGGTTCTGTTCCACGCCATGCGGGACATGCACGCCTGGCTGCCGGGGTTGGGCTATTCTGATTATATCAGCTGGGTGGAGCTGGGCGGCTGTTGGTCGGCAGATGTGCTCTCCGGCCATTGGTTCCGCACTGTCACGGCCCTAACCCTGCACGGCGACGCCGCCCACCTGGCCGGCAACGCGGCCATAGGCGGTTGTTTTCTGGCTATTTTGTCCCGGGAGGTCGGCTCCGGCATTGCCTGGCTGTTTGCTCTGCTGGCCGGAGCCGCAGGCAACTACGCCAACTGTTTGTACCAGGGCTGGGGGCATCACAGCATAGGTTTTTCCACGGCAGTCTTTGCCGCGGCCGGCATACTCGGCGGTTTGCGGGCGGCCCGCGGCCAGGGGGCCGGGCTGCGGGGAACTGTCGCCCCGGTGGTTGCGGCGCTGGCTTTTTTGGCTATGCTGGGCATGGGCGGCGAAAACCCCGCCAAGGTAGACGTCAGCGCCCATGTCATGGGCCTGGGAGCCGGCGTAGTTCTTGGATTGGCGGCCGGTTTGGGACTAAACCGCTTTGGTCTGCCCGGTCCGTTGGCCAACGCCGGCGCCGGGTGCACGGCGGCCATGCTTGTGGTGGCTGCCTGGGCCGCGGCTTTGACGCAATAGCAGCGGGCTGCTTGCACCAGCATGACGAGGAGCCGTTTGGCGCGCATATTGCTTTCGTTCTGTTGTAGGCAATTACGTCGCGGTGTTGACATTCGCAACATCATAGGCAAAGCATACAGGAGGACGCTATGTCTCAGTCCATGAATCAACAGGATATTGACAAAATGTGCAGCAAGGCGGTGGCTGACAGGCTGGCCCGGGCCATGGCCGGAATCAAGCGCGCTACTGATAACCAGCCAAACCGGACTGAATGGTCCACCAGGCGGCAATGAGCAAGATACTCGCCCAGGACGAAGTCGACTCCTTGTTGCGCGGCCTTTCTGGCGGCGACGTG
This sequence comes from uncultured Desulfovibrionaceae bacterium, assembly GCA_964440345.1. GTDB lineage: Bacteria > Desulfobacterota > Desulfovibrionia > Desulfovibrionales > Desulfovibrionaceae > CAYTSA01. Next base: position 43 of record CAYTSA010000077.1, on the reverse strand, counting down.
GAGACGGAAAGCGATTTTGTAGAGGACGACTCGGGCATAGTCC
>CAYTSA010000076.1:0-19358 GCA_964440345.1 uncultured Desulfovibrionaceae bacterium | reverse complement strand
CAAAAAAAGGTCAAATTTTTTGATTTTTGACCCGAGAATGGTAAACTTGGGTTAAAGTTGGCTGAGGAGTGTGGCTAATCAGGAAAAAAATAGCGAAGCATCTTGATTTGCACTACAACACCATATCCAACATCTTGAAGAAAATGCGAGTTAACTGGAAACGCTAAAATAAAAGACCTGACCCTATTTACGGAAGAGCGCCTTCAGCTAATCGCGGCCCAGAATGCCGCCAAACACGTTCTGCGCCAGGGAGCCTTCGCCCTTGGATTTACCGCCAAGGGACCGGGCCGCGGCTAGCATTCTATCCGCCAACCGGCTAAAAGGCAGAGTTTGCAGCCATATTTTGCCTGGCCCTGTCATGGTTGCCAGAAAAAGGCCTTCGCCGCCGAACAGGGCGTTCTTGAAACCGCCGACAAATTGGATGTCATAGTTGACCGAAGGCTGAAAAGCCACCAGACAGCCGGAATCGACCCGGAGCATTTCGCCCGGCCCAAGGTTGCGCTCAAAGACTGTTCCCCCGGCGTGGACAAAAGCCAGACCGTCGCCGGTAAGCCGTTGCAAAATGAATCCTTCGCCGCCAAAGAGCCCCACGCCCACGCGTTTTTGAAAAGCAATGGAGATGTCTGTACCGCGGGCGGCGCAGAGGAAGGCGTCCTTTTGGCAGATAAGTTCGCCCCCCAGTGCGGCCATGTCCATGGGCGTTATCTTGCCCGGATAAGGCGCTGCAAAGGTCACGTCTCCCCGGTCAGAGCCGATATTGGTAAAATTCGTAATAAAGAAACTTTCTCCCACGATGGCCCGGCCTGCGGCCTTGAACACATTCCCGAAAAAGCCCTTGCTCTTGTCCGTGGACATGGTCGTCTGCATGTCAATGGTCACGTCCATGGTGAGCATGGAGCCGGCTTCCGCCATGACCTGCTCAGCCGGGTCCAGCGTAATGACCACGGCCTGCATGTCGTCTCCGATCAAACGGTAATCAATTTCGTCGCAAATAGGGGGCATACAATCACTCCTAAAATACTGCTACAACTTGGACTTGATGACCATGTCGGTGATGGGTCCGCGTGACTTGTCGCCCTTGAGCACGATGTGTCCATAGTTGGAAAATCCCTTGAATTTGCGGACAATCCAATTGAGACCGTTGTTTGATTCGTTCAAGTAGGGGTTGTCCACCTGCCGGGTGTCGCCCAGACAGAGGCATTTGACGCCCTCGCCCATGCGGGTGAGCAAGGCGCGTACTTCGGTGCGCGAAAGGTTCTGGGTCTCGTCGATAATGACGATGGCGTTTTCAATGTTCATACCGCGTATGTAGGCCAGGGGAAGTATCTCAAAGCGCTTGGGGTTGTAGCGCAAGGGCTCTTCGTTGGGATTCAGGAACAACTTGTTGGCCGGCCGCATGTTGTGCAGCTTCATGACCAAGTCCTGAATGTATTTGACGTACGGTTCAATTTTTTCCTTCACGTCGCCAGGCAAAAAGCCCATTTTGGCGCCCAGCTCTATAGTCGGTTTCACCACGTAAATTTTTTCATAATACCGCTTCTCCATCACCATATAGAGGGCTGAAGCCAGGGCCAGGAATGTTTTCCCATAGCCAGCCTCGCTCTGCACGGAAACCATGTCTATGTCCGGGTGCTGCATCAGCAGCATGGCCAGGTTCTGATACACTGTCCGCGGTTTCACATTCCACACGGAGAGCGAATAATTGACGGTTTCGTCGCCGTTGGCGCTATGAAACACGGGCTTGCCTTCCAGCCAGGAAAAGCTGTTGGGCGCCTGCGGCCCGCCGTTTTCGTTAAATCCTGTGTACAGCTGGGATTCAGATTCAAAAGGAATGGAGTCGCGAAATCCCTCGCTCTTGATATTGGCCAGCCCAGCCTGGAGCTGCAGAATTTTGTCGTTGGTAATCAGTATAGGGTCGTCAATATCTGCAGACGCTGTAATTTCGTTCAGGATGTGGTTATCCACCAACTCGTCAGAAAACTTGGAAATGGACGAGTCGTTGTGAATAAACCGAATGGAGGCTTTGTTGTCCAGCAGAACATCAACGACTTTGGAGACGATATGCCGGATGCGTGGATTTGTTTTAAGTTGGTTTAACTCCAGGAGCACATGATACGGGATGTAAATATTATTGTCTTCGCCGTTTCGCAGGCTCAGAATGGAGTAAGGATTTTCAATAAGAACGTTGGTGTCTAAAATGTAATTTTTCTTTTTTTCAATCATGCGTTTCGCGCCTTCCTCTTGCAGACTAACGTCGTATCAAAGAACGCAGGTCAATGTATAGAACAATTCATCACTTCAGTAAACTGCAGCAAAAAGAGTCAATGCTGCCGGGCCGTTGCCAAAGAAGACAAAACGCCGTGCAGCAATGATTGCTGCACGGCGTTTACAGAACATGGTGAAAAGACTTTTTTTTCGATCATGAAGCCTGCCGGCTGAGGCGTTGCTACCGTAGCCGCTTTTGCAATTTTGCCCGAACGTAGATAGCGAGCATGTTCATGCCCAGCACCAGGACGATGAGCACCAGAGAGGTGCCGTACTGCATGGGCCGGGTTTTTTCGATCTCAGTGCCGGCTGTGGCGAGCACGTAGATATGGTACGGCAAGGCCATGACAGAATCAAAGAGCGAGTTGGGCAACTCTTTGTTGTAGAACATGGCGGCAGTAAACATGATGGCGGCGGTTTCACCAGAGGCCCGCGAAACGCCCAGAATTGCGCCGGTGAGTACGCCGGGGGCGGCGGCGGGCAGAACGACCTTGGAGATGGTCTGCCATTTAGTGCCGCCCAGGCCCAGCGAGGCTTCTCGGTAGGTCTGGGGCACGGACCGCAGGGCTTCCTCGGCCGAGCCAATGACCAGAGGCAAAATGAAGGCGGCCAGGGTGAAACAACCGGCCAGCACCGAGACGCCCATCTGCAACACGGTCACAAAGAAAGCCAGGCCAAACAGGCCAAAGACGACCGAGGGCACGCCAGCCAAGTTGTTGATGGCCAGCCGGATGATGTTCACGACCATGCCGGGCCGGGCGTATTCTTGCAGATAGATGGCGGTGGCGACCCCCCAGGGCAGGGCGATGGCCAACGCACCGTAACTTAGCAAAATGGTGCCCAGAATACAGGGGAAAATACCCCCGGCAGTCATGGAGTCGCGGGGAAATGCAGTAATAAATTCCCAGCTGATGACCGGCGCCCCCAGCACCAGCACGTAGCCGCTGATGATGGCCAGCGCCAAGCCGTTAATGAGCGCCGCCACCCGGAACATGCTGAACATGCCGCTCTGGATGGGCTTGCGGCGTTTGACGGCGGCGTTGTTTTGGACAGACTCGACAGTTTGGGCAGTGCTCATAGCATCTTCTCCTTACAGGGTGGCTGTGCCGACCTGCTTTTTCTTCTCTGCGATGTAGGCCGCAATCATATTGAAGAACAAGGTGAAGACGAACAACACCAAGCCGATGGCGAACAGCGCATGGTAGTGCGGACTGCGGAAGGGAGCTTCAGCCATTTCTGCGGCAATGGAAGCCGGCATGGGCCGGATGGGATCCAGCAATGAAATGGGGATGAGCGCAGCGCCGCCGGCGACCATGAGCACGACCATGGTTTCGCCTATTGACCGGGCCATGCCCAAAATTATGGCTGTGCTAATGCCGGACAGCGAAGCAGGCAGCACAACCCGGGCGATGGTCTGCCACTGGGTGGCGCCCAAAGCCAGGGAAGCCTCGCGCATCTCGTCAGAAACCGAGTAGATAGCATCCTCCGCCAGACTGGTAATGGTGGGCACAGCCATAAACGCAAGCATGACGGACGCGTTGAGCAGGTTCAAGCCCGTTGCGATGTCAAACGTGTTTTGCAGAAAAGGGGCGACTACAACCATGCCGAAAAAGCCGATAACAACTGAGGGCAGCGCTTCGAGCATCTCTACAGTGGGCTTGACGAAGTTGCGCATTCTGGGGCCGGCAATTTCAGCCATATAAATGGCGGTCATGATGCCCAAGGGGATGGCGATGGCGCCTGACACCACCGTTACCGCCAACGAACCAATAATAAGGGGATAAATGCCGAACTCCGGTTCGTAGTCATGTGTGGGATACCAGTATTCTCCGAAAATAAAATCCGTCACGGAGACTTCATGGAAGATGGGTATCCCTTCGTAAAAGAGAAATACCATGATGAGGAACAGAACCAAGATGGAGCTGGCCGCGGTGAAGAAGAACCCTGTCTGGATGAGCCTGTCTTTTTGTCTGCGGTGCATAACTGGCCTTGCGCTGGTGGTGTTTGTTGTCAGGAGAAGCTCGTCCCTTGCCGAATCAGGCAGAGGACGAGCAGTTCTTATTGACAGAGACTACTTTTAGTTCAGGGTAACAAAGCCAGCGGCTTGCACGTGTTTCTGGCCCGGTCCCTTCAGGTAGTCTAGGAAGGCCTTCACGTCGCCGGTGGGTTCGCCGTTGGTGTACACCTGCAGTTCGCGGGAAATCGGAAAGGAGCTGTCCTTGGCGGTGGCGGCGCTGCCTTTAATGCCGTTAACGGAAGGAGCCTTAACGGAGTCGTCAACATAGCCAATGCCGTCGTAGCTGATGGCTTTGGAGTTCTTGGACACAGCCTGCAGCACAGCGCCGGAAGACGCCTGCAGCAGCGCGCGGGGGGTTACCTTGTTCTTTTTGCCCACCACAAACTTCTGCCAAGTTTCGTAAGTGCCGGAGGAGCTATCACGAGAAATAACCACGATAGACAGGTCCTCGCCGCCTACGTCTTTCCAGTTGGTGATTTTGCCGGTAAATATGCCCTGCAGCTGCTCAATGGTCAGATCGTTGACCGGGTTACTAGTGTGGATGATAGGCAGCACGGCGTCCAAGGCAACAACATGCTCAACAGGCTTGAGACCTTTGTTTTCAGCAGCCGTCACTTCCTTGCCCTTAATTTTGCGGGAAGACATGGCGATGTCGGTGGTGCCGTCCAGCATAGCCTTGATGCCGTTGGAAGAACCGCCGCCAGAAAGAGAGATGTTCACGTTCGGATGGTCAGCCATGTATGCTTCAATGGCTTTCTGCATGATCGGGAAAACAGTGGTTGAGCCCTTGATGGTGATCTCGCTGGCGAAAGCCGTGGAGACCAGACCCAGAACGATAAGCGCAGTCATAATCAGTTTGGTGAAACGCATTGTTGTGTAATCCTCCGATGCTTGTGTGTTCGAAAAGTAAAAAATTCCCGTCACCAATGTGGGTTACCATTACCTAAGAAAAACGTGTTACCATCTGGTGACAGGCAAAAAAAAATAGTGTGACAGGAAAAGGTTGCAGCAATTTTGTTCTCTGACTGCAACTCTCAACAAAGTATGATCGTTACAAAAATCGCAAAAACAAAGCCTCCAAAAAAAAGCGTACAAAAGGCCTGCAACCGATACAGAACCGCCAGCTATTTAACCAAAAACCAAATGGCCTGCTCTGCGCGCCTTTTGCCCCACAGCCGCCGCCGCACTCTTTCGCAGACACTGCAAAATCGCGGCTAAACGAAACGGCGCTAGTCGTCCTTTCTTGCTGGCCCGTCAATAACACCGCTGGCACGTTGCCCAGTCAGCGTCCCGCATGCGCTGGAATGTTTCAGCAGGGTCCACCCCGCCGTTCACGCACTCCACCCAGTACCAGTTCGACCGGTCGTTGAAGTGGATGCGGCCTACTTCTGCGCCGTTACGGTAGATGACCGCCAGAGCGACACGGCCGTTCGCGTAGGTGTTTTCTATGGTGTACGTACATCGGGGCAGTCCTGCGGCGGACGCCCAGGGCAAAAGCTCCACAAAAGGGGCGAGCACAAGCAGAAAAGCGCAGACAAGGAGAAAAGCAGTGCGCATGGGGGTGAATACGTCTGCGCCGTCAGGCTGACGGCGCAGACGGCAGGAGCCTAGTCTTTTTGTTCAGTCCGGCCCGGAAAGTTGTGGTTTTGCAGTTCCGGGTCCAGATAGTTCTTGTTTAGCATGTAGTTGCGCTTCTTCCAGTTCATGGGGATGGCGTAGTCGCTGGAGGAGACAATGACGTTATCCTCTGTGCGGACAATGCGGGCGGAGACATACACTTTGTCATACCCGCCGGTGTAGGTTCCCACAACGACCAGAGGCGCGTTGTTCTCGCGGCTGATGTACTTGACGTCCCGGCTAAGAAGGAATTCGCCCTTCTGCTTTTTGACGAACAAGGTGTCCTGCCGCAGCTTGAGTTCAATAATCGAATAGCCCTTCTGCGCCAGCCGGGAGGCCACGTACTCAGCAGTCATGCGGCCGAAAGGGGAGGACTCCTCCAGGTTGTCCACATTGACAAAGCTGGAAACGATGATGGACTGGTCTTTGGAAACGGCAAACTTGAGATTGTCTTCCAAAGAATCAGCCAAGTCATAGCCGGCCTGGACCAAATCTGTTTTAACGTAGATTTTCCCCGGCTTGTTGGAGCACCCGGCAAGGCCGAGAACGGCCACAGCAACGCATGCGAGCAGCAATACAGAGAACAGGCGGTTCATGCAGTCTTCTCCCGTTTAGTAAGTGACCGTGGAGTACGTTTTTTCCGGCAGATGATTCGGTTCTTCCCAGATATCTGGTATCGGCCAGTAATGACGGCTGTCGAGGTCGTTGATGTAGTACGTGTTGCTGTTGCGAACCAGATACAGCTCAGTATCGTCAATGGTCGTGGTAACCGTGACTTCGGTGTATTCAGAGAAAGAGAAGGATTCTGCGTAGTAGTCGTCGCGGGTTGTGCCTGCGCCGGCGTATTCCGTCTTGCCCTGGCCAGTCAGGTCCTTGTAGACGCCGTAATCCATGACTGTGAAGTGAGATTTTGTCAGGCCGCTCAACATGCTCGGGGACTCTCTGTGGCTGATTAGCTGCACTGCCCAACGGACGTTGAGGCAATCCTGCCGGGGCAAAGCCGCCGTGGTTGGAGTAAGCCCCTGGTCCATAAGCGCTGTGGCCAGATGGGTCCGCAGGGACCGGCCAAAGGAAGAGTGGTCGTCAGTGCGCAGGCAGGCCATCGCAACATCAGTACGCTCCTGCTTTTTCATGGATTTCACAACGCTTTTGACAACGTCCTGGGCCACTGCTTCCCAATGCCTCGCCTCTGACAACGTGTTTTGGGCCAAAGCAGCGGGAGCAAGCAAGCATACTATACACAGGCACAAGACTACTCGACGCATGGTGTCCTCCTTCTTGCGCTCGCAAAGCCGCGCAAGAGAACGATTATTTTGCGAACATATTTACATTGCAGTACGTTACACCTGCGCACAACTGTCCTGCGCGCAGCACTCTTATAAAATATACTCTGGAAAAAGAAAAAAGTCAATGTGTTTGACGAGGTTCTGCAGTCTTGATGAAAAGACCCTTTATGCAACACGACTGTAACTTAAGTTGGACGTATTGCATCGTCAGTCTTTCTGCTCCTGCTGCGCCTTTTTGACCAGCTTGTGCAAATATGGGTAAAGGTTTTCTGCGATCACTCTTGCGCCAGCCGCATTGGGATGAAGGCCATCCGGCAAGACCAGCTCCTCGTTGCCGGCAACCCCCTCCAGCATGAACGGGTAGTACAGTGTATTGTAGCGCTCCGCCAGAACGGCAAATATTGCGTTGTAGCGGCGAGAGTACTCTTCTCCAAGGTTGGCAGGAGCGCGCATGCCTATCAACAATACGGGGATGGACTCTTGTTGCAGCTGCTGCAGTATGGCCTCCAGATTCCTCTCCATCTCCTCTGGCGAAAGGCCCTGCAGTGCGTCATTGGCCCCCAGCTCCACCATGACGACGTCCGGCAACGGCGACAACGCCCAGCCCAGGCGGCGAAGCCCTCCGGCGCTGGTGTCGCCTGAAACCCCGGCGTTGATCATGCGCACCGGCAGCCCTTGCGCGTCTGCAATCTGCTGCAGTTGATCCGGCACAGATTGGCCCGGCGCCAACCCCCAGCCAGCAAACAGGCTGTCGCCAAAGGCCAGAACTGTTGTTTCAGCAGCGGCGTTCGCTGTTCTCTGCATGCACCCGCTCCACATTGCCAGTTGCAGAAAAAGAAAAATGAGGCACAATAAGCTGCGCCTGTATTCTGATTGCATACTTTTACTCACAAGCTACGCCAAAGGAAACACATGACTCAGGATAACTCCATTTTCTTACAAGACGTGCGGCTCACATTAGCCGGACCGGCCGGCCCGGTCAACGTGCTCAACGACGTCAACCTGGCCGTGGGAGCCGGCGAAACTGTTAGCGTGATGGGCCCCTCCGGGTCTGGAAAAACCACCATGCTGATGGTCACGGCCGGGCTGGAAAAGCCCAGCTCCGGCGTTGTACAGGTTGCAGGACAAGACCTTGCCGCCTTGAACGAAGACCAGCTGGCGCGCTTTCGGCGCGGGCGCATAAGCATTGTCTTTCAGGCTTTTCACCTGGCCCCGGCCATGACTGCAGTGGAAAACGTCGCCCTGCCCCTGGAATTCATGGGCGCTGCAGACGCCTTTGACCGGGCCAGGCAAGAACTGAACGCCGTGGGCCTGGCCGGCCGGGCCGCCCACTACCCGGCCCAACTCTCCGGCGGCGAGCAACAGCGGGTCGCCTTGGCCCGGGCCTTTGCCCCCAAACCACAGATACTGCTGGCAGACGAACCCACAGGCAACCTGGACGAAGACACAGGCAAACGCGTGATGGACCTGATGTTCGACATGGCCGGCCAGACCAGCGCCGCCCTGGTGCTCATCACCCACGACGCCCGGCTGGCCGGCCGGTGCTCCCGCATGGTGCGCATGGTCCAAGGACACATTTACGAGCCCGGCGAAACCTCGGAGCCAGCCTGATGCAACGCGACTCCTTGCTGTTTGAAACTGCCCTGGCCTTCCGCCTGGCCCTGCGCGAATTGCGCGGCGGCCGGGAAAACGGCCTGAAGCGGTTCGGCGTGTTCCTCACCTGCCTGGCCTTGGGCGTGGGCGCAGTGGCCGGCGTCGGCTCTTTGGCCGCATCCCTTGAAGCCGGTCTGGGCCAGGACGCTAAGCGGCTGCTGGGCGGCGATCTGGAAATCCGCCTCAGCCACAGAGAAATGGCTCCCCAGGCCCTTGACCATCTGCGCAGCCAAGCCGAGGTCTCCCGCATGGTCCGCATGCGGGCCATGGCCCGGCCGCTCCAGTCAGAAGCTGGTTCTGCTCCGGCCTCGTTGGTGGAGCTCAAGGCTGTGGACAACGCCTACCCGCTGTACGGCAATGTTGAGCTGGCGCCCTCAGGCGGTCTGCATCAGATGCTGACAATGCGCAACGGCGAATTCGGCGCTGTTGCCGAGCGCGGGCTCCTGGCCCGGCTTGGCCTGGAGGTCGGAGACGCCGTGACCCTGGGCAAAGCCGTGTTCCGGCTGCGGGCCGTGCTGGAAAAAGAACCAGACCGGCCTGGCAACTTTTTTGGCCTGGGCCCGCGGCTGATGATCTCCATGGAAGGCTTTCAGGCCACGCAACTGGCCGTTCCCGGCAGCGTGGTCTATCACTACTACCGCCTCCGCTTGCCCGGACAGGCGGCCGTAAAAGACGTTGAAGCCTTTCGTGCTCAGTTGAAGCAGGACTACCAGGACTCCGGCTGGCGGTTTCGCATATACACGGCCGCCAACGAGGGCCTGGAAAGGTCTCTGGACAACCTGGCCGTGTACCTCACGCTGGTGGGGCTTGCATCCCTGCTGGTGGGCGGAGTAGGCGCGGCCAACGGCGTGCGGGCGCACCTGGCCGCCAAGACCACAGTCATTGCCTCCATGAAATGTCTGGGCGCCAGCCGGCGGCTGGCCATGACCACGTACCTTGTCCAGGTAACGCTGCTCGCTCTCCTTGGCGGAGCGCTGGGCTTGCTGGCCGGAGCGGCGGCGGCGCACGTCGGCGCCAACTTTCTGTCCAATTCACTGCAAATGGCTGTCCGGCCAGGAATATACTGGGGCCCGTTGGCTGTGGCCCTGGCTTTTGGCGTGCTGACGGCCCTGGCCTTTTCTCTGCCGGCCCTGTCCGCCGCAAGCCAGGTGGAGCCGGCCCGGCTGTGGCGGGGCTACAGCGACCCACGGCAGGGCAAGCCAACCGCCCTGGCGAGGCTGGCTGTGGCCGGACTCAGCCTGCTGCTGTTTCTGCTTGGCTGGATATACACGGGCCAGCTGGCTCTGGTGGCCGGTTTCGCCGCCGCGGTGCTGCTGGCGGCCACTGTATTCCGGGTCTGCGCCTGGGCGGTGATGCGGTTGGCGGCCCGGGCGGCCCGCCCCAAAGCATTGTGGCTGGCCCATGGCTTGGTTAATGTGCACCGGCCCGGCGCCTCCACGCCCCAGGTCGTTTTCTCCCTTGGCCTGGGCCTGACCGTGCTCACGGTGGTGGCCATGGCCCAGGGCAACATGACCCGGCAGATTGAAGAACAAATGCCCCAGGACGCGCCGTCCTTCTTTTTTATTGACATACCGGAAAGCCAGGCCGAGCCCTTTGTCCAAATGCTGCGCAGCACAAAAGGCGTGAAAACTGTGGAGTACGAGCCTTCACTCCGCGGACGCATTGTCAAGATAGACGGCCTTCCTGCCGGCCAGGTGGAGGTTCCTCCGGATTATCAGTGGGTGCTCCGCGGAGACCGGGGCATGACCTATGCAGCACACAAACCAGACGATATTGAAATCACTGCTGGCGAATGGTGGCCGCCGGACTATGCGGGTCCGCCGCGCATCTGCCTGACAGAAGGCATAGCCGGCGGCCTGGGCCTTGATATTGGGGAAACAATAACCGTGAACCTGCTGGGCCGGGAGGTAACGGCGGAAGTCGCCTGCCTGCGGGCGGTGGAGTGGCAGTCATTGTCCTTGAACCATTCCATAATCTTTGCCCCGGGCACGCTGGAAAACGCGCCCAAGGCATACGTGGCGACCGCTTACGCCTCACTGGAAAGCGAAGACGTTATATTCCGCCGCACAGCGGAAGAGTTCCCCCAGGCGGTGATCATCTACTTGAAGGACGTGCTGCAGGAAGTGGCCGGCCTCATCAGCCAGATAGGCGCCGCCGTCAAAGCCACTGCCGGGGTCACGCTGCTGGCGGGGCTGCTGGTGCTGGCGGAAACGCTACGGGCGGCTATGCGCGCCCGCCAGGGCGAGGCGGTCATGCTCAAGGTGCTAGGCGCAACACGCACGGACATAGCCCTGACCCTGCTGGCGGAGTTCGCCCTGCTGGGCCTGGCCGCCGCCCTGGTGTCCGCTGTGCTGGGCGCCATGCTGGGCTGGGTGTTCGTGACTTTTGTCATGAACATACCCTGGAATCTGCTCTGGCGGCCCCTGGCGTGTGTCATACTCGGCGGGCCGGCCGCCACGCTGGCGCTGGGCGTGGTCTACATGCACCACCTGCTGGGCCAGGAAGCGTGGCCCGTGTTGCGCAATGAATGATCACGTTTTGAACCGGCGGACGCGCTCGTCCAGTTCTTTCACGCCGCCTTCGCGTGCGGCCTTGCCATAGCGCAGGGCCGCGTAGCGCCGGGATATGTCCCATATCTCGTCCGCCAGGTCCGGCCGCAGTTGCGCCGCCTGCAGGGCAAAGTCTTCTGGCCCCTGGTCCGGCCGGCGGACTACGCCGGCGTTGGCCAGCTTACGGCAAAACCTGTCGTACAGCCGGCGGACCCTGTCCTGCTGGCGGGCGGCGCCGGACCGGCGCAAAAACAGATACACAACGCCGGCCAGCAGCAGCATGGAACCGAGCATGGCCCCCACAGTTTTGAGCATGCCTTTCCAGGAGTCGATGTCCAGGCCAAAGCGCGAGAGGAGTTTTTTCTGCTTTTCGTATGTATAGTCCAACACCCAGCGGTTCCAGGCATAGTTTACCGCGTCCCACGTTTGGCGGGCCTTGATAAGGGGGGGAAAACGCCGCTCCAGCTCCACCATGGAAAGCCCCCCAGTAAAGGGATATTCGTCCAGGGCGCTCATCATATTTTGCTCTACCCGCTCCGGCGCCACTGCGGCCGTTGGGTCCACCCGAACCCAGCCCTGGCCCTGTAGGTACACCTCATTCCAAGCGTGTGCCTCCATAGCCCGGACCATGTAATAATCGCCCACTTCATTGTATTCTCCGCCCTGGTAGCCCATGACAATGCGGCAGGGAACCCCTGCAGCCCGCATGAGAAAACAGTACGCCGCAGCGTAATGCTCGCAGAAGCCCTTACGCGTTTCAAAAAGAAACTGGTCAATGCGGTTCAGCCCGCTCACTTCCGGCGCGTCCAGCGTGTAGTAAAAAGGGTTGTTCGTGATATATTCCAGCCCCCTGGCGGCTATCTTGTTGGCTGCTTGTTCTTCCGCGCGCCACTGGCGTGCAAGTTTTCTGGACCTGGGATTGATGCGGGACGGCAGTTCTAGCCCTCTTTCAAGATGCACCTCGGGCTCGCCCGTATTGTACTGCATAAACGAGGTCATGTCGTACTGCAGTTTTTTCTTAAGTTCTTTAGGCAGTTGCAGTGTTCTGTCAGCCAGCATGGCCGCCCTTGCCGGCGGTATATACCGGCCCCGCGGCGAGCGCCGGTCCGGCCCGTACACCGGGGTGTTGCCGGGCATATCCAGGGTATACAGCCACGTTTCGCCGTGCGGCTCCAGAATAATGGAGTACTCCGCCGGGCCTTTCCCCAGCAGCGGCCTGTCCGTTTCCGGCAAGGAGTCTCCGCGAATCCATGCAGCGCTGTCAAAACGCCACAAGGTGAAGCCGCGCCAGTACAGCAGCGAGCGCGGCGGAGCCGGGCCGTTGAACTCCGCCCGAAAAGCCGGGTCGCGGCTTAAGGCCATGCGGCTCAAGCCGCCCAGCTCCAATGTGTCCTTCAGGCCGGAATACTTCCGCGACGCGTCCCGCACGCCCAATCCGGCAGGCATGCGGGGAAAAAGCAAAAACAGGACAAGCAGCACGGGCAGCGCCTGCAGCATAATAACCCCGGCCGTGCGCAATGACGGCCGTATCTGCACGGCAAGGGACTCCAGACCGAGCCCCTGCCGCGGCAGGGGATGGTGCAAATGGTTGAGCACAGCCAGCACAGCCAGGGCCGCAAAAACCATGTACACAGCCATGGAAAAGGATTCCGAATAGAACAGGTTGAAGATTATCAGAAACAGAGCCAGCAGGATGGTGATGAGCCGGTCCCTGGCTGTGCTTATCTCGAAGGGTTTTAACGCCAGCATCAACGCCAGCATGGACACGCCGGCGTCGCGGCCGAAAATGCGGCCAAAAGTCAACACGTTCAACAGCACCAAAAGCACGGTGAGGAACGCCAGCGTTTTTTTTCCTGGCAGGGGGATGTGCCTGTTTAACCCATACAGCAAATAGAACCAGGAACAGATGCAGGTTAGCGAAACCCACAATGGCAGCCGGCCCAGGTGGGGGGCAGTGGACACGCACAGCACTGCGATGATGGGCAACAGGTGGACGCGGTTCACGGCGCGGCCTCAAACAAGGCCAAGGCCTCCAGGCACTTGCGCTTGTGTTGCTCGCCCGTGTCCGGTTCTATGAGCAGGCCGGGCAGCTTTAGCCCATAGCTCATATTCTCTGCGTCGGCCTTGAGCACCATGGCGCAGAGCAGGGAAAGCTTGTCCTCTGGGTCGGCTGCGGGCAGCTGCTCCCAGTCCAGCAACGCAGAGGCCCCGTATAAGCCTTGGAACTGCTTGGTCATCAACCCGTACCCTCGGAACGAGGCCTTCCAGGCGATGCGCTGGGGTGAATCGCCGTGGCGGTACTGGCGAATCTCGTCAAAATCGTCCACGCCCGGCCCACTGGTCTGCCCTTCCCCGCCTGCGCCGGTCCGGGCAAAGGCCAGGTCTGTTTCCCCTTCCGCCGGAGCGGGATACACCACGCACTGCACTGGAAAATCTGGCCATGTCCAGGCCCGGAACAAGCCAAAAGGCCAGACCGTGGACACGCACACCCCGCGCCGAGGCCGCAACAGTCCCCGCTGCTCGGCGGCCATGGCCGGCCGGACACGGTTCTCCCTGTCGGGCAACAAATCCGCCGTCACGGGCTCTGCGTCGTCCAATTGAAATTCCACGGCGTACCGCGGCCGCCCCTCTGTGCGCACGCCTATGTCAAAAACTGCGGCTTGCCCGGCAAAGACTGGCTCAACCTTGAACGAAACCGGCCGTACGTTCTTGAGCATGGCGTGAGTATGGAACATGGAGACAAAGACTGCACCGCCGAGCAAAAAAGTAAGAATAAAGCCTAAGCTGTTGGTATAGTTTGAAGAACCCCAGAGCATGCCGAGCAGTGTCAGCAGAAACAGCCAGCCGAACTTGGTGGGAAAAATGTACAACTTGTCCCGCCGCACCCAGCCCAGCAGGTGGGCGCGGTCTCGTAGCCGCCGGAGCATGGCTGCAAACACGGCTTACTCCCAGGCCCACTCCGGGGCCCACACGTGGTACACCCCCGTACGCGGACCGGCCAGATAGCGGTTCATGACAGGGCCCAGCAACGATGGAAGCGCCGGACCAGCCAGCCCCGAGGCCGTGTTGTACACGGTGTCGTTCTCATACTCCGTGCGGCGGTAGACCGTCACCGAGGTCTCTTCCTCTTCCAGGCCGGTCAGCTCCCGGGCAACGGCCAGCGCGTCCTCCATGGTTCCGATCCGGTCCGCCAGCCCCAGCCGCACCGCCTCGCCTGCAGACAGTATCCGCGCGTCGGCCACGTCCTGCAGCGTAGCGTCGGAAAGGTTCCGGCTCTGCTGCACTGCAGCCAGAAATGCGCTGTTCTGCTCGTCAATAATGGTCTGAACCAAGGCCCGCTCCTGCGGCGTGGAGTCCCGGAAAGGCGAAACCATGTCCTTGTGCCGGCCGGTTTTGATCACCTCGGCCTTTACGCCAACCATGTCCATGAGCCCAGTCACGTCCGGGCGGATGAATATGGTTCCTATGGAGCCGGTGATGACCGCGGGGTGGGCCACGATGCGATCTGCGGCAGTCGCCAGGTAGTACCCGCCGGAGGCGGCCACAGTCATGAGCATGGCCGCCACCGGCGCGCCTGTCTCGTGCTTAAACCGCAGCACCTCGTGGTGCAGGGTCTGGCTGTCCGCAGCCGTGCCGCCTGGACTGTCCACCGCCAGCAGCACCGCCTTGACCGCGTCGTCCTCTCTGGCCTTTTCCAGCCGGGAAACGATCTCCTGCACGTTGCTGGGCCTCTGGCCCAGCAACGTGTCGTTGGGCGCGCTGTCCAGAAAGCCCCGGGCGTGGATCAGCAAAATTTTATTTGGCCCCTTGCCCCGCAACGTCGTCTCCTGCAGCGGGTCTGCCTGGCTGCTTCCCAGCAGGGAAACCCGAGGCGAGCAGGCGGCCGCGCACAGCAACAAAGCGCACAAAAGAGCGAAGCATCGAGGCATTACACTGGGTCCTTGGGCCGAAAGGCCACTTTGATGCTGGCGCCGGGCCCGGATTGCAAGGAAACCCTGCCCCCCAGCTGCTGGGCCAGGGTCCGGACGAGTTGCAGCCCCAGGGAACTGGCCTCGTCCAGCATTTCTATGCCTTCGGGAAAACCTGCCCCGTTGTCCTGAACCGAAAGAACGTATTCCCCGTTGCTACGCCGGCCCAGCAGAATGGACACGCAGCCCTGGCCGCCTTCCTGCGTGTCCTTGAACCCGTGCTTGAGCGCGTTGGAAAGCAGCTCGTTGACGATAAGCCCGCAGGGAATGGCAACGTCCACGTCAAAATACACATGCTCAATGTCTGTCTCCACCCGCACCATGGGCAAATTTTTGAAAGAACTCTTGATATGGCGGATAAGGCTGTGCACGTATTCGCCGAAGTCCACAGTCGTCAGGTTGGTGGACCGGTACAGCCTCTCGTGGATCAACGCCATGGACTTGATCCGGTTCTGACTGTCCCGCAACACGTCGAGGGATTGCTCGTCGCTGACATAAGAGGACTGCAGATGCAGCAGGCTGGAGACCACCTGCAGGTTGTTCTTGACCCTGTGGTGGACCTCCTTGAGCAGCACTTCCTTTTCCTGCAGCGAGGCTTTAAGCCTTTGCTCGACCGCTTGGCGGCCGGACACGTCCCGGGACACGCCCAACACGCCCAGGGCCGCCCCGGTGGAGTCTATAATCAAGGTGCGGGTGAAAGACACCACAAAACCAATTCCGTCCTTGCGCCTGTGCTGCGTCTCCCCGCTCCATTCGCTCTTGTCTTCCAGCGACAAGGCCGGGCTCACGTCCTGCTCCGAAGCCGACTCCGGCCACAGAATCCGTAGCGGCTGGCCGTCCACCTCGTGCTCACCGTACCCGTAAGCGTCGCAAAACGCATGGTTCACAAAGACGATGGTGTTGTTCACGTCCGTAACGCAGATGCTGTCCGACAAGGACTGCATGGCCTGGGACAGCATGCCCAGCGTGTCCAGTGTCCGGCGCTGCTGCAAGACCGCGTCCAGCGCCGCAGGAATCAGCTGCAGGTGCTTCTGTTCAGTATCCTTGACCAGGCAGTCGGCGGCGCCGCCCTTCATTGCCCGCACCGCCTCGGCCGCGCTGTCCGCCGGCGCAAGCACGATAAGCGGCGTCGTCCCCAGGTCGTCCAGCAGCTCTGTGGCAAATCCATCCTGCACGGCAAGGGCGGAGACGACAATCGCATACTGGCGCTCGGCCAGACGCTGCCGGGCCTGGCCCAGAGTCTGGACCATCGCAAAGTGGTAGGGTAGTCCGCAGGATGCGGCAAAAGACTCAAATGCTTCAGAATCCTTTGCGTTGTCCTCGACAACCAAAACGTGGTTCGCATCGTTCATACGGCAATGGCGCGCAAAGACGCCTCTATGCAGTATGTGCCGAAAACAGAACCTGACGTCAATGAATTTGCCGCATAATTTTCCCCTCGCTGCGGGAAGGTCTTCAACGTTCCGGCATCATATGCATTTCCGGTAGGTTGCGTCACACCAAGGAGACACAATCATGCGCATACGCTACCGTTCCACCCCCACGCTGGCCCGGTTCCACGCCAGTCCGGCGTTTGTCCGCGGCGTGATGGGGCCCATTGGCTCTGGCAAATCCTCGGCCATGTGCCTGGAAATGATCATCAAATCTTTGCAACAGCCGGCCAACAGCCACAATGTGCGCCGTAGCCGCTGGGCCGTGGTGCGCAATACCTACCCGGAATTGCGCACCACCACCATCAAGACCTGGACCGAGTGGGCCCCCGAAGCCTTGGCCCGCATCACTTGGAGCCATCCTGTGACCTGCCGGTTCGCCACAGATATGGGAAACGCCGGCCGGCTGGACATGGAGGTGCTCTTTATGGCGCTGAACCGGCCGGACGACGCCCGCAAGCTGCTCTCCCTGGAGCTGACCGGCGCCTGGATAAACGAGGCCCGGGAAGTGCCCAAGGCCGTGGTGGACGGGCTCATCGGCCGGGTGGGCCGCTTTCCCCCAAAGCGCGACGCCAAGCCCGGCTCCCGGGCCGGCTGGTCCGGCGTAATTATGGACACCAACCCGCCCGACGACGACCACTGGTGGTACAAGCTGGCCGAAGAACACCGGCCCCAGGGCTGGGAGTTCTTTCGCCAGCCCCCGCCCCTGTTGCAGTGCAACGGGGAGTACCGCCCCAACCCGGACGCGGAAAACGTGGAAAACCTGCCCGCCGGCCACGATTACTGGCTGCGCCAGATACCCGGCAAGACCGCAGAATGGATAAAAGTCTACATTCTTGGACAGTACGGCGTGGTCGAGTCCGGCCGGCCCGTCTATCCCGAATACGACGACGCAAGGCACGCCGCCGCCGCAAATATAGCGCCCATGGCCGGCCGGCCCCTCATCCTTGGCTGGGACTTCGGCCTGACCCCGGCCTGCGTCTTCGCTCAGGTCTGCCCCCGGGGCCGGCTGCTCGTGCTGGACGAGCTGCAGGCCACAGGGCTGGGCGTCCGGTCCTTTGCCCGGGACGCAGTGCGGCCCCTGCTGGACCGGCGCTTCCCCGGGCTCGCCCTGCGCAGCGTGGGCGACCCGGCCGGCCGCACCCGGGCCCAGACCGACGAGCGCACCTGCATGGACGAACTGGCCGCAGCCAAGCTGCCCACCCAGCCCGCGCGGACCAACGAATTCATGGCCCGGCGAGAAGCCGTGGCCGGCTTCTTGTCTACACAGCTGGACGACATGCCAGCCTTCCAGCTCTCGCCCCGGTGCAAACAACTGCGCAAGGGCTTCCTGGGCGGCTACAAACTGGAACGCGTCCAGACCGCGGGCGAAGAACGCTATAAGGACCAGCCAGCCAAAAACATGTACAGCCACCTGCACGACGCACTGCAGTACGCCGCCCTGGCCGCCGAAGCAGGCCACGGAGCCGCGAGAAAAGCAGGAAGAAAAACGCCAGGCTTTCGTCCGGCCGACGCCGGAGCCGGATATTGAGAGGCTATTGTGGGGGAAAGTATTCGAGGGGAAACCTCTTGAAAGAGGTTTCCCCTCGGCTCCCCTTCCAGAACTTTGCATAACGCCCGCGCTGCGCGTGGTCGGCGATCAACGTACTGACTTTGCAGCATAAACAGGAAGCCTTAATAACTCCGTCATAGTCCGCCGGCCCGGAAGAGCGAGACAAGGCGCTGCGCCGCGCAAAGACGCCGAGCACAGATCACGCATCCCACCCTGGCTTACGGGCCATGAGGGAGTTCAAACGCTCATTCTCTTCCGGCAGGCTATGTAAAAACTTCTGGACGTTTCGAATGTTTCGGCTGTAACGGGAAACAGCGCCTGATCGAGAATGGTTTCTTGCGCGGCCTGTCAATCAGATTGCGCTGTTCAGAAGCAGTCTGAAGGTTGATCCTTACGTTGCTTCCCGGCGTAGTAGTCCGTGGCATGATCAAAACATCTTGTGAGAAACATATGACCATCGCGAATGACAATCAAAACATTGTACGCACAAAACGCCGTTCATGGCGCGGCCGTGATTCTCTTTTCCCTGAGTCACTTGCATGCTGACGCCGACCATCATTACAGTGAAGACTTCCCTTGCAATCACCAGAACAACTCACAGCCGCCGCCCTCAAGCTCGCCCCCAACAACTGTGGAGAATCGACACAGTAAGCCTTGATGTATCGGGGATAGCCACATTCAATAAATCGCCACACCCTTAGCGCATTCTACTCTGCGGTAGATCCTGCCGCGTCGTCACCCCTGCGAACACAGGGGTCCAGAAATTTGGGAATTTGAGAATATGGGAATTTGGCATTTTGTCCGTTCCGATGTGACAAAAAGAGATAATTCCTGGGTGCATGCGTGCGCAGGCATGACGAGCCGGAACGCGCCAAACGGTGTGCGGCGCACAACCTCGCCGGTACTCCCACTGCATTTATAGACGATGTCTGCCCCAACACAGTGACGAATACCCCAATTAGTTATCCCAAGTTTACCATTCTCGGGTCAAAAATCAAAAAATTTGACCTTTTTTTGCTAT
>CAYTSA010000075.1:0-19371 GCA_964440345.1 uncultured Desulfovibrionaceae bacterium | reverse complement strand
ACGTTACATATCTTTGTCAATGAGTCGGTGAGAGAAAATTTTGAAAATAATTAAATAATATCTAGACAAAATCTTGCAGTCGCGTTAACTATCATTTATTGCACGGAATCCAGGAGGCTTCTGTGCCGAAAAACGTTCCTCTGACGCGCTGTTGAAAAGAGAATTGTGTAATAGTGTTCGCGTGTTGTCTGTTATTTTTTGTCTAGGCAACGAAAATCAGGAGGCGTCAATTCGTGAAGCGACACAGATACAATAGGTATCGCAAACGCACCCCAAAATCTCGCCTGCTCACTTTGGGGGCTTTTATTATTATTTGTGTCTTGGGCGCAGCTTCGTTTCCTTTTGAAGAATCCACAGGAACCGTGGATGCAGGATTTAAAGCCGTTGCCTCTCCCAAAACTAAAAAAGCTGAAGATCAGTCAAGTAGTGCAAATGCAGCGCATGCAGAAGAAGCTGCCGCAGGCAGTAATATACACTTGTCCGAACAAGAGTCTGAAAAACAATATATTGATATTTTAGAAAATATTTCTGAAGAGACAGCCACTGCCGCCATATCTGAATCTCAGCCGCAGACCCTGGCCAGGGTGCAGCCACAGCCCGCCCTGGACGCAGACGCCGCCAAGGCAAAACAGGAAATATCCGATCCGGAGTATTGCCCGGTTCCTGCCCTAGAGTACAATACGAGCGTTATCAAAAGCGGTGAAACAGCATCTGGAATTTTGGGCAAGTATCTTGACCCGGCACAAATCCACGCCTTGGCCCAAGCATGCAAGGACGTTTATCCTCTTTCGCGGCTCAGGGCCGGGCAACCGTACGCTTTGACCACTCTGGAAGACGAATTTGTCAAGTTTGAATATGAAATTGACAGCGAAGAGCGCTTGGTTGTCGCCAAAAGCGACGACGGCTTTGCCGTCCAGTGCGAGCCTATTGTTTACGACATTGTGGAGCACACAGTCTCCGGCACTGTCACTTCCAGCCTCTTTGAGGCGGTAACTGACGCTGGGGAATCTGCTGAACTGGCTGTACGGCTTGCCAACATTTTTGCCTGGGAAGTGGATTTTATCCGCGACCTGCGCAAAGGCGACGCCTACCAAGTCATTGTTGAAAAACGCTACCGGGAAGGCGAATTTTCCGGCTACGGAGCCATTTCCGCTGCAGAATTTGTGAACCAGGGCCACACATATCAAGGTTTTCGTTTCAAGGATTCCGACGAGCGCTACGGTTATTTCACTGCGGACGGCCGCAATCTGCGCAAGGCGTTTCTCAAGGCGCCGTTGGCTTTTAACCGCATTTCTTCTTCTTTCACCTGGAAGCGTCTACACCCTATTTTGAAAATATACAGACCGCATCCGGGCTATGACTATGCGGCGCCCATGGGAACCCCGGTTAAGGCGATAGGCAACGGCGTGGTCATTGCCAAGGGCTGGGACAAGGGCGGGGGCCGGTACGTAAAGATTCGCCATCCAGGCAATTATGAATCTATCTACATGCACCTGAAAGGCTGGGCCAAGGGCGTCGCCAAAGGCGTTAAGATTGACCAAGGACAAGTCATAGCCTATGTGGGCAGTTCAGGTTTATCCACAGGACCGCACTTGGATTTTCGCATGAAAAGGAACGGCAACTACATTGATTCGCGTAAAATTGAAAATCCGCGGGCGAAATCTTTGGACAAAAATCTCATGCCGGCCTTTTCGCAACATGTAGCTGAGTTGCAAACGAGATTTTCAACGTCTGAACTGGCGGCGGTTGACAAAAAAACTGCCGATTCCGACGGTTCGTAACATCTTTCTTAGCTGTAAAGGGGACTCGGAGCAACGAAGGGGCGCATACGAGTTTTGCCAGGGGCATGTCCCCTGGCTCCCCTTTTATCCCTTTGTCCTCTGCCTGAATATATCCCGCCTGACATCGCCTTGTCTCTCCCGCCCCATTAGCGTAACACAAGAGCATCATATTCATGTCTTCAGTCAAGGAGTCTTCACATGTTCAGGTTGCTTCTGGCCGTTGTATCCATTGTAGTCTTGTCCTCGCCTGTTTTCGCAGCAAACATCGTCAAGCTGGGCATTGTCACCACGCCTGGGACTGCGCAGTATATCGCAGCTGAAAAATTCAAAGAGTTGGTGGAAGAAAGAAGCAGCGGCGAGTGGAGAGTCAAGATTTTCCATAGTGCTTCGCTGGGCAACGAGACGGACATTTTGCAGCAAATCCAAATGAACGCCGTGCAAATGGGCATCATTACCCTGGGGCCCTTTGATTCTTTTGTCCCCACGGTCAGGGTTGTAGGGTTTCCCTTTCTTTTCAAAAATTTTGATCAGGTAGACGCAATTTTGGACGGTCCTCTGGGCCAGGAAGTTCTGGACAGCCTGGCGAAAGCCGGCTTCAAAGGCATGTATTTTTCTGAAAACGGATTTCGTAACCTGACCAACAACGTGCGGCCTGTACACGCAGTGGAGGACGTTGACGGGCTGAAGATTCGCGTCATGGAGTCTGCGCTGCATAAAGAGCTGTGGCGGCTGCTGGGAGCCAACCCCACGCCCATGGCCTGGCCCATATACTCCGAGCTGCAGCAGGGAACTATTGACGGCCAGGAGAACCCTCTCTCCGTCATCTGGAAGTACACGCTTTTTGAGGTGCAGAAATACCTGAGTTTGACCGGACACGTGTATTCCGCCCATATCGACGTAGCAAATCTGGCCTGGTTCAATAGCTTGAGCGCCGCAGACCAGGAGTTGCTCATGTCCGCCATGCGCGGCGCAGCCGTATACCAGCGGCAATGGAATAGGGACAATGTAGCAGTGTTTTTGGAAAACCTGGAAAAATCCGGCATGCAGATTGATGCGCAGCCTGACCTTGCGTCTTTCAAGGCCAAGGTGGAGCCTCTGAAAAACAACGAGCTGTACGCGGACTCGGAAACCAAAGCGTTGCTGGAAAAATTCCTGGCGGCCACCAGATAGCGGCTTCACGCGAGTTACTACCGGGTATGCACGGCGCGGCGCGTTTCTTCACAGCAGTGAGCGATTGGGCCAACAAAGGCTCAGAATGGCTGCTGGCCCTGCTGGCTGGTCTTATGGTGCTGGACATCGGCCTGCAGGTGTTTTGCCGCTATGTGCTAAATAATTCCTTGTTCTGGTCCGAGGAGTTGGGCCGCATGCTCTTGGTGTGGCTTACCTTTGTGGGAGCCGCCGTGGCCTACAAGCGCAAGGCCCACATGGGCGTGGACGTGCTCACGTCGCGGCTTTCGCTTCGCTGGAGGCGCCGCGTTGAGGTCCTCGTTACAGCTGTATGCATGGTCTTTTTTGGCGTCATGGCTTGGCATGGCTGGGTCTTTTTCGGTTTCATCAAGTTCCAGTCCACCGCCGCCCTGGGAGTAAGCGCCCAGATTCCCTTTGCCGCATTGCCTCTTTCCGGCGCGCTTATGTTTTTGCACGGCGCGGCGCGTCTTGCCGGTTTATGGTCCGAAGGCCAAAGCACGGAGGAGCAATTGTGATCTCGCTTCTGGCGGTGGTTCTCCTTCTTCTTCTGTTTGCGCTCAACGCGCCCATAGCCGTGGCCGTGGGCGCTGCAGCGTCCTTTGCCTTGTGGCTGCAGGGCGACTTCAGTCTTATGCTGGTGGTGCAGCGGATGTACGGCGGGGCGGACTCTTTTCCGCTCATGGCTGTTCCGTTGTTTATGATCGCCGGGTTGCTGATGGAGGAGGGCGGGGTTTCAGAGCGGCTGGTAGCCCTTGCTCAGGCGTTGGTGGGCTGGTTGCCTGCAGGGCTGGCCGCGGTGACCATCGTGGCGGCTATGTTTTTTGCGGGCATTTCCGGCTCCGCGGCGGCGGACACGGCTGCAGTGGGCGGCATACTCATCCCGGCCATGATCCGCGGCGGGTACGACAAGGCGACGGCTGGGGCGGTGCAGGCCGCGGCGGGCTCCATCGGAGTGATCATCCCGCCATCCATCCCTATGATTATATTTGGGTTTCTAACCGGCGCGTCCATAGGCAAGCTTTTTGCCGCAGGCGTGTTGCCCGGGCTGCTCATGGGGTTTAGCCTCATCGTAACGGCGGCGGTTATTTCCGGTGAAAAGGTTCGCTGGGGCGAGTTTGACGGCAGGCTGGCGCTGCGGCGGACAAAGGAGGCCTTTTTTGCCCTGGCCGCGCCCGCGATGATTCTGGGCGGCATTCTGGGCGGAGTGTTTACGGCCACGGAGTCTGCGGCAGTAGCGGTGTTCTACGGGCTATTCGCCGGTTTTTTCGTGTACCGCAAGCTCAAGCTGCGGGACCTGCCGCGCATCTGCGTACAAGGAGCAGTAGTCTCTGCCGGGGTCATGTTCATCATTTCCGCGGCCACGGTCATGTCCTGGTACATGACCATTGAAAATATACCAGGAGCCATATCCGGTTATCTCCTTCATGCAACCAGCCACAAGGTTCTGTTGCTGCTCATAATCAACGGCATGCTGCTGCTGGCCGGCGCGGTGGTGGAGACAACAGCCGCGCTCATTCTCTTTGTGCCGCTGCTGCTGCCGCTGCTGCCGGCTTTGGGAATGAGTGAAGTGCAGCTGGGCGCGGTGGTGGTGGTGAACCTGGCCATCGGCATGCTCACGCCGCCGCTGGGAATATGCCTTATTGTTTCCTCCAGCCTGGCAAAAGCCCCCCTGGTTGCAGTGAGCCGCAAGATCATCCCCTTCCTCATCGCCATGCTGGTCAACCTGCTGCTCATTACCTACTGGCCGCCGCTGACTACGTGGTTGCCAGGGCTGATGGAGTGACGCGACTGAGAGCGCACAATGCGAGTTCATCTGCGCCCGCCCAACACCTGTTTTCCTTTCACCCACACGCCAAGAACAACCGGCTGGCCCTCAACCAGCCGCACTCTGACTGCGTCAGCGCGTTTGCCGGGTTCCAGGCTGCCCCGGTCGGACATGCCCAGGGCTGTGGCCGGCGTGTGCGTTACCATGCTTATTGTTTCATGCAGGGGAAAGTCCAGATCCTGGTGTAAAGTGAACGCGGCCGCCAGTATGGAGGAGGGGGTATAGTCGGACGAAAGCACGTCCAGGCAGCCGGCTGCAGCGGCTTCGCGCACAGACACGTTGCCGGAGTGCGATTTGCCCAGCACGGCGTTTGGCGCTCCCATGACAACCAACATATTGCGTTCTGTGGCGGCTCGCGCTGCTTCCAGGGTGGTGGGGAATTCACAAATCCGGGCCCCCTCGGCCAGGGCCTGGTCAACGTGCGCCGGCGTGGCGTCGTCGTGGGAGGCTAAGGGCAGCCCCCGCTCCAGACACAGCTTGATGATTTCTTTGCGGTGCGTAGCGCCGTAAATCTCCTGATTATCAGTCCACTGGCGGACCACGGCGTGGAACTCGTCGTCTGTCCAGCCCTCGGCGCTGTAGTAGCGGCGAAAATCGTCCATATTTCGGTACTGACGCTGCCCGGGCGTATGGTCCATGAGCGAGACCAGTGCGAGCAGGGGGTTGGCCGCGTGAGGCGCGAACAGGTTCAGCACCTCTGGGTCTACGGTTTCACAGCGGATGTGCAGCCGGTGGTCAGTCAGGAAAAGACGTTGCTCCATGCCCAGCGTGACCGCTCGTATAGCGTCGGCAAAGAGCTTGCGCCGAGTTTCTTCCTTGGGAAAAGCCTCTGCGCAGACAGAGTCCAGCACCGTGGTTATGCCGCAGCCGGCCAGCATGGCGTCGTTGGCCTGGGCTGCAGAGAGCGCGGCCGGCCAGTAGACGCCGGGCCGGGGAGCAAATTGCCGTTCCAGGCTGTCAGTATGTACGTCCACCAGACCGGGCAGGAGGAGGTCGCCTTTCATGTCCTGGCCCTGGGCGCATGGCCCGCGGTCCAGAGCGGCTACGGACCCGTTGCGCAGCAGTATGGAGCCGGTGAAGCGTTCTTGTGGGGTAACGATGGTTGCATTGCGCAGGGCGTATTCATTGTGGGCGGTCATGGCCTGTCTTAGCTGCTCCTGGCTCAGTTGTCACGGGTGGTTCATCAGATTTCACAATCCTGACAACTATGCGTCACAACAATAAGACAGATTATAATTTGTGACATAAGGGGGAAACCATGGACGCAACCCGTGAGACAACTGTTCGAGGGAACGGTTCACCGCTCTGGAAGCAAATTTCAAAAACATTGGCCGGCGATATTGAGCAAGGCAGATACCATCCTGGCCAGTTTTTGCCCACTGAAAAGCTGCTCAGTGAACAGTTCGCTGTGAACCGGCACACCATTCGGCGGGCCATCAAGGACCTGCAGTCCCACGGCGTGGTGCTTACCCGCCAGGGCCGGGGCACAGTGGTCCGGGACCGGCCATTTGACTATCTGATGACCCGGCGGACACGCTTCAGCGAGAACATGCACATCAACAAAGCGCGCTCTCACAGCCACTTTCTGTATGGCGACATCATCCCGGCCCCTGAGAACGCAGCCCTGGCCCTGGGCGTGAAGCCTGGCGCGCGAATCCAGTACGTGGAAATGTATGGCGAAGCCGACGGCAAAAAGCTCTTTGTTTCCTCTGGGTATTTCCCCGTCCAGGGCCTGGACGGGCTCATTGAATTGTTCGCCCGTGTCGGTTCGCTGACCAAGGTCTTTGCCCATATGGGCGTCACCGACTTTTTTCGCCGTGAAAGCCGTATTTCTTGCCGGCTGCCGCAAGCTGACGAGTCGCGCATTTTGCAGCTGGAGCCTGAGCAATGCGTGCTGGTGGTGGAGTACGTCAACGTCACAGCGGCAGGCAAGCCTATAGAGTTCGGCGTCACCCGTTTCGCCGGAGACCGCATCTCCATTTTCGTGCCTGGCCACGAGCAATAACGACGTGCTGTAGCCGGTCACAGAGCTGCCTCCGCGCGTCACCTAAAAGTAACGCTGCATGTAGACAACCCCCCCTACTCGTCTATTCGCACGAGCACCCCACGGCTTTATAAAGAGCGCATCGTTGCCAAACCAGCTGCCGGTCATGGCTGACTGCGCAGCACAAATGCTCAGGAGGAGAGACATGCATCGAATTTTTTCCCTTATTACGTCCTTGGTGTTGCTTGCGGCGCTGTCGCTGCCAGGACTGGCTCAGGCTGAAGAACTCATCGTTTACACCGCCTTGGAAGACGACCAGATTCCGCGCTATTTGGAGTCTTTTCAAAAGGCCCATCCAGACATCGAAGCGAAGATAGTCCGTGACTCCACCGGCATCGTCACCGCCAAGTTGCTGGCGGAAAAAGACAATCCACAGGCGGACGTGATTTGGGGCGTTGCCGCCACCAGCCTGCTGCTCTGCGACGAAGCTGGCATGTTGGAAGCGTATGCTCCCAAGGGCTTGGACAAAGTGTCTAAAAAATACCGCGACCCGGCCAACCCGCCCAAGTGGGTGGGCATCGACGCCTGGATGACCGGCTTCTGCATCAACACAATCGAAGCCAAGGCTCTGGGCCTGGAATACCCCCAGTCCATGGCTGACCTGCTCATGCCTGAATACCAAGGCCAGATCATCATGCCCAACCCGGCTTCTTCCGGCACCGGCTTCCTGACTGTTTCCGCCATCTTGCAGATGATGGGCGAAGAAGAAGGCTGGGCCTATCTGGACAAGCTGCACAATAATATTGCCCGCTACACCCACTCTGGATCCAAGCCGTGTAAACTGGCCGGCTCTGGCGAAACCGTCATCGGCGTGTCTTTTGGCTACCGCGGCATCATCCAAAAAAACAAAGGCGAGCCTGTGCACACAGTGTTTCCCAAAGAAGGCTCCGGCTGGGATCTGGAAGCCAACGCCCTGGTCAAGAAAGCTACTATCAAGCCGGCCGCAAAGACTTTTTTGGACTGGGCCATCAGCCCCGAAGTCATGAAAGAGTACCAGAAGTCCTTTGCAGTAGTGGCCGCCCCCACCGGCGAACCCGTGCCGGAGGGCTTTCCGAGCAATCCGGAAGCTCAACTCATCGACAACGATTTTGCCTGGGCCGCCAAGAACCGCACCCGTATTCTGGAAGAGTGGTCCAATCGGTATGACGGCAAGAGCGACCCGAAATAGCAGGTTCATGTAGTCGCCAGTGTGGACGCCTCCCGGCCGGCGGTTGCGGTCGGGAGGCAAAATCCAGGGGGTAAGCCATGCCCGGTGCAGCCGAAGCGCCGTTCCTTGTCGTAGAAAACGTTTATAAAACTTTTGGAGCATTCACCGCGCTCAGCAACGTCAGTTTTACAGCCCAGCGTGGTGAGTTTTTGTCCGTGCTGGGTCCCAGCGGCTGCGGCAAGACCACAATTCTGCGGGTGGTGGCCGGTTTGGAGGAGCAGGACTCTGGGCAGGTGCTGTTCGACGGCAAAGAGGTCTCCAGCTTGCCAGTGTCCAAGCGGGGCGTGGGTATTGTGTTCCAGTCTTACGCCCTTTTCCCGAACTTGAATGCTGCAGATAACGTGGCGTATGGTTTGAAAAATCAAAACATAAGCTCTACTGAAATCAACTCCCGGGTGGAGGAGCTTATGAATTTGGTGGGCTTGGAAGGCATGGGCCGCAAATACCCGGCTCAGCTTTCCGGCGGACAGCAGCAGCGCGTCGCCTTGGCCCGAGCCATGGCCCTCTCGCCAAATCTTTTGTTGCTGGACGAGCCCCTCTCCGCTCTTGACGCCAAGGTTCGCGTGCATTTGCGCGCTGAGATACGCCAGTTGCAGCAGCGGCTGGGCGTGACTACCATCATGGTTACCCACGACCAGGAAGAAGCCCTGACCATGGCTGACCGCATTCTGGTCATGAACCAGGGCGAACTGGTGCAGATGGGTTCTCCTTTTGACATTTACGACCACCCGGCCACCCCGTTCGTGGCTTCGTTCATCGGCTCCATGAATTTTATACGCGGCGCCGAGCGCAACGGACCTATTTTCAAGCGCGGGGACCTGACCATTGTCGCCGAGCAGGCCGCAGCAGTGGATGAGGGAAGCAAAGCCATTGTGGCCATCCGGCCAGAGGACGTTGTCTTTCTGCAAAACGGCGATTCAGGACAAAATATCATGAAGGCGCAAGTCCGGGCCATGGAATACCGCGGCCCGGTCTTCCGCATTTATATGGAATTGCCGGACAACGCAGGCTCCCTGGAAGCAGAGGCGCCTACGGAAAAAGTTGGCCGCTTGGGACTGGTTCAGGACGGCCACGTCTCCATCCGCTTGCCCGAAGACCGCATCCGCATCTACCCGGAATAAAGGAGTCCCGCCATGACCACTCAAACAGCAGCTCTCGCAGCCGCCCGTCCCGGATTCTGGGAACGTTTTGATTCCGAAGCCTGGATACGCCGCACGCTCATTTTGCTTGTTGGCGCCTGGATGCTGGCGGTGGTGGTTCTGCCCATGTTCCAGCTGCTTTCCATGTCCTTGCAGGACGCGGACGGCGCCTTTGTGGGCCTGGCCAACTTTCAGCACTATTTTAAAACGCCGTCTTTGCGTGGGTCTTTGGCGAACTCCATGTTCGTATCTGTCTCCACCATGTGCATTTCCGTGACGCTAGGCTTTTTGTTTGCCTACGGGCTCACACGGACCTGCATTCCGTTCAAAGGCTTTTTCCGGGCTCTGGCCATGATGCCCCTCTTTTCGCCCACATTGCTCAACGGTATTGCCCTTATTTATCTTTTTGGTCGTAAAGGGCTCATAACGCTAGGCTTTTTTGGCGCAGTCCCCGGGGTTGATATAGGTCTCTACGGCGCCACAGGCATCATCATTTCCGAGGTCATCTTTACGTTTCCCCAGGCCATGCTGCTTATGTCCATCGCCCTCTCCCTGACCGACGCCCGGCTCTATGAGGCCTCAGACTCCTTGGGCGCGTCTAAAACCCGGACCTTTTTCACCGTTACCTTGCCGTCCATAAAGTATGGGCTCATCAGCGCCATTTTCGTTTGTTTCATTCTGGCGTTTACAGACTTTGGCGCGCCCAAGGTGGTGGGCGGCAACTACAATATCCTGGCCACGGACATCTACAAGCAGGTCATCGGCCAGCAGAACTTCGTCATGGGCGCTGTGGTCAGCGTGGTGTTGCTCATTCCCACGGCGCTGGCCTTTATTGTGGACAGGCTGGCCCAGCGCCGGCAGGTCTCCATGATTGCAGCCAAGGCCGTGCCCCTGGTTCCTGCGCCGCACAAGCTGCGGGACAACCTGTTTCTGGCTTTTTGTTCGCTCATTGCCGTTCTCATTATCGGATTTTTCGCCACGGCCATTTTCGCCTCTCTGGTCAAGGTATGGCCGTACAATCTCTCGTTCAGCTTCCAGCACTACGAATTTGAGCGCATGGGCGGCGGGGGCTACAGCTCGTTCTTCAACTCCATCCGCATGGCGCTCTACTCTGCGGTGGTGGGCACGTTTCTGGCCTTTGCCATGGCTTATCTCATCGAAAAGACCAGGGGTATGAATTCCTTGAGGCAAGGGGCGTATTTCCTGGCCATCATGCCGTTGGCCTTGCCCGGCTTGGTCATCGGTCTGGCCTACATCTTCTTTTTCAATGCGCCGGGCTGGCAGTTCATGGGCATAACAGTGCCCAATCCGTTCAACTTCATCTACGCCACCATGGCCATTTTGGTGCTTTCGAACATAGTGCATTTTTTTTCGGTGAGCTTTTTGACCGCCACCACGGCGCTAAAGCAGCTGGACAAGGAGTTTGAGGCTGTGTCGGAATCGCTGGGCGTGCCGTTCTACAAGACCTTTTTCCGGGTCACGGCGCCAGTGTGTCTGCCGGCCATCATGGAGATATCCATGTTCTACTTCGTCAACTCCATGGCCACGGTGTCGGCGGTCATCTTCCTGTATTCCGCAGATATTCCCCTGGCCGCCGTGGCGGTGGCGAATATGGACGACGCCGGCGACATAGCCCCAGCCTGCGCCATGAGCGTGCTCATCGTACTCACCAACCTGACGGTGCGCATTCTCTACGGTCTAGCCTCCAAAGGAATGAAAAAGCGGACCCAGGCCTGGACTCTCAGATAATGTAAGCAACAAAAAATACTGAAAAACTACGGAGAAAAACATGGATGCGTTCATTCGCTCCAAGCCCTACACCGGCGGGGTGCAGGCAGTGGTGTTGGATTGGGCCGGAACGGCTGTGGATTACGGCTGCATAGGCCCGGTTGCGGTGTTTATTGAAGTGTTCAAGCGCCAGGGCGTGGAAGTGACCGCCCACGAAGCCCGCAAGCCCATGGGTTTGATGAAGAAGGACCACGTGCGGGCCATGTGCCATGACCCGGACGTGGCTGCTCGCTGGCTGCAAGTCCATGGACGGCAGCCGAACGAAAGCGATGTGGACCTTATGTACCAGGAAACAGAACCGCTGATGGTCGACTGCATCAAAGACCACAGCGACCCCATTCCCGGCGCAATAGAGACAGTGCAAAAGCTGCGGGAAATGGGTTTGAAAGTAGGCGCCTCCACCGGCTACACCACATCCATGATGGAGATTCTGGTCCCGGAAGCCAAAGCCAAGGGCTACAGCCCGGACGCAGTCTACTGCTCCACAGACGCGCCAGCTGGCCGGCCCTATCCCTGGATGTGCTATCTCAACGCCATAGAGCTGCAAGTCTACCCCATGGAGGCCATGGTCAAAGCCGGGGACACCATCAGCGACATTCAGGAGGGCCAGAACGCCGGCATGTGGACTGTGGGCTTTACCCGGTCCGGCAATGAGCTTGGTTTGACCAAAGCTGAAGCTGACGCACTGGACCCGGCTGAGCTGCAGCAGCGTCTGCAGGAGATAGAAACCCGGTTTCGCCAGGCCGGGGCGCACTATGTGGTGGAAGACATCACCGGCTTGCCTGCCGTCGTAGACGAAATCTCTGCACGGCTGAACAGAGGAGAACAGCCCCTTGTCTGCTGAGTCTTCCGCGCGCCTTACAGAAGGCGACGTGAACCTCTCGCCGCGCCGGCAGAGCTGGCGCCAAAGGCTGAGCGGCCAATCCCGGGAGCTGCTGGAACGGGACGAGCGGGTCTTTTTGCATCAGTCCCTGTCCACGCCTTGTCTGGACGCGCTTGCTGCTTGCCAGGGAAGCGAAATCATTACGGTTGACGGCCGCAGGATGCTGGATTTTCATGGCAACTCAGTGCACCAGATAGGTCACGCAAATCCTGCGGTCGTTCAAGCAGTCAAAGAGCAGCTGGATTCGCTGGCCTTCTGCCCGCGGCGGTTCACCAACGAGCCAGCGGTGCGGCTGGCTGAAAAGCTGACAGAGCTGGCGCCCATGGATGGCGGCAAAGTCTTGTTTGCACCGGGAGGTACCAGCGCCGTAGGCATGGCTCTGAAGATCGCCCGGCTGGCCACGGGCCGGCACAAGACCGTGTCCATGTGGGACAGTTTTCACGGCGCGTCGCTGGACGCCGTATCCTTGGGAGGCGAAGCCCTTTTTCGCGCGGGAATGGGCCCGCTGCTGCCGGGGACAGAGCACGTTCCCCCAGCTGAGCCGTCCAACTGCTTGTGGAACGACGCTGGCGACTGCATCGGCTGCGGCTTGAAGTGCGCGCGGTACGTGGACTACGTATTGGAAAAAGAAGGCGACGTGGCCGCGGTTATTGCTGAACCGGTCCGTTGCACAACGGTGCACGTTCCCCCGCCAGGGTACTGGCGGGCGGTGCGGGAGGCCTGCGGCCGGCATGGCGCGCTGCTTGTGTTTGACGAGACTGCGGTGTGTCTTGGCCGCACGGGCCGCATGTTTGCCTGCGAGCATTTTGGCGCTGTTCCGGATATGCTTATTGCCGGCAAGGGTCTTGGCGGCGGCGTTGCACCGCTGGCTGCGGTCATTGCCCGGGCGGACCTGGATGTAGGCGGACGTGTGGCGCTGGGGCACTATACCCACGAAAAGAATCCCGTGGCCTCGGCGGCCGGCCTGGCCGCCATAGCCGTTATTGAAGAGCAGGCACTGCTGCAACGGGCCGTGAAACTGGGCAGCCTGGCCGTAGATGCGCTGTGGGACCTGACAGAGGAGTACCCCGCTGTTCATGAGGCGCGCGGCCTGGGGCTGGCCCTGGCCTTGGAGTTAAAGTCCGCGGAAGCGGCCGAAGCTGTACTCTACGGCTGTCTGGAAAGGGGGCTCAGCTTCAAAGTGTCGGCCGGAAACGTACTGACGCTTACCCCCCCGCTGACACTGAGCAACGAAGAACTGCAGCGCGCGTTGGATATTCTGCGTTTTTCCCTGCGTTCAATATAAACAAAGCGAGGCAATGCATATGACAACGCTATTGATGTACACGACCCCGGAAGCGCTGCTGCAAGCCATGCCGGACAACCCGTATTTTCTGCTCACGCCTGGCCCTCTTTCCACCACCAAAACCGTGAAGGCGGCCATGTTTCGCGACTGGTGCACCTGGGACGCAGAATACAACGACATCGTACAGAATGTACGCGCCCGTCTGGTGCGTTTGGCCACGGCGGCAAGCGGCTATACCTGCGCGCTCATGCAGGGCAGCGGCACGTTTTCGGTCGAGTCGGTCATTGGCTCCTCTGTTCCAGAGGACGGCAAGCTTCTGGTGCTGGCCAACGGACACTACGGAGACCGCATTGCAACAATTGCGGAAAAATTGAGGATTCCTCTGGTCGTAAAAGACCTTGGAGAGCGCGCCAGGGTAGAGCCTGAGCACGCTGTAGAAGCCTTGGAAGCTGATCCCTCCATAACGCATGTTGCGGTTGTGCATTGCGAAACAACCACGGGTATGTTGAATCCGGTGGAGGAAATCGGCAAGGAAGTGAAGAGCCGCGGCAAAGTCTTTTTTGTGGACGCCATGTCCAGCCTGGGCGGCGTGGTCATGGATCAGGACCAGATAGGCGCCGACTTTCTGGTTTCCAGCGCCAACAAATGCGTGCAGGGCGTGCCGGGATTTGGCTTCATCGTGGCCCGGCGCGAAGAAATGCAAAAATGCAAAGGCCGCGCCCGGTCACTTTCCTTGGATATGTGGGATCAATGGCGGGAAATGGAGGAGAAAAACGGCAAATGGCGCTATACTTCCCCCACGCACGTAGTCCGAGCTTTTGCCCGGGCGCTGGACGAACTGGACGCCGAGGGAGGCCCTGCGGCCCGCTACGCCCGCTACTCCGCCAATCAGACAAAGTTGGTAGCCGGCATGCGCGAAATGGGTTTTGAGACCTTGCTCCCCGACGAATGGCACTCGCCCATCATCACCTCGTTTTTCAACCCTTTCCATCCGGATTACGAGTTCATGCGTTTCTATAGATTGCTCAAAGATGAGGGGTTTGTCATTTACCCTGGCAAGGTGACCGGCGCAGACACCTTCCGCATTGGAACCATAGGCAACGTGACTCCAGACGACGTCGGCGGTCTCCTGGCCGCAGTAAAGCGCTGCATGTACTGGCAACAGGCGTAGTGCAAACATTTCAATACCCGCAGACTGCGCAGACAATGATCAGGCATGTCCAGACCAGACCTGCGGCGCCTGCTCCTGTCCATGCCGCATTTGCGCTGGTCTGCGGGTATTGGTTTTTCCAAGGCTATACCGCAGAGGGTGTTTGCCCAGCTGGTCAAGCGGGCGTCTGCGTGCATGGGGAGTGGTTAGGCTAACGTTGCGGCTGCGCCTCCCGCAGCGCCCGTATGCGTTCCAGTATGGGCGGGTGCGAGTAGTGCAGCGTCACGTTCAGTTTGTCCGGGGTCAGGTTGGCGAAGTTCTTCTTGGCCAGACGCTTCAGCGCTGTAATCATGGGCTGCGGGCCGGGGCCTTCCTCTGCGGCGAAGCGGTCCGCCTGGAATTCAAACCGCCGGCTTGCGGCGTTGAACGCCACGCCCAGCAGCAGATTCACCGGCGTGAACAGCAGGCCGAAGAAGACCAAGCCGGCGTAAACCGTAGGCTCCTGCATGCCAAAGGCCTGGTGCAGCGGCTCCAGCCACAGAAAGAGCGAAAGCAGCCAGAACATGGCCAGCGTGCGCAGGATTGACGCCCCCGTCAGCTTGAGCACGTGGCCCAGCTTGTGGTGGCCCACCTCGTGCGCCAGCACGGCCTCCACCTCTGGGTCCGGGTGTTCGTCCAGCAGGGTGTCGAACAGGCCGATGCGCTTGGCCTTGCCAAACCCGGCCAGGAAGGCGTTGGCCTTGGCCGAACGCCGGGAGCCGTCCACCACGAATATGCCGGACAGGGCGTAGCCCTGACGCTTGGCAAACTCCTCCAGCCCGCGGCGCAGGGAGCCGTCCTCCAGGGGCGTGAATTTGTTGAACAGGGGCAGTATCCACACCGGCGCTGCATACTGCAGGGCCAGCATGATCAGCGTCACCGCCAGCCAGGCCCAGAACCAGCCCCAGTGACCGGCGGACTGGAAAAAAAACAACACCCCGGCCAGCACGGGCAGGCCGATGACCACAGCCAGCCCCCAGCCCTTCAGCTTGTCCTTGACATACGTGGCGACAGTGGTTTTGTTGAAACCATAGCGCTGCTCTATGACAAAAGTCTGGTATAATGAAAAAGGGGTGGACCCGATGTCCGAAAGCAGCCCCAGCAACACGAAAAACACCAGGCCGGTGGGCAGCGGCCCCAGGCCCAGAGAGCGGGCGGCGCCGTCCAGAGCCGGAAAGCCGCCCAGCAGGATGAAGAGCAGCACCGCAACCGTGCCCGCGGTCTCGGAGAACATGTCGAAGACGACGTTCTCCCGGGCGTAGGCCTGGGCCCTGGCGTAGCGGTCGCGGTCGTATTCGCCCTGAAACTCCTCGGGCGCGCGGGGGTCCAGAGCCCGCAACGTGCGCAGGCCGGACCAGACCTCCAGCCCCCAGGTCAGCAGAATGAAAAGGATGATAACGAACAAAAAGAAATACATACTGTGGGTCCTCCATGTATAGAAACGTTCATGACCGTGACCTGCAGCCCACGGCCGTGCTCACGTTCGATCCGGAACTACGGTATTTTCTGGGCGCAAGCAACCGGCTGCAGCCGGATCCGGGCGCGGCCCTGGCCATTGACTATACCCTGAACCGCCGGGCGTCGATCAAGGACATTGTCGAGGCCCTGGGCGTTCCGCACGCCGAGGTCGGCTCCTTGCAGCTGGTAGACCACGGCTCCCGAGAAATCGGTTTTGGCCGGCTGCTCCAGCCCGGGGACCGCGTGCGGGTCTGCGCCCATCCCCGGCCCAGGGACGTGTTCACTCCCACGCTGCTGCGGCCGCAACCGCTGGACGCCGTCTGCTTTGCCGTGGACGTGAACGCGGGCAAACTGGCCTCCAATCTGCGTCTGCTGGGCTTTGACGCCTTCTACGCCAACGACGTGGACGACGGCGGTCTGGCTGACCTGGCCGCAGAACAGGGACGCATCGTGCTCAGCAAGGATCGGGCGCTTCTCAAGCGCAACCGCATTGTCCACGGCATGCACATTCGCCAGGAGGACCCGGAGGAACAGCTGCGCGGCGTGCTCGCCGCCTTTGGCCTGGGTCCGCCCTTTGCGGCTTTTTCCCGCTGTCTACGCTGCAACATACCCCTGGAGCCCGTGGCCAAGGAAAAGATTCTGCACCGCCTGGAGCCGCTGACCAAAAAGTATTATAATGAGTTCTTCATTTGCCCGGAGTGCGGCCGCGTGTATTGGGCCGGCTCGCATCACGAGGCTCTGCAGGAAAGGCTGCAGGCGTTGTGACGCGCAGGGAATTTCCAATGAATGATTGCCGTAAGTACAAGTTTTTGGTATTGTTGACTAACATTCATTGCATCTGTAATTAAATCAAAAAGGAGGAAGCTCATGATAGACATTCTTCGCAACGCCATGCTGTCTGGCCTGGGGGCTGCTGCGGTGACCAGGGAGAAGCTGGACGAAAAGCTGCAGGAGCTGGTGGACCAGGGCAAGATAACCGCGGAAGAGTCCGCCAAGATGCGCCAGGAGCTGCTGGATAGCGGCGAACGCGAATGGAAAAACGTGCAAGACAAGATTCAGGAAAACCTGCGCAAGGCCATGGATTCCATGGACCTGCCCAGCAAGGCCCGAGTCCAGGCCCTGGAAGAGCGGCTGGCAGACGTGGAAAAAAAGCTCACGGCCATGGAACTGAAAAACAATATGGAAAGCTGACGTGAACATAGCCCGGCTTGCCCAGCTGAACCGGTTCAAGGAACTGGTGCTTATCCTCGTCAAGTACGGCTTTGACGACGTAGTGGAGCGCATGGAGCTGCCCGCATGGGTCAAGCTGGGCGCCAAGGTGACTCGCGAAGACCACGACAGCTCCACCTATGAGCGCATCCGCATGTGCATGGAGGAGCTGGGACCGTCATTCATCAAGATCGGCCAGATACTCAGCATGCGGCCGGACCTGGTCCCGGAAGGTTTAATCCTGGAGCTGAAAAAGCTGCAGGACCAGGTCCAGACTGTGCCCTATGAGGACATCAAGGTGGTGGTGGAGGAGGAGCTGGAATGCGGCCTGGAGGTGGTCTTCTCCGCTTTCGAGCGCGAGCCGCTGGCCGCGGCGTCGCTGGGCCAGGTGCACCGGGCGGTGTTGCGCAAGGAAGACGTTCCCGTGGCCGTGAAGGTGCTCAAGCCCGGTATGCGCAACCTGCTCTCCACAGACCTTTCCATGCTGGAGGGGCTGGCCGAGACTCTGAACTATCGCGTGGAGGCTCTGAAGCAGCACGATTTGCCCTCCCTGGTCTCAGAAATCAAACGTAGCGCCATGCACGAGCTGGACTTCGTGCGCGAGGCCCGGAACATGCGCATAGGCCGCCAGACCCTGCGCGAGGAAGACAATATCCGCATTCCGGCTGTCTACGACGCTTACGTCAGCGAGCGCGTGCTGGTCATGGAGCTGTTCCAGGGAACGCGGCTTAAAGAGTATCCCCTGGACGACGTGGAAAAGCGCCAGGCTATGGGCGTCTCCGGCATGCAACTGATGTTGCGCCAAATTTTGGAATACGGCTTTTTCCACGCCGATCCTCACCCGGGCAACTACATGGTGCTGGAGGACGGCAATCTGGGGCTGCTGGACTGGGGCATGGCCGGCCGGCTGAGCCTGCGCATGCGCTACAACCTTATCGACCTGATTACAGCAGTGGCGGACAAGGACGGCGAGCGCGTGGTGGACATGCTGGCCAAGCTTTCAGTGACGGATGCAGCGCAGACCAACCGCGCCCTGTTAGAGCGCGAGGTGTTGGACATATTGGACATCCACTTCAGCCTGCCGGTGCAGGAAATGCGCGTGGGCCGGCTGATGCTGGACATGGCCAACCTGATGCGGCGTATGC
Organism: uncultured Desulfovibrionaceae bacterium; assembly: GCA_964440345.1. Taxonomy (GTDB): domain Bacteria; phylum Desulfobacterota; class Desulfovibrionia; order Desulfovibrionales; family Desulfovibrionaceae; genus CAYTSA01. The sequence goes on along the minus strand of CAYTSA010000075.1, from coordinate 1,230 downwards.
ACTTGAAGGTCCCTGGCGAGCTGGCCATGCTCATCAAGGGACTGCTCAGCGGCGAGGGCACGGCCCGTATGCTGTATCCGGAGCTGAATGTCATCGAACACGCCGAGCCGTATTTCCGCCAGCTGGCCTTGGAGCGGTACAAGCCCAAGGCGCTGTGGAAAAGTCTGCGGCTGACCCTGCGGGACATCTACGAAACCCAGCGCAAACTGCCCGGCCGCATCGACGCCATCATGCACAAGATGGAACACGGCAAGTTCGCCATCCAGTTCGAGCACAAGAACCTGAGCGGCCTGCGCGAAACCATGGAGAACGTGACCAACCGGCTTTCCTTCGCGGTTATCATAGGGGCCATCATCATTGGCTCGTCTCTGATCATCACCACCGGCATCAAACCCTACCTCTTTGGCTACCCCGCCCTGGGCGTCATCGGCTATCTAATTTCAACCGTGCTTGGCCTGTGGCTGGTGTACAACATCATCCGCAGCAAGAAGTTGTAGCAGCGCGTCTCATGTACCGTCTTGACTTCGTTTCAAAGATTTCTTTAACGCTTGCCGATACATATACTTAAACGGCAAGAGCCCGAAAACGAATAGATTTACGCCGAGGAAGACCAGCATTATGCCGGCAAAGGCCGGGAAAAAGGTCATGGCGTCGTCCACCAACCCGTCGCCGATGGACAAGATGTAGCCTCCCACGATGATGCAGCAGAGGCGTAAAATAAAGACGCCAAGCATAGATACTTGTGTATCGCTTTATATGGTGGCGGTCAAATGATCAGGCGCCTGGGCCGGCCATGCCTGTGCAAGCTGCTGCTGGGCGGGGGCATGATATGTGAATTCATGTTGACTTATCTTCAGTAAGTCCTCGTGATATTGGCGGCAAGTCCTTGTGAGCAGTTCATGGGCTATTACTTTGAGCTGGTCGTCGCCCATGACCTCCACCGCGCTCTCGTTCTCAGCCAAAGCATCGTAAAACGCGATTTCATCGTCGGAAAGCCCCTCCTCCTCGCCTCGTTGGCGTGCGGCCCGAATGTCCTTGGCCAGAACGATCAGCTCTTCCAGCACCTGGGCCGTGGTGATGGCGTTGGTGTGGTACCGGTTGACGGCGTCCTGCAAACGTTCCCAAAAGGCCCGCTTTTGCACCACGTTCGAGCGGGCCTGTGACTGTATCTGCCCGTTAACCCAAGTTTACCATGCTTCAGTAAAAAAATGTATTATATCAGTTGCATGG
>CAYTSA010000074.1:0-19621 GCA_964440345.1 uncultured Desulfovibrionaceae bacterium | reverse complement strand
CCGTATGCCCGGTGGTGTGAGAGGACGGGGGCCGCAAGGCCCCCTCCTACTCGATATTGTGCTGTTGTGTAGTGGGGAGCTGATATTTAGCTTTCCAGGGCCACCATGTCTTCATAGGTTTCGCGGCGCCGGACCAGTGTGGCTTCGTTGCCTCTTATCAACACTTCTGCAGCTCTGGGCCGCGAGTTGTACTGCGAGCTCATAGTAAAGCCGTAAGCGCCGGCGGAGAACACAGCCAGGTATTCTCCTGGCTCCACTTGAGGCAGTTCCCGGTCTCGGGCCAGAAAATCGCTGGATTCGCAGATGGGGCCCACCACGTCCATACTAATCGGAGTGCGACCTTTGGGTGTTACTTCAGCGATGCGGTGGTACGAGTCGTACAGCGCAGGCCGGATCAGGTCATTCATGGCGGCGTCTACGATGACGAAGTGTTTGCTCGGGGTGTCTTTAACGTAGGTCGTCCGGGTGAGAAGAACGCCAGCGTTACCCGCTATAACACGGCCCGGCTCCAGGATAAGGGTCATTTTGGAGTCTTTGAGCGCGCCAATCACAGCCTTGCCGAACTCTGCAGGATGGGGCGGCTCTTCTTCCTCGTAGGTAATGCCCAAACCACCTCCCAGGTCCAGGTACCGAATATCCAACCCCAGGTCTTCCAGCTTGGCGGCAAAGTGCTTAATCTTTTCCAACGCTTCTAAAAAAGGCTCCACAGTCGTCAACTGCGAGCCAATGTGGCAGTCAATGCCAACGGGTTCCACTGCCTCCAAGTCTCGGGCCCGTTCGTAAGCTTTCAGGGAGGCGTCGACGTCCAGCCCGAATTTATTCTTTTTCATGCCTGTGGAAATGTACGGGTGGGTCTTGGGGTCCACGTCAGGGTTGATACGCAGGCTGATACGGGCCGTGGCTTTCATGGAGGCTGCGGTCTGGTTGATCAATTCAAGCTCGCCCATAGACTCCACGTTGAACATGAGGATGCCGGCTTCTATGGCCTGGCGAATCTCCTCTTTACGCTTGCCCACCCCGGAGTAAACAATGCGCTCTGCCGGCGTCCCCGCAGCCAACGCTCTGTAGAGCTCTCCCCCGGAGACAACGTCCATGCCTGCGCCCATGTCCGCCAGCAGTTTGAGTACGCTCAGGTTGGAATTGGCTTTAACCGAATAACACGTGAGATGGTCCAGGCCGGAAAAGGCGGAGTCAAAAGCTTGGAAATGGCGCTCAAGCGTGGCGGAGGAATAGATGTAAAGCGGCGTTCCGTACTTTTCGGCGAGGTCCAGAACGCGCACGTCTTCAGCATAGAGTTCGTTATTACGGTATGTAAAATGATGCATGATGTCTCCTTAGTGCAGATTTATGGCGTGGAAAAACCAGGAGCTGACGCTTTTGCCAGGTCTGACGCTGTATCGCCCAAAATGTCGTAAATATTTTTGCCTACCAGCCTGAAGCGGTAAGGCGGCTCGGGCTGGCGGCCGCAATACACCAGTTCAATGTGTTCTTCTTCCCTGCTCAATTGAGGCGAGCCAGAAGTAAAAGATATGCGCATGGCGGGAGAAAACGGACACCCTGGGCATTCTGATTCAGGATCGCTGATTTCCAGGATGAGTTCGGACAGGTTTTCCCACTTGCCGTCCAAACGCGCCTGCGCGTGAAGGCATCCGCGTCTGTATTCACCGTCGACGTGGACGATGTGAAACCTTTCTTTGACCGCCTTGGGCGCGGGCCAGGTTTTCTTGCCGCAGCCCAGGGAGGCAGACAAGACCAAAGCCGCTAGACAGGCCGCCAGGCCGCCAGCGGCGCTTCTGATGTATACTTTGTTCATATCTGCCCCTTGTTCCCATAGTTCCCATACTCTTGCCGCCAACGTTGGATCAAGCTGAGGGCCTGCAACGGAGTCAGGCGGTCCGGGTCGGCCGCGGCCAGTTCCTGCAACAGCAGGTCGGCTGGTTCCGGGGTCCCGGGGGTATGCGTTACAGGCTCCGGCTCCAAGCCTGGCAGCATGGTTCCTACGGTGGCCGGAGGGGTGAATTTTTTCGTCCCTTCACGGGACTGCTCCAGCTCAGCCAGCACTTCTTTGGCTCGCTGCACCACTGACTGGGGTACGCCGGCCAACCGGGCCACCTCCACGCCGTAGCTGCGGTCGGACGGCCCCGGCACCATGCGGCGCAGAAAGACGATATCGCCGCCCCATTCCTTGACCGCCACGTTAAAGTTGCGCACTCCAGGAAGCTGAGCCTCCAGGGCCGTGAGTTCATGATAATGGGTGGCGAAGAGCGTGCGCACTCCTCCAGCCCGGCTTGCCAAGTCCTCGGCAACCGCCCAGGCCAGGGAAAGCCCGTCGAATGTGGATGTGCCCCTGCCTATTTCGTCAAGGATAATCAACGAGCGTTTGCCGGCCTGGCGAAGTATGCGCGCAGTTTCGGTCATTTCCACCATAAATGTAGACTGGCCACGAGCCAGATTGTCCGATGCCCCCACGCGGGAAAAAATCCGGTCAGCCAGTCCTATGCGCGCGGTGCGCGCCGGCACAAAGGAGCCCATCTGAGCCAGGATACAGATGATGGCCGCCTGCCGCAACACCGTGGACTTCCCGGCCATGTTTGGTCCGGTGATGATGAGCAGCCGGGCTTCGTCGCCCATGTGCAAATCATTGGGGATAAAATCCGCGGCGGACTGCATGGCTTCCACCACCGGGTGGCGGCCAGCTGTTATCTCCATATCCAGGCCTGTGTGCGGCTCTGGCCTGGACCATTCCTTGCGCCGGGCGGTTTCGGCCAACCCTTGCCAGTAATCAAGGGCGGCCACTGCGTCGGCCATGAACAAGAACCGGGGCCTGCCCTGAGCCACGGAGTCGCGCAGCTTCAGAAAAAGTTCGTACTCCAGCTTGTTCTGTTCGTCAGAGGCTGCAAATAGCCGACTTTCCAGCTCTTTCAGGGCTGGTGTTACGTAGCGTTCGGCGTTGGCCAGGGTCTGGCGGCGCTCAAAGTCGTAAGGAACTTGTTCACTCATGGACCGAGGCAGCTCGAAGTAGTAGCCAAAAACGCGATTGGAGCCCAGTTTCAGCTTCGCCAGCCCGGTCTGTTCCCGGGTGTGCTCCAGCAACTGCTCCAGTTTGCCCTGACCGTCCTGGGTCAACTCCAGGCAATCGTCCAGAATAGGATCATATCCTTTTTTGAACAGGCCGCCTTCAGTGATAACAGGCGGAGGAGCATCCTGGAGGGCGTTGTGCAAAAGGGCGCAGTATTCTTCCAGATCGTCCCAGTTGCGCAGCAAGGCGGCCAGTTGCTTGGGCGCAGAATCGCCGGCGTGGTTGGCCAGACAGGTCCGGAGCGCGGGCAGTCGTGAAAGGGAAGTACGCAAGGCAATGAAATCCTTTGGAGACGCCCTGTTCAGGAAGATGCGCGTGGAGAGCCGTTCCATGTCGTACACGCAGTCCAGGTGTTCGCGCACTTCATTGCGCAGAGCATCGTTTGCCGCAAAAAACGCCGTAGCGTCCAGGCATTCTTGCACGGGCTTCAGGTCCCGCCAGGGGTTGCGCAGCCGGTGCTGCAGCAGCCGTCCGCCCATGGGAGTGCGGGTCTGGTCAATGGCGTGCAGCAGCGTGCCTGGACCTTTGCGGCCGTCAAGGGTGCGGAACAGCTCCAGGTTGCGTTCTGTAACTTCGTCCAAAATGAGCTGGCGCTGCATCTGCAGGATGCGGAACTGGCCCAACTGGACGTCGTCCTGCATCTGGGTGTGCTGTAAGTAGGCGGCCAGGGCGCCGCATGCCCGCGTCAACTCGTTTTTGTCTTCCAGGTCCAGGACTTTCAAGTCAGCCGCTTTCTGGATTTCGAGTACTTTTTTGCGGCCGCCGGCCAAATCGAAGAAGGCCCGGCTGGACAGCCGGTTCACCCGTGCGCCGCAATCTGAGGCCTGGCGCGGGGTTTCCCGGTTGTCTGGAACCAGCAGCTCTCTGGGCTCCAGCTTGGCAAGCCACTGCCACAAATCTGATTCTTTGTGGGTCTGCAGGCCGGACCATTCGCCGGTGGAGGCGTCGGCCCAGGCCAGGCCGCCTTTGGATTTTTCGGCGTCCCAGTACAGCGCAGCCAGAAAATTGTTCGTCCCGGCCTGGAGCGTGTCGTCCTCCACGGCGGTGCCAGGGGTCAACACCCGGGTCACAGCGCGTTTGACTAAGCCTTTAGCCTGCTTGGGGTCTTCCACCTGGTCGCATACTGCTATGGCAAAGCCTTTTTCCAGCAGCTTTGCGGCGTATTGCATCATGGCGTGATGGGGGACGCCGCACATGGGGACCTTGACGTCTGCGTTGGGATTGCGGCTGGTCAGTGCTATCTGCAGTTCGCGGGCGGCGACTTTGGCGTCTTCGAAAAAGAGCTCGTAGAAGTCCCCCATACGGTAGAAGAGCAGGGCGTCCGGGTATTCATGCTTCACGCTCAGGTACTGCTCAAACATGGGCGTGAGCTTGGCGGAGGATGGCGCGGCCGATTGCGAGCGGGACATGGAGAGTATGGATACCCTGGACTGGTCAGTCATGCAAGAGCGTACGAAAAGCTATGGAGTGCCAGCTCTGGCAGCGGGGGCAGACAAAAAAGACAGCTTCGCGTTTCAGTCCGCAGCTGCGGCAGATAAAGCGTTTGACCATGCGGGTCTGGTTAAGGAAGAATTCCAGTTGCACCCGCAGGACCGGGGAAACAGGGTCTTCCAGCAAGGAGAGGCCCAGCAACTCCAGGCGGGCAGGCCAAAAGTCGGTTTTGAGGACGAGGGTTTTTTCCAGCCACTGCTTGGCTTGGTCCAGTTCCCGCCGCCGGATGAGGAGCCAAGCGCCGTAATACAAGGAGAGAAGGTCCGGCTTGGTTTCTTCGATGACGGGGAGGACGGCGTCGCAGACGGCCTTTTCTTTTTCAGTGGGGTCGGAGAGTTCTCCAGATGCATTATGATGTGCGCCTAGCGCGGCCAGGGTGATTTCCAATGGGCCGGCTGATACTCTTGTATTCGGATTGGCCAGCCCTTCCAGGATGACAAAACGCAGGTTGTCCGGCACGGCTTTCATTGCGTCCCGGAGCATATTTTGCAGACTCTCCCAGTCTTCGGCCGCGGCTGTCTGGGTGATGCGGGTCAACCAGGCTTCCACAGAGCCGGGATAGACTTTCAGGGCTTTGTTCAGCCATTTATCGCCAGCTGCAGCGTCGTTGCCGGCAAAGGCTTTCAACGCAAGCCGGTCCAAATAATGCGCTTGGGCCACTGGTTGTCCCAGCTGTTCGTACTGTTTGGCGGCGTGTTCGTAGTCGCCGGTTTCGGCGGCCAACCGCGCCAGTTCGCCAATGATATGCTGGTTATCGCCCCAGAGTTGGTGGGCCTGCTCAAAGGCGCTCATGGCCCTGTCCATGAAGCCGCCGCGCTTGTAGTCGCGGCCCAGCTCAAAGAGCGCTCGGGCGGTGAACTTGGTGTCCAGCCCTGGACGTACTATGAGCGAGCTGCGGATGAGGATGGCCCGTTCTATGTCGCCCTGGGAGCGGTAGAGGTTCCCCAGGGCCAGATAGATTTCCACAGCGTCAGGGTTGTTGCGGACAACCTGGCTCAGCTCTTTGATGGCGGCCATGGTGTCAACAGAGCCGGGGTCTAACCCCCCTTCCACTTCTGGCGAGGGCAGTAAAGGCGTCCGCTTTTTCTTGTTGCGGCCTAGCAGCTTGCTGAGAAAACCCATAACGTGTCCTGTTAAACGTCCTTTTTTTCTTCTTCTGCTCTGGAATCATAGCTCGCAGAGGACGTAGAGCTTGCCGCGGAGGACGAAGACGAGGACGAACCGCCTGGGTAGCCGTCGCCTTCCAGTGGCAGGTTGCGCAAGGAATTCAGTTCTTTTTCCAGGCTGGCCTGCCGGGACCGGCATTTTTTCACTTCTCCGCCCAGCCGGACGCGTTCCATGAAAAAGAAACACAGGGTCACAAAGGATCCGGCGCCAAAAGCAATCAGCAGCAGGATGTAAAAAGGCAGGGGGATGGAGCGCCACGTTTTGACGAACAGGCTGAATTCCAGAGACATGGTTTTTTCCAGAATTTCATTGTTTTGCAGGAAAAAGACCATGGAGAAAAGGAAGATGGCAAGAATCAACAGGCTGTAAACATAGCGCATGAGAGCCTCCTGAGAGTTATTTACTGTCAAAGTATGGTTTCAAATTATCGTAACTGGCCAGCAAGTGTTCAGGAATAACCCGGGTTTCTGAAAAAACAGCCATAAACGACGAATCTCCGTTCCATCGGGGGACCAGATGAAAATGCAGGTGCTCGCGGATGCCAGCCCCTGCCGCCTCGCCAATGTTCAGGCCGATGTTCACCCCTTCCGGCCTGAAGTGTTGCTGCAATATGGAGGCGCAACGCTGCAGCATGTCCATCATTTCGTGAGATTCCGTCAGCTCCAGGTCAACAAGGTTCATGACATGCCGGAAGGGCGTGACCATGATATGTCCGTTGTTGTACGGAAATTTATTCATGATCACAAAACAATGATTTCCCCGATGCAGCACTAGCCGGTCGCGGTCTTCGTCCTTGTGCTGCGGCAGGCAGAACACGCATTCATCCGGTTTGGGGCCGAGAATATATTCCAGGCGCCACGGCGCCCATAGTACGTCCATGGCAATTATCCGTTGTTGTGAATTTCACGTAGGGCCAGCTCCACTGCGTGGGCCGCGTCCCTGGCTTGCAGCACTCCGTCCATATGCGCCCAGCGGCCCAGGCCAATGACAGTTTTCCCTTTTTTCAGGGCCATGGCCAGTTCTGAGAGCGTGCCGTATTCGCCTTCCACGGCTATGACCACGTCGCCGTTGCAGACAACCAGCCAGTTGCGCATGATGCCCAGCGTGGTCGCCACCGGGACCTGCACAAAGGGGTTGGCGGCGGCCAAGTTCTCGCCGGGAAGCACGCCAATGGTCAGACCCCCGTTTTCCGCCGCGCCCTGGCAGACAGCCTGCATAACGCCGCCCAAGCCGCCGCAGACAACGTCCAGGCCGGCTTGGGCCAGGCGCGCTCCCAGCTCTCGGGCAAGGGAGGCGGTTGCGTTGCCGCAGGTTCCTGCGCCGATGACAGACGCGCGTGGTTTTCGACGAATGTCCATATTCGTATCCTGTAAGCGTCAGGATTTACCACTTTACACGCAGTGCGTAGCAAGGGCAAGCGCCTGGCGCAATAATTGCCTGGCGCAATAATGGTTACGGCTGCATGCGAGAAAAATCACCTTGCTCTGAGCAGTGCATGGTTTATAGTCGGGCCATGTTGCTTGATTGTCACGCTCATTCTTCACGGTATTCCGCCTGTTCCCATACTGACCCGGACACGCTGTGCTCCTTGGCTTTGGAGCGGGGGCTCAACGGCCTGACGGTTACCGAGCATCACGCCGTGTGGCCGGACGAGCTGCTGGCCCATTGCCGGGAGAAATACGCGCCGTTGCGTATATATCCTGGCGTGGAGGTATCCACGCAAGAAGGCTACGACGTCGTGTGCGTCAATCCCCCTCGGGATTTTCGGGCCCGGCCGTTCATGCCGTTGTCATCCATGCTCAAGGCGTTGAGAGATGTGCGTAGCGAGGTTTTTCTTTTTGTTGCCCACCCCTTTCGTTACACCACCCAGCGGCCCAAGGAACTGCTGGCGCTGCTGCGGGAAATGGACGGCGTGGAAATAAATTCCGTGAATATTCTGCGGGCAGGTTGTGTGCAACAGAATGGCCGGCTGGCCTCGGAAGTGGAGCCGCTCTACCTGCAAACCCAGGAGGAGTGGGACCTGGTCCCACTGTACAATACGGATTCTCATCATCCGGACTCAGTGGGGACCATAGCCAACCGTCTGGACGTGCAGGAGTTGCCGAAGGATCCAGCGGCTCTTGCTATTTTGTTGCGTGACGCTGCCCCCCGCGAGCATCAGAACGTTTCCATGCTGCGGGCTTGGCTGGGCCGCTGCGGAGATGTGCAGCCGCACAGGGCATAACCCGCTTTGGCGGGGCAAGCGCCTGGCTGATTATAATCAATGACGCCCAGTTGCTATTCTATTTGACCTGAGAACAACGAGGGGTATACTGGAAACAACGTTTCAGGGCCTTCATGGCGTATATTCCGGTTGAAGCCGTCATCCGCACAAAATGCGCTAGGGGTTCTCTGGCTGCAGGGAAGAAGCGTTGCATTGGGCTGTGCACTACGGCGTAGCGCGGAGCAGGCGTCATGCTGCGTAAGGCCAGGCTCTTGATTGTTCTGGGCGTCATTCTGGCACAGGTTTTTCTGCTGTGTCGTCCTCCCATTGCCTTTGCAGAGCGGGTTGTCCTGATGCTGCGTTGGGACGCCCAGTTTCAGTTTGCCGGCTACTATGAGGCCCAGTGGCAAGGGTATTATGCTGCAGCAGGGCTGAATGTGGACATCCGCCACGCCGTGCAGCCGGACGGGTCTATTCTCAGTGCTGTTCGAGAAGTGGAGGCTGGCCGGGCTGATTTTGGCGTGGGCGCGGCGGACATTCTACTGGCCAACGGCAAGGGCGCCAACCTGGTCGTGCTGGCGTCCATACTGCAGCAGAGCGCCGCCGGCATGTTCGCCTTGGAGTCCACGCCTATGTATTCGCCTGGCGATTTGTTGCAGTTGCGCGTGGCCAGAAATATCAACGACCTCATTGACGTGGAAATGCAGGCCATGCTTCGGGCCGAAGGCTTTAATCCGGCCAATGTGACTGCTTTTCCACACCTGCCAGGCATAGACCACCTGCTGGACGGCAGTGTGGACGTCATCCCCGGCTACTCGATTACTGTCCCATATTTTATTGACACCTTGAAGATCAAGCTGAGGAGGTTGACGCCTATAGCGTATGGCGTTGATTTTTATGGCGACTCCTTGTTTTGTTCCCGGCCGTTCCTGGACGCTAACCCTGACTTGGTTAAGCGGTTTCTCCAGGCCAGCTTGCACGGTTGGGAATACGCCTTGAGCCACCCGGAAGAAACCGCGAGACGATTGACGGCGGAGCTGGACCAGGTGTTCCCACTGGAGGACGAGCTGCGCTATAACCTGCAGCAAGCGCGTGAGATCATTGACCTGGCGCACTATCCATACGTACCGCTGGGGCATGTGAATCCTGCCCGGTGGCGGTTCATGCATGATTACCTGCGCGGCATGGGGCTCATCCCCAATGCTTTTGAAGAGCAAAGCGTGTTTCAACCGGAGCGGGAGGCGGAGCGCCGCAAAAAGTTCATGACCCGCATTGTGCTGGGCATATTGATAGCAGCTGCTGTCATTGGCGGTGCGGCGATGCTTTGGGCGTTTATTTTGCGCCACACGGTAAAGCGCCGCACGGAGCAACTGCAGGAGAGCCGCGAGCACTACCGCACTGTGGCGGATTTTACCTACGACTGGGAATATTGGCTGGGTCCGGATGGCCGGTTGCTCTATGTTTCGCCCTCATGTGAGCGTATCTCCGGGTACTCAGCGCAAGAATTCTACGCTGATCCGGAACTCATGGAAAAAATTATGCATCCGGATGACCGGAAACGGTATATACACCGCCTGGTCCAGCAAAAAGCAGCAAAGCGGCCAGACTACATAGACTTGCGCATTACGCATAAGGACGGCTCCACCCGCTGGATAGGGCACACCAGCCAACTGGTGTATGGCGAGCACGGCTCCTGGCTGGGCGAGCGGGGCTCCAACCGAGACATCACCAAAACCAAGCAATCCCAACAACGTCAAGAAGAAGTGGAGCGCATGCTGCGGCACGATTTGCGTTCGCCGCTGGTTTCGCTGCAGGCTGGGCTGCGGCTGGCCAGTGACGCGAACATCTCTGAAGAAGACAAAGCTGAAATATTAAGCGAGCTGCGCCAGTCTGCCCAGAGACTCACCCAGATGCTCGAAACCTTTCGCCGGCTGAACCAGATGGAGGAAGGCCGGGCCAGCTTGAATCTGGAGCATCGCAACCTGGCGGCTTTGGTTAAGGAAGCGGTGAAAGACGCCGGCGGCGACGGCGAGCACAATGTGCAGCTTGCCTTAGACGGGTCGATACACGTGGAGGTGGACGTGGGCTTGTGTCGGACCTTGTTCATTAATCTGATCTGCAACGCCCTGGAAGCCCGGGAAGATGAGCCAGTGAGCATTTGCGTGGAAAAAGGGTCTGACGGCGAGGCCCTGGCGCGCATCCACAACAAGGGCGCTGTGCCGCCGGAAGTGCGTGACCGCTTTTTCGAAAAGTACGCCACTGCCGGAAAACCCCATGGCACAGGCCTGGGGGCCTATTCAGCTCGTTTGGCTGCCCGGCTGCACGGCGGCGACGTGACCATGCACAGCAGCGAGGAAGAGGGCACGACGGTGACGGTGCGGTTGCCGCGCCGGTAAATGGGGTCTTGTGCTTGTTACGCAAACCCCAGCCCCTGCACGGGCGTTTTGTTTTCCAGAAATTCATCCACTGCGCTGCGTTCTTCTTTCGCGATACACAGGCCAGAGATTGGGGGGCTTTGCGCGCCAGAGTACATGGCCAGTCCCCGCTCCACCCAAGCTGCGTCCAGGAAGGAAACGTCCAGCTTGCGCCGCACGGAGCCGTCAGCCCATACCAGGGTAAGCGGAATGGAAGGCGCGCGTTCTGGCGGTTTGGTGGCAAAGACTCCAGTTTTGACCAGGGCTTCGGTTATCACTTCGGATCCGCGGCCAGCCCATTTTCCCAACAACTCCACAAAGCCAGGATGCAGGGCCAGGTAATAGTAGGGGTCCAGCTTGCAGGCCATGGAACGGCCTGGGACGTTGAGTAGACCGGGGCTGCGGGAGCACCGCAGCCCCAGTTCTTTCTGCAGCAGGTTGACCAGTTCGCTGTAATCGATCATGCGCTACTCCGGGCCTTGCGGGCCCGAGCGAACAGGCCCTTATTTCAACAGGTCGTTACAATACTCTGCGGCTTTTTCAAAATCAACGCCGCCAGAGAGTTCGTATACCGGACAATCGGCCAGAAGTTCAAGGTAGGCGCTCTCAGAAAAATCCGGCGGGCCGTTGGGGTTGGCCACCGGGTCGTAAAACAGGCCCACAGATTTCATGAAGGCCGGCATCAGTTCCGGGCGCTTGGTCAGGTCTATCTGTTGCGGGACCATGGGCGAGCCGTCGTGTTTCCAGTTGAGCAGCACCAGACCGATCATTTCTGTAGAGAGCTTGAACTTGCCCGGACCGTAGCATTCGTCAATAAAGCCGTCGTACTTGTGTTCCAGTTGCCAGAGTTCTTCGGGCGGCAGTTTGGAGAATTCTTCTGCTTCAGCGTCGGTGATGATGTTGCGCAGGCTGGGGTTGTGCAGGATGGTGCCAGGGTTGATGCGTGGCATTTTGGCCACGCCGTACATGGTCAGTTTGTCGTTGTCATTTTTAACCATAAGCCGGTCGTTGGAGACAAAGTCCGTGCCCAGGTTCATGATGTGCAAGGCCAGGGTGGACTTGCCCATGCCGGAAAAGCCGGCCAGGGAGAGGCCTTTGCCATTGCGGGCCACGCCTGCGGCGTGGAAGAGCAGGCAGCCCCGGTCCAGGGTCCATTCGATGAACCGGTTGTTGATGTAGTTGACCACCTGGTTGTCGTTCTCAATGCAGGGTCCCAGGGCTACGTGCTGTCCCTGGCCAAAAAAGAAGAGCATGCCTGTAAGCCGTTTGCGGACGATGCGGCCGTCGTCCAGGTCCACCCATTCTTCTTTGATTTTGCTTTTGCCAGGGTCGGGCTGCTTGACGTTGAAAGTAACGCTGTGCTCTTGCAGTTGTTCCGGGCTAAGGGCGGGTGCTTCAATGGCGGTGATGTTGGTGTCCGCAGGCGCGCCTTCGCCACCCAAAAAATCCCGGAAGTAGTTGCGCAGCTTGTCGATGAGTTCTTGTGAGTTGGACTGTACGTGGGTGACGTAGCCGCCGAAGTCAAGGGAGAGCTCAGCCGTCTCGCCCTGCATCTTCGGGGTCACGTACTGGTCGATGAGGTGTGCAATAGCTGTGGTCATGGCTACCCCCCGATTTTTTTGAGCGCGTAGTCCACGTACAGGGATGCGGCGTCGATGTTGTTTGCGTCCCGTAGTCCGCGGAAGCCGCCAAAAGCAGAGACTTCGAAAATTTTCGGCCCGTCTGGGGTTTCCACCACGTCTACGCAGGTAAAATCCAGGTTGAACAGGTCTTGGGCCTTGTGGGCCAAGTCGATGATGTCCTGGCCGGGCTCCACAGGCACGTATTTGCCGCCGCTGCGGGTGGTGGTGTTCCAGGAGTCTTTGGAGCCGGCGCGGGCGTAAGTGGCCAGATATTCGCCGCCCATGAAAGCCACGCCCAGGTCGCGCCCCGGGTGCTCCACCATCTGTTGCAAGTACATGACGGTGTTGTCCTGGTTGAAGTCGTTGATCATCTCCCGGGCTTCTGGACCAGCTTCCACCACGATCATGCCCCGGGCCTTGGTGGAGTAGAGGGGCTTGAAAATGGCCTTTCCGTAGCGGTTTACAAACTCTTCAGCCATTTCAGGATTTTCAGTAATGGCTGTGGCCGGCATGGGGATTTCGCCAATGCTCAAAGTCACGGTGCAGGTCATGCGGTCCAGAACGCGGGCGATGGCTTCCGGGTCGGAAAAGAAGCGCACGCCCCGGCGGCGTCCTAGGTAGCGCAGCATTTCCAAACGGTCCAGCAGGTGAGGCGAGTAGAATGTGCCGGCTTTTTTAATGATGCAGGCGTCCATTTCTGTGAGGTCCACGTCTTTGTTGAAGACTCGGCCTTCAGCAAGGTCAAGGACCAGCGTTTTCAGGTCCACCAGGCAACGAAAACCGGTCTTCTTCTCCACGGTGTCCGCGAGAAGTTCGGAGGACCAGCCTCCAGGCACACCTATAACTGCGATTTTTTTCATGATACCCTTCCGTTGTTTTGGCGGTTGGCGTTTTTGAACAAATCATCCCGTGACAACGGGCTAATACACCATGATCTCTTCGCGAAGTTTGTAGTCTTCCCAGGGCTTGCCGGCATGGTCTACAAGCCGTTCCATCAGATAGACGCCGCGCAGAAACATCGCCTCGGCAAACGTAGGGTTCAGCTCGAACCGGGTGGAGGTGATGAAGTTGCGGATGAGCCCCAAAGAGAGCCGGGCGTCGAAATTGTGGTCGCCGTTGTTTACAGCGTAACGTTTGCTGAAGCGGTACATGCCCAGGGCCACTGCGTTAAGCCGGCGGCGCATGTCGTCTTCAAAAAAGGGAAGCCGGAAGTTGGATACGATGCTCACCGAGATGTCCTGGAGCGGGTCGGCCTGTTTGGACCGGTGCAAGTCTATATAGTGCAGCTGTTGCCGCTCATGGTCGTAGACGACGTTGTTGATGTTGAAATCGCCGTGGATAAAGACCGAGTAAGGCGCTGGGAGTTCTTTTTCCAGCGCTGAAACTTTTTGGAGCAAATCGTCAAAGGAAAGAAAGGACGCATTGTGCACAGAACCAGAGGGGCGGTGCAGGTAAGGATAGAGCCGGAAAACGTCGTCCATGCGTGTTTTCAGCTGTGAGACAAAGCTGGTGTCCACAGGGCCGAAAGCTTTGGTGCTATCCCATATGTGGGTGAGGGTTTCTTCGATAAGGAAGAACGCATTGTTGACGATGTCCCAGTCAGCAGTGAGGACCACGTCTTGGAAGGTGCATCCTCCCAGAAATTCGATCAGCAGAGAGGCTTGTTCTTTCTCTTCCTGCTGGGCCAGCACCCGGGGCGGCAGGCCGGGCAGGATCATTTCCCAGCGTTCGATGTTTTCCTTTTCCTGCAGCAGTTTTTTCTTGTTGCCTTCCTTGAAGAGCACGCCGTTGGCTGGCCGTTTGTCGTCTGCCTTGGCGGCGCTGCTGACCCGGCCAATGCGGCAGCCGGAGCGGGTGCCCCATATGGACTGGAATTCCACGTCTGATATGGGAACCTCCATGCCGGAGGTCATGAGCGTTTCCTTGAGTGCTTCGTATTGGCGGATTTTGAATTTTTCACCAACAGAGGCGAAAATGACGGCTTCGCCGATGTTCAGCAGTGAGTCGCCCATGCGTTCAAGGTAACGCAGGATCAGATGGCTGGTGATCAGGTTCTCGGTCTCCGTGCCGGAGCGCAGCTCGTTGCGAATGCGGTCGAATTGCACTTTGTAGAGCATGTCCAGGGTGGATTCTGACCGGCAAATCTTGAAGGCCAGGGACATGTCCTGCTTGATGAGCGCAGTGTATGTTATATCGAGCGAGCTGAGGATGTTCTGGAAGAACTTGTCGTAGCCGTAACGCTGGATGAATGTGGGGTCTTTAAGGTAGTTCAGCTGGCCCACTATGTTCACGGCAAAGTCGCCGATACGTTCCAGGTTGGAAACCACGGTGTTTGTGGCCCGCAACAAGTCCACCCGGCGCCGGTTGGCGCCCCCGTGCCGATAGATGGCGGAAAAGCATTTATTTTCGATAACGCTTTTCAGGTTGTCAATGTAGTCGTCGCGGCTGTTGACAGTTTCTATGATTTTGGGCTCAGGATTGTCCAGAGCCAGCTGGGTGTTTTCTAGCTGTTTGACGACTTCCAGAATCATGAAGCGGAGGTTTTCCGCTATGCCTTCTTGGACGAGAAGTTCTTCCACGTCGGAGCTCCTGCTAGCTTTCTGAACCGGCGGCGTGGCCGGGTTCTATTACCAGGGGCTCGCTTCCTGCCTCAGTCTTCTCATCTTTCCAGGAGAATTTGAGGGCCAGCTTGCAGCGGCCTTCCTTGCATTTTGCCTGGATGTCGCATTTTACCAAGCCCCGGGGCTCCAGGATCACGGATTCGCCTTGGCTGGAAAGGGTGAGCGCTCCAGAGCGCAGACCTTCGCGCACAGCGTCCAGGTATTGCAGCACGCTGTCTACGTCCTGCATGGATTCGTGTTTGAAGCTACGGTTGCAATCGCAATGCGCTGTCATGAACTGGCTGCTCCTGTCTTTTTCCGCCCGGCGTTATCCCAGCCGGCCGGTGTATTCTTCGATAACTCTAGACCGGCACATGCCGGCCACAACTAATTGCTTACGAATGGCCATGTCCTCCCATGCAGGCTGGACGCCGATTTCCCGGGCTGCCTTGGCAATATCTTGCTGTTCCAGGTCCTTGACCTTTTCGCCCATGTGGCAGTCGTCGCCCATGAAGACGAGCAGCGGCCGTTCTGTGCGGCCCCGGCTTTCGTTCTGCCGGTTCACTACCTGGATGAGAAACTCAGTGTATTCTTGAGACTGTGGGTTCCATACTTCGTAGCCGTCCACGTCGTAGTCAGCCAACAGCACGGGCCAGAACTGTTCCGGGTGTGGGATGACCACGCAACCGCCCAAGGCTCTGGTCTCTTCGATGATTTCCGTGGCCCGGTAGAAATAACGCAAGGGGAAATCTGCTTTAACAAGTTTTTTGACTTCCTTGACGTAGGTCTGCACCCGGCTGATGAACCGCTCGCCATAGTGTTCCCGCTTCATGTCAAGAAAATTGCGGACCAGCTTGTTTTTGATCATGTCCCGGGGCGTGGATTGCCAGTTGTTTTCCAGCAAGGTTTTCAGCTTGCGGGTGTAGATGCGGCAGAACTCCACGGTGTCTTCGTCGGCCCCGGTTTTGCCGGCGGCTTCTTCGCGCCGGCTGGCGTACGTATCCTCAATGAGAGAATCCATAAGGTCAAAGAGCTGCGAAGAGCGGTAGGTTCTGGTGTGGTTGAGCATGGAGACCAGCTTGTCCGCTCCCTTGACGTTGTCTGCGGCAAAGTGGAGCAGCAGCTGCACCTTGCGCTTGAAGCCGCTGGCGTAGCAGTCCACCTCTACCCCGGAGTAGTCGCCCACGGTAAGTATCTCATTGTGCTGGGTGGGGATGATCAAGGACATTTCCTGGTTGGGAAAAGTGGCGGCTATGCGGTCTTCCACGATGTTCAGGGGCACGAATTCAGGGTGCCAGTGTAGGGCCATGACTTCCGTCTGGCGCGGATAGGTTTTGGCTGGGGTTTTCAGCCGTTGCACCACTGCCGGAGAAAGCTGGGTGGATATGATGGTTGCGTAATGCGCCTGGTCCTCGTCGGTGATTTCCCTGGGAACTTTGCTCAAGTTAACAGGGGAACAAACGTTGGCTGCATCCAGTCGAACGACTTCCATTCTGTGCGGGCTCATGGCGCTAGTCATACTTTTCGTGACAGATTTTTTTCTGGTTTTCCAGTTCTTCAGCAGCAGCAGCAGCTCCAGGAATGTCGTTTTCCGTCACTTTGGACATGAAATTCTGGACAGCCTGGCTGTACTGGCCGTAAAATTCGTCGCCTTTGCCCGGATACGTCACCATCAGGTCGCTGTTGCGGACAAAACCGTGGGCCAGATCCCTCTCAGGCATCCTCCCCTCGGCGAGCGCTGCCCGGATATCTTTGAATTGGGCTTTCATCAGTTTTTTTAGTACTTTATATTTTAGCCTGTGACCCACGACGTCCAGCTCTTTGTCTTCAGTCTGGTCTGCAGTGTCTTCGTCGTCAGTATCTTCCTCATCGTCATCGTCAATGGCGTCATCCATGGTAAAAAGACTGGAAGCGTCATGCGGCTCGCCGGGTTTGGGATATTTGGCTTTCAGCCGAACCCGGACTCCGTCTCCTTCGTCAGTGGCCTTGGCGGAAATGGAAATTTTGCGCAGGCCGGCCAAGGTGAGTTCAGTCTCTCCCACCTTTAGGCTGCCGGTCTCAATTGCCTGGGCCAAGCGCTGGAAGAATTTGGCAATTTCCTCCTGGGGCACTACAAATTCAAGCTTGCGTTTACTGGCGTACGTCATGTTTTCCCTCGCAGTGTTTGCCTTGTTGTGGGCTTGTATGGGCTAACTCAAGGCAAATTGCGTTGCAGCCTTGAGCCGGACTAGCATAGCTATGTGACCGTCAAATGACAACCATTACGCTGCATTTGTAACACAACAAAGGGCCGGCGCACCTGCTGCGCCTGGCTGCCGGGAACGTTCTGCAACAACCCGTCGTGATTGACCATAGTGTGGACAATAGATTGATTACATATGATATGTAATGTAGGACGTATTGCATTATCTTTCCATGCTCCCTGATACACGCTAGCTAAAGGAGGTCCCATGCGTCCATGCCCCCCCGTGGTTCTGATTGTTCTCTTCTGTCTGTTTGCCGCCCCTGCTTCAGGGTTTGACTTCTCGAATCAAGAGCCCTTTTCCCAACCTGAGTTGCTGCAGGACGACGAGCTTGTTGTTTTACCCTGGTCCGCCGGTCAGGACCATGTGCTGGTGGGAGACGTTTACACTCCCAGCAGCAACCAGGATATGGGCTCGGGCCGATCAAGCCTGATGCAGAATTTCGCCTCCATGGAGCCTGTGGCTTTTGCCGGCCGATTCCACAATGACGGGGAGCAATTGCTTTGTGCAGCAGTGTACAATGCTGCCGCTGCGCTGGAGTTTCATCTGTTTGCTCCGGAGAACTACATGAACTGGTCCCTGGCCTTGATCTGGCCGGCGGATATTGCCGCCCCGCCCGAAGACGTCGCCTATAAGTTCTTTGACGTCGCCGTGACGGACCTAACCGGCGACCATCTCGATGAAATCATTCTGGCCTATGTTGACACTGCCGGAACGCTGCAACTGGCGTTTTTCACCACAGACGGCAATGACGGTCTACAAGAGCTGAAAGGGATCGAATGCAGCGCAACGCCGTTTCCCGGCGCCTGGACTGGCGCGCCGCAGACGGACATCACCGTGGCCGACTTTGACGGGGACAGCCAGATGGAAGCCGTGGTTTCGTACTACGCCATGGACGTGGACGGGAAGAGTAGGTATCTGCAGTCCCTTGGCGTCAACTTTGGTGATTGCAGCGCCCCGGGCGGCGTCGCCTACACCTATGTTTCGCAGTTGCAAACGACACATAGTTTCCAGAAAGACGCGTATGCTCTGGACAGCGCAGCGGCGGACCTGGACGACGACGGAGACGCCGAGCTGGCTGTAGCCGGCGCGAACCTTCCACTGTCCGTCATAAACGCGGACGGGCAGATGCAACTGACTCTGGCCTATGATGGATACGCCGCCACAGACGCGGCCGAGGGCCGGCTGGCTGTGGAGGCCGGGGACATGGAGTTCGGCGGCCGGGCCGAAGCGGCGGTCATGTCCGCCGGGTCTGTGACGCTGTACAAGATGTCTTCAGACCTGGCGTCCATTGACGCTCAGAAGTCCTTTTCGCCGGATTGTTCGTCTTACAACGTCTCGTGCGGCGCTGAAACCATGGGCATGACCATGGGCGGTTTTGCCGGCGCCGAGGCCGCCGACCCGTCCGAGAAGCTTGTTCTGGTCATGCAGGCGCAATCGAACACCGCGTGGGACCCGGTGTATCTGGTGGCGACGTACGCCGTGGACGACGGGATGCAGGTCAGTCAGACGAGCATTGCCATGCACCCGCTGTATTACCACGGCATGGGGTATTTTTCGGCAGTGGCCTGCGACATTGACAACGACTCGCTCATGCTTGGCCCGGTCCAGCACTACGTTCGGGACCAGAACCAAAACTTCAACCTGGTCATGGCCGAGCCGCCCAAGCATCTCGACTACATGGTGGATATGGACGGCAAAAGCCGCTTGGTGAACGTCTCCAACTTCAGTGAAGAGCCTCCGAGCACCAAGAGTGTCAAAGCGTCCTTTACCCACACCCAGGACCAAACCACGCAGATTTCCCACAAAAGCACTGCGGACAGGAACTACAGCGTACAGGTAAGCGACGAGATTGACGCCGGCTTTGAATACATGGCTGTGGGCGCAGAAGCCAAACTGAAGGCAAAAACCGAAAACGCCTTCAACAGCCACAAGAGCCAGTGGCTGGACAACTCCCACACAGAGAGCACCAGCTATGACGCTGAAGCCCGGGTGGACGACGAACTGATTTACCGTTCCCGGCTGGTGCATTTGTATCTCTACCCCGTTCTGGGACATCCCAACGAACCGGCTCAGAACAACGCCCAGACGGGGCAAGCGTGGTATTCCGTGGTCATACCGGAAGACGAGTCCAAACTGTATCTGGTGCAAGGCACACAGTGTGAATGGTATCAGCCGGTGCATGAAAACGAGAATATTTTGTCCTACCCCTGGCATATAGACCTGCTGAAAAACGTGGGCGACTCCATGCTGGACGGCGGCAATTTGGTGCTGACAGTGGGCGGCAACGAGATGAACCGCGAGCTGAAGTGGTCCAGCTCGCAAGTGAATGGGACCAAGGTCTCCTCGTCGCACACAGTTGGCTACGACCGTTCCATATCCGTGAGCGAGCACGTTGGCTTCAAAGGCGTCAAGTTGCGCAGCGAACAGCAGTACAAACAGCACCTGGACGCCAGCTGGAAGAGCTTGCAAACCGCCGAGACAACGGCCAGCAACAGCCAGGGCGTAACCATCCACGCCCCGCCCATAGACAGCCAGTATGCGTATCAAATACAGCCGGTGTTCTACACCAACAACCAGACCGGGGCCATGCAGCTGTCGCATTTGGCCATGGCCGGCAGCGGCGTAACACAGCTGGCCAGCGGCGAGGAGTTCTGGGACCCGAATTACCTGGCGTTGCCAGACCTGGCCCTGAACCTGACCCACCGCTGGAAAGAGGTGGACACGGACGGGGAGCAGGAGTGGGAGCTGGATACGGAGAACAAGGACTTCCGCAAAGCCCGGGGGCTCTGGGTGCTGGAC
>CAYTSA010000073.1:0-19764 GCA_964440345.1 uncultured Desulfovibrionaceae bacterium | reverse complement strand
ACGCGGGCCACGAATTCGCCGTCATAAGAATCTGTAATATTTAGTATGTGCATGCATGCTTCCTGATTTTGCTGTTTCTTCAAGCGTTATGAACCTATAGTATTTTTAGTCTATACCAACAGGACCCAGCGCTTGTGCGACTCTTATGTTACCGGAGTATGAAAAAGCCGTTTTCCCGCCACAATGAAACACTGCTCAGCCTCGTTTTTCCTTTTTGCATCCAGAAATCATACCCTTCAAACGGAATATAGCAAGCTTCGTTTTCGAGTACGTTTTAGAAAGTCTCTGCCGCACATTCTACAATCTTTCCGACCAGAATGCATACCCTGCCATACTCTTGTAACACACTCTTCGTATGCATGTTTTTGGGAGGATGAAGCGATGCAAAAATTACTCAGCTGCGCAGTGTTATGTTTTACCATTGTAGCGTTCTGCGTTCCTCAAGCCAGAGCCCTGCGTATACTCACTGAAATTTCCCCACCCGCCCAGTTTGAAAAAGACGGCGAACTTACCGGCTATACTGTTGAGTTAGTTCGAGAAGCCATGCGCCGACTAGGCCTGGACCAGGAGATCGAAGTCTTTCCCTGGGCGCGGGCGTATATGATGCTGGAGTCTGACCCGGATATCGCTCTTTTCGCCACCACCAGGACTGCTGAACGGGAGGACATGTTTCACTGGGCCGGACCCATAAGCCGCCTCAAATGGGCGCTGTATGGCCGCAAGGGTTCTCTGGTCAGCATTGACAACATTGAAACAGCCAAACAACTTGACCGCATAGGGACCTACCATAATGACGCCCGGGAACAATTCCTCATCAAGGAAGGATTCACCAATCTGGAGTCTGTGAACGACAATGTTCAGAACGTCCGCAAGCTGATGCGGGACCGCATTCAGGCTGTGGCCAGCTCCAACATTGGCATTCGTGCGATTGCCCAAAAGGCCGGCGTGGACCCCAGCGAGCTGAGAGAGTTGCTCGTCTTGAAGAAAGCAGACTTGTACGTTGCCTTTTCCCAAAAAACGGACTCGGCGGTGGTCCAACAATGGCAACAAGCCTTTGACGACATGCGGGCCGACGGGACCTTTGCGGCCATTTACACCAAATGGCTGCCCGGGGAGGAGGTTCCGTACCCTGCAGAGTAAGCCGCAGTTTCAGGCAGAAAAAAGGCCAGGGTTGGCGTTCCCCGGCCTTTCAACATTTTCTAGTGGTGGGCGATACGGGATTTGAACCTGTGACTTCCACCGTGTGAAGATGGCACTCTAACCACTGAGTTAATCGCCCACGTAAGAAAAAATTTTTTTACGCTTACTCACCATCGTTTGCAAGCATTTTTTGTCCGTTTTATCAGTACTGGGGATCGCGTTTCCAGCGCCAAGCTGTTTCAATGATTTTGGGCAGTTCGGTATAGCGAGGGTTCCAGTCCAGTTCTTGGCGGGCTTTGGAGCTGTCTGCAACCAAGGTGGCCACGTCGCCGGGCCGGGGTTCCGCCACCTTGTAAGAAATCTTGGCGCCGGTTACTTCCTTAACCGCCTCTATGACTTCCAAGACGCTGAATCCCTTGTCTATACCCAGGTTGAAGACGTGGGCGCCATGGTTGTGATCCAGATATTCCAGGGCAGACAGATGCGCCCGGCACAGGTCGTTTACGTGCACGTAGTCCCGGATGCAGGAACCGTCACGGGTGGGATAATCCAAACCAAAGACACGGAGTTTTTTGGAGGCGTCCTTGGCTGACTCCAGCACGTTGGGAATGAGGTGGGTCTCCGGGTTGTGGGATTCGCCGATGCTGCCGGAAGGGTCGCATCCAGCGGCGTTGAAATACCGCAACGCCACAGAGTTGACGCCGTAAGCAGAGGCGTAGTCCGCCAGGGCCTGCTCCACAATGAGCTTGCTGCGGGCGTACGGGTTGGCCGGCGCCAGGGGCGCGGCTTCGGTGAGCCCGTCCTTGCCATGCAACCCATACACGGAGCACGAGGAAGAAAACACGATGCGGTCGGGACCGTGCTTGCGCAGCACCTCCAGCAGATTAAGCGTGCCTACCACATTATTTTGATAATACAGATGCGGAGAAACAACGGATTCGCCGACCAAGCTACGGGCGGCAAAATGGATGACGGCGTCGAAACCGATGCGGCCAAAGGCAACTTCCAGCGCAACGGCGTCCAGCAGGTCTGTTTGGATGAACTCTCCAGCCTTCACCGCCTTGCGGTGTCCTGTGGAGAGGTTGTCCAGGGTCACGGGCTTGTGCCCGTGCTCCACCAGCATTTTTACCATGTGCGAACCAATGTATCCAGCGCCGCCGCACACGAGTACTTTCATGGATTTATTCATGCGCCCCCCATTACCCTGCCCCTGGGGGCTTTTGCAAGCGCAAATTTTTGTGTATTTTCTTTCGTGTTATGCGATTCTTGCACACACTCATCATGACTACAGTCCTGCTGGCGCTGGCGGCTGCGTCCTTGGCGCAGCAGTTTACCGATCAACAGCTCGAAGAGTTGAACGACGCTCTGCTGGAAACCGGACTGGACCGCGACGCCATCATATCCATCGACAGGCCCCACTTTATTTCCATTGAAAACGCCTCCCTGGCCATCGACAGGGAGGATATCGTCTTCATATGGGAATCGCCGGAGGGGGTGCGCTTCTACCCCAGGTCCATCATGCTCTGGCACCAAATTGTCAACGATTACGTAGGGGAAGGCGGCAACATGCTGCCTTACGCCATCACTTACAGCCCGCTCACCGGCAGCGTTGTGGGCTATTCCGGCCAGGTGGACCGGTTCAAAACCACTTTTGGCGACACCGGCATGCTGCTGAACGCCAACATGGTTATGTACGACCGCTCCACCAACAGCCTGTGGCCCCAGATTCTTGGCTCAAGCATTGAGGGCCTGCTGGTGAATCAGCAGTTGGACAGCTTCACCCTGCTCTGGTCGGTGTGGGAAAAAGCCATCAATGTGTATCCAGACGCCCAGGTGCTCTCCCGGGATACGGGATTTCGACGCGCTTACAACCGGGACCCTTACGGCTCGTATATTCGGGAAGGTTCGTACTATACCAACCAGAACGTGCATCACCCGCTTACTCACAAGGATGCGCGTCTGCCCCCCAAAGAGCGCATCCTGGGCCTGAAACAGGGGGCCGCCCGCATGGCCGTGGCGCGCGAAAGCGTGAAAGAGGCAGGCGCCATGTCCTTCACTTTAGGGGTAACGCCCCTGGTCGCTGTGTACGACCCCCGGCTGGACGCAGTGCGTATCTTTAATCGCACCATGGACGGCAAAACCCTGGACCTGGCGATGCGCGCAGGTGAACTGACAGACGACCAAACAGGCTCTGTGTGGTCCTGGGCCGGCCGGGGCAAGAGCGGCGCATTGACCGAAAAACAGCTGGAGCCTTACCACTTCATGGAATGCATGTGGTTCGCCTGGGCGGCCTTTCACCCCCGCACGGAACTGGTGCAATGAACACAGCCGGCAAAAACGACACGCTACAGGGAGTGGTGTTCGACTTTGACGGCACCCTGGCCGAGCTGACCCTGGACTTTGACCGCATGCGCAATATGGCCCAGGAGGCAGGGCGGAGGTTGTTTCCGCATCTTCCCGGGCCGGACGGCCAGCCCGTGCTGGAATGGGCGGCCAAGACCTCGAAAAGCTTGCCCTCGACGGACGCAGAGCGCTTTTTGCACGCCGTCGAACAGGCCGTCCAGGCCGTGGAGATGCAGGCGGCGGCTGAGGGAAAGCTATTTGACCACACTCTGGACGTGTTGCAGGAACTGCGCGCCAACAACACCGCCGTAGGCCTCATAACCCGCAACTGCACTGCGGCTGTGGAGCTGGCCTTTCCGGACTGGGAGCGGTCCGCGCTCTGTCTGCTAGCCCGGGACTATGGCGGACCGGTTAAGCCGGACCCGGCGCACCTGATCCGCGCTCTGGAAATGATTGGCGCACCCCCAAAACGCTCGCTTATGGTGGGCGACCACCCCATAGACATCCAGGTGGGCAAGGCGGCCGGGGCCCTGACTGCCGGCGTGGCCAGCGGCCGCATGTCCCAGATTGACCTTAAGGCGGCCGGGGCGGACATGACCGCTGCACACTGCGGGGAGCTGCTCGTCCTGCTGCGGCAAGAGGGCTTGCTGTAGCCCTTTAGGGCTTCACACAGACAAGCACAGCGGCCGCGCCGTAAAAAATATCCAGACGCTCCAGCACCCGCAGGCCGGCCCGGCCGGCCAGCCCTTCCACCCCGCCCCGACGCATGAAATCCTTATAGCCCCTGTAGTGGTCTTTGCCCGCCAGCCGCTCCGGGACGTGGGCCAGCAGCCGCAGCAATCGCCCAGACCAGCTTTGCGGCAGGGCGTAGTCCACCAGTATGCACTCCTGGGCTACGCGGGCCATCTCCCGGCAGGCGTCCAGCCGGGTTTCTTCGTCCATCTCATGTAGGCCCAGACAGGCCACGGCGCCGTCAAAACAAGCGTCCTCAAAGGGCAGCCGGGCCGCGTCGCATCGCACAAAGCTCAGGTCCGGCGCTCGCCTGCGGGCCTCGGCCAGCATGGCTGGCGACAGGTCCGCGCCAACAGCGAACACCCCGGCCGCCGTAAAATCCCGCGCCTGGGCTCCGGTTCCGCAGCAAACGTCCAGGGCCGTGCTCCAGCCCCGCATGGCCGCCAGGCGTTTGCGCACACGGCCGGCCACCGGCTCAATAAGCGGTTCGTACAGCGTTGCCGCCCGGGCGTAGGGGTCAGTTGAAAAAGTCCGGTTTCGCATGCTGTTCAAGCGCTTTTTAGCGTTGTGACAACGCTCGCTCCTGAAATAATTTTCAATTATTTCAGGAAAAGCATAAGAGCATCTAAGCATTTTCAATGCAAAATGCTCTAAAAACACGAAGGCAAGGCGCAAAAAAAGTTCAAGATCGACGCGTATATCCAATACGCGAGATTTTGTCGCATTTTCGTCTTAAACAAGGCTCTCTCCTGAAACAGTTTGAATGCATAAGAGCATCTAAGCATTTTCAATGCAAAATGCTCTAAGCTTTTTGAAGCAACGCAGCCATCGTGTTTTTTGAACAGCCTGATAGGGGTCAGTGTTCTGCGGCGACATACTTTTCCAGCCGGTCCAGCCCTTCGGCTATGTTCTCCATGGAGTTGGCGTAGGAGAACCGGAGGAAGCCTTCCCCGCCAGAACCGAAGTCGCTGCCGGGCGTTACGCCCACCTTGGCCTTTTCCAGTATGTCAAAGCTCAGCTGCAGAGAGTCGCCCTCGAACCGCTCGGCCAGATGCTTGGCGTTGGCGAACACATAGAATGCGCCTGTGGGCTCCACGGCCACGCTCAGGCCCATTTTCGCCAACCGCTCCAGCAGGTAGCGCCGCCGCTCGTCGTAGATGCGGCGCATGTGCTCAGCGTGTTCGCCGCACTCGCGCAGGGCGGCCACGCCGCCCCACTGCACCGCAGCGTTGGCGCAGATGAACAGGTTCTGGGCCAGCTTCTGCACGCCGCAGACGTACTGCCTGGGCGAGATGAGGTAGCCCAGCCGCAGCCCGGTCATGGCGTAAAGCTTGGAAAAGCCGTTGAGAACGAAGCCCTGGTCGGTGAACTCCGCCACGCTGTGCTCCTCCCCGGCGTAGACCAGTCCGTTGTAGATTTCGTCCGAAACCAGGGCCGGCCCCAGCTCGGCCAGGGCGGCGAAACGCTCTTTGGAAAGCAGCGTGCCCGTGGGGTTGGACGGCGAATTGAGCATGATCGCCCGGGTCCGCTCTGTGATGCGCTCCTTCACAGCCGAGACGCGAAACTGAAAGCCGTCTTCCTCATAGGCCGGGGCGTAGACCACCTTGCCGCCCGCCAGCTGGATGAAAGACGGGTAACACGGGTAGTGCGGGTTGGGCAGGATGACCTCGTCCCCTGGCTCCAGCAGCGCGCTAAAGGCCAGAATCATGGCCGGAGAGACGCCGTTGGTCACCGCCACCTGGTCCGGATGCACGCTGGCCCCGTACTTTTGCTCGTGCAGCTCACAGATGGCCTCGCGCAGCTCAGGCTCGCCCAGGCTGTGGGTATAGCTGGTCTTGCCGGCGTCCAGGGCTGATTTAATCGCCTTAGTAATCGGCTCAGGCGTGTCAAAGTCGGGCTCGCCTATCTGCAGGTGCACGATGTGCTCGCCGGCCTTTTCCATGGCCGCAGCTTTTTCCAGCACCTCCATCACGTAAAAGGGCTTGATGCACTGCACCATGCTGGTTTCCACTGTATTCTCGCGCATAGATTTCTCCTTGCATTGCGTACGTGCTGCAGCGCACTGGCGTACACTTTTTTCATCGCGGGGTGAAGTGTTGCGTTCAGCCGGCCAAACTGGCATGACCGGCCCATATGACACACTATACGCCCATCGACGCCCGGCTGCTGCCGGCCATTGCCGACACAGTGGGAACTGAAGCTCTGCAGCCGAATCCCGACGCATACTATGACCGCGACGCCTCGGAATTGCGTTGCGCCCCCGACATCGTTGTTCTTCCCACGCGAGTGGAGCAGATACAGGCCCTCATGCGGCTGGCCACGGTCCATCGTTTTCCCGTCACTCCCCGGGGCGCAGGCACCGGCCTGGCCGGCGGCTCCCTGCCCGTGTGCGGAGGCGCCGTGCTCAGCCTGGAGCGCATGAACCGTATCCTGCGTCTGAGCCCGGCCGACCTGGCCGCGGACGTGGAGCCCGGGGTCATCACCCAGGACCTGCGCAACGCAGCCGCAAACGTAGGCCTGTTCTACCCGCCGGACCCGGCCAGTCTGGACACGTCCACCATAGGCGGCAACGCGGCCACCAACGCTGGCGGTCCGGCCTGTGTCAAATACGGCGTTACCCGCGACTACATACTGGGCGTTTCCGCAGTGCTGCCGGACGGGGAGCTGATCCGCGCCGGCGGCCGCACCCGCAAATATGTTGTTGGCTACGACATGTGCCGCCTGCTGGTGGGCAGCGAGGGCACGTTGGGAATCATTACCGAGCTGACCCTGAAGCTGATCCCCAAACCCCAGTCTGTAGCTGGCATGGCCGTGCTGTTCCCCAGCCTGCGCAGCGCCATGCACGGCGTGCAGCAAGCCATGACCGGCGGCTGTTTGCCCTCTGCTCTGGAGTTCATGGACGCCAAGTGCTTGCGGTTGGTTGAGGAGCTGCTGCCCTTCCCCCTGCCCTCAAACGACGCCGCCATGCTCATCGTCGAAGTGGACGGCCGGCCGGAGCAGCTGGCCGAGGAGCTGGCTTGCATTTCCGAGTCCATGTCTGCGGCCGGGGCGCTGGAAACCCTGCCCGCGCCCAATGAAAAACGCCGGGCCGAGCTGTGGGGAATTCGGCGGCAGATATCCTTGCGCATCCATGACGCCGCGGCCATGTACGCCAGCGAGGACGTCACCGTGCCGCTCTCGCGCATAGCCGACCTGGCCGACGCCGTGCCAGACTTGGAACGCCGCCACGGTCTGACGGTCTACGCCTTTGGCCACGCCGGGGACGGGAACATTCACCTGAACGTCACCTCAGATAAACCGGATAACGGCGCGGCCATGCGCCGGGGAATAGTGGACGCCTTGCAGCTGACCCTGGACCTGGACGGCGCAATCTCCGGCGAACACGGGCTGGGCGCGGCCAAGAGCGAATTCGCAGCCATGGAGCTATCGCCGCGGTCCATTGCGCTGCAAAAGGCGGTCAAGGACCTGTTCGATCCTTTGGGGATACTGAATCCGGGAAAGATTTTTGTGTAACGAGTGCGTTGTCCGCTACATTTATATCTGAATCTAGCTGGGGCGATCTTTCGAACGCCCTTGTTGCAGCTTACCTTTGCTCTTTTGCATGCCAAACCCTCAAAATATATATGGCTTCTTCCTTCACCATATACCGTATGACGTACCTGCCAAAAACAAACTCCCGCACGGCGGCGTCCATGCCTTCAACAGGCTTGCCCAAGTAAGGCAATTCTACAAATCGGCGCATTGCGCTTTGTAGGTTAAGGGCCACAGCTCTGGCGGCGCCAGGGTCATGTTCAACTAAAAAGTCATACAAACGCTGCAAATCATCTACTGATTCAGGGGAAAACCGAATTTTCATTCCGGCTTTTTCCCTGGCGTGTCAGCCCCCCATGTATCCAGCCAAGCAAACACCGCATCGCCTTCAATGAATCTGCCAGATTCTATGCTTTCAATGGCCAGTAATGTTTCTTGTTTGTGTTGCTCTTCGACAGCATGCGTTGAAACACATTCCTCCATGTACTCGCGCAACAACAGGCTGACGCTGGTCCCTCTGCTTTTGGCAACAGCTTCGAATTGTTTCTTTAAACGCGCATCCACCCGGGCTCGTATGGTTTCTTGCATGGGCCCTCCATATATAACAGGCGACAAAAACTTTTGCGAATTTTCATTTTCCACAGCTCAGCTGAGCAGGAATCTCTCGCTGGCGGGCCGTGCTCGTGCATGGCCTTCATGAGAGCATCAAAAGTAAATATTACTTGGAGCAGTATATTGGCAACATCCTGCTCCAGCTGCTTCGCAGCCTGACCCCGCTTGCGCAAAGCGCAACCGTGGCTGTTCTTATAACTTCGAAAATGTAAACTATTTTGTGCTCTCAGTACTATTTGGCGCTCACATTACTGTTTGTAGCTACACTATGCTACGCCTTTGACGTTGTAAAGTGCTCCCCCGTGTTCTCACTTCTCCCCAGGCTCCTTCAGTCCCAGGGTCTGCTCGAATATCAGCCCAGCTTGGCCGCCGTCAGACCAGCGCACTGTGCCGCGGGCCTTGACCACATAGGGGCCCCAGTGCTTCAAACCGCAACGGATGAATTGCAGGGAGTCGTCCGGCTGCAGCGATACGGGATGGCCGTTTCCGTCTGTGGGTTGCTCCACGCGCAGCCCGCCCAGGGAAATGTCCACAATGCGCATGGTCAGGGTACGGCCCTGTGCGTCCAGGGCGGCGCAGACTGAGCAGGTTTGCAGAGGGATGAAATAACGCTTCCAGGCGCGTCGTTCCTGTCCAGTGAACTTCATGTAGCTCTCCGCTCGGTGCAATTGTGTACGTTTTTTATAGGCTGCATTTCTTCCCTCCACCAGACACCGGGTCAAAGATAGTATTTGCCGTGAGGCCTTTTTTCCTACACGGCGCAGGTGACAAATACATTACTTAACAATTTTACACGGCGCGCCTCTGGACATTTTGCCCGGATTGCGCAAACTAGACCCATGCTGCCACTCCTCAACTCTACCTATTTTCATGATCTGCTGGAGAGCTTCTCTTACGGCGTGCTCATCTTCAACATTGAAGAAGAAATCTACGCAGTAAACACATACGCCTGCTACTTGCTGGAGAGCGAAGCCGAAGACATAGTGGGCCGTCACTGGGTAGAAGTTCTGGGCAAGCTGGAGCGGCAGGACGAGCTGGGCAAATTCGTTACCTCCTCCATGCAGCAGGACGCCTGCCCCCTGCCCTTCACCACGCGGCTCACCCGCTCAGACGGAGGGGTCATACACCTTTCCCTGCAAACCTCGCTGCTGATGGAGAACAAAAAAATTTTCGGCGTGCTTGTTTCCATAAACGACGTCACCTCCATGGTTCGTCTGCACGAGCGAGAAAAACAGATACTGGCCGAAAACCACCGGCTGGAGCATGAACGGGCCGAGAGTCTGCACAAACTCTCCATGGGCGTAGCGCATCAGATTCGCAACCCGGTCATGACCATCGGCGGCTTTGCCTCACTGCTCAAACGCAGCTGCGACACAGACGGCAAGAATGCACAGTACGTAGAAGCCATCTATGAAAGCGGCGAGCGGTTGCAATCCATTGTAAACGCCGTATCCGACTTCACCAGCGCAACGCCCCGGTCTCGCGACTCCGTGGACATGTTGGAGTTGGTCCGCAGCCTGAAACGGTTTGCCGAAGACACCGCTGCACAGCTCGGTGCTTCCATTATTGTCTCCACTGACGTAGGCCACTGCGAACTGCAGACTGACGCCGGCTTGCTGCAAAAGGCGCTGGAACTGGCGGCAGAAAACGCCGTGCAGGCGCTATTCCAGTCTGGCCGGTTGTTGACCATCAGCGTGCGCAAGGAACAAAACCGTTGCGTGATTGAAATCAGTGACGACGGGCCAGGCATATCAGCGGACGATATCCCTTTTGTATTCGACCCCTTTTATACCACCAGCCCCACGGCCGTGGGCATGGGGCTGAGCATTGCCAGGCGAATCATGAACGAACTGGCCGGCGATGTGGAAATCACGTCACACGTTCGGGGAACCACCGCGACGCTGTGGCTGGAGATGTAGCGGGAAAGATCCTTGTCTGCGCTTTCCCCTATAATTCAGGACGGCCCCTTAGGCTGGATTCTGCGTCCCAAAGCTGATAGCAAAGAACGCATGAAAAATGGGCCAAAAGAGACGGTTTTGTTCAGATGAATTTGAGGCTAGAGCATTTCACAGTTGAAATGCTCTGCAAGGGTTTGCTTGCAAATCATTGCCGTGAAATGCTTGTAGACGGGCTTTGCCCGTCGTAATGTAAGCATTTCAATCCTTAAATGCTATAAAGTAGCTCAGGACGCGCCGGAAGGCAGGGTGACCGTATTGTTCTGGACCTGAACTCGGATGCAGCGTATTTACAAGGAACACTTATGAACTAAGCGTCTCTGGAGAGAACATCGCCAACGCCCTGCACGCCAGGTCCGCCATTGAAACCGCGTAGACCAGCATTGATATGACCACAAACGTTAGGGAGAACAATGAACACTTTTGAGCGCAACAAATGCGACTTTGCCAGCGGTTGCACGGAACGTATGTGCCGCACTCTAGACAGGGCCGGCGTGCCGGCTGACAATAAGTGGCGCACGCTCATACTGTACATGCGTTCCATGGAGCATTTCGACTATCTTACAGAAAAGCAACAGGCGAACATCCAGGCGCTCATTGTGCAAACACTGCGCGGCAAGGATTATTCCGATGAAAAGTTCAATGAAATTCTTGAACAGCAAGAAGAAATCATCAACGCCCCCTGCAACCAGAAGCTGGCCAGCGCGCTGAAAGAAACCGCTGAGTTGGTGTCAGAATTCAAAAAACTCCTCTACGCACGCAGCGGCGACGTGGAAAACCTGGAAGGCAAAACCGTCAACGCTGTGCAGAGCGGCCAGAGCCCGGAAGATGTCATATCCGAACTAAAAAAGGCATTCAGGGAAGTCGTGGAAGTGATGCAAAACGACGCAGACAACCTGAACCAGATGACCCGTACGGATGCATTGACGAACATTGCGAACAGGCGCGGGTTTGACGACAGTCTTGATGAAGCAGTGGCAGCCTGGCGCAAGGAGGGACGGCCGCTGAGCCTGATCATGTGCGACATTGACAAATTCAAAGTTTTTAATGACACATACGGTCACCGTATTGGCGACCAGGCGCTGATAACTGTGGCCAAGCTATTAAAGCAGACCCAGGCGGAACAACAAGAACAGGGTTTTGTACTACACCCCGCGCGTTACGGGGGCGAGGAATTCGCCGTTATCCTGCCGGGCATTGACGCAGACAAGGGGCTGGAGCTGGCAGATATCATCCGCCGCAAAGTGGAGGACTACAACTTCATCATCCGCGGGGCTGACGGCAAGGTGCTCAAGCGCGGCATCAAGATCACCATAAGCCTGGGGGTCGCTGCTATGGAAGACAATTGGACCGGCGCTTTTACGGACAATCTTATCGAATCTGCAGACAAAGCTTTGTACGACGCCAAGCGCGGCGGCCGCAACCTGGCCTTAAAGTACGACCCGGAATCAGGCCTGGGCGTGACAGGCAAATAGCCAGCACCGTTACTACAGCTTCAGCCTTTGCCCGGCGGCCAGGGGAAACACTTTGCCCGGCAACATCTCCTGCAGCGCCTTGATTGCCGACGCGCCGGTGCAATGTCCGGGATGCACACGCTCCACAGCGTAACGCCGTAGCGTTTCTGCAGCCTCCTCCACCGCCCAGCGCTCTGCCCGCATAAGATGCATGCCGCCCACAACAGCATAAAAATGTGCAATCCCAACGCGTTTTGCCGCGCAGTCCATGGTGTTGGCCAGGCCGCTATGGCAGCACCCCAACACCAGTATAGCACCGCGTTTGCCGCCGATCACCAGGCAGCCGTCATCCGGCACGGCGTCGGGCTCCTTGCCTTGAGAGTCGTAGTAAAAATGCTCCACGGCTTGGAAATTTCCCGGCTGGCGAAGAATGTCTGTAATCATGCCCATTACCGGCGTCAGCTGAGCGTATCTCTCCACCCAGTGTGACTCCTGCAGCGCCCTGGCGACATCAGGGGCCACGGAAACACGTTTCGGCGCTTCCCCAGGATATATGGCGTAGCGTTCGCGCAGCGCACCAGGGTGCATATACGTTGAACAGTGCATCCAGGCCTTGCGTGCGTGCGCGTAGCCGTCTACATGGTCGTAATGGCCGTGGCTGAAGGCTATTCCCTTTGCTTCTGACAAGGAGACGGACATTGCCTGCGCGTTTTTTATGAACACGTCTGAGCCGCCGCAATCCCAGAGCCACAGCTCTTTTCCTCCAGACAGAACCAGCCCCAGACTCAGGCCGTGCTCGCTGAAAAATCGGCTTTCTGCAGCGTTGTCTGAAAAAACGAGAATTTCAATGGACATACACTCATTCCTTATAGCGATTTTTTTCAACTTGTGTTTTACATGAATACTACTTTACGGTACTGAATATCTTCTCCCTCTATGCCGCGGTTGAGACAGCGCCGCAAGCAAAGACTTTACAGGTAAAGGTGTGGACAATGACTGATGATTCTACAAAGCGTACTGCAGATAGTGACAACACTGACAACGCAACCGAACACACTGAAACTTCTGACAAAAAAACTTCTTCCACTGTTCCGGGCAACAGCGTCAAAGGTGCGCAGCCGGAGCAAGAGAACAAAACGTCTGAAATTTTCTATGTTGTCGGCCTGGGCGCATCCGCCGGCGGGTTCGAAGCCCTGGAGCGTTTTTTCATCAGCATGCCGTCAGACAGCGGCATGGCGTTTGTCATAGTGCAGCACCTTTCGCCGGACCATAAAAGCCTGATGGTGGAACTGCTTTCAAAACATACGGAAATGAAAGTGGAACAAGCTGTTGACGGCGTCACGCTTCAGGCGAACTGCATTTACCTCATACCACCCAAAAAGACCATGACGGTGCATCACGGCCGGTTGTGGCTCACAGAAAAAGCCCGGCAGCACGCCTTGAGCTTTCCCATAGACATTTTCCTCAACTCCCTGGCCGAGGACATGGGCGAACGGGCCATCAGCATCATCCTCTCCGGCACCGGCAGCGACGGCACCCGCGGCATCCGTTCCGTTAAAGAACAAGGCGGGCTGATCATGGTCCAGGACCTGAACTCCGCCAAATTCGACGGCATGCCCCGCAACGCCATAGCCACCGGCCTGGCGGACTACATATTGCCGCCGCACAAGATGCCGGAGGAACTGCTCAAATACATCAAACATCCATACGTCGCCCACCCGGACAAGGCTGAGTCTCGGATTATGGACGACGAAAACCGCATGGGCAAGGTTTTCTCCATTCTCAAAAACCGGGCTGGCCTGGATTTTACCCACTACAAGCAAAACACCGTATCCCGGCGCATAGAGCGCCGCATGAGCGTCAACCAGGTGGAGAAGATGGAGGACTACATTAATTTCCTCTATCAAAACCCGCGGGAAGTACAGACGCTCTATAAAGAACTGCTCATCGGCGTAACCCGCTTTTTCCGCGACCAGGAGGCTTTTACCCTTCTCCAGGAAAAAATCATCCCAGAGATAGTATCCGGCAAAGCAGAAGGCGAGACCATCCGGGTCTGGGTGGCCGGCTGCTCAACTGGCGAAGAAGCCTACTCTTTGGCCATTCTGTTTCGAGAGCATTTGCAATCGGTCAACGCCAACAACGAGGTCAAGATATTTGCCACTGACGTGGACTCCGACGCCCTGGAAACCGCATCCATGGGCCAGTACCCGGAGAACATAGCCGCCGACCTGACCAATGACCGGTTTCAGCACTATTTTGTCCGCAAAGGCGACAAGCATCAGGTAGCCAAGCCCATCCGCGAAATGGTCATTTTTGCCTTGCACAACATCATCAAGGACCCGCCCTTCAATAAAATCGACTTGCTCACCTGCCGCAACATGCTCATATACCTGCAGCCAGTGCTACAGAAAAAAGTGCTGCTCAACTTCAACTTTGCCTTGAATGAAAATGGGTTTCTGTTTCTGGGCGCCAGCGAGACCATCGGGGAATACACAAACCTCTTTGCGCCATACGACACCAAGTGGAAAATCTACCGCTGCCAAGGCAAACAGACGCAGATGCAGATAGACCAATTCTCAATGACTCCTGTACGGCGCAAGAAGCGGACTCCTCGGGTGTACACAGACATAAGTGAAGACAAAGCGGTACAGCCTGACGAACAAAAGCAGCTCAGCCAAGTGTACGACGTACTGTTCAAAGATTACGTGCCTCCAAGCGCCGTGATCAACACGCGAAACCAGTTGATGCACGTGCTCGGCGACGTGAGCAAATACCTGCGGCTACAACCTGGCGACGTTTCTTTGAACATAATTGACCTCATCCGCAAGGACATGGCCATAGCCTTGGAAACCGGCGTCAACAAGGCCATTCGTGAAAAAAAAGCCATCACCTACAAGGGAGTCCGGCTCAAAGAGGACACTGAAGAGACCCGGGTGGATTTGAAAGTCACTCCTCTGGGCGGGGACAAACGCGGCAAGGCGGAAATGTATCTGGTGGTTTTTGAAGAAAACAAGCAGGTCAAAACGTCAACCGCCTCCCCAGACGCAACCGAAGAAGAATGGCCCATCTGCCAGGCCGACGACCAGCGCATGCAGGACCTGGAGTACGAGCTGCAATACACCAAGGAGAACCTGCAGGCCACCATTGAAGAACTGGAAACCACCAACGAAGAGTTGCAGGCAACCAATGAAGAACTGCTCTCCGCCAA
Source organism: uncultured Desulfovibrionaceae bacterium (assembly GCA_964440345.1). Lineage (GTDB taxonomy): Bacteria > Desulfobacterota > Desulfovibrionia > Desulfovibrionales > Desulfovibrionaceae > CAYTSA01. The sequence continues at coordinate 4,789 of CAYTSA010000073.1, read as the reverse complement.
CGAGGAGTTGCAGTCCACCAATGAAGAACTGCAGTCAGTCAACGAAGAGCTCATCACCGTCAACTCGGAGTACCAGAGCAAAATCCAGGAACTCACCGAGTTGAATAACGACATGAACAACCTGTTGGCCTCCACCAGAATAGGCACCATATTCCTGGACCGGGACCTGTCCATCCGCAAATACACCCCAGCCGTGACGGACGCAGTAAACGTCATGGACTCTGACATGGGCCGGCCGCTGAAACACATATCCTTGAACGTTCGCTACGACAACCTGGTGGACGACTGCTCCAGGGTGCTGCACACCCTTATCCCTGTGGAAAAAGAAGTCCACAACGGCAACCACCGCTGGTGGCTGGTCCGCATTCTGCCTTACCGTACAGACGCCAACACCATAAAGGGCGTGGTGGTTACCTTCATTGACACCACGACGCTAAAGGAAGCGTCCGCAGAGTTGCAAAAACTATCCAAAGCAGTGGAAATGGCGCCGTCCATCGTGTGCATCACCAATAAAAAAGGACACATCGAATACGTTAACCAGCGGTTTTCCGATGTCACCGGCTACTCCAAAGAAGAAGCTCGGAAAATGAACATCAACACCTTGAAAACAGACGAAACTCCCCGCGAACAGTTTAAAGAACTCTGGCAAACCATCATCTCCGGCGGCGCCTGGCGCGGGGTTTTTGCCAACTGCAAAAAAAATGGCGACGTGTACTACGAAGAAGCCGCCATATCGCCCATCCAAGACGACGACGGCAATATTAGTCACTTTCTTAAAGTGGCTGAAGACGTCACCGAACGGCGCCACGCGATCAAGCAGATGGAGGCTTCGCGCGGAAAAATCATGCACATCCTGGAATCCACAACCGACAGCTACGTGGAGCTGGACCAGGACTGGCGCTTCGTCTACGCCAACAAAAAAGCCTTCAAACTGCTCCACACATCCAAAGAAGATATCCTTGAAAAACCATTCTGGGAGGTCTTTCCCAACACCGTGGAAACACGCATCTTCAAGGAACTGCACAAGGCGAAAAAACAACAAAAAAATCTGGTCTTTACTGATCGATTTCCCGGACTTGACGCGATTCTGGAGTTCCACGTCTTCCCACTGGAAAACGGTCTGAACATCTACTTGCGAGACGTTACAGAACGGGTAGAGGCGGAAGAAGCTTTGAAGCACGAGCATAAGTTGACTCTTGGCGTCGCCCGCACCAGCCCGGTCTGCATCACCGTGTTGGACCCCAAAGGCCGCATCGTCTTTGCCAACCAACAGGCGGAAAAGCTCTTCAACATCAGCTTAAATGAAATCACCAAACGCGGCTTTGCAGACGTTAAATGGGATATTAAGGACTTCGACGGCAATCCTGTACCTGAAGAAGAACTGCCTTTCGCCAAAGTCATGAAAAGCAAAAAGCAAGTCACGGACATGCGGCACACCATTACCACTCCAGAAGGAAAAGTGGTGTACCTGTCCATCAACGCCAGCCCCATCCTTGGGCCGCGGAAAAAAATTGAGAAAATAATCACCGCCGTCACTGACATTACTGAAGACGTGCAGCGCCAGGAGGAACTGAAGCGGCACCGGGACCGGCTGGAAAAAGAAGCCCGGTTGCGAGCCTCCCAGGCCGCCACCGCCATGGAACACCTGGACGCCTTGAAGTATCTCGTGGTCGGGTTGGACGAAAAGGGAATTATTACCCTGGTCAACAAGATGTGCTGCGAGGTGTTTGAAAAATCAGAACAACAGCTGCTTGGAGCAGACTGGTTCTCAGAGTGTATACCAACGGAACACAAGAAAGCCGCCCTTGAAATCTTTCAAAACAGTCTAAAAGACAACAACGACAACTCAGAAAAATTGTTTACCTTGTCTATTACGAGCGCCTCTGGCGAAGACGCGCCCATAGCTTGGCGCAGCAAACCAATGCTTGACGAAGATGGAACCGTCTACGGCGCACTGTGGTCAGGACAGATGCAATCCAATCAATAAGGCACCATAAAAACGTTTACCAATGAACCATGGCCAAATACACAACCCACGACCAAAATACCCGTTTTAAAGAGTTGCAGCGCAAGGCTGAGGATATCTTCAGCAGAACCTCCGCCACAGCAGAACCAGAAAAACTGCAGGATGTGCGCCAGCTTATTCACAAGCTCAATGTCTACCAGATAGAGCTGGAGCTGCAGAACGAAGAATTAATGGCCGCCCAGAGAGACCTGGAAATTTCCAGAGACAAGTACGTCAAACTCTACGACTTTGCGCCCATCTGCTATTTCACTTTTTCCAAGGATGGAATCATCCTGGAGGCAAACCTCACCGGGTCCAAATTGCTCGGCGTTGATCGCAACTATCTGTTGAACAAACCCTTTATGACCTACATTGCTCCAGATTCGCAGGATACGTTCTACAAGCACCGCAACGCAGCCTTTGAACACAGAATCCCCCAAATGCACGAAATGGCCATACGCAGCCGTTCTGGCGCCATACACCATGTGCAGATGCACTCCATAGTCATCACCGGAGACGCTCCAGACGCTCCCCCCATGTGCCTCTCCGCGGTTGTGGACATCAGCGAGCGAGTGCACGTTGAGGAAAAGCTGACCAATGCCATGCACCGGGCGGACGCAGCCAACAGGGCAAAAAGCGAATTTCTGGCCCGCATGAGCCATGAAATCCGCACTCCTCTCCATGGCATCATGGGCATGACAGAAGTGCTCAAAGACTCCGACCTGGACAGCGAGCAACGTAACCAGCTGGCCATGGTAACCAGCTCAGCCACAGACTTGCTGCACATTGTCAACGACATTCTGGACATTTCGCGCATAGAGATTGGCCGGCTGGACCTGGAGCTGGAGAACTTTGACTTGCGCTTGCTCATGGCCGACGCAGTCGCCGTGCCCAAAATGCTGGCGGCGAGGAAAAACCTGGCCTTTACTCTACGTATTGGCGACGGCGCGCCGGAGTGTTTTTACGGAGACCCTTTCCGGCTCAAACAAATTGTCTTGAACCTGGCCGGCAATGCCGTGAAATTCACGCAACGCGGTTCCGTCACAGTATCCGTGGAGGTGAACTTGTCACAATCCGCCTCCGCCCCGGACACGCCCCTGCTCTTTACAGTCACGGACACTGGCGTGGGTATACCGCAACAACACCTCGACAAAATCTTTGAACGCTTCTACCAGGTGGATAACTCTTACAGCCGCGACTACGACGGAGCCGGGCTGGGCCTGACCATCGCCAAACACCTGGTGGACCTTATGGGCGGCGCCATGGGCGTCAACTCGGAGCTAGACAAAGGGACTTCGTTTTACTTTACCGTCACCCTACCCAGAGTGGACGCCCTGGAATGCGAGCCACCCCATCTGTCGCCTGACCAGCGAAACCAAGCCCAAGAAACTCCGGCTGCCGCAAAAAATCTAAAAATATTGCTTGCAGAAGACAACCTGGTCAACCAGACTTTTGCCAAGCTCATTCTGGGAAAAGCCGGCCACACAGTACACACCGCCGCCAGCGGCGCAGAAGTGCTGGAAATGCTCCGCACGGAAAAGTATGACATCATACTCATGGACGTACGCATGCCCGGCATGGACGGCGTGGAGGCCACCAAACGCATCCGCAACGCCAAGGACCTGCCCAACCCGCACATACCCATCATCGCCATGACCGCCCATAGCCTGAAAGGCGACCGGGAACGATTCCTGGAGGCCGGTATGGACGACTATGTCTCCAAGCCTGTGGACTGGGACCACATCCACGAGGTCATCCACAGAGCCTGCGGCTAAAAACAGTGATCACAACCGGTTGCAGCGTATTTCTTACAAAAATATTCGTCTCTATGCGAACACATTACCCCGGGCGGGCACAAGGCCCGCCCCTACTCTAAGGCGGCGTTGCCCGGGGAAAATCACGCTTCACGTTGCACGGCCACATTCGGAAACCTTTTCTGCTATGGCATGAGATGCACTACCGCGCGCTGCGATACGTCATAGAGTAGACCTCCGCCTCATGTGCTTGGGACGCGCTATGCGTATGGCTTGGAAGCGTCACAACCGGTTGCAGCGTTTTAAACTTTCGTGGTAAATACACAGCATGACGCAATCGAAAATGACCCGGCGCCAGCTCTTCACCAGTGTGACCAGCCGCCTGCGCGGCGAGCACTTGAAAGAAGACGCTGAGGAATCCCACGCATCCCAGCGAGACTCCGGCCACTCCAAGGCCAAGGAAGCCGACGCCGCCTTTGGCGCCCGCAAATGGGCCGAGGCCGCGGCCACCTATCGCGAGCTGGTCCGTGAATCGCCCAACCACGCCGGCGTCCGCCGTCGGCTGGGCCTGTGCCTCTACCGCCAGGGGCAATACATCCAGGCCAAGGTGGAGTTCCAGCGCGCCCTGCGCATCCTCAAGGAGGACAACGCCTCCGCTCTGTACCTGGGCCTGTGCCTGGCCCGCATGAACAAACCGGCGCAGGCCATTGACGCCTGGAAGCAGTTCTTCGACCCCGCCAACATCACCCTGCAGCGCGAACTGAACCTGCAAATGGGCTTGATGGAAGACCCGGAAGGCCCCAGCGGTCCGGCCGCGGCCGAGGCCGTGGAGCAGGCGCTCAGTGAAAAACCTTACGCGGTGTAGTCTTTTCTGGGCTCCAAGACGCTCATACGCCTGACAGCGCTGGCCAGGCAACCCGCCTACAGGTCAGAGAGGAGTTGGCTCAGGCCAATACACGCACGACACGTTACACCAATGTGGCTATGCCCTTTGCTCCGAAGCTCCCACATCTGTCAGTAAAGTCGAGGT
>CAYTSA010000072.1:0-20189 GCA_964440345.1 uncultured Desulfovibrionaceae bacterium | reverse complement strand
TGGGATCCCATTCCGGGGGGGTGTGGAGTGTGGCGCTATGGGGCAGTGCGGCAACGGGCGTCATATATATTGTGGGCGCATCTTGGTTGCAGCACGTGTTGAACGTCTCTTGGTCCAAAGCTGCTGCAGTGGGCGTGCTGCCTTTTTTGCCTGGCGACGCGCTGAAGCTGGTTCTGGCGGTAATTGTGCGCCGCTATATGGATAAGCGCAGGTTGTTGCCGCAATGATATCCCTTCGTGGTGCGGGTTTTCGCTATGACGCTGGTTCGCCGCTGGCGTTGCAGGGAGTGGATATTGAACTCGCAGCTGGCGAGACCTTGCTGCTGGCTGGCGCCAACGGCGGCGGCAAGTCCACCCTATTGGCTTTGCTGGCCGGGCTGTACGCGCTCACAGAAGGGGAGCTGCGTGTTGCCGGCGTGCGTTGCCCCGGGGGCGAGGCCGCGTTGCGCCGCCGGTCTGGCTTGGTGTTGCAGCAAGCGGATTTGCAAATACTCGGCGGGACAGCCAGGGAGGATTGGCTGCTTGAGGTGGAGCCCGGCGACGCTGCAGGCCGTGACCGACGTCTGCAGTTGGCGCAGCAGTTTGGGTTGGACGGCGTGTTGGATGTGCCTGTGCAGGAGCTTTCTTACGGGCAGAAGCGCAAGGTATGTTTGGTGGCGGTGTTGGCCCGTAGGCCGGACGTAGTGCTTCTGGACGAGCCGTTGAGCGGGTTGGATTATCCGGCGGTGCTGGAGTTGCGGGAGTTGCTGGCTGCTAATGTCCGCGCCGGCCAGACGCAGGTTGTCGCCACTCACGACCTGGAGCCGTTGGCGGACTTGTGCCACAAAATGGCTGTATTGGAGCAGGGCCGGGCGGTGTTGTTCGGCTCGCCGGAAGAGGTGTTGCCGCACGCTGCGTCGCACGGGGTCAGGCCCCCCTGTTCGTGGCGGCGTTCAGGCCGCATAGAGCCTTGGTCTGATCAGGCTATATAAGGAATTGTTGCATGAGCATGTTCGCTACACCTGCTTGGGACGCGTGGCTGTTTCGCAGCATCAATGGCCAATGGCGGGCGCCCTGGATGGATGTTCTTGCGCCGCTGCTGTCAGCGTCTTGGCTGCTGGCCGGTGGTCTCTGCGCCTGTCTGGCGTGGCTGCTCTGGAAAAAACGGTACGGCGCTATCCTGTGCCTGCTGTGTATTGCAGCGGCCATGGGAGTTGCAGACTTGACAAGCGGCCAGATCAAGGACGCGGTGGGGCGCATACGGCCGCTGAACGATTTGCCCGGGGTGCATTATATTGAAGACGGTGAGTGGCGGACCCGCCCTGCCGGCTTTGAGCGGCGCAAGAGCCACGGCTCGTCGTACGTTTCTTCCCACGCCGCCAACACCATGGCCCTGGCTGTGGCTGGCGCGCTGCTGTGGCCTGCGGCGCGGTCCTGGATATGGGCCTTGCCATTGTTGGTTGGCTACTCCCGGGTGTACCTGGGAAAGCACTACCCCAGCGACGTGGCTGCCGGCTGGCTGGTGGGGTGTGCTGCTTCAATAGCAACGTGGCTTGTGTGGACGCAACTGTTGCTGCCGTGGATTCTGTCGCGAAAACGGGAAGCCGCCGCACCGCAAAGCGACCGTGCATCCAGCCCTGTTTCTTCGAACGTCATACAACAGTAAACATATCTGCATATAGTCCTTGCTCGAAGCGTCGTAGCGCATGGCGGCGTTACGCGTTGGCGCAGCAAGGAGCGGCGAGTGGACAGGACCCTACACATAACCATGCGAAACGACATCAGAGAGACGGCGCGTGTTTCAGAAGCCATTTCCGCCCATCTGGCGCCTTTTTCTCCAAGCCAGGAAGCGAGCTACGCTGTGGAGTTGGTATTGGAAGAGGTCCTAGTGAACATAGTCCGCTATGCGTATCCAGATGGCGGCGATCACGCCATAGACATAGAGCTTAGCGTTGATAGAAATGAAGCGCGTCTCTGCATCTGGGACGACGGAGTTGCCTTTGACCCGACGGCGCAGCCAGACCCGGACCTGGAGTCTGGCCTTATGGAGCGGGACATCGGGGGACTGGGAATTTTTCTGACGAAAAAAAGTTGTACATCCGTTGCCTACCAGCGCCAGGAAGGCCGCAACATGCTGGAATTGCGCATCCCTCTGAACAGCGACTGTACGCCTTGAATGCTCGGTGCTCAGAGCGGCTGGGCGGCTGGAAAAACTGTATCCACCGCTCAAGCAATTTGAAAGCCTCGCAGACACAATTGTGGACACGTATAAAGAGTAAGCCCTAAAAAATCCAGGAAGGATTTTTCAGGGCTTACTCTTTGCGATGATTTATGAAAAGTACGTTTTTACCATTTTCCCCGTGCAGGGGCTGATAGAGTGTTTTAGCGCATTTTCGCGTTGAGACTGTGTTCGCGCTTGAAACAATGTATACTTGTTTCAGGAAAATGCCCTAGTGCTCCAGCCGGAAGCCCGAACCTTCAAACATGAACAGAATGGCAAAGCCGTACCACAGAGTGTAGATGACGTAGAACACCAGGGAGCCGATGACCCAGCCTAGTTCGTCGGTGATGTTCTGCGGCGCCACCCCGTAGTAGTTGTAAGCGGTCTCCACAGACTTGCTGCGGATGGAGGCCACTTTTGTGGCGGCTTCAAAGCGCTTTTCGTGGTTAAGCTCTTTTTCCAGGGCCTTGGTCACCGACCACCACGTGTACAGTGCTACGCGCTCGTTGATGTCGTAGCGGCTGGAAACGGCCCCGCCGTTGTTGTGGTACATGGCGTCGGCGTCTTTGAGCATGCCCAGGAGGACCTTTCCAAGGTCGCCCTGCACGTGCACCTTGCCGTTCTTCACTTCAGATGTAGCGCCATTGGCTGTGAACATGGCCGCGGCTTTTTCCAGCTTTTCGGACTCCAGGGCCAGGGTCAGGTCAATGTCCTGGCCCCGCAGACTTTCCGCAGTTTCCATGGATTCAGGCACATAATAGGCTGAGCCTTTGGAGATAGAGTTGTACAAATTATCCATGTATTCCATGCTGTTATGGCCATCAAAGACAGGCATGAACAGGAAGACCAGCACCACCAAAAAGACCGCCATGAGCGCAACGCCAAGGCGGAATTCCCTTTTTCTCTGCTTTGCGTCCATCGGTTATGCCTCCTGCGAGCTTGTATCGTGCGCGGGCGACTCGCCCCGGAGCACGCTGATGTTCTTGAAGAAGGTGATAAATACCCACACGGCGAAAGACCCGAGCACAAGGAAGAAGGCAACATTGCCGATGTTCTCCAGGGTCTTGCCCACAGCCGGCGAGAGTGCGATGACGTCCATCTTGGCCAGCTTGTTGGGCAGGGCGAAGATGCGGTTCACAAAGCCGGAAAGCACTGCGATGGCGTAAAAGCCACGGATGGTGATGCCCGGGACCACCTTGGTGACCATGGCGCCGACCTGGATGCCGAACAGCGAGCCGAGCAGCATGCCCATGGCCAAGGTGTAGAAGATGAAACCGTAGATGGCGTACTGGCTAATGGAGGCGTAGCCGGCTGTAAAGATGATCTGGAAGATGTCGGTGCCCACGGTGGTCATGGAGGAGACGCCCAGAAAGTAAACAAAGATTGGGAAGGTGAGAAAGCCCCCGCCCACGCCCATGATGCCCGCGGCCATGCCGACCAGTGCGCCGGAAAGAACCAGGAACACCCAGGAGATGGACCGGCCGCCTGGGGTGATGTCTTCGTCAAAGCGGATCATGGGGGGAATCTTCATGGCTTGCAGTTTGCGGGGCAGGGAAGGCAGTTCTGCGCCTTCAGTGCGCGAACCGTGGGCGCCGCCGCCGCTGTCGCTGGTTTTCATAGCTGTTTTTCGGGCGCGCAGGTAGTCGATCATGGCGTACAAGCCCAGCGTGCCTAGCATGATGGAGTAGACGGTGGTGATGAAGGCGTCAGAGAGAACAGGGTTGATTTCGTACAGCACGCGGTTTATGTAGCCGCCCACCGTGGCGCCAACGATGGCCCCGAGCAGGAAGACGATGGCCAGGCCAACGTTCACGTTGCCCAGCTTACGGTGCAGCACGCTGCCCATGATGGCCTTGGCAAAGATGTGAAAAAGGTCAGTGCCCACGGCCAGGATGCCCTTGACGCCGGCGCTCATGAGGGCCGGGGCGATGATGAAACCGCCGCCGGCGCCGATGCAGCCGGTGATCAGCCCGGCCACCACGCCGATAAGAATAGAGACGATAAAAATGGTCAGCGAATAGAACGCTGGGGTGTACGCGCTTTTACCGCCCAGCGAGTCTGGCAGCATCATGCTCACGTCTTCTGCAAACACAAAACCGCCCAGCACGCCAAGCAAGACAGGAACGACCATGGCAGCCAGGATGAAGAGCCGCTTGCGGCTGCCCATAATGATATTGGCGTTTTCAATTTCCCACCTGGCGTGCGCTCTTGCCCCCGCCATCATGTAAGAGCCAAAGCTTCGAAAAATGCTCACGTCGGTTCTCCTTGTCCCAATTGATTTCGGTTTGACCGCTATGCTTCCGGGTCCAGCTGCGCCTTTTCCATATGCAACGTTTTGGTGCTGTTGGCGTCCTCTATCTTGTACAACAGCTCATCCAGGTCCATGGGTTTCATAAGATAGTCGTACGCTCCGTTTTCCATGCCCTGCATGGCCATCTCCAGACTCGCGTGCCCTGTGAGCATAATGACCTGAATGAAAGGATGCCGCTGCTTGATGATTTTAAGAACGTCAATGCCGTTCATACCCGGCATTTTCACGTCGAGTATGACCACGTCCACGTCATGAGTTTCTAGATAGTCAAGCGCCACTTCACCGTTTTTAACGCCGTTGACGTCCAGGTCGCGTTTGCGCATGCGCTTGACAAGCGTTTCCATAAATTCAACCTCGTCATCCACGAGCAAGACCCGAATGGCGTTCATGTTGTCTCCTTGCATGCTGGCGTTGACGGGCCGTCACGCACTGGATGGGCCTGCAGACTGGTCCAGCCTGGCCGTTTCTGCATCGTCTGGTTGCCCGTCTTTCGGGCAGACGCAGGCTTCAGCGCCGTTGGTAGTTTCAGTTCCCCTGCCAGTAGTCGTGTTAGGTTGCTTCAAGGGTATGGTGAACCAGACACGCGCCCCGTTGCCAGTGTTTTCCAGCTTTATGCGTCCGCCCCATTTACGGACCAGGCCGTAACAGATAGACAAACCCAGCCCGGTGCCGCGGCCCACTGGTTTGGTGGTGTAAAAGGGGTCGAAAAGTCGGCTCATATGTTCTTCTGAAACCCCTGTGCCGGTGTCCTCCACGTCCACGCGGATGGCGTCGTGTTCTCTGCCGACAAAAACGTCGAGTTTTCCGCCGCCCTGGTCCTCCATGGCGTCCAGGGCGTTATTGATAAGATTGAAGACGATCTGTTGCAGCTCAGAGTAAGAAATTTTCACTGGCGGCAAGCCGTCTTCAATGTGCAAGCTCACAGAGACGCCGCGCTTGCGGGCCCGGCGCTCTATCACCGAGAGCAAGTCGCCAAGCAGGTCGCCAATGCGGGCTTCAGCCGTGTCTGCGTCCTCGCGCCGGGCAAAGCTGAGCAAGTTGCTGGTTATTTCCTTACAGCGTTGGCCCTGCACTCGGATCTGCTCCAAAGAGCGCTGGAACTCCTTATGATTCTCTAGGTCTTTCAAGTCTTCTTCGGTCAACAAGTCTTGCATCCAGCCGGCCTCTTCAATCATTACAGCTATCGGGTTGTTGATCTCGTGGGCCACGCCAGCAGCCAGCTCGCCGATAGAGGCCAGTTTGGCGGTCTGGAACATCTGTTCATTGAGCCGTTGCTTTTCTGCATCCGCCTTGGCCACGCGGGCGGACATGCGGCGGGAAAGGCCCCGCGCCTTATACGCCATGAAGGCGATAGCTAAGACCAGAACAGAGACTGAAGCTGTCCGCGACCAGAACAACCCGAACGCCAGAGCGTCCGAGTTGTTGGCGACTGAAGGATGGTGGGCCAGGCTGCTGTAGTTGAAATCGTAGATAAGGAAAATGCAAATTCCGACAATCAGCATTGGCGCCAGAGGCACAAGGAGTGAGTTCACCAAAAAAAACCTTCGCAGCTTTCCGTAATAATTGCCTTGGGAGCCTTGCGGCCCTTGCGCGTTTTTCGTCTGCGTCATGACCTTTGCTCCAGGGCCGGATAGTCCCTTAAATTACCCTTGTTCGTTGTCCTTTTTTTGGTCGCCCTCGCGTAGTTCGTCCATAATCTCCACCGCGTAATCCTGCTGCCCAGCTTCAGAAAACGCAGCCGCCATCCACGTGTGATCCACGTTTTCCTGCAATTTCTTCAGGCTGCGCCAGGCCCGGTGCAAGGTGGAGTCCAGCTTTTCAATGTCGACCGGCTTTTGCATGTATTCGAAAGCCCCCAGCTTGCGGGCTTCTTGCTCGTCCTTGTCAGTGCCGTGGCCAGTCAGAATGACCACGCGCATTTCCGGATGTTCCTTGCTTACACGGCGCAGCACTTCCATGCCGTCGATGCCCGGCATGCGAAGGTCCAGCACCATCACGTCCGGCTTGTTTTGAGACAAAGCTTCCAGAGCCTGCTCGCCGTCGTACACCACGTCGGCGTCCAGGTTGCGAAGCTGCAGACGTTCAGAAAGGCTTTCCACAAATTCCTGCTCGTCATCCACCAACAGGACCTTCATTCTTTCCTTAGTCATAATCTCTCTCCTTGGTTGAGAAATTGGGCTACTTGCGGCTGGCTGCGCTCGTGTTCGCCTGTTTTTTCTGAGCAAGGCGTGTGCCAAAAATCACTAGCAATAATTTCAGGCACTTGCCCTGAAAGCATTGGTTTTGTCGCGCCCGTGAAACAAAATAGAACAAAGCGTGTCATACGTTCGATACAAATTGAAACAAAATGAGCCAATTGCGCCACCCTTTTTTTGCGCGCTGCATGTTTATCGCTTTAGAAAAAATCTATAAAATAGCTGCTTACTGTAATGCAGCTATCGCCAACACCTCATAACCTGCTTCATTTTGTACCACGCTGCCGTCTCGTTTGGCTAGCAATTCTGCGACATCCTGCAACGCAGGCGGTGTCTGGGATGATGGCTTGAGCTTATTGCCAACCACTGAAAAAACAACGTGCGTGTCTCTTATTGCACAAGAGAGCGTTATGGAACACCCCTTTGAACCGGTTATAAGTAAATCGTCCACGCAGGCGACCAGAGCCCTGTACACTGTCGTCAAAGGCGGGGCAACATGCGCGTTGTCCGCAATCTTGCCGGCTTTGAGCTCCGTGCGTTTCTGGGCGGCTATACGGCGCATGAGCACAGTCAGGGTTTCGACCACCTGTTTGCAGGGTGTCGGGTCTTGCGCGGGGCGGAGGCTGTGCGCGAAATTGTTCACCGCGGCGGCTATGTCACGGCAGCGGTCAGCGCTGGTCTGTATGTTGGCGATAGATTTCTTGAACCGGGGAGCGGGGTCGTCCTTGGCCGGCGGCCGGAGAAAAGACAAGAGTCCTCCTGACCCCCCAGCCAAGCCCATCTTGAGCAGGTCCCCCATTAGGCCGCTGGCCTGGCCAACGGAGGCCAGGCCGTTCATGATGTCGTGGGTGGCGGCGGCTATGAGCCGCTCGACCAGCTCAAGGTCCTTGTCAGTCATTGAGAGGCCCCTTTAGCGTTTTCGAGGGCCTCCCCCATTTTCTCAAGCAATCCTTCAATCTTGATGGGCTTGACCAAATAATCAAAAGCGCCTTTTCGCATGCCTTCTATACCTTCGCTGGTCAAGCCCCGGCCTGTGAGCAAAATGACCTGGATTTCTGGGTGCAGGCGCTTTATCTGCTTGAGCACCTCCAGTCCTCCCATTCCCGGCATCATGACGTCAAGCACCACAATCTGAGGCTGATGTTGCTCAATGAGTTCCAGGGCCTCGTAGCCGTCAGAGGCCACCACTGCGTCTACGTCTCGAAAACGCAGCCTTTCCGCCAGGGTAGAGACGAAATCCATTTCATCGTCAACAAGAAGCGCTTTGTACGCCGCCATATACATACCCTCCCTTAAGGATTGTGGACAGGCAATTTGATGGTGAAGGTGGAGCCGACTCCTTCTTCTGAATCGATCTCGATTTCACCGCCGAGTTTTTGCACTATGCCGTAAGTTATGGACAGGCCGAGGCCGGTGCCCTTTGCTCCCTTGGTGGAGTAAAACGGTTCAAAGATGCGTTCGCAGGTTTCTGTCGACATGCCGCAGCCGTTGTCCTGAATCGATGCAGCAATGGTTTTGGGATCAGGCTGGAACGTGGTGATGCGGACGGCGCCGCCGTCGTCCACGGCCTGGAAGGCGTTGTTTACTATGTTGAGAAAGACCTGCTGCAGTTGCCCATGGTCAGATTCAGTTTGTGGCAAATTTTCGTCCAGTTCAAGGAGCAATTCTATGTTGCGATGGAAGGCTTCCCGCTCCAGAAAACCGACCACTTCCTGCATCACTTCGTTGATCTGGACTTTTTCCACCTTTACGTCCATGCGCCGGGCAAATCCTAGCAGCCTGTGGGTAATGGTGGAGCAGCGGTCCACTGACTGGATGATGGAGCGGGTGAGCTGCAGAAAGCGTTCTTTGTAGGGCATTTCAGAGGATATGGCGCCCACCAGGTCTTCCATGAGTCCGGCTTTTTCGTTGATAATGGCCAGAGGATTGTTGATCTCGTGGGCCACGCCTGCAGCCAGGCGGCCAATGGAGGCCAGCTTGTTGGCGTGCTCCACGGAGTGCAGGGCGGCTTCCCGTTTCAGGTCAGAGACTTCGATACGCTGCACCAGCTGGGTGGCGATGGCGTAGACCATGATGACGATCAGCGCCACTGACGCCGTGTACACAGTGAACATGGTCGTCTTAAGATTGTTCCAGGCTTTCAAGGCAATCGTTTTGGGCTTGGTCATCATGAGCACAAAAGGCGTATCCGGGACTGAGGCCGTGACGAGCAGCACCTCGTTGTCGTGATCGTCTTTCACGACAACAGATTCCGCCTCGCTGCGAGGAAGGGGAAAGTCAAAGGGGATATCTGTCAGCAGATCGCCGTAAAACCTGGAGTTGGTCTGCAACACACCCTCGCGGTCCAGAATGAACGCGTCGCTGCCTGGGTCCAGGCCTATGGAGGAGATGAGCGCGTCAAACATGTCTGTATCGATGGTGGCGCGCAAAGTCCACGAATGGCCTGGCCTGGCAATGTGCTTTACCGCAATGACAAAGTGCGGCAGGCTTCGATAGCCCAGAAAGACAGAACTGATATGTTCGCCTGTGACCATGACCTCTTGAAACCATTCGTGGTCAGCGTATTTTTTCCCTTGTAACTTGTAGGGTCCCACGTAGCTGACCTGCACCCCAGAGGTGTCGATAAGGCCTAAGTCTACAAAGCCGCCGAATTCGCTGGTCATGATGTGGAATATGCGCTCCAGCTCATGTTGGTCCGCCAACTTTTCGAAATCGTAAGCCGAAGCTATGAAGCTGATGGCAGATTTACGCTCAGCCAAAAAAAGTTCAAAGGAATGCTTGGTCTTGTTGACGAGCGTTTCTAGAGGCGCCAAAGCTTCTGCCTGGATGGCCCGCTCTGACTCCAAGTGGCTGATCACCGCCACCAAGGTCAGGGGAAACAGTGAGACAACCAGCATGATGAGCATGAGGTTGCGCCTGAGAATGCGATACCGGGCTCTGCCTTCTTCCGGCTTGCGCCGAAGCGCATCCACGGCCGCCGTGACGTATCGGAACATTTACGCCTCCTTGTTGTAAAGCATGGCTTCTGGCGATAATTCTCCGCGGGCCAGCAGCTCAAGAGCGTCTTTGTATAGGCCCATAACAGAATCCACGACAACGACTTTTTTCCACGTCAGATACTCATAGTAGCGCCGCTGGACGCCGCCGGCAACCACTACGTCAGCTTGCTCGCTGATGATTAGCTGGCACAGGTCTTCGCTGGAGGCGTGGGCCAGGATCACTGTCCGGGTCTGTGTCACCCGGCCGTCTTCTATGGAAGCCACTACAGCTTCGGTGGTCTGGTCAAAGCGGGGGGCCACATGCTGCTCCCATACGGTAACGACAGCTTTGATCTTGCGTCCTGCAGAATTGAACGGCTTCATGTGTCCATCCGATAGTGTTTCATCTTGCGCCACAGTTTGCTGCGACTCCAGCCCAGCCGCTTGGCGGCGTCAGACCTCTTGCCGCGGCAGGCCATGAGCGTGTCCATGATCAGTCGCCGCTCTGCTTCAGGCCAGCTGGCGGCGTTGGAAAAGTCTTTTTCTGGTCGAGAAGCGTAACTTTCCAGGGAGGAAGGCGGGGCTGCAAAGCCGCCCACGCCAGAGTGCGTCTGGTCTGCTGTTCTGGCCGGCGCAGCCGTTTTAGGTTCATCAAACAAATAAGCTGGCAGTTCTTCCAGAGATATGCGGTCTGCCCGGCACACGTTCACAGCGTACTCCACGATGTTGCGCAGTTCCCGGACGTTGCCAGGATAAAAGTAGTGCAGCAAAAAGCTATGGGATTTTTCGTCAAAAGAGACTTTTGGTTTGCTAAACCGGGCGCTGAATGCTTTGAGGAAATGTTCCAGGAGCAGGGGCGCGTCTCCCTCCCTGTCCCGTAAGGGCGGCAGATGCAGCCGCACCACGTTAAGTCGGTAGAGCAGATCCTGGCGAAATGAGCCATCACGAACCATCTGTTCCAGATTGCGGTGGGTGGCTGCAATGACGCGCACGTCCACGTGCACCCCCTTGGCCCCGCCCAGGGGATGGATGACTTTGTCGTCCAGAAACGTGAGTAGTTTCACCTGCAGCGCCAGAGGCAAGTCGCCTATTTCAGTAAGAAACACCGTACCGTTGTGGGCCAGGCGGAAGCGGCCCATCTTGTCGCTCACTGCGCCGGTAAACGCGCCCTTGACATGGCCGAAAAGCTCGGCCTCCAGAAGCGTCTCCGGCAAGGAGCCACAGTTGATCTTGATGAACGGGCCCTCGGAACGTTCAGAATTGCGATGGATTATCTCAGCCAGCAAATCCTTGCCAGTGCCGGTTTCGCCGGTGATAAGCACAGAAGAGTCGGTCTGGGCCACCACCGGGACAACCCGAAATACTTCATCCATCTGCTGGCTACGGCCCACAAAACTGCCCAGCTCCACCTGGGAGACGACAGAGTCCTCCGTATGGTCGGGCAGGTGTTCGTCCATGACCGTTTCCATGAAGCCGGACAGCTCGCCCTGGGCGTCGTAAATGGGTATGGAGGTGATGGTGACCGGAATCTTTTTCCTCTCCCGGTTGATAATGTCGCATTTTACCGTCACCGGGCCCTGCACGTCGCAGGCCTCTTCTGAAAGACAATTGGACATGCATCGGCAGCACCGCAAAACACCCCAACACGGCGCTCCCGCCACCATCTCCTCCGGAAAACCAGTCAGAACTTCGAACTGGCGGTTGAGCAGCACAATGCGTCGCCGCGGGTCTGTGATAAGCACGCTCAGCGGCAACTCATCCACTATCCGGCGCAACTCTATAGGCGCCGCAAACAGCCCCACCACGCTGGATGCGCTGGCCGAAGCTGTTCTTGCTGGCGACGGTTGGGGGGTGGCGTCATGGGACATACGCGTTTCTGGTCTCCTTAATATCGCGCCCGAAACAGGCCGCTAAGCACCATACAACCTGCCAGGGCTGGTTTGTACGCATTCATGAGCTGTGCGTCACATATCGTTGCACGTGCGGCACAGTGCTGTGCAGTAAGCAAAGATTAGGCCATAAGCTAACACGATGATATAGCTAAGGAAAAATTTTCAATGACGCAATGTGTTTCATAATGAAACAAGACGCGCCAAGGTGTTTTACGTGATTGAAACGAAATGAGTCAAATTAAAATGGGTGGAGGTAATGCGATGCATCAGCTTTGCACAGGCGGGTGTATTGCCGGCGTAACCACTGGGCGTCGTCCTGGATGGTTTTGACTGGCCGGATTCCTTGACGCAATGCGTCCAAAAAACCAGGGTCGCGGGCTATGCGGGCCATGGCGCGGGCCAGCGCCGCAGCGTCGCCATTGGCGAAAAGCAAACCGTTGCGGCCGTGCCGGATGATCTCCGGCAGCGCGCCGCTGTTTGCGGCGATAACGGGAACGCCGGCGGACAATGCTTCCCTGGCGACAAAGGAAAAGGTTTCCATGCGCGACGGCAGAAGCAAGGCGTCGCTTTCTCCGAGCAGCCGGGGGACGTCTTCAGGAGCGTATCCGCCGTGATAGACTACTGAAGGATTGCCGGCGGCAAGGTCCATGGCCTGACGCAGATAGTCCGGGTTGGCGGCCCCGCCGTGTATGTCCAACCGGGCGTTGTCCAGGTTCAAGGCGCTGAAGGCGGCAACGGCAAGGTCCAGCCCCTTAAACCAGCATGCGCTTCCCAAGAAGGTGAAGCGCAGCGTCCCACCGGGGCGAGGGCTTGCCGATTTCTGTTCTTCTAGCGGCCACATGCCCAGACTGGAGCGCTGCAGCGTAGGCGAGTCGAAACCGGCAGCTGCATAGGTGCGCCGGCTGAAGAGCGAGGGGCATAAGCCCAGGTCCAGCCGTTGCAAGGCGCGCAGGTGCAGCTCCCTGCGCCGTTGCATGCGGTCGGGGTCCGGCGATTTTTCGCCCAGGCGAAGCTGTTGGCAGGCCGCACATTTTTCCGGCGATTCCGGTCCGGCGCAGACCTCGCCCCGGGAGTGGATGTAAATGGCGTTGGCGCAGGGCAGCCAGAAATCGTGAAAGGTCATGACCATGGGGACGGCGTCTGGAACAGCGTCCAGCAGGGAGACGGAAAAGCCGATCAGGCTGTGGATGTGGACCACGTCTGGCTGGCGCGGCGCCAGCAAATTCTCCACAGCGCGGAGGACGTCTTCATTGTAAAGTAGACTGCGGTCCTGCTCCGGAACGTGCAGCATAACCGCCTGTCCGTGCTTCCATTTGCCAGGGGCGACTGAATAGGGCGGGGCGGTTTCATGTCCGGCTGGGACCAGGTGCAGCACGGAAGGCTCCAGCCCAGAGAGGGTCTGCTCTCTCGCCAGGGCGGCCAGGTAGTGTTCCGTGCCTGCCCGAGTGAACGGCGCAAAGTCATTGACGATATGAAGTACGCGCATGGCAAGTTATGTACGCCTTGGGCCTGTGGCTGGCAATATGTCTGGTAGTAGCGGCAGGGCCAGCGCATCATGCCTAAATGTATCGCCGTCTTAACGATTGAGCGAGTTTCAGATAGGATATATGGCGTGACGATGTTAGACGCCGTGCTTGTAACGACCCCACA
Organism: uncultured Desulfovibrionaceae bacterium; assembly: GCA_964440345.1. GTDB lineage: Bacteria > Desulfobacterota > Desulfovibrionia > Desulfovibrionales > Desulfovibrionaceae > CAYTSA01. Next base: position 6,964 of record CAYTSA010000072.1, on the reverse strand, counting down.
GGAAGATGGTTCGCTCGTGTTTGCGACACGTAGACGTCTTTTCGCTAGGCAAAATGACCATCGTGCGAGGGCGGTTCCTGGCTCTTCCCGATATCCAGCAGGCTGTGCAGCGTATCACCTTTGAGCCAAGCGTTGCAATAGCGCCTGAGAGGAGCGCTGTAGTTAGAGCATGTTGCCATTGAAAATGGTTAGATGCTCTTGTGCATTTGTGACAGAAGCGAGCAGTGTCTCAAGGCGAAACGGGCTAGTTCACGGTGTTACTGAACGCACTGGATGACTTTGCCGTTCCAGTCGCCCTGCCAGTAAGATTCTCCGCTGTTGTTCCATTTGCCGGTAAAACCGTACGTCCCATGGGAAAAGGAGAAATTACCAGAGCCGTTGGGCTGGGACCACGTGCCGGTGATGACGTCATTGGGCTTGAGAATGCCGGAAAGCTGGCCGCCTTTGTGTTCGTAGCTCCCGCGGACAATGTTTGTGGTGTAGTTGAAATGCATGACCAGCGGTCCCCAGTTGGTGGAGTAGGTGCATGTTTCGGTGTTGGCGGCCGGGGACAGCGCTACGCTGGCGGCGAGAAGAAGAAACGAAACAGCCAATACGGTGATTGCTTTCATATTTTACTCCTGTTGTGATGAGGGATGCAGAGCATAGTTGTCTTGTTCTGTAACGTGTACACACTGGGGAGGAAATGCACAACTATTTTTGAGGGGGGTCAGGCGGCGTCGTCCAATCCTTTTATTCTGTAAATGATCAGGCCTGTGGGAATGGCGGCCAAGCCGAAAATGAAGCTTGCAATGGCAATGTGGGCGCCAAGGGGAAGGTCGCAGATCAGCCCGGCGGCCTGGAGCACTGCAGGGTTTGAGTCGAGGTTCATGGGCAAATGGTCCAGCAGCCGCCTGCAGGCCAGCCAGCTTTCCGGCGGGCTCCCGAAAAAGTCCTGGGCGATAAGCAGCAGAGAGCCGCCGATGACTCCGAAGATGGGAAGGCCAATGAGAAAATTGCAAAGTATGCGCATAATTGTCGCCTAAGGGGAGGCTGTCAGTGTAGAATGTTTCTTGCTCAATAACAAGCAGCGGGGCGCCGGGGCATATTGCGGCGTTTTGCAGCTAGTCCTTGACCGAGACGCCGCGTTCTTTGAGCCCTGTCACGAAAGCGTCAAACCGGTCTGGCCCCAGAATGAAGCTGCGTTCCGGCGTCTCCAGATAGACCACGCGGTCCTTGTTGCTGACCATGAGCATTTCCTGGCCGGCGGCCATCTTGAACATGCCGGTGCGGTATTTGCCAAAACGCATGGACCGGATGGATTCCGCTGGCTCCAGCCGTTTGTCCTCTTTCAAATTGCCCACAAACGCCCGGGTGATGGAGCTGTAGGGCGCCTCAGCTTTGTAAAAAGGGGGCGCGTTCAGCCTCAGGCCATCTTCCAACAGGCTGACGCGCGTGGACATGGGGTTAACATAGAGCATCCACCAGTAGAGCAGAGCCAAGGGGGCGGCCACTGCAATAAGGCACATGCCTGTCCAGAAGAATCCGGCCCGAAAGCTCCACATGGTCGCCCCGGTGACCAGCGCCACCGCCCCGAAAAAAGCGATGAGCACTGTGTTGGACATGGGAAACTGAAAATCTTGTTTTTCCATTCTTTCTCCTTGCGCGGCTCCTTAGCTCATTTTCGCGTTGAGACAACGCTCCGGAGCGGGCAGCGTTTTCCAAACGCACGCGGGCTATACCATGGAGCGGCCCAAAGGCCAACACGTTACCCAGAAGAAAAAAGCCCCGGGCCGGCGAACTGCAGGCCGACCCGGGGCGTAAGGCATGGGATGCTCTCAGGGGGGGTCAGGACATGGGCAATTGCGCGTTGGCCCAGGCGAACATGCCGCCAGCCACAGAGTGGACCTCGTCGAACCCAGTTTGCAGCAGGTGGCTGGCCACGATGTTGGAGCGGTAGCCAGAGCCGCAGATGACGTAGACCGGTGTTGTAGGGTCAACACTGTATTTGCCGTCCAGCACGTCCGTAAGCGGCATGAAAGCTGCGCCGTCGATTTTGCCGAAGCCCAGCTCGGCTGGGGTGCGCACGTCCAGCAGCTTGCCGGCAAACCCGTTATGCAGCTTGGCGTGCAGCTCCTGCACAGATATCTGGGAAAGCTGGTCCACGGGCATGCCCTGCCACAGCCAGGACCGGATGCCGCCGTCGAGGTAGCCGAATATCTTGTCGTAGCCTATGCGGTGCAGCATGGTGGACATCTCGTCGTAATCCTTTGTGTCGTCCACCACCAGCAGCAGGTCGGCGTCCGGATCGACGACCATGCCCACCCAGTTGGCGGTCTGTTTTTCCAGGCCGATGTTAATTGAGTCTTTTATGTGCACCCCGCCAAAGGCGGAGGTGTCTCGCGTGTCGATGACCGTGGCCCCGCGGTCCATGAACGACTTGAACTCGGCCACGGGCATAGCCCGGTCCAGAGGGCAGCGCTCCAGCAGGCCCGCTCCCTTGGCGTTGGCGGCGATGATGTGGGTAAAGGATTTGGGCCGGGTGGGAAACTCGCCTGTGACGGCCTGTTTGAATTCTTCCTCGGAGCCATGCTTGAAAGCGTGGTTGGTGATGCGCTCGTAGCCCAGGGTTGTGTTGGGCTTGGAGCTCATTCCCTTGCCGCAGAGCGAGCCCTGGCCGTGAGCAGGGTAGACTTCCAGCCGGTCCGGCAGTTTGCCCAGCTTTTCGAACAGAGAGGAATAGAGATTGTGGGCTTGCTCGTCCAGAATCTCGTCCCCGGCCAGGTCCGGCCGGCCCACATCGCCCACAAAGAGCAGGTCCCCGGTCAGGATCATCCACGGCTCATCGCCGCGGGTCAGGTCCGTGACCAGGTAGCTGGCCGCAAAAGGGGTGTGGCCAGGAGTGTGCAGCGCCTGCAGCTTGGCTGCGCCGAACTCGAATACGTCGCCTTCCTTCACGGTCTTATGAGCAAACTCAATGGGCGTGCCCTCGTAGAAATAGATATCCGCCCCGGTGCGGGACTGCAGCTCCAAGTTGCCGCTGACATGGTCAGCGTGTTGGTGGGTTTCGAATATGTGGGTGATCTTCATGCCTTCTTCGCGGCTGATGTCCAGATAGTCCTGGATGTCGCGTTTGGGGTCCACCACACAACACGTCTTGGCCCCAGGGCACCCGATGACGTAGGAAAAACAGCCCATTCCGTCTACTGTTATTTGCTTAAAATACATGTTGGCCTCGCTTGGTAAAAGTTCACTTACTGATAACATTTCCTGAAAAGCTGTCAAGCCTTTGAAGCTTAAAGGAAAACATACTTAAATAGCAGGAGATTCAAGCAGTGGCGCGGCTGGTGTGATTGCTGTACACAGGACGTATGTTCAAAGTCGTGGTCCTGACCCTGGTTCTGCTGTGGCTTTTAGGCCGCATCACCGGTCGCAAGAGGCGCATCGTTAAAAATTCCAGCCACTTGTTGCAGCTCATCCTCTGGGCTGCGCTTATTTTCACCGGCTTCACCACGTTCAGCCAGATGCGCTGGCTGCAGGATTCATTTTTTCTGTTGGTCCTTGCCTGCGTGGTCTGGACGGCCGCCACGTACTGGATAACGGGCTGGATAACCCGTTTGTGGGACAGGAAAAAGAAAAAATGAAGTCTAGTTACGCCAAAATTCCGGCGTCAGCAGGATGATAACGGTGTAGATTTCCAGCCGGCCGAGCAGCATGCAAAAAAGCAGCAGCCATTTACCCGCCAGGGGAATGTGCGCGTAATTCTCCGCTGGCCCCACCGTGCCCAGGCCTGGACCTATGTTGCCTATGCACGCCGCCACCGAGGCAAAGGCCGTGACCACGTCCAGGCCCATGGAGGCCATGATGAAGGACGAGACGATGAACAGCCCCAGATAGAGGATAAAGTAGCCCCACACGCCGCTGAGCACCTCGTGCGGCACAATGCGGCCGCCCAGCTTGACGTGTTGCACGGCCCGGGGATGCGCCAACCGGTGTATCTCGGAATATGAGTGCTTGATGAGCAACAGGATGCGCATGCACTTCATGCCGCCGCCGGTGGAGCCGGCCGAGCCGCCCAAAAACATGAGCAGCAGCAGCAAAGCCTGCGGCAGGGGATGCCACAGCTCGTAGTCCGCCGTAGCGTAGCCGGTTGTCGTGCAGATGGAGACCACCTGGAAGAGCGACTGATCGAGCGCTTGCCAGAAACTGGCGTAGACGTCTCCCCAGACCATAAAGGTGGTGATCAAGGTGAAGGCCAGAATGACGAAGGTGTAGAAGCGGAACTCAGCATCCTTCCACAGGGCCTGAGGTTTACCCTTAAGCAGACGGAAGTGCAAAGAAAAGTTCACGCCAGCCAGGAACATGAACACAACGATAACCGTGTCAATGTAGGCCGAGTTGTAATGGCCTATGGATGCGTTCTTGGTGGAAAATCCGCCTGTCGCCATTGTTCCGAAGGTGTGGCAGACAGAATCGAAAAATGTCATGCCGCCACAAAGCAGAAGCACGATCAAAACGCCGGTGAACAGCAGGTAGACCCCCCAGAGCAGCATGGCCGTGTCCTTGATGCGCGGGGTGAGCTTGTCCGGCGAGGGTCCGGGCGCCTCTGCTTTGTAGAGCTGCATGCCGCCAACGCCCAAAAAGGGCAGGATGGCCAATGAGAGCACGATTATGCCCATGCCGCCCAGCCAGTGGGTGAGGCTGCGCCACATGAGTAGGCCCTTGGGCAGGGCTTCAATGTCAGTGAGCACTGAGGCCCCGGTGGTGGAAAACCCGGACATGGACTCGAACATAGCGTCTGTAAAGGTGGCGAACTCTCCAGAAAAGTGGAACGGCAAGGCGCCGGCCAGCGCTGCCGCGGTCCAGCCCAGGGTGACAATGGCCATGCCTTCGCGATGGTTTATCTGCAGATCGCCCTTGGGCCGCGTGGCAAGCGCTACGCCAAGCGCAGGGACCACGGAGCAGCACATGCCCAACAACAAAGGAACGGCCGCGCCTTCGTTGTAATACAGGCTGAAGCCCAGGGGCAGCAGCATGGTCAGCCCCACCGACGCCGTCAGCACGCTGACCACGTAGGCAGTGTACCGGAGCCGCATTTATAAATGCTCCAGCTTCACGGTGAGGGCTTGTTCCACTTTGGAAATGGTCTGCCGGGTGGAGATGATGAGAATCCGGTCCTGGGGCTGCACCACGGTGTCGCCAGTGGGAATGATGACCTCGTTGCCGCGGATGACGGCCAGCAGCAGGGCGCCCTTTGGAAAGTCAAGATTCTTGACCGGGCTGGAGACTATGTCGGATTTTTCCTGGGCAATGGCCTCCAAGACCTCGGCTTCGTCGTTTTTGATGGTTACGGTGGAGAGCACCTTGCCCCGGCGTACGAAATGGAGGATGGAGTTGACGGCCGAGATGCGCGGGCTGACTGAGTGCTCTATGCCGATGGCCCGGACCAGGGGCTGATAGGCTACCTTGTTGATGCGGGTAATGGTTCTTTTGGCGCCCAGGTTTTTGGCCAGCAGCGAGGAGAGGATGTTGGTTTCCTCGTCGCCGGTCAGGGAGACCACCACGTCCATGTGGTGGACGTTTTCTTCGATCAGAAAGTCTTTGTCCGTACCGTCGCCGTGCAAGACGATGGTTTTGGACAGTTTTTCGGCCAGTTCCTCGCAGCGCTGTTTGTCCGGGTCCACCAGTTTTGTGTGATAGCCGCGCCGTTCGCACAGGTGGGCGAACCTCTGGCCGATCTTGCCGCCGCCGATGACCATGACGTCGCGAATGGGCTTGGCCCCGCAGCCAAAAGTGTGCAGCACAGAAGTGAAGTCCTTGTCTTCGCAGGCAAAGTAGACCAGGTCGCAAGGTTTCACCACGTCTTGCCCCGTGGGGATAATAAGCTTTTCGTCCCGTACAATGGCGGCTACGATAAAGGTAACGTTGCCTACCTTGCTCTTCAGGTCCATGAGCCGGGTGTTCAGCAGCGGTCCCTCGTTCAGCCGCACGCTGACCATTTTGATCTTGCCCTTGGCGAATTCGTTGTAGTCTTGGACTCCAGGCGATGTCAGGAGCCGGTCAATGGTCTTGATGACTTCTACTTCCGGATTGATGACCATGCCCATATTCAGGGAGGACAGCGCGTCGCGGTAAAGAGTGTATTCTTCGTTGCGGATGCGCGCCAGTTTGGTGGCCTTCGGGTTAAGGACGTTGCTGAAAAAGCAGGCGATGAGGTTTATCTCGTCGCTGTCAGTCACCGCCAGGATCATGTCTGCGTCGCTGGCGCCGGCCTGGTCCAGGACCATGGGGCTGGAACCTGACCCATGCACGGTTTGGACGTCCATGTATTCTGTTAATCGTCGCAGGGCGTCAGGGTTGCGGTCCACCACAACGACCTGCTTGTTCTCGCCGGCCAAGCGTTTGGCAATGTGAAAGCCCACCTCGCCGGCCCCAATGATGACAGCGGTAAAGGCGTCAGTCTTTTTATCCCTGTGGAACAGCCGCATGTTGCGTCCTTTGCACATTATGAATACGCAAGCGCCTCAGAACAGGCGTCGTATCTGGGGCTTGTTTCAATTTGTCGCACACGTTCATAGCCCCACATGGAGGCAAAAGCAAACCGCCCGCAACGCACTACTGCGCGGCGGGCGGAATATGTGTCAACAATGCTGTCCCGTCTGGAAAATCGTTAGCCTATTTTATTTACGGCGTGATTCAAGCGGGAAATTTTGCGGGCTGCGGTGCGCCAGTGGATGATTTTTTTACAAGCGGCTTTGTCAAGCACAGAGCTGGCTTGCAGCAAAGCTTGCTGCGCAGTCTGAGCGTCTTTCTGGTCAACAGCCTGGCGCACGCTCTTTACTGCGTTTTTGATGCGGGTTTTCCAGACGCGGTTGCGAGCTCGGCGCTTGAGACTCTGACGATGCCGTTTAAGGGCGGAAGCATGATTGGCCACGGGACATCCTCCTGCAGTGTGGCGTTACTGTTTTGGGCAAAAACAAAGAAG
>CAYTSA010000071.1:0-20519 GCA_964440345.1 uncultured Desulfovibrionaceae bacterium | reverse complement strand
ACATGTGGATACGACGCAGATTGCGCAATATCCTGTGGCGGCACTGGAAACGACCGTTTACCCGAGCAAAGAACCTGATGCGCCGGGGATTGACTGAAGAGCGAGCCTGGACATCAGCCACCAACGGCTGGGGGCCTCAAGGCCCCCTTCTACTCGATTAAACCGCAGATTAAACCGCAGATTGAACCGCAGAAAACAAGGATGTTGCGCAGATGGAAACGGATATACTGAGGTCTTGGTTGTGAGACGGACTGTCATGAAAACATTAGGCTGGAGCGCTTTTATCATTTCGTTATTGGTTATCGCCTCCCTTGCCTTTGCTTTCGAAGCAGCACAGCCGGCCACGTTTCCCGTCTCCCTCCCATTTAGCCATGGCGAAGCCCTCACTTACCAGATCAGTTGGGAGGCTGTGCCCGCCGGCCAGGCCCGGCTGCTGGCCGAGCAGACCGGAGAAGGCTGGCGCTTCACCCTAACGGCCCGCACCAACAAAGCCATTGACCTGGTCTACAAAGTCCGCGACCGCGTGGTCTCGCGCACGGACCCTGAAGTGGAGCTTTCTCTGGGCTACGAGAAAACCCAGCGCGAAGGCAGCTACCATCGCGACATCACCGTGGCCTTTGATTGGGACCGGCTGCAGTCGCAACGGTTCCGGTCTGGCGAATTGAAGAATACGCTGACGCTGCTGCCGGGAACCATGGATCCGCTTTCCATGTTTTACCGCTTCCGGCGCATGGAGCTGGCGCCGGAGACCGAGCTGCTGGCGCCGGTGACTGACGGGGAAAAGATGGTGCTGGCCAGGGCCCGGGTGCTGCGGCGAGAAACCGTGGAGGTCCCAGCCGGGGTTTTCGACTGCTGGGTGGTGGAGCCGGATATCCAGGACCTGGGCGGCGTGTTCAAAAAAAGTCCAGACGCCGCAGTGCATATTTGGGTGACTGCGGACGAATTGGCGCTGCCTGTGCGCGTGAAAAGCCGGGTCGTTGTCGGGTCTTTTTACGCTGATCTGCTGGAGCGGGAAGTTCTATAAACATTTCGTATGCTCATTGGGTGTCTTGTTTGTATAGAGCAGCCTTTTCCCCCTGTTGCGCAGTCCGGCTCTTGTCCGGCTATCGTCCTTGACGAACTGCTAAAATGCACGCATAAGAACAGTACGCGAAATTTGTGGGCTTACACAGCGTCTGCATTCGGGGGGATCCTACTCATGATTGAAACTGAGCAACAGCGCACTGAACAGATACTTATCGTAGACGATGAGCCGATAAACTTGCGGCTGCTGCGCGCCCATCTGGTGAAGCAGGGATTTGAGGTTCTGGAAGCCGCCAACGGCGACGAGGCTTTGGAGCAGGCCGCTGCGCAGCCGGATTTGATATTGCTGGACATCATGATGCCTGGCATGGACGGCTTTGAGACCTGCAGCAAGCTCAAAGAAAACGATGACCTTAAACACATCCCCGTTATATTTCTTTCCGCCCTCACAGACACCGACATCAAGACCAAAGGCCTTGAAGCGGGCGGCGTTGACTATGTCTCGAAACCATTCGATTCGCGGGAGCTGCTGGCCCGGGTGCGGACCCACCTTACCCTGAAACGGCAGGAACGGCAGATACGTCTGTACGCCGACAAGCTGGAGGACATGGTTCAGGAGCGCACGCAGAAACTTCAGGAAGCTGAACACGAACTGCAGCGTGACTATGACATCCAGACGGTAGTCAATGCGCTGCTGCGCTCCACAATAGACAACATCCCCCTGGAAGAGATGCTGCAGAACAGTTTGCAGCAGATGCTCGGGGTTGACTGGCAGTCCTTTTTGCCTCGGGGCTCCATCATGCTGGCGAACGAGGAAACCGGAGCCCTCAAGCTCGTAGCCGCGCATAATTTTGTGTCTGGTGAAGCATCACCCTGTGACGACGTCACATTCGGCCACTGCGCTTGCGGCGTTACTGCAGAGCGCAAGCAGTCTATGATTATCCACTCGGACGATCCTCTGCACGTAAATGAAGGAATCGGCGCCGCGCCGCACACGCATTACTGTACGCCCATCATGCACGGCGACAAGGTCTTGGGCGTGGTCAACGTGCATCTGAAGGACAATGCCAAGCCCGACTCAAAGGAGCAGGAATTTCTTGGCGCCGTGTCCAACACTCTGGCCCGTTTGATTTTGTATAAGCAGACCGAGGCCCAACTGCTGTTCCATGCATACCACGATGCTCTGACCAAACTGCCCAACCGGACGTACATCACCGATTTGCTGGCTGAGCATGTCCAAAAACGCGCACAATCTGAGGACCCGGCCAGCAACGAATTCGGTTTGCTGCTGGTGGACCTGGACCGCTTCAATATGATCAACGAAAGTCTAGGGCACGACGTGGGCGATCAGCTGCTTCAGGAGCTGGCTGAACGGCTCACGGGCCTGTTGGGGGAGGGTGACGTTATCGCGCGCTTGGGAGGCGACGAATTCGCCATTCTTACGCCCACAGGCGATGATATTTCCCAGGTGACAGAGCTGGCAAAGCGCATCCTCAACGTCATTCGCCAACCGTTCACCCTGGCTGGCCAGGAGCTTTTCACTACCTTGTCCATAGGCATCGCCCTTTCTTCCATAGGTTACGAAAGGCCCGAGGACGTCATTCGCGATGCAGACACAGCCCTGCACCGGGCCAAACTTTCCGGCAAGGCCCGCTACGTGGTTTTTGACCAGGAGATGCACCAGAAGGCCCTTAAGCTGATGCAGCTGGTCACCAACCTGCGTCTGGCCATTGCCAGGGAAGAGTTCATTCTGCACTACCAACCCATAATAGATGTAAAAGCTGGTTCTACCATGGGTTTCGAGGCCCTGGTGCGCTGGATTCACCCTGTGGAAGGCATGATCAGCCCTGGTGAGTTTATCCCTGTGGCCGAGGAGACTAGCCTGATCATTCCAATAGGCCAGTGGGTGCTCCGCGAGGCCTGTAAGGACATGAAGGCTCTGTATGCTGAAAACGGCCAGGACAACTGCGGCATGATCAGTGTGAACATTTCCGGCAAACAATTCAGCCACGAAGACCTTTTCAACGATGTGAGCAACACTCTGGAGGTTGTTGGTTTAGAGCCGCACTGCCTGAAGCTCGAAATCACTGAGACCGTGGTCATGGAGAACGCCAAATCCGCCGTGGAGATGCTGGAAAAGCTGAAAAGTTTGAACGTGCAGCTCTCCATCGACGACTTTGGAACAGGTTATTCCTCCTTGTCCTATCTGCACCGCTTCCCGGTGGACATGCTCAAGGTGGACCGGTCCTTTGTTTCCTCCATGAACGACTCTGCGGAAAATCTGGAGATTGTCCGGACCATCATCTCCCTGGCCCACGACATGGGCCTGAAGGTCATCGCCGAGGGAGTGGAAACCGCTGAGCAATTGCGCATTATCATTGAAATGGGCTGTGAATATGTGCAGGGTTTCTATTTTTCCAAACCGCTTCCTCTGGAAGAAGTGAAAAAGCAGAACCTGCTGCACGCTGACTGGAAATAATCTGCTCGTTTACCTCGTTCTATATGCGCGCCATAGCCGAACTGCTCGCCCCGGCGGGCGATCCCGTCAAACTCCGCGTAGCTCTGCGTTACGGCGCGGGAGCCGTGTACCTTTCTGGGCCGGATGTGTCGTTGCGGGCCGGCTGTGGCGGTTTTGTGGGCAAAGAGCTGGCCGTAGCCACTGCCACAGCTAGCGCTGCAGGCGCCAAAGTCTATTATGCTCTGAACATCCTGGCCCAGCAGCGGCACATGGACGCCGTGCGGCGGGAGCTGGACCTGCTTGCCGGACTGGACCCGTCCGTAGATGCTTGCATCATCGCAGACCCGGGCGTGTTGGTCATGGCGCAAGAGCGCATCCCGCATGTGCCGGTGCATCTTTCCACCCAAGCCAACACCGCCAACGCCCAAGCCGCCGCCTTTTGGCGGGATGCGGGCGTCAAGCGCGTGAATCTGGCCCGGGAGCTGGACACGTCCGCAATCAGGGGCATTGTGCGCAATGTCCCAGATATGGAGACAGAGGTCTTTGTTCACGGGGCCATGTGCATGGCCGTGTCCGGCAGGTGTTTCATGAGCGCTTATGCAAACAACCGCTCGGCCAATCTGGGCTGCTGCACCCACCCTTGCCGATTTCACTACCGGCCCCTACAGGAAGGCTGTGTGGAGCTGGAGGAAGCCACGCGCGAAGGCCGGCCGCTTTGGCGGGTGGAGCAAAAGAACGATTTTTCTGCGGTGTTGGCGGCCGAGGATTTGTGCCTAGCCCCGTTTCTGGCTTGGTTCGCTAATGTAGGCGTTACCGCCGTGAAGATAGAGGGCCGGACCAAGGCCCCTGGCTACGTGGCTCAGGTGGTGGATGTGTACGCCACGGCCCTGAGCGATCTGGCCCAAGGAACCTTCCGGCCGGGGTTGTACATGCAGGAGCTGGCCCTCGCAGCCACCCGGCCCACAGGCACGGGGTTTTTTCTGCCTGGCGGGCGACGGACGCTCTGGCCGCAGTTGCCGCCAGAGGAGCGCAGACCTCTGCTGGCCCGTATTCTGAGCTCAGCCGGGCCCGGCGCATGGCGCATTTTGGTCATGTCCCGGTGGATAGCCGGCCGCCAAGTCCGGATACTGGCGCCCGGGCTGGAGCGGCCGCTGCTCAAGGATTACGGCCTGGAGAAGGCCACAGGCGAGAAGCTGAGCGAGGCCCACTCTGGCGTGGAGTGCGTGCTGCGGTGCGATGGTTCGCACCTAGCGGAAAGCGTGTTTCTGCGGGCGGAGTGAGCAACGCAAAGATGCAGCCGCCTGCGTCCCTTCCTTTGCTCAGCAGGCGCACCCGCCCATGCGCTCAATGGTTTCCAGCACGTACAATCCATCCTCGCCAGTGATGGGCGGCTTTTCGCCAGACCGCACAGCGTCCAGAAACGCGTTTAGTTCCTCGCGTACCGGCTCGCGGTACATGAGCGGCCATTCGCGCACATTGTAACTGCTTTCATAAGTCTCGAACTTGGAGTATTCTTTGACCTGTTGCGTAATCAGATTGGCCTCTATGTAACGGTTCACGCCAGCGATGCGGATGTTGCGGGATTTATACGGTGTTACCCAGTTGCAGTTAATTTGGGCCAGTGTTCCGTTTTCCAACTCAGCCATGATCATGGCAGTGTCTTCGTGGTCGCCTATGTTGCTGGAGGTAAAGGTTCTGATTTCCTTGTACCGGGAGCCGGAAATATGGGCGATGAGGTCGATGTCGTGTGAGGCAAGGTCCCGAATGACGCCCACGTCCTGTATGCGCGGGGGATAGGGTCCCACCCGTTCTATCTGGATGGATATGACGGCGTCTTCCTCGACCAGTTTTTTGACCCGGCCCACAGCCGGGTTGAACCGCTCCACGTGTCCGACCATCAGGGGGGTGTTGTTGGCGCGCGCGGCGGCGACCAGCTCCCGCCCCTCGGCCGCGGTGGCGGCCAGCGGTTTTTCCACGATAAGCGGGATGTTGCGGCTTATGACTTCCAGGGCGGTGTTTGTGTGCATGGCCGTGGGCACGCAGACGCTCACCGCGTCCAGCTTCTGGTCCAGGAACGTTTCCAGGTCGCCGTAGCCAGCTACGCCATACATGCCGGCAATCTCGTCGCGTCGCGCCTGGTCCACATCCATGACGCCGGCCACCTCCACGTTGCGCATTTGAGAATAAACGCGTATGTGAACTTTCCCCATCCAGCCAAGACCGATAACGCCTACTCGCAACATGCTGTTCCCTCGCTCAGGAGTGTATTTGCTATGATTGGATCAGAACTTAGCATCTGGATAAACGCCGGCGAAGCCTCCGGCGACATGCACGGGGCCTTGCTCATGCAGGCTTTCCAGCAACAGGCAGAGCAAGGGATGCGGCCGGTCCGCTTCACGGGCATGGGCGGGCAGGCCATGCGCGAAGCCGGGATGCAGGCCGACATTTCCAGTGAAGAACTCTCCATCATGGGTTTTACCGAAGTTTTTTCCGCCTTGCCACGGGTTGCCCGGCTGTTGTGGAAGACCTATGGCCTGTTGCGCAGCCGGCGGCCTGACGTTGTGGTCCTCATAGACAGTCCGGAGTACAATTTTATCGTTGCCCGTATGGCCCGCAGGCTGGCCATTCCAGCGTTTTACTACATCAGCCCTCAGGTCTGGGCCTGGCGCCGGGGCCGGGTCCGTTTCCTCAGCAGCGCCATGCGCCGGGTGTTGTGCATACTGCCTTTTGAAGAAGAATTCTATCGCAGCCACGGCGGTCAGGCCACGTATGTGGGCCACCCCTTGCTGGACGCCGTGCCGCTGGACGAACTGATGCAGCAGCAGCCCCATAAAGAGGTAGTAGGTATCCTGCCTGGAAGCCGGAGTAAAGAGGTAAGCGCGCTGTTGCCGGAATTTGCCGCCGCCGCCAGGAATCTGGCTGCGTTGCGGCCGGGGCTGCAGTTTCGCCTTTTCCGGGCGCCTGGCGTAGACGCGGCCATGCTGCGCTCGCTGTGGCAGGCGGACATTTCCATGCACATGATAGAGCCGGAATGCCGCTATGCCGGCATGCGGGAGTGCAGCTGCCTGTTGGCTGCGTCTGGCACGGTGACGCTGGAGGCGGCGTTGATAGGGACCCCCACAGTCGTGGCGTACAAGGTGTCCCCCCTGACGTACGCACTGGGCAAGCGGCTTATCCGGGTGGATCACATCAGTTTGCCGAACCTGATCATGTCCCGTAGGGTGTTTCCGGAGCTGCTGCAGCACGAGGCCACAGCAGACAGCATGTCCGCCATCGTAGGCCAATGGCTGGACAATCCGGAAAAGCTGCAGGCTGTGCGTGACGATCTGGCGCAGTTGCGCTCAAAAATGGGTGAGCCGGGCGCAGCCGCCCGGGCCGCCCGGCTCATTAGGGAGGATGTCGGAGAATAGACCGTTGCGCTTTTTATGCTATAATGTACTCAAATCAGCATGAGCCCCGATAGAAGCGAAGCGCCCCCAAACCCGACCCAAACTATCATCGGCGCTCATGCTGGGCCAGCCTCGATGCGGGGTCAGAGAGCTTGTCGTGTGCGCCAGGTCAAGGGAGTGGAGTTGGCGCTGATCAAGAACTCTATAGTCCCCAGCTCAAAGCGTGGCTGGTTGTCATGAATGATGCCAGGATCGTGCCAAGCCTTAAAAAAAAGGGGTTTTCCTTTTTAACATATTTAGATGCTTGATTTTGTCTGTATGCTCTGTGTCCCGTTGCTGGCACGGCGCCAGCTTTGCAAGACATGAAACTTGTGATACTTCAGGAAAATCCTGAAACTGCGATACTGGCTTATGACCGCTTGATAGAAGGATATGATGGAGTTGAAGACAGGAGACCATGACGTGCGCAAGACGGCAATAGAGTTCTACAAGACGCTTTTCGAAGAGCTGGAGCCTCAGCGAATGCAGCAGAATTTTTTGAAACTGCTCATGGAGATGCAACAAGTGGGCCGCGGCTCTATATGGGTCAAAGGCGGGGATGGGTATTTATGCGTAGAGGCGGCTGGCGCAGAAAGTGACCGCATCAAGAGCGTCGTCATTCCAGAGGACCGGCCCAGCCTGGTGCGCTGGGTCATTGAAAAAGGCGAAATGACCATCGCAGAAGCAGGCAAAGATCAGCGGCATTTCAAGGAGTTGGAGGATGATTTTGACGTCAAATCCACCCTCATCCTGTGCTATCCGCTCATTCTTAAAAGCGGCGAGGTCTACGGCGCCGTGCAGATTATAGACACCAGCTCTGGCGGGGACCGCATCAACCTGGACAAAGACTATCTTTCTTTGTTGCAGTCGCTTGTGGACATAGGCTCCATCGCCCTGTCCAACTCCATCTCTTTCAAAGACCAGCTGCAGGAAAATCTGCGGCTCAAGCAGACCCTTGAGTTCGTTGTGGGCGGCGCTATCATCGGCCAGAGCCGGCCTTTTCGCGAGGCCATGAAAATTGCCCGCAACTACGCCCAAACCGACTTTCCCGTGCTTATCACTGGCGAATCCGGTTCAGGCAAGGACATTATGGCCAAAGAGATTCACCGCCAGTCCAAGCGCAAGGGAAAACCTTTCATGGTTCAAAACTGTTCCGCCATTCCAGACACCCTGCTGGAGAGCGAACTTTTCGGCTACAAGAAGGGCGCCTTCACCGGCGCCACGCAGGATAAAAAAGGCCTTTTCGAAGCCGCTAACGGCGGCACCGTGTTTCTTGACGAAATCGGCGACATGGACATGCACCTGCAAGCCCGCATCTTGCGCGTTATTCAGAACAAGGAGATAAAACCCCTGGGCGGCTCCGAGACCAAGCAGGTGGACGTGCGCATCATTACCGCCACCAACAAGGACCTTTCCCGGGAAATTTCCGAAAAGCGCTTTCGCGAGGACCTGTTCTACCGCTTGAACGTCTTGCCATTGCACTTGCCCCCCCTGCGGGAAAGGCGGGATGACATCCCGGCCCTGCTGGAGTATTTCCTGAAAAAGGAATCCGTGTCTGTGGGGAAAAAGCCGAAGCAGTTCTCCAAGGACACGGTCAACTGGCTGATGGAATACCCCTGGCGGGGGAACATCCGCGAGCTGGAAAACTTTGTTAAATACGTAATCACTACTGTGGAGGGCGAGGTTATACGTTTGATCGATCTGCCTTCGCACATGACGGAAGGGGCGTTTCCGGCTGAGGTGGAAGAGACGGAAACCGATACACTCCATGCCCCTGCTGCTGCGCCGCCCCGCCCAGGATCGTTCAACCGGGACGAGGAGTTTGACGGCGCCACCTGGGAAGACGTGGAGCGTTCGTACGTGGAGCACCTGCTGGACAAGAACAAATGGAACGTCACTAAAGCCGCCAAGGACGCAGGCGTTAACCGCTCCACCTTTGATTCGCGCATGAAACGTTTAGGCATCCAGAAATCCTGAAGCTCGCCCGTGCGAGACACATGTCCAAAAAAAACCTCTACATACGGCTGGCGATATTTTTTGTACTTACGTTTCTGGCCATCCACAACATGGACAGCCAATGGTTGGAACGCTCTGTTCTAAAGCCCGTTTCCCTCCTTACCGCCAAGGTTGCTGCGCAGGCATTGTCCGACCTGGGCTATGAAGACGTTGCGCGACGGGGGACGATTGTGCGAACGTCCGGCCGGTCGTACAACATAGCCGGCGAATGCGCTGGCCTGCAGATAGTGTTGTTGTACGGGGCGGCTGTGGTCATCTTTCCGGCGTCGCTGGGGGCCAAAGCCGCAGGACTGGGGCTCGGGGCGGTCTTCAGTCTGGTCTTGAACACAGTACGCATACTGGTCATCATCATAGGCACGGCCAGCCTGGGCGGCACCTTGTGGTTTCTGCACATAGTCGTGGGCCAGGCCATGGTCATTGTCGGCACGCTGGCCGCCTTTCTCGTCTGGGCCGGCTGGGCTGCCGGGCAGGATTTTCCGCTGCTTTCCCGCGGCTGGTCCTGGCGGCTGGCGGGATGGTTCGCCCTTGGTTTCTTGTTCAGCTACGCAGTTCATTTTGCGGTCATGGCCAGCCCCCTGGGCCCGGCCCTGGCCGGGGCCATACCTTACCACGCTGCGGCGTTGCTGTCTGTGTTCACCGAGGCACGGTTCTCCGGCGACGTGTTGCGCACGTCCGGCGCCGCAGTGCGCATCGTACCCGGTTGCATGTCCGGGCCGCTGGCTGTTTTTGCCTGTGCGGCAGTGTTCATGCTTCCCCTCCGCGCGTGGAAGCGCTTCGTGTTTGCAGCGCTGGCGTATGTTCCCGTGTTCTACTCCTACTACCTTATGCGCACGGCCACGCTGGCTGTGTCCTTGGGTGGCAACAGGGATCAGAATTTCCTGTACAACTACTTCGGCGTGTCGCTTATCTGTCTGGCCGGGCTCGCCTTTTACTGGGCTTTCGAGTCTTTTTCCTGGCGCAGCAGACAGCCTTGGCGGTCAGGGCTGTGGATGCTTGCCGGCGCTTCAGCTGGGCTGGCTGTTTCCTGGGTTATCGCTTTGGTCAACCAGGAGTATGTTTTGCCTGTCTTGGGCGGCCTTGTTGCGGATAATGGCCGGATGGCTTACGACGTCAAGCGGTCGCTCAGCGGCATGGCCAACGTGCAGGCGTTCATGTGGACGGCGCTGGTGCTTTGGGCGCCGGGCTGGACTGCGGGCCGCCGGGCGGCGCTGCTGGTGCTGGGTGTTGCCGCGGCGTGTGTCCACTCTTGGCTTGTCGTGGCTCTTGTGGAAGGAACCGGCCTTGCGCCGCCATATTATCTGATAAAATTATGGACTGTGGCGCTTCCCTGGGCCGCCATGTGGATGGCGGTTAAGGGAATGGCGCAAACAGCCGATACGCATACCGATGCCTGAACACATACTCATAACTGGCGGAGCCGGTTTCGTGGGCTCCAATCTGGCCTTGTTGCAGCGCCAGGAGGACCCGGCCATGCGCGTCACGGCCCTGGACAATCTGCGCCGCCGCGGCTCGGAGCTGAATTTGCCACGCCTGCGCGACGCTGGCGTGCATTTTTTGCATGGCGACGTGCGCACCCCTGAGGACCTGGAAGCCGTGGGGCCTTTTGACGTGATGCTGGAGTGCTCAGCCGAGCCGTCTGTGCTGGCAGGCTACGGCGAGTCGCCGGCGTATCTGCTGGGGGCCAACCTGACCGGGGCCGTCAATTGCCTGGAGGCCTGTCGAAAAGTCGGCGCGGACATGATCTTTCTCTCCACCAGCCGGGTCTATCCCATGCACGTCCTGGCCGGCCTGGAGTATGAAGAGCGCGAGACTCGACTGCAGCTTGCAGCCGGGCAAAAGGTTCCGGGTGTGTCGGTGCAGGGGGTGGCCGAGGAGTTTCCCCTGCAGGGCGCGCGAACCCTCTACGGCGCCACCAAGCTGGCGGCTGAGCTGCTCATGGCTGAATACGGGGAAATGTACGGTCTGCGCTGTGTGATCAACCGGTGCGGCGTGCTGGCTGGGCCGTGGCAGATGGGCAAGGTGGACCAGGGATTCATGGCTCTGTGGGCTGCGGCGCACGTGTACGGAATGGAACTTGCTTACATAGGCTACGGCGGCAAGGGCAAGCAGGTCCGCGACGTGCTGCACGTGGAAGACCTGTTTGCTTTGCTCACGCGGCAGATGGAGGCCATGGACAGCCACGCCGGCCAGACCTGGAACGTGGGCGGCGGACCGGACAACAGCGTTTCACTGGCTGAATTGACGCAGATGGTTCAGGCGGCGTCTGGAAATCATATTTCCATTGCCGCCAGGCCGGAGACTCGGCAGGGCGACGTGCCCTGGTATGTGAGCGACTGCCGGCGGGTGCAGGAGGCTACGGGCTGGGCGCCGGCCAGGGACGTCCCGGCCATTGTCGATGACCTGGTCCGCTGGATACGCGACAACCACGAAATGTTGCGGCCTTTGTTGGCTGCGGGGTAGCTATTTCTATGGATGTGGCCATTGTTACCGGCTCGGCCGGGCTCATCGGCTCAGAAACATGCCGCCAGTTTCATGCCCAGGGCTGCCTGGTGGCGGGCGTGGACAACGACATGCGCCGGGTCTTCTTCGGCGACGAAGCCTCCACCCACAAGAACCGCCGCCGGCTGGAGCAGCTTCTGCCTCATTATGCGCATGTTGACGAGGATATCCGCGACCAGAAGGCCATGGACCGGCTCTTCGCCACGTATGGGGCGGACATCAAGGCCGTGATTCATACCGCAGCCCAGCCTTCGCACGACTGGGCGGCCCGGGACCCGTTTATGGACTTCACCGTCAACGCCAACGGGACTCTGGTGCTTTTGGAGATGACCCGCAAGTATGCGCCTGAGGCAGCCTTCATTTTTACGTCTACAAACAAGGTCTATGGCGACACGCCCAACCGGCTGCCCCTGGTGGAACGGGAAAGCCGCTGGGAGCTGGCCGAGGACCATCACTACTACGACCGGGGCATTGACGAGTCCATGTCCATAGACATGACCAGGCACAGCTTGTTTGGCGCCTCCAAGGTGGCGGCTGACGTGCTTGTCCAGGAATACGGACAGTACTTCGGCATGAACACCGTCTGTTTTCGGGGCGGCTGCCTGACCGGCCCGGCCCACTGCGGCGCCGAGCTTCACGGGTTTCTGGCGTATCTGATGCAATGCTGCATGTCCGGCCGGCCCTACACCGTGTTTGGCTACCAGGGCAAGCAGGTGCGGGACAACATCCACAGCAGCGACCTGGTGCGCATGTTCACCCACTACGTGCAGAACCCCCGGCCCGCAGAGGTCTACAACGCGGGCGGCGGCCGCCACTCCAATTGTTCTATGCTGGAAGCCATTGCCATGTGCGAGGAGATTTCCGGCAAAAAACTGCAGTGGGCCTACGCCGACGACAACCGCATAGGCGACCACATCTGGTGGATAAGCGACGTCTCCAAGTTTCGTGGACACTACCCGGAGTGGGACTATACATACTCCATCTGGGACATATTGCAAGATATTTACAACGGTTGCGACGCATGAAGCTGCTTCTGGCAAACCCGCCTTGGTCGAAGGACCGCGCAAATGGCGAAAGACGCTACGGCGTGCGCGCCGGGTCGCGCTGGCCATACACTGCGCCGGCCCGGTCTGCGGCGGAGCTGCCATATGTGCCGTTTCCTTTTTTTATGGCCTACGCCACAGCGGTGATGGAGCAGCAGGAGAGGACGGAAGTGCGGGCCTTTGACGCCATTGGAGAGGGCTGGACCCAGCAGGAGTACGAAGCCCGGCTGAACGCCTTTGGTCCGGACATGGTCGTGGCGGAAACGGCCACGGCTTCGTGGCCGGCGGACAGGATGCAGGCCCGGCGACAGAAATATCTGCTGCCCGGATCGCTGCTGGCGCTGGCAGGGCAGCACGCCAGCGCACAGCCTGTCCAGGCGCTGCAGGAGTGCCCGGAGGCGGAGTATTGTCTGGCCGGCGAATACGAGCAAACGCTTCCCCTGCTGCTGCAGGCCATAGAGAAGGGCGGCGGCTTTGAAGACGTTCCCGGCCTTGCCTGGCGCGAAGCTGGAGGCGTGCGGATCAACGCCCGGCCTGCGCCTGTGGACCCGGACCAGCTGCCCTGGCCTGCGTGGAGCCATTTTTCCATGTATCGCTACAAGGACTATTTCTGCAACATTCCTGGCCCCATGGTGAACATGCTGGCCAGCCGGGGCTGCCCGTACCGGTGCTCGTTCTGCGTCTGGCCGCGGGTCATGTACGGCTCCCATAGCTATCGGCCGCGAAACCCGGAGGATGTGGCCGCGGAATTGGCCCATCTGGTAACTACTTACGAATTCAAGACTGTGTATTTTGACGACGACGCCTTCAATCTGGGTAAGTCCCGTTTGCTGGCCTTGTGCGACGCCATTGAGCGCCACGGCGCCGCAGCGAACCTGGCCGTGATGGGCCGGGCTGACGCCATGGACGAGGAATGTGTAACCCGATTGCGGGAGGTGGGACTCATTGCCGTAAAATACGGCGTGGAGTCTGGCGACCAGGGGCTGCTTGACCGTTGCGGTAAGCAGCTGGACCTGGGAAAGGTCCGCAAGGGAGTAGCCCTGGCCAAGGCCATGGGCGTGCGCGTGCATCTTACCTTTACCTTGGGCCTGCCGGGCGAGACCGAAGAGACCATGCGTCGAACGCAGGAGCTGGCCCTGGAGCTGGCCCCGGATTCTTTGCAGGTGTCGCTGGCAACGCCCTTTCCCGGCACCCCCTTTTATGATGAAGTGAAATCCAACGGTCATTTGCTGGTAGACGGCGAGGTGTTGTACGACGGCGTGAACGCCTGCACCGCCCGCACAGAAGCGTTGACTGCAGAGCAAATAGAAAACGGCTTCCACGCCTTTCGCCGCGCCTGGGATCAAAGACAAAAGGCGCGAGCATGAGTGACGTGTCCTTGTACATACCGTGCTACAATGCGTCCAGGTTTTTAGACAAGGTATTGCCCGCTGTCTGCGAGCAGACGCTTGTTCCGCGCGAGATAGTCATAGTGGACGACGGCTCCACAGACGCTACTCCGCTGCTGGCCCGGGCCCATGCGGATGCGGCGCCGTGCCCCATGCGCGTGGTCGCGCACCCGCACAACATGGGCCTGGCCGCTGCCCGCAACACTGGCGTGCGGGAAACTGCGGGCAAGCGCGTGGCCTCTCTGGACGCAGACGTGGTCCCTGCCCCGGACTGGCTGGAGCGCTTGAACGCGGAAATGGAAGCGACTGGCGCGGCCGGCGTGGGCGGCGACCTGATGGAAACCTGCTGCGACGGCCTGGCCAACCTCTGGCGTTGCCGGCACATGCGTCAAAGCTGGGGGCCGGAGCGCAAGGAACGGCCGCCGTTCCTTTTTGGCTCCAACACCTTGTTCACCCGCCAGGCCATACAGGCCGCTGGCGGCTATGACGAGCGGCTGCGCACCAACGCCGAGGACGTGAAACTGTGCGAAGCCATTCGCGACCGCATGCTGCTGGTCTACACTCCAGCCGCAAAATGCTCCCACCTGCGCAAAGACTCCCTGGCCAGCCTGCTGCATGCCTACTGGCGCTGGCACTACTATGGAACCCACACCCCGGTCTCAGTGTCTAAAAATGTAGAATCCCACTGGAAGGCCATTAAGCGCTTGGGCAGGCTGTTTCGCGAAGACCTGGCCGAAGGCCAGCCGGATTGCGCAGCCATGGACCTGCTGCACATGGGCTACGGCGCCTACATGGACTGGAGACAGCTGATGGCGGGCTGGAGGAACGGCAATGCAGCGCATTGAAGCCCTGGACCCGGCCGTGGCGCAACGCATTCGCGAGTTGAACGAGCGGTTTCACACTCTGGGCGAAGAATGGACCCTGTACAGCTACCGCGGCCGCAAGGGAATCAATCTGACGCCCTGGCTGCTGGAGGAGATTGGCGAGGTCATGGCCTGGCTGAACGTGGACTATGCCCAGTTTCTGCAGCTCTACAACCAGTGGGACAGCTATGTGGCTGGCTTTGACGGTTATGAAACTCCACGGGATTTTTATCTTTCCTGGACCGGCGACATGGGCCGCTCCAATCTGTGCGTCAATACTGTGAACCAGATTTTGCCCTATTACCCATTATACGTGTACCTGCAGGACAACTGGGCCGGCAAGCCCGTGGCCTGGGCTGACTACGGCTGCGGCTCAGGCGCGTTCTCCTTTGTGGCGGCCCGGTTTCTCAGTTTTAGCAAGGCCGGTCTGTACGACGTGCCCAATGCCGCAAAAGCCTATGTGCAACACCGCATTGCGCGCATGGGCCAGGGCGTCTGGACTTGGCGCAACGTTCTGCACGAGCTGGAAGAGGACGAACGCTACGATCTGATGGTCTGCCTGGACGTGCTGGAGCATCTGGAAGACAGCTCTGCAGCCATGCAAAACCTGCACCGCTTGCTTCAACCAGGCGGAACCCTGCTGCTGCGCGCGCCCTGGGGCAATCACCCCGAGCACATTCCTGAAGCAGCCGTGGATTTTTACACCACGGGCGGGGCGGAGCTGCTGGACACTGAATTTGAACTCGTAAACCATTTTGGACACATGCATGTTAATGGCGTCTACAGAAAGCGGAACACGCGGCATGGATAAGACCGGAGCCAGGGAACACGCGCTGCAGAGCGGTCCCCTGCGCGTGCTGTGGAAGCCGGGCAAGCTGGAGCTGTACTGGCGCGGCCGAGAACTGACCGCCGGGCCGGGGTTTTACTCCTGGTTGGCCGGCCAGGAGCGCAAGGCCAGCGGCCAGCTGCAGTGGAGCCTTGTGCGGGCTGACGCAACATCCTTGCGTGCTGAAGCGAAACGAATCGGCGGGCGGGAAATATGGGAAACAGAGCTGCTCTCCGACACGGAGCTGCACTGGAAGGTGACGTTTCAGCTGGACGAGGAGAGCCTTATGGAGCGGGCCTGCGCCGCCTTCATCGCGCAGCCGGGGTATTGCCGCGGGTTGGCCGGCCGCGAGCCCTTTGCCTATGAAGACGGCCCCGCACGCACCGACACCACAGTATGGGCCGGCCGCCGGCCTGTGCGCCGTGTGGCCCTGGCCGGCAAAGCCTGGAGCGGCCTGCCCGGCCTGGCTGTCACGCTGGATGCAGACTTGCCTTTCTACCAGTTTTTTACCGGCAATGGGCCTCTGGTCAGCGGCGAAAACAGCTGGCGGGTGGAGTGCGTGCGGTATCAGAACGAGATTGTCCCCATGACAATCCCGGCCGGCGAACACACGCTGGTTGACTGCCGTATCCGGCTTGGCGGCAACGTCTGGACGCCACTGCATTACCCGCGGGACCTGTTCAGCCAGGGGCGCATGGCCGAGGTCCTGGTGCTGGACCTGGCCGATACGCCCAACGCTATGGCCCACGGGCGGGATGCTCTGGCCAGGCAACTGCCCTGGGTATTGCAAGGCGGTTCTGTGCAGCCGCCCCGGGTGCGCATGGCCTCTGGACCGGGCGGAGACTGGCTGTCCCTGTGTCTGCACTGCTTGCGGTTACGCAAGCAGAAGCTGGACCTGCTGGCCCTGACCTGCTCCCGCGCAGAGGATGATCCGCCCTTTTTCACGGGCCTGGCCGTGCGGCTGTCCGGCGCGCGGCGGATAGTCTGGATAGACCCGGCCTTGCGCTCCCGCTGGCCGCAAGAGGAATCGCTCAGCGCTTTCATGCGCCGCCGGCTGCGCAGCGCACTGAAAGATGTCCGGGACCGGACCGCTGTACTGGCTGTCAAGGCGGCGTCTCTGGCTGTGGCTGCGTTTATGGCCGGGCCGGCTTGGCTGTGGCTGCTGGCCGCCAAACGCAAAACAAGGATGTAACGATGCGCATATTTTTGGGCAACTCACCGTGGCGTATGGAAAAGCGGGTGGGGGTGCGCGCCGGCTCGCGCTGGCCGTTCACCATGGACAAAGGGTTTTTTGGCGAACGCGTGCCGTCCTATGCGCCGTTCCCCTTTTTCCTGGCCTATACTACCTCTGTTCTGGAGCAGTTTGGTCACGACGTATATCTGGTGGACGGCGTGGCCGAAGGACTGGAAGAAGAGGAATTCCTCTGCCGCATGGGCGATTTTCAACCACAATTGGTGGTGCTGGAGACCTCCACGCCCACCTGGTCCCACGATGTTCGGGTGGCCGGACGGGTGCGTGAAATGCTGGGCCCAGAAGCCAGGTTGGCCTTTACCGGCCCCCACGTCACCCATTTTGCCGCGCGAGTCCTGGAGGAATGTCCGCAGGTCGATGTCGCCGCCCTGGGCGAGTATGAGTATACCATCCGGGACCTGGCCGCAGCGCTGGCTGCCGGGGCTGACGGCGCGGATATGGAAAAGGTGGAGGGGCTGGCTTGGCGGGACCGCCACGGCGGCGTGCGCGTCAATGCCCGGCGCAAGGCCATCATGGACCTGGACGCGCTGCCCTGGCCGGCCTATCGCTTTCTGCCCATGCTCAACTACAACGACGACTTCACCGTGCTGGAAAAGCCCAACGTGCAGATGTGGGCCAGCCGGGGTTGCCCGTATCACTGCGTGTACTGCATGTGGCCGGACATCATGTACGGAGGCCATGTATACCGCGCCCGCTCGCCCAAGCTGGTGGCGGACGAAATGGAATGGCTGGTGGACACGTATGGTTTCAAGGGCGTCTACTTTGACGACGACACCTTCAACATAGGCAAGAAGCGTCTGCTGCAGCTGTGCCAGGAGATAACGGACCGGGGCCTGAACGTGCCCTGGGGCGCCATGGCCCGGGCCGACACCTCGGATCGGGAAACTCTGGAGGCCATGGCCAAGGCTGGCCTGGCCGGCATCAAGTTTGGCGTAGAGTCCGCGGTGCAGTCCATCGTGGACGGCTGCGGCAAGGGGCTGGACCTGGCCCGCGTGGAGGAAAGCGTGGAATGGGCCAGGCAGCTGGGGGTAAAGGTGCATCTGACCTTCACCTTTGGTCTGCCTGGCGACACGCGCGAGACAGTGGAAAAAACCATTGAGTACGCCCTGTCCAAAAATGTAGACAGCGTGCAGTTCTCCATCACCACGCCCTTTCCGGGCACGCGGTATTTCGACATGGTGCAGGAGCAGGGGCTGCTGCTTTCCACCAACTGGGACGATTACGACGGCGCCCGGGCCTGCGTTATCCGTACTGACGAACTGACGCCCGAAGACCTGCAGGAAGCGCTGCAGCGAGCCGGCTCCCAGTGGTGGGGCCGTCGCAACAGCGTTCCCAAGCCCGCAAAAGACATCGTGGAGTCCGTGTCATGACTGCAAAGCTGGACGCGCACGTCACGGTCTATATACCGTGCTTCAACGTGGCAAAGTATCTGGCCGCCTGCGTGGAGGGCGTGCGCCGGCAGACGTACCTTCCGGTCGAGATCATCGCGGTGGACGACGGCTCTACGGACAACACTGCGCAGATTGCCCGCGAGTTGGGCGTAACCTTGGTGCAGCATGGGGTGAACAAGGGGTTGGCCGCCGCCCGCAACACCGGCGTGCGCAGCGCCAAGACGCCGTTCGTCGCCTCTCTGGACGCGGATTGCGTGCCCACCGAGCGCTGGCTGGAGACTCTGATGTACGAGATGGCCGGCTCTGACCGGGTAGCCGGGGCTTCGGGCGTGTTGTTGGAGCATTTTCAAGACACCTTGCCCAACAAGTGGCGCGCGGCGCACATGCGCCAGGGCTGGTCCATGGAGCGGGAGGTCAACCCCCTGCATCTGTTCGGGAACAACACCGTGTTTCGCAAGGACGTGCTGGAGGAAATAGGCGGCTACAACGAGGCGCCGCAGTACCGCACCAACAACGAAGACTACTACATCACCCGGCAAATGGTCTGCCGCGGTTACGACATCGTCTACAACCCACGGTCTGTGGTCTGGCACCTGCGCTATGACACGCACTACTCGGTGTTTCGCACCTATTGGCGCTGGTTTTTCCTGCACCGCACCCGTCCGGACAGCCTGCGCGGACTGCTGCGTAAGTGCGGCAACAACCTGGAGTGGCTGGGCCGCTTCGCTAGCCAGGACATTCGGGAGAAAAAATTCCGGCTGTTGCCTTATGAACTAGTCTTTTTCCTGTACCAGACCTGGTTCGACCTGGTGTACCTGCGCACAGGGAAAAGCCCGTAGCAGGCTGTTGAAATACCACTATGGCGGCGTTGCTTCAGCGCATTTTCGCCTTGAAACAAGGCTTCAGCCAGAAACAATCGTCAATTGTTTCAGGAGAGAGCGTTGCCACAACGCTAAAAAGTGCTTGAACAGCCTGCAATAATGGACTTTTTAACAGGCTGATAAGGAAGAAATATTGTGGGGAGTTTGTAAAGGAGAGTCACGCCAACGCCATGAGCCGTATAGCCGCTATAGATTTGCCTTTTCACTGGCCACCCAGCGGGGGAGCTTCGGTGGATTTGGCCTCGGTGCTGGCCGCCATGGGCCGCCGTGGGCATCGGGTGAAGCTTTTTGCGCCGGATTTCCAGGAGTTTGCGCCCCGTGGACGCATTCTGGCCAGTGAGGACGAGCTGGGCTTTGCCTGGCAGACCATTCCCTTTACCAGGACCACGTTTTCGCATCGGTATGCACCGGCGGCCTTTCTTGACGCCGTTGCCAAGTGGAAGCCGGACACGGTGCTCGTCGCGGACGGATATTTTCTCAAAGCCTGGATTATCGACGCCTTTGCCGACCGCTACCTTACAGTGGCGCGCATGTACGCTTACGAGGCGATGTGCCCGCAGAACAACCGCTTTCCCCGCCAGAGTCACGGGCGAGAGGTGACTCCGGAGTCGTTTTGCGACACCACGTTTTTTGATGATTCGGACCGTTGCCTGGATTGTTTCATGGACCCGGCTCGGCTAAAACTGTGCTTGGACCAGTGGCGAAACGATTCTCCGGACAGGCCGGACCAGCTGCACTGGTTTCAGGAGTGGATATACTCCATAGCTTTTTCCCCAGCCTACCGGGACGTGGTGCAGCGCATGCTGGGCAAGGCGGCGGCTGTGGTGACGTACAACGAGGACACGGCCGCAGTGTATCGCCGGTTTACGGACCGGGTGCGCGTGATTCCCGGCGGTGTGGACGCCGGCCGCTTTGCCGGCCGGCGCCATGGTCCGCGAAAGGCGCCGGTGGTGCTGGCCACGGGCCGGCTGGACGACCGGCTGAAGGGGCTGCATGTGTTGTTGCAGGCCCTGGACAAGCTGCGGGAGCTGGGCCGCGATTTTTCCTTGCTGACCACACAGGCAGGCGCCACGGAGCCAGTAAGGCCGTGGGCCGAAAATCTGGGCTGGATACCCTGGGAGTCCATGCCCCGGGTAATGGACAGGGCCGATGTTTTTGTGGTCCCGTCCATCTGGCCGGAGCCCTTTGGCCTGACCGCGGTGGAGGCCATGGCTGCGGGCCTGCCCGTGGCGGCCTCGGCGGTGGGAGGTTTGCGAGAATCTGTAGTACATAACGAGACTGGGCTGCACGTTCCGCCTGCAGATTCGGCGGCTCTGGCCCAGGCGCTGGATAGGTTGCTGACGGACCACGAGCTGCGGGCCCGGTTGGGCGCGGCCGGCCGCAAGCGGGCCGTGGAATGCTACGACTGGGACCGCGTGGCCGCGGAACACTATGAACCTTTGTTGGCGGGC
>CAYTSA010000070.1:0-20907 GCA_964440345.1 uncultured Desulfovibrionaceae bacterium | reverse complement strand
ACGTCACCCATGGAAAAGCCAAAGGCACCGGGCTGGGTACATATTCAGCCTGGCTCATAGCAAACACCATGGGCGGAAGCATAGAGCTGCACTCGTCACCAAAGCAAGGCGCCACTGTTACCGTGCGGTTGCCCATGGATACGGCAAAGCGCCCGCCCGCCCTTTCAAATGGCCTGCCTTGCGAAGAACCGCCCCCAGCTCGTCGGCAAGCAGACGTTGCTGACCAGGCAGTTGTTCTTGCCTTGTCGCGCTTGAAGCAGGAGATCGAGGCCCATGCCTATCCAGCTGTAAGCACTTCGAGAAAAACTGCGTTACTGTTCGAAGCCGGTTCTTCCGCAAAGCAGCAACTAGACGACATTACATCCTCACTGGCGAGGTTTGACTATCCGAAGGCGCTCCAACTGCTCAATGACCTGTTACAAGACTTGGGAGTCACCCTGTGAAAGCACTGGCTGAAAAAAAACCCATCATACTTATAGTCGATGACGAGCCGGAAAGCCTCCGCCACCTGGGCGAAGCATTGTCAGATTTCGCCTTTGTCCGGGTGGCGGTCAATGGCGATGACGCCCTGACAATGCTGCGTGAAGGCGACTACCTGCCAGACATCATTCTCCTGGACGTCATGATGCCGGTGATGGACGGCTACGAAACCTGCCGACGCATTCGCAACCTTCCAAAGGCCAAAGATATTCCCGTGATTTTTGTTACCAGCCTTGCGGCCAAGGAAAACGAACTCAAGGGTCTTACTGGCGGCGCTCTGGACTTCATCAACAAACCGTTTGACGTATCCACTCTCGTGCGAAAGGTTCTCAACCACATAGAAATAAACAAAATTCAATCAGAAGCCTTGCAATCTGCCAATGAACGGCTCCGGGACCAGGAAGAAACCACGCGAACACTGATTGACGGACTGCCTGACGTCATCATGCGCTTCAATCCCCGGGGCGAATACCTTTTTGTTTCTCAAAGCGTGCACCAGGCCGCCGGCTTGCAACCAGGCCAGTTTTTGGGAAAGACCTTCAAGGAATTCGGCTATCCTGGACGACCGGTCCAGGTATGGGAAGAAGCCTTGCACAGAGTTTTTCGCACACGACAACCTTTTGAAACAGAGTTTTCCTTCCGCGGGCCTGAGGGAAATCGCATCCACAACTGGAGGCTGTTGCCAGAGTGCAACGCTGATGGCGAGGCGCGGTCTGTGCTGACCATCAGCCGGGACGTCACCCAAGAGCGTTTGGCGCTGCAGCAAGCCAACTATCATAAGAACGTGGGTGAATGCCTGGCGGTGTTGGCCCAGGAGCTGCTGTTCCCAAGAACGCTTCAAGAAACGGCTGATAAAGTGCTGGAGGCGGCTCGAAAGCTTACCTCCAGCCCCTGCGGCTTTGTAGGCGAAATAGAGCCCGGCGCAGAAGCATTGACCTTGCTCTCGGTAGCAAATGCGCAGACTGACTGGCCTGGCCCTGCGCAAGAAAAAATCACGCTTCAAGAGTTTTCCGGCCTGTGGGGATGGGTGCTGCGCAACAAAGAGCCAGTGCTGAGCAACGCCCCCGGCGACGACCCGCGATCTTCTGGAGTTCCCAATGGCCACGTCCCCATCCACTCTTTTCTCTCCCTGCCGGTTATGCAGAAAGGCCGGCTGCTGGGCATAATTGCGCTGGCCAACGCTGAAAGGCCCTATACCCAGGACGACTTGGACATCCTGCAACGGCTGGCGACCATTTTTGCCCTGGCCGTCATCAAATGCGAAGAACACTTACGGCTCAAAGCCTCAGAAGAAAAAGCCCAGGAAGCCAACAGACAGAAATCTTTGTTTCTGGCCAATATGAGCCACGAAATACGGACCCCGGTCAACGGCGTCATGGGCATGCTGCAACTCCTCAAAACAACGCCAAACTCATCCGATCAAGGCGAATACCTAGAAATGGCCCTTGCCTCTGTCAGACGCCTGTCCAAGCTGCTGGAAGACATTCTAAACATTGCCGAGCTGGAATTCGACAACCTTAAACTCAACCATGAAACAATTGACATTAGAGCTACTTTCAAAAACATGGAAAGCCTCTTTGCCCCCGCCGCGATGCTGAAGGGCGTGCCCATTACCTTCTACGTCAACGGCAAACTAGGGCAGATGCTCATGGGCGACAGCTCCAGGCTGGAGCAAGTGCTGGCCAACCTGGTAGGCAACGCCTTGAAATATACAGAACACGGGCGCGTATCAGTTGAAGCCCACCCCCTGCCGCCCCGTAAAGATGAACGCTACTGGGTCCTCTTTTCCATAAGCGACACAGGCGTGGGCATAGCAGAGGAAAATCTGGAACGAATCTTCGAAGCATTCCGCCAGGAACAAGAAGGCTACACACGCCGCCACCAAGGCGCCGGGCTGGGACTGACCCTCTCCAAGCGCCTGGTCGATCTTATGGGAGGGAGCATTTCCATAGCTAGCGAGCCAGGCGTGGGAACGACCGTCCATTTCTGCTCCCCTTTCGGCGTGGCTGAAGAAACTAAGGATGACCAGGAGACGCCTCAAGTCAACCTCTCCTCTGGCCTGCACATACTCGTCGCCGAAGACGATTACGTGTCCCGCCTGGCGACAGCCACAATACTGGAAAAACTGGAACACACTGTTATTTCGGTAAACAACGGCCAGCAAGCCCTGGACATGCTGCAGCAGCATGCCATTGACGCTGTTTTCATGGACGTGCAAATGCCCGTACTGGACGGAGTGGAGACCGCCAAACGCATTCGCAACGGCGAGGCCGGCGAGCACAACATCCGTATTCCCATCATTGCTCTGACAGCCTACGCCATGCCCGGCGACAGAGAAAAATTTTTGCAGGCAGGCATGGATGCGTACATCGCCAAACCAATGGCCATTGAAGAACTGCAGAATGTATTGAACATCATTCGAAAAGAATGACGCCGAGCAACACTTAGCGCCACCCTGACAGCGGTGGCGGCATGTGCAACCTGCCGCCAACGCTGGCCTGTCCCCACGCAAAACAGATCACGCCGCCAAGGCCTCGGCCACGACCTCCCACAGGTATTTCACCTGCATATCCGGCATATCGTACTGCGTGGCCATGGCCTTGATCTGCCCGTGGCAGCTGTGGCAGGGAACCACCACCAGCTCCACGCCGGCCCGGCGTATCTGCTCCATTTTGCGGCGAGAGTAATGCACCCGCTCATCGTCATAGGGCGTCAGCATGGTTCCGCCCCCGCCCCCGCAGCAATACTGGTTGCCCCGGGCTGGAAACATATCCACCCAGTCGGCCATGCAGGCGTCCATAATGCGCCGCGGCTCCTCGTAATAGCCGTGGCCGAACTTCTCCTCAGACTTGCGGCCGTAGTTGCAGGGGTCGTGATACGCCGCGCGGACTGGGTTTTTGCTTTTGTCCAGGGCAATACGGCCAGAGTTGATGTATTCTTCCAGCAACTCGAAGACGGTGAAAGCCTGATATTTTTCGAAAAACTCAGGGCGCCACTGCTGCAACCCGGACCGGGTCGCCATGTAGGCGTGGCCTCACTCCGGATACATGAGGGCGGCCGCCTCCAGCCGCTCCATGTTCTCCACTATGTTGTCCACGTAACGCTTCATGTGCTCGTCATTGCCGGAAAAAAGCCCCCAGTTCACGCCCTCCCATTTGGCGGCGGGAATGGTGAACGTTTCGCCGGCCTTGTAGAAAATCTTCCACCAGTGGACCAGGTCCTCGTTTTGAGTGTTGACCAGTTTGTTGTGCAGGGTGGTCAACAGCCGCGCACCCTTGACGTCCAGGGGCGCTGTGAAGTCTTCGTAGCCCTCTTCCCCGGCCATTTCCTCAGCCACGTCCTCAATGATAAACTTGAAATCCTCGTCCGGCAGGCCCAGGTTGTTGCCGGTTTCCAGAGCCATGGCCACGCCCTTATGAATCTGCCCGGGCACGTCGTCCCGCGGGACCAGCCCCCGGGCCGCCCGCACTATGGCGATGATGTTGATCCCCATAGGGCAGGCGTGCTCGCACTTGCCGCACATGGTGCACAGCCACGGCAGCTTGGACCCGGCCAGCTCCTCGTCGCGATCCTCCAGGGCCAGACGGACCATGCGCCGGGGGTCAAAGCCGTCAATCCCGGTCATGGGACAGCCCGCAGAACAAGTACCGCAGGCCAGACACAAATCCGGCGCAGAGCCAATGGGCCGCAGCGGCGCGCAGTCCTTTATTGTTGTACAGTTGTCCATGATTCAGCTCCGTTGGTTAGAGCATTATACTAATGTAGTTACATCAACTAATGAGATTTATTTCAAAAGCGAGCGTTTTCTCAACGCGAAAATGCGCTAGTCAAAAACGCCGTCCAGCGCCTTATCCAGTGAGGCCAGCAAGCCCTGGCCTTCGTACCCGCCCAGCACTGAGGCGGCGTTGGGACAGGCGGCCACACAGGCCCCGCACCCCTGGCAGGCAACCGGGTCCACCGCAGCATAGCCGTCGTCTGGGTCCATATACCTGGCCTCGTAGGGGCAGGCGGACAGGCACATTTCGCACCGGGAGCAGAGCGAAGCTCTCACCCGAGCCGTCACCCGGGCAATGGGAACGCGTTCCCGGGAGAGCAGCCGCATGGCCCGCTGGGCCGCGGCCCGGCCCTCGGCCATGGCCTCCCAGGCGTTCACCGGCCCTTTGACCAGGCCAGCGGCAAAAACGCCTTCTCTGCCCGTGTCCACGGGCCGCCACTTGGGGTCAGCCTCCTGGATGAAACCGTCTTCGGTTAATGACAGCCGTAACATTGCCGCCAGCCCGGAACTTTCGTTGGGCGCGACCCCGCCGGCCAGCACCACCAGGTCCGGCGCCGCCTCCACGTCCTCGCGCAGCACAGGGTCTTTATACCGTACTGAGGGCCCAGCCTCCACAATTGGTTTGTCCGTCACATCAAACGCCGCAAAACGCACCCCGCGGCGCCGGGCCTCGGTATACAGTTTCTCCTGCCCGCCCCAGGTCATCATGTCTCGATAGAGCACGGTGACGCGCGCCTGCGGGTTCTTGTCCAGCAGTTCCAGCGCCAGGTCCAGCGCCTTGGCGCAACACATTTTTGAGCAGTAATTGCGCGGCTCCTCCCGCGTGCCTGCACATTGGACCATGACCACGCTCTGCAGGGCTGCGGCGTCAAAATCCGGAGCCTGCAAGCGCTCTTGAAAGGCTATCTGGTCGATGATCTTCTCGTCCGCCCCAAAGCTGTATCGCTCTATGGCCGCCGCTCCTCCTCCCGTGGCCAGGATGATCGCGCCATGCTCCAGCTGCTCCACCGGCGCCGCGGGATCATCTGCAGGCCGCAACCCGGCGATAAACCGGCCGGCCCGGCCTTTGTGCCGGGCCAGCTCTGTGTTGAGCCGCAACTCTATTTTCTGAGACGCCTGCGCCTCGGCCAGCAAGGCGCGCACAGCCTCCCCTGCTTCCCCGCGGATGCGGTTCAGGTTGCCGCCCAGCGCTTTGGACCGTTCCACCAACGTCACGTCCGCTCCCTGCCCGGCCAGGGCCAGGGCTGCGGCCACCCCTGCCGGGCCGCCTCCTAGCACCAGCCCGCGCTGGTTGACGTCCGGTCCTGCCGCCTCCTGGTCATCCGCAGTGGCGAGAGCCGGCCGCTCTGGCTCCAGCGCGAAAAGGCGGTCTTGCAGCTCAGGGCTCAGCCCGCTGTGTTCTGCAGCCGGCGCCGCGCCTGCCCTGCGGGCCATGGCGGCCAGCTGCGCAGCAGCCGCAGAGGCCAGAGTCAACGTCGTTGCTATGTCCTTCAGGCCCAGGTCCGGGTCCACTACCACGACGCCCTCCTGCCGGGCAAACTCTGGGAGCGCCGCATCCGGCCGCTTGCCGGTGGAGAGCACGACCAGGTCGAACGACGCGTCCACCTGCCTGCCCTCTGCGTCCATGTAACTGATGCGCACGCGGCCTGCGTCGTCCAGCTCCGTGCTATGCGGCCGGCAGCGCACCAGGCGCACGCCCATGGCCTCGGCCTCGTCCCGGTAGCGCTGGTAGTCCCGGCCCTGGGTGCGCATGTCCATGTAAAAAATCGTCGCCTCCACCCCGCGCTCCCGGGCCATGCGCGCTTCCTTGAGCGCAAACATGCAGCAGGCGCTGGAGCAATGTCCTGCGCCAATGGCTAAATTCCGCGAGCCCACGCACTGTATCCAGGCGGCGGACTGCACCGGCTTGCAGTTGGAGGGCCGCAGCAGCTTTCCTTGCGGGAGTCCAAGGCCGCTGCACAGCCGCTCATACTCCAGAGCGGCGACCACGTCCGGCAATACGCCGCCGCCGTATACATCCGTCGTTGCCGGGTCATACAGGGGCGGGCCATAGGCCAGCAGCACTCCGGCCACGTCAGCGAAATTATGCTCCTTTTCCCCGTCATCCAGGCCGGCTGGGCCGGCTCCAGCCTGCTTCACGGTCACGTGCAGCCGCCCGGGCGAGCCGGACACGCCGGCGATTTCCGCCCCGGGCAAAAACTGAATATTTTTGTGGAAAAAGCCCCGCCGCATGCAGGCTTGCGCGCCTGCGTCCCGGTCCAGCATGGGCAGCATGCGGCACATGCCGCACAGGTCTGTGGGAAACTGCCGGTCCAGCTGCTGCAGCAACCCGCCCGTGGCCTGCTCCCGGTCCAGCAACAACACTTCGTAGCCAGTCTCGGCCAGGTCCAGGGCCGCCCGCAAACCGCCCACACCCGCGCCGGCGACAACAATCTGGGGACTCTGTGCTGACATGGCGGCTTACTCCTTGGCCTCAAACACCTGGTACGGGATAGGCTCCTCGGCGTCCCGCCCAGGCTCGTAGTCATACGCAGCCTGCACCCGCGCAGCCGCAGTCCGAAACAAATCCGCCACGGGTATGTGGCTGGGACACACGCTGGAGCACTGGCCGCAGCCCACGCAAGCGTGGGCCATATGGGCCATGCGCGTCAGGTGGTACATGGTGGTGTCTGGCGGCAGCTTCAGCTTGCCTCTGCGGCCGGCCCGGCGCATAAAGTCCTCTGGCTCGTAACGAAACACGTCGGAGTTGAAGACACAGTCCCGGCAGTAGCAGACCGGGCAGGCCGTGCGGCAGTTGTAGCAGGTGATGCAGGCGCTGAGAGTCTGCTGCAAACCGGCGACGTCGCCTGATTGTTCCTTCACGTTGTCTAACAATCTGGACTTGGCCTCCGCCCTGGCTTGGCGGCGCGCCGCTATGGCCTCGTCCCTGCCCGGAACCGGCTGGCCCTTTGCCAGTTCCAGCTTGTCCAGTAACTCAGCGCCGCCCTCTACAGTCAGCCCTGCGCAAGGGTCTTGTCCAAAAAACTGGACAGACAGGTCCGCCCCTTGGGGCGTGAATTGTTCGCAAGTGTTGCAGGTTCGCGCAGCCTTGGCCTGCAGATCATCGTCAGTCAGATACTGCGCCGTCAACTTGTTGCCGACGTGCTGCAAAAATATCTCGTTTTCCATGCGGCCCGGGCAGTCGCAGCTGATGAGGATGTACGCGGACAACTCGCACTGGCGCAGCTTGGCCAACTCCACCAAAGCGCGCAATTCGCAGGGCCGCAGCACCACGGCGATCTTCTCCCCCGGGTCCACCCGCGCTAAAGAGGCGGCCTGGCGGGCGGCGTTGAAAGGCGCCGCCGGCGCTAGAGGGTCGGCCCCGGCGGCGTCCAGCGCGTCCGGGTCGGTGAACAGCGTAGGCATGGGCAATGGGCCATGGTCAGTGGGCGCCATGGCCAGCACAGCCTTGGCCGCGCCGCTTTCCAGCACGGCCCGAAGCAGCAAGCGAAACGCAGCCGCAGGGTCGCCGGAAACAGGCAAAACAGCAAAACTTGACATGAGCAGCTCTCCTTACAATATCGCGGTTTCCTTGGCCTTGCTCGGGCCCAGCCCGCGGACGTGCTCCACAAATTCAGTCATGTTTTCCTGAAACTCCGGCCCCTCGCTGGCGCCTATCCAGCGCTGGCGCAGCCGCTCTGGTTCAAAGCCGAACTGGTCCAGAATCTCTCGCAAACCGGCCAGACGACGCTGCATCTTCAAGTTTCCGTTGATGTAGTGGCAGTCGCCAGGGTGGCAGCCGCCAATGAAGACACCGTCCGCGCCCTCCAGAAAAGCGCGCAAAATTAGCTTGGAGTCCGCCATGCCGGTGCACATGAGCCGCAGCAGCCGGATTTCCGCCGGGTAGTCCAGCCGGGAAGTCCCGGCCAGGTCCGCCGCGGTGTAGGTGCACCAATTGCACACCAGGGCCACAATTTTTGGATGAAATTCGTTTGCCATATCAACTCCTTACAACAGCGCTTCCAGCTCTTCCAAAAGCTGCTTGTCAGTAAAGTGCTTAACTCCGGCCGCCGAGCTGGGACACACAGCAGCGCAAGCGCCGCAGCCCTGGCACAAAGTCTCGTTCACCCGGGCAATGCTTCTGGCTGCGTCCAAAGTAATGGCCCCATAGGCGCACATGGCAACACACTGGCCACAGCCCGTGCAGCGGTCCGGGTCTATGCGCGAGATTTCCGCCTTGGTGGAGATAAACCCTTTAGAGAGCAGCGCAGCAGCCGCCCCGGCCGCCGCTTCAGCCTGGGCCACGGTGTCGGGAATGTCCTTGGGCCCCTGGCAGCAGCCGGCCAGATACACGCCAGACGAGGCAGTGCCCACCGGCGCCAGTTTGATATGCAACTCCGTAAACCAGCCGTCGCCGTCCGTGGACACCCCGGCCTTGCGGCCCAGCTCCGTAGCGCCTGCGGCCGGCTCCAGCCCCGTGCTGAGAATGACCATGTCCACAGGCAAGCGCATGATCTCACGGGTCAGGGTGTTCTCGGCAACCACGGTCAAGCGGCCGGCGTCCTCGTCACTGTCTGGCGCATTGGTCACTTCCGCCACCTTGCCGCGGATGAAGTGAACGCCCTCCTCCCGCACCCGGTTGTAGAACTCCTCGTAATTCTTGCCCGGCGAGCGGATGTCTATATAGAACTCATAGACCTCCGCTCCGGTCCTTTCGCGCACCAGGTGGGCGAATTTAATGGAGTACATGCAGCAGACCCGGGAGCAGTACGCATTGGTCCGCTTGTCCCGGGAGCCTATGCAGTGCACTATGGCCACACGCTTAGGGATTTCCCCGTTTTTCATGCGCAGCTTGCCGCTTGTGGGGCCAGTGGCGTTGTTCAGCCGCTCGAACTGCAGGCTGGTGTACACCTCTGGGTAGCGGCCATAGCCGAACTGCTCCAAACGTGAGGGGTCAAAGGCCTTGAAGCCCGTAGCCAGCACCACGGCGCCCACACGGACCTCTTCGATACGGTCCTGCTGCTCAAAGTCTATGGCTCCGGTTTCGCAAAATTTCTGGCACACGCCGCATTTCTTGCCCTGGCCCAGCAAACGGCAGTTTGCCGCGTCTATGACTGGCGTCTTGGGCACGGCCTGGGGAAATGGCGAATAGATGGCCGTGCGGGTCTTCAGCCCCTCGTCGAACTCGCTGACAATGGTCCTGGTGGGACATTTGGCCATACACACCCCGCAGCCGGTGCATTTTTCCTCGTCCACATAGCGCGCCTTTTTACGGATGCGGGCGGTGAAGTTGCCCACCGCGCCCTCCAGGGACTCCAGCTCCGACCAGGTATGCAGGGTGATGTTCGGGTGCTGGCCCGCGGTGACCATTTTCGGCGTCATGGTGCAGGCGGCGCAGTCCATGGTGGGAAAGGTCTTGTCGAACTTGGCCATGTGCCCGCCTATGGACGGCTCCCGCTCCACCAAGTGTACCTGGCAGCCTGCCTCGGCCGCGGAGATTGCCGCCTGGATGCCGGCTATGCCGCCGCCCGCCACCAACACAGCCTTGGTAACCGGGATTTCCCGCGTGGCCAGGGGCCGGTGGTGCGGCACGCGCTGCACCGCAGCGCGGACCAGGTCCTTGGCCTTAGCCGTGGCCTGGTCTGAATCTTTGGTCACCCACGAGGCGTGCTCCCGGATGTTGGCCATCTGGAACTGATGCGGACTGACGCCCGCCGCGGCGCAGGCCTTGCGGAATGTGGGCTCGTGCATACGCGGGGAGCAGGAGGCCACCACCACGCGGTTCAGCCCCAGTTCCTTAATGTCGTGGATGATCAATTCCTGCCCCGGGCTGGAGCACATGAACTTGTAGTCTCGGCCAGCGACAACGTGGTCCAGGGTCTCGGCGTAGGCGGCCACCTCCTCCACGCGGACCTTGGGCGCAATATTCTGGCCGCAGTGACAAATGTACACGCCTATGCGCGGTTTTTCGCGGCGCATGGTCAGCCCTCCGTCCTTTCAGGTATGGTGAAGGGATTGAGCAACTTGTCAAGGCCGGCCTCCTTGGGCGAACATCCCAGAGCCAAAGCCGCCAGCTGGGTGAAGTAGACTATCGGAAAGCCGCGCTGGCCGGCGTCCACGTTCAGCTGACACATGGGGCATATGGCCACGGCCGCCTGGGCGCCGGCGCTGCTGGCGGCGCGCGCGATACGCTGAGCCAGGGGCGCGCACTCCGCGGCGTAGGGCACGGCGTGGGAAGCCCCGCAGCACATGGTGGACGCTGAAAAATCCACTGGCGCATGGCCCAAGCGGCGAAAAAATTCTTCCAACAGTTGCGGCCGCTCTGGACTGTCCGTGTCCGTGGCGTTCTTACCGCCCCAGGGCCGGGTGAGCTGACAGCCATAATAGGCGGCCAGGTCCAACTTTTCCGGCGCGCCCGCCCAGCGCTGTTGGAACGCATCTGCGTCCAGGTCCTGGAGCATCACCTCCAGCAAATGGCGGATTTTCACGTCCGGGTCTGCCTGCAGGCCCTCCTTTTCCAGGGCGGCGTTCACCCGGCGCAGGGCTTCCGGGTCTTTGCCCAGCATATCCAGGCCCTTGCGTATAGTGGTGTAGCAGGCGTTGCACACAGTGACGATGGAATCGTTCCCCTGACGCCGGGCCAACCCCAGCAGCCTGCCCACCAGGGCCATGCCCTGCAGCTTGTCCCGGCTCATAAAAGCCGTGGCGCCGCAGCAGTTCCAGTCTTCCAGCTCGTGCAGCGCCATACCCAGTTTGGCGCAGACCGCGTCCACGGACTCTTTGTAGCCCGCGGCGGAGTGGTAGGCGCAGCCAGGGAAAAACGCGTAGCTCACGGATGGCCTCCTGTATCTTCTGGCGATTCCAAATTGTTTAACAGACCGCGGACCCTGGCCGGGTCAGCCATTTTCTGCGGCGCGGGTTTCAGCCGGCCGCGCAGGGCCATCTGCAGAGCCAGTGGCAAGCTGCGCACAGCGTCGGCCGGGTGCTTCAGGCTGTAGCGGGCCATCACCCGGCTGTCGTCCAAGCGTCCGCCGGCCTCCACCACTTTGGCAAAAGCAGCGTACAGGTCTGGCAGCTTATGCCTTTTGGCGGCCAGACCGTGTTTCACTGCCAGCCGCTTGAGCGCGTAGAGCAGATCGGTAACGGGGATTTCCTGGGGGCAGCGCACCTGGCAGGCGTAGCAGGAGACGCAAAACCACAGGGTAGTGGACTGCAAAACCTCACGAACGGCGCCGGACCGGCCGGAGTCTTTGAGCAGAGCGAATATCTCCCGGGGGCCGCGGTCCATGGCCTGACCCAGCGGGCAGGAGCCCGAGCAGGTCCCGCACTGGATGCAGCGCAAAATGGCGTCGCCGCCCTGGTTATAGAATTCTTGCAGCAATCTGTCGTCATCCATGCCGACTCCTGGAGCCGCCTGCTGGGCGCGAAAGGTTACAGGCTGAGCACCGACGCCCCGTCCATCAGGTTGATGAGTTCCGCAGCCGTGGCCATACGGGCGCCTTCGATAAGATCGTCTTCGCTGATCATACGAGCCTTAGCGCAGGGCGTGCAAGCCAAAATGGGCACGTTGTGCGCCTGCAGATGCGCCATCAGGTCGTCAGCCACGTCGCCGGTGGCGGCGCGCAGGTGCTGGATCAGCCCTTCTTTGGCCAGAAAAACCCCATCGTCCAGCAAGAACAGATAGACGTCCTTGCCCTCTTTTTGCGCTACTGTGGCCAGATGTATGGCCCGGGTGCTGCGGTTGGGGTTGTCAGTGCCAGTGGAGGCGGTGATGATGACCCTGCTCATGTGCGTTCTCCTTGTTTTCCCGTGACAGGCGTCGACCGCATAGCGGCGTGCATGAATTTTTCAGCCCGGGACGTTGTTTCTTTGCGCATACATACCCCCCCGGGGATGCAGGCGCATTGATCTTGATCAATTCAGGAGAAAATGCGCGTCAATACTCCATCGGTCAAGTTCACGTGTCATTGACACTGGGATGTTTGCGGACATGGGATGTTTGCGGCGCTTGCCTTTCGCCTCCCAGCCGCTTATTCTGCGGCCTTTCCTGACAACGACTGCTGCAACAAGGAGAACTCTATGCTATCCCGCGACAAGGCTCTGGAGCTCTTGCACTCCATGAATCCCGACGAGCATCTGGTCCACCACGCCTTGGAGACAGAGGCCGTGCTGCGCGGCCTGGCCGACAGGCTGGGCCAGGACCCCGAGCTGTGGGGCATTGCCGGCCTGCTGCACGACGTAGACTTTCCGGCCACCAAGGAAACTCCGGAGCAACACGGCGTCATGGCTCTGGAGATACTGGGCGACTCCCTGCCGCCCGAGGCAGTACACGCCATACAGGCCCACAACTCCGAACACACTGGCGTGGAGCCGGTAAACGGCTTTGACTACGCCATGCGCGCCGGCGAATCCGTAACCGGGCTTATAGCCGCCAACGCCTTGGTGCGGCCCGGCGGCATGGAGGGCATGAAGCCCAAAAGCCTGAAAAAGAAAATGAAGGAAAAAGCCTTTGCCGCCAACGTGGACCGCGAGCGCATCCGCGACTGCGAAAAAATGGGCCTGGACATGGACGAGTTCTTCCAAATCGCCATTGACGCCATTGCGCCCATCGCCGATCAGGTGGGTCTGGCAAAGTAATACGGAGTAGATAGCTTGCATGGGAACACCCTTTTCAAAACTATCTAAGTTTTAACAGGCTGATAAAGGAGCATTCATGAACATCAGTTGCATCATTGTCGCCCGCAACGCTGGCGAAAGCATACAAAGCTGCATGGAAACCGTGCGCCGGGAGGCGCAGATGACCAACGCCGAGGTGATAGTCGTGGATAACGGCTCCACAGACGACACCCTGGCCCTGGCCAGGGCCGGCTGCCCAGAGGCCAAGGCGCTGGCCAACGCCGGCAACCGGGGCCTTGCCGCGGCTCTGAACCAGGCTATTGCCTGCGCCAGCGGCGATTTGTACGTGCTCATAAACCCGCACTGCAGGCTGCGGCCCGGGGCGGTCAGAAGGCTGGCGGAATACATGGACGCCAACTCCGACTGCGCCGTTGCCGGCGGCAAGGTCATCTGCTCAGGAGCCAGCCAGGCGCCCACCGCCAACAGGTTCCCGGGCTTTTGGAACAGGCTCGGCCGGTTCCTGGGGCTCTGCTGCTGCGAAAAGGTCCAGGACCAGCCCTACGCTGTTCACTGGGTCCCGGACGTGCTCACGGCCGTGCGGCCGCAGTTGCTGACCACAGTCGGGCCCTTTGACGAGCGATTTTTCGTGGGCATGGAGCTGGCCGATCTGTGCAAGCGCGCCTGGCAGAGCCAGGTCCCGGACTGGACCGTGCGGGTGGTCCCGGCCGCCCAGGCTGAGCATGTTGGCGGCGGCTGGACTCGGGCCCAGAACGCAGCCTCGCACCCCGAAGCCGCCCAGGCTATGCGCATGCGCTGCCGGTCCATTGCTTTGTACCTGCGCAAGCACAACGGGCTGGGCTCTGTGGCCGGCTACGTGCTGCTGGAATCAATTTCCCGCAAAGCAGCGTGGTGCGGATTTTTCATCACCGGCCAGGCCGCCAGGCGCAAGGCCGCGGCCACGGCGCTACTGACCTGGACAGGCGCCGTAGTGGACACCTCCTTTGGCCGAATATGCCCGCCGCGGCCGTGGTAGATACTTCCAGAGCCGCTCACACTGCAGTTGCGTCCTCTCATATCGACGTTAGCTATGCAGTTGTTTTGGGGGGTTACATGCAGTAAGCATGGCCCGCCAGCGAGGCCAGCGCTAATCTGGACACAGCCCGCGCCTGCGGAGCGCCCATTTTTCCGTGACATTTCTATTACGCCCCCTGGCAAGGCTGTTGTTCATATGATAGGTGTTTGCAGGAGTTGTACTCCTCCAGGCGTCCTGGCCTGGCCTTCGGGCTTGGCTTGCGGCGTCACCCGTGATAGTTTTCCGGCAACCCTCTATCCGCACGGAGCCTGAGCATGAGCAAGAAAAAAGATACTAAGAAGCCGAAACTGGATACGTCGATACAGTCATTGGGACCGGCTAAAATTCCTTCCAACCTGCCCTACTGTAATTTTGAAGACGACGACTCCCGTGTCCGGTTGCACGTCAATGAAGACCTGTTCAAAGGCCTGGGCTCCAGCGAAGAGCAAGTTGAATTTGAAGTTGCCGGCCCGCGAAAGAGTCTCTACTTCGACTCCTCCAAAACAAAATGCGGCATTGTGACCTGCGGCGGTTTGTGTCCGGGCATCAACGACGTCATCCGGGCCATTGTCATGGAGGCCCACCACAACTACAACGTTGCCGCCACCATAGGCTTTCGCTACGGGCTGGAGGGCTTCATCCCCTATTACGGGCACGAGGTGGTAGAGCTAACTCCCCAGAACGTTGGTCACATTCACCAATTCGGCGGCACCATACTTGGCTCCTCCCGGGGGCCTCAATCTGCTGTGGAGATTGTGGACGCTCTGGAGCGCATGAACATCAGCGTGCTTTTCATGATAGGCGGAGACGGCACCATGCACGCCGCCCAAAACATTGTGGAAGAAACAAAAAAACGCAACGTGCGCATCTCCATCATCGGCATTCCCAAGACCATTGACAACGACATCTGCTTCATTAACCAGTCTTTTGGCTTTGACACGGCGGTGGAAAAAGCCACAGAAGCCATTGACTGCGCCCACACCGAGGCCACCGGCGCATTCAACGGCGTAGGCATGGTCAAGGTAATGGGCCGCGAATCCGGCTTTATTGCTGCGCACGCCACCCTGGCGCTCAAAGAAGTGAACTTCGTGCTCATTCCAGAGGCGCCCTTTGAACTGGAGGGCGAGCAAGGCGTGCTGCACCAGTTGGACCAGCGGCTGAAGCGCCGCGGCCACGCTGTCATTGTCTGCGCAGAAGGCGCCGGACAGCACCTGCTGGAGCGCAACGAAGAAAAAGACGCCTCAGGCAACCCGGTGCTGGGCGACATCTGTCAGCTGCTCATCCGGGAGATTAAGAAATTTTTCAAAGATAAAAACATGCCGCTGACCTTGAAGTTCATCGACCCCAGCTACATCATCCGCTCCGTGCCAGCCAACGCCAACGACCGTATCTACTGCGGCTTTCTGGGCCAGCACGCCGTGCACGCAACCATGGCCGGCAAAACGGACATGGTGGTCAGCAAGCTGCAGGACCGCTACGTGCACCTGCCGCTGCACCTGGTCACCCAGGAACGCCGACGGATGAACATCCAGTCCGACTATTGGCGGGCTGTCATGGAGTCCACAGGCCAGAGCAGCATGACTGGCATGTACGGCGAAACTACACAGACATGTGTTGACGAAGCGTAGCAACAGCTTGTCACAATAGATAGCGCCGGTAAAAAAAGGGGGCCTTTGCGGCCCCCTTGTTCGTGCGCGGTGTAAGCGTTACGGCAAGGGCGGGGTCTGGCCGGGCAGCCATTCTTTGTATATCGTAGCGTAGGTTCCGTCTTGGACCATCTGGCTCAAGGCGTTTTTCCAGCTTTCCACTACTGCGT
This sequence comes from uncultured Desulfovibrionaceae bacterium, assembly GCA_964440345.1. Classification (GTDB taxonomy): domain Bacteria; phylum Desulfobacterota; class Desulfovibrionia; order Desulfovibrionales; family Desulfovibrionaceae; genus CAYTSA01. The sequence continues at coordinate 5,169 of CAYTSA010000070.1, read as the reverse complement.
CTTCTGTTTGCTTGTTAAAAGCGACATATAAGTCTGCCTGCTTTATGACGTATACTTCCTCCAGTTGCTCCGGGTCTTCTCCAGCTTCCATGGCGGTGGTGACAATGCCCAGGTTCGTGGAGACAAGCAAATCGACACGGTCGTTCATCAGCTTACGCACGTTGGTCAAATTGTCTGTGGCGGAATCCAAGTTGGCGAATCCTTCCTTTAGAAGAAATTGCTCCCGGGCGTCGTCTTTGTAGGTGCCAATGGAGCCCACTTTTTTGGCGTCGTCAAGGCTGGCGATGGAGACGCCGGACCCCTTCTTGGCAAAGAAAGCCCATTTCAGGCGGATGAGCGGCCCAACCCATTTAAACAGCGGCTCACGCTCTTCTGTGCGGGTGGTGGCGAACAGAGCCACATTCGGCTTTTCCTGCACTTCTTTATAGCCGCGGGCCCAGGGGACCATCTGAATAGCGTCGTCATTGCCAACGCGTTTTTGAATTTCTTTTACTATTTCAGCAGAAATGCCGGTCATCTCGCCGTCCTTCATAAAGCTGGAAGGGGGCGATTCTTCAGTATAAATGCTCAGACCAGCCCAGGAACTGAGTGGCAACGCCACAAGCAACAACACAATAACCAGAATCACATTACGCATAGTAGAATCTCCTTGAAATTGTTGTAATCATATACATGACCGTGGAGATTTCTACGCATGAATTGCGACGCAACCGTGGCTGGATGATGACATATGGCGGCAGAATGATGACAATTGCATCACGCAGCATCACCATGAACTCCATGGCGTATTCCTTGCGCCGCAAAGAATGCCGTATGGAGAATGAAGCAAGGTACTTCTTGGGGAATGTTTGGTTCATGTGCGCAGCGCCGGAATTCCACCGCGGCCCGCGGCCGTTGACGGCGGCGGAAGGCGCCATTGCCGTCCGGCTAACAGTTCCCCTTGTCGGGCCTGTAGAGGACTTTCACCTCCAAGTTGGTGCGCCCTGCCGGGCGCACCAAAAAAAGGCGGTCCGCAAGGGCCGCCTGCAGCATCGCATACTCTACTGATGCGACCGCTCAGTCCATCAGTAATTCCGCCATGTTACCGGAGATTCGCGCAAGTGTTCGTCCATAATCTCGCTGACGCCTATGCGATATTCATTTTCTGCTTCAGCAAAGGTCACGTTTTTCTCCGGGTTCAAGCCAATATCCAACGCTAGAGCATTTCACAGTTGAAATGCTCTGCAAGGATTTGCTTGCAAATCATTGCCGTGAAATGCTATAATTCGTTTAAATGCTTTTGAATCCGGTCCGCCTCTTCGCGGACTGCCTCGACGCTATCATACGTTTCTTTACCGAAACGGGAAACTGTCACAAACATGTCCGCCTCCTTTGTTACAGTCGATCCAAGAAGGAATCATTCATACTAAATATTTGAGCATGTGGGGTGATTTGGCAAGCGTGTTAGCCAGCCTTACCTGAAATAAGCTCTCTTGCGCGCCCAGGAGCCGGCAGCCAGCGCGGCAAGCAGCACGGCCGCCACTGTCTGGACAGCGCCCAGCGTCTCGCCTACCTCGGTTGCAGACCAGGAAACCGTAAATCCACCGCACAAAAATTAAAAAATCCACGTTACGTGTGTAAAACCAAACAGATAGAAAGCGTTTGCAAACACAAATCTATCACCAACGAGCCGCCGCATCATGCACAAAGAGCGTCAAGACGGGCGACCGCAAGGGTCGCCCCTACACTATGACGTATTAATGTAACGTATCGCGCGAGTAGTAACCTGAGGCACCTCCTCCCTAACCTGTAGCCGGATTGCCTGAGCAGCGCTGCCAGGCGGTGGATTCAGGCGGACTTCCATGCTTGACATCAGCTCATCCAGCCTTCATTTTGATTCGTGACGCTATCCTGGAGCCTTGTATGCCCACCTTTCGATCATTCCAAGACCTGGACAAAGCCCTGTCGCAAGACAAGGGCAAAAAAAAGAAGAAAAAAAAGCAATTGCGTGCTGCCGCCGGGCAACAGCAGCAAGAAGCCGCGCCCGAAAAACCGCCGCAGCCCCCAACCGACGAGGACGCATTTCTGGCCGCCATGACCGGCGTACAGCCCATGGAAGGCCAGGACCGCCGGCTGGCCCCGCCTCCCAAAAAAACACCGGCGGCGCTGCGAGAAGACTGCAGCGGCGAAGACGTCGCCGCCCACCTGATGGATTTGGTCAACGGCAAGGTGGAGTTCACATTGGAATTCACCGACGAGTTCATTCAGGGGAGAGTGGCCGGCCTGGACCCGGCCGTGGCCACCCGGTTAAAGTCTGGCCGCTACAGCCCTGAAGCACATCTGGACATGCACGGCATGACGGCCCGCGAAGGCTATGACGCCATGGTGTTTTTTCTCAAGGACGCGTACATGCAAAACCGCCGCTGCGTGCTGCTGATCCCAGGCCGGGGCAAGAATTCGCCAGACGGCTACGGCGTGCTGCGCCAGAAGGTGCAGTCCTGGTTAACCCGGGATCCTTTCAAGCGCGTGGTGCTGGCTTTTTGCACAGCCCTGCCCAAGCACGGAGGCGCAGGGGCCTTATATGTACTTTTGCGCAACTACAAGAAATCGCGCGGAAAAATATATTGGGACAGAGCGCCTGACGATCCGGACCTGTATACGTAGCCTGTTTCCCGCAATCTTCCCTGCGCCGCACTCCTCATGCAGCATTCTCGAATCCCCTCTACCGCAACGTGGCGCTCAGTTGCGCCAAACCATGAGAACAATTGCCGCAGACTGTTGCCGGACAACGCAGAGCACGCTGCTCTCATGCTCGGTTGCCGCCTCAGACTGCAAACGGTTGAGCCAGAACTTCAGGGCAGGGGAACCTCGCGGAACAGGCTGTCCAGCCTGTCTGCGGATATTTCGCGGTAATCCTTGGAAGAACGCAGCCGGTGCCGCAGGCAGGGGGCCATGACAGCCTGCACGTCCTCGGGCAGGACGTGCTCCCGACCTTCAATGTAGGCCCACGACTTGGCGGCCCGCATCAAGCCCAGGCCGGCCCGAGGGGAAAGACCTGTCTGAAAATGGGCTGATGTTCGTGTAAACTCCAGCAAATCCAGCGCATACTCCAGCAATGGGCCGGCTGCGTGCACCTGCTCCACTTCGTGCTGCACTTTGGGAATGTCCATTGATTCCATGCACGACTGCATGGCCTGCAACTGCCTGTGCGCGTCCCCCTGGTTGAGCAACTGGCGTTCATGCTCCCGGCCAGGGTAGCTCAACGCTATGCGCATCAGAAACCGGTCCAGCTGTGAATCAGGCAGGGAAAAAACGCCAGACTGCTCCAGCGGATTTTGCGTAGCGATGACAAAAAAGGGCGCAGGAAGCTGCCGGGTGACGCCTTCCGAGGTAACTTGCCGCTCTTCCATTGCTTCCAGCAGTGCGGACTGGGTCTTTGGCGTGGTCCGGTTAATCTCGTCTGCGAGCAGAACCTGGGTAAAGATGGGCCCAGGATGAAAGACAAAGGCGGATTCCTTTTGCTCAAAAACAGAGACGCCGAGAATGTCGCCCGGCAACATGTCGCTGGTGAACTGAACCCGTCCGTAGACGAGCCCCAGGCAAGCAGCCAAACTTTTGGCAAGAGTGGTTTTGCCTATGCCGGGCAGGTCCTCGATGAGCAGGTGGCCGTTGGCAAAAAGGCAGGTGAGGCACAGCCGTATTTCGTGCTTCTTGCCCAGGACAATCTCGCTGACCTGGGCGATGATGTCTGCGCAAAAGTCCCGCATGCGTGATTAAATAGCCTTTGAGGTGGCCATAAGGTATATTTCGTGCGGGTCCAGAATGAGCACCACGCTGCCGTCGCCCATGATGGTGGCGCCGGAAATGCCCTTCAGGTCGCCCAGATACGCGCCCAGGGGCTTGATGACGATTTCCTGCCGCTCCAGCAACCTGTCCACCACTACGCTCAGCCGGCGCTGGTTATCCTGAATGATCACCGTAGCAAGAATATCCGGCTCCTTCTCAGCCGGCGGCAATTCCAGCAAGTCAGACAAGGTGACCACGCCCAGCACCTCGCCGCGCAAGGTCACTGCCTTGCGGTTGTTTACGTCGGTCAGCCGGCTGGCTTCTATCTTGGTGGTCTCGGAAACAGCGTCCAGCGGAATGGCGAAAGTCTCGCCCGAACACTTGACCATGAGCGCGTCAATGATGGCCAGGGTCAGCGGCAACGACAAGGTGAAGGTGGTGCCCTCGCCCACTTTGGAGGCTATGTCCACGCTGCCTTTCAAGTCCTTTATGTTATTTCGGACAACATCCATACCCACGCCGCGGCCGGAAATGTCAGTCACCTTTTCTGCGCCGGAAAAACCCGGGGCAAAAATGAGTTCCATGGCCTCCCTGTCGTCCAGGTTCTTGGCTTCTTCAGCAGTGATAACGCCTTTTCTCACACCGATTTCGCGCATTTTTTCCGGGTCTATGCCCTTTCCGTCGTCCTGGACCTCAATGGCCACAGAGTTACCTTTGTGGTAGGCCCGCAACCAGACTGACCCTTTGGCGGGCTTGCCGGCGGCCTTGCGCACTTCATCGGACTCTATGCCGTGGTCCACGCTGTTTCGGATAAGGTGGACCAGGGGGTCGCCTATGACTTCCACCACGCTCTTGTCCAGTTCCGTCTCTTCGCCTTCAGTGTACAGCTCCACCTGTTTGCCGCTTTTGCGTGAAAGGTCGCGAACCAAGCGCGGAAACCGGGAAAAAACAGTCTGCACAGGCACCATGCGCACGTTCATGATGGTGTCCTGCAGATCGTCAGAGATGCGGGCCATGGAGTAAGTTGTTTCCGTCAAGGACTGGGCCACTTCGGTCACATCCGCTTCGCTGTGACTGTCCTCAAGCTGCCGGGCGAGCATGGAGAACCTGTTGCGGTTGATAATGAGTTCTCCGATCAAGTTCATCAGGTGGTCCAGCTTCTCGTGGTCCACGCGGATGGTGGAGGAAACTTTTGGCTTGGCCTGCTGCTGTTGCCCGGCTGGGGGCTGCGCCGGGGGTTTGGCCGCCGGTTTCGCTGCCGGTTTGGCCGCCGGTTTTGCTGCAGGCTTGGGCTCAGGTTTAGGCTCGGGCTTGGGCTCGGGCTTGGGCTCTGGCTTGGGCTCTGGCTTGGGCTCTGGCTTTGGCTCTGGCTTTGGCTCTGGCGCAGGCTTGGGTTCGGGCTTG
>CAYTSA010000069.1:0-21164 GCA_964440345.1 uncultured Desulfovibrionaceae bacterium | reverse complement strand
TCGGTCATACAGTCAAAGGGGCTGAATTCCACGTGCTGCGTCGAGGAACCTCTTTATAATGTACACAAGCCCCGGCGTGTGTTATAGTCAATGTAGAATCCCCTTTAGCGCATTGTAGCTTTCAGACAGCACGAAAATGCTACAGCGAAAATGCGCTAGTGATTTACACCCAGCCCTGGGTGTGGCATACACCTGTGCATGAACAATACAGAACGCCAGCGTATTCAGGACATCGTCGTTCGCCTGCAGGATGTGGTCGGCTTTTTGGACGACAACGACCCTGAAAATCTTTCCGGCGAGGACATTGATTCACTCAGATTGCTTCTGGTAAACATCTCCGGCGCGCTGGAGGATTTGACCAAAGAGCCGGAAAGCGGCGCCTGACCGTCAGCAGCAGAGTGAATCAAAATCCCTTTCACGGAATTGCCATGCATCTGTTACTTGCAGGTTTTGACCTGTTACCCCCAGTGGAATAAGGTTCACCACGGAAGGTTCACCTCGGGAGGACATTGCCATGACCATGATCGAATGGGACGCATCCCTGGAGACAGGCTTTCCGATTGTTGACGAGCAGCACCAACAGCTGGTGATCATGATCAACGATCTTTACGACGCTCTCACTGCGTCGCGGACGGAGAACATAGTCCTCGACATCGTCAACAAAATGGTAGACTACACCCAGTACCATTTTTTTACGGAAGAACAGCTCATGAAGCAGCACCGGTATCCTGAGCTTGAAGCGCACAAAATAGAGCACTTGTATTTTATCGAAAAAGCCCAGGACCTGGACGCTCAATGCCGTTCCGGCAATTACGCCGGTCCTGCTGAATTGCTCTCGTTCCTTACCGAGTGGCTGATGACGCACATAAAGCGCAGAGACATGGCTGCGTGCAGCTACCTGCGCGACCACAGAGCATACTAATACCTTGCCGGTCCTTGCAGTGCGCTGCTTCCTGTCACATAATCGTCACGCGCAAAAGCTACTACATCGGGCTCTTCTTTTACTACAGACAGGTAAATGACAGGAGGCATGATGGGGGAAGAACAGACCAGACTGGTTAAGGAAGCAGTGCATAAAAGCTCCCTATGGAGCAGGCAAGGCGTGCTCGAACGGCTCTTTAGCGCCTGGTTCAGCGGCTTTGTGTACAACCAGATTTGGGAAGACCCGGCTGTGGACCTGCAGGCCCTGCGTCCCACCGGCGCCAGCCGCATTCTGACCATCGCCTCTGGCGGCTGCAATGTGCTCAATTACCTGACAGCCGGACCGGGGCAGGTCACAGCTGTGGACCTGAACCCGCACCACGTGCAGCTGGCTCGGCTCAAGCTCCTGGCCGCGCAGCGCATGCCGGACTACGAAACCTTCTACAATTTTTTTGGCCAGGCCAACCGGCCGGAGAACCTGGACGCTTACCACGCCTGGCTGCGGCCGCACCTGGACGAGCAGGCCAGAGCCTACTGGGAAAAGAAGCGCATCCCTGCCGGGCGGCGTATAGAATGGTTCGTCACCGGCTTGTACAACCAATCCCGGTTGGGCTCTTTTCTCCGGCTGCTCCACGCCATGTGCAAGGTCATGGGCAGCGATACGAAAAACATGCTCGCCTCCCGGTCCATAGCTGAACAGGAGCGCATTTTCCAGCGCGACCTGGCGGGCTTTTTTGACCACCCCATGGTAAAACGGTTGAGCAAATTTTCCTTTTCCGTCTACAGCTTGGGCATACCCCCTCAACAATACCGGGCCATGCGCGATGAACACGGCCCAGAACAAGGCGGCCCGGCCGACATGGTGGAAGACTTCAAAATTCGCGTCCACAGATTGCTCTGCCAATTTCCCCTGTCGGAAAACTATTTCGCCTGGCAGGCCCTGTCCCGGTCGTACGACCACTCCGGCCGCTCTGCCCGGCCGCCTTACCTGGAGCCAGAGAACTTCGCCGCCCTGCAGGCCAACGCCGAACGCGGCCAGGTGCTGCATACCTCACTGGACGGGTTCCTGCTTGAGCAGGAGCCAGCCTCACTGGATTGCTTTGTGTTGCTGGACTCCCAGGACTGGATGACTCCGGACGATTTGAACAAACTGTGGATTCAAATCGACCGGGCGGGAAAGCCTGGCGCCCGCATCATCTTTCGCACTGCCGGCGCCGCCTCCCCTTTGGAAAGCGCTCTGCAGCCCGGCGTCATGTCCCGGTTCAAATACAAACCCCTGGTCTCCGCCCGGCTGTTCAAAGAGGACCGGTCCGCCATTTACGGCGGCTTCCACGCTTACGAAAAGAAACGCTGATCGAGAGTTGCCATGTCCGTCGCCCCCCATCAGATACAAATGGACCGAATCTACAAGCTGCAACGCCATTTTTACGACCTGACCCGCAAGTACTACCTCTTTGGCCGCGACCGGCTGCTCAAGCAGCTGGCTTCCGTCACCGCCCCGTCCGGCGCGCCGCGCATACTGGAAATGGGCTGCGGCACCGGCCGCAACCTCATCCGTCTGGCGCGCATGATCCCGGCTGCAGACCTGTACGGCATTGACGCTTCGCCAGCCATGCTGGACGTGGCCAAAAAGAAAATCGACCGGGCCGGCTTTTCAGACCGCATCCGCCTGGCTGCTGTGCTGGCCGAAAACACCAGCCCGGCGACCTTTGCTTTGCCCCAGCCTTTTGACTCAGTCTTTTTTTCCTACTCCTTGTCTATGATACCCACCTGGCAAAGCGCGCTGCAGGCGGCCATGGACTCCATGCGGACCGGCGGCGAGTTGTACGTAGTTGATTTCTGGGACGCAACCGGCCTGCCGGAACCTGCCCGAAAGCTGCTGTTTGCCTGGCTTCGGCTCTTCCATGTTCACTACAGACCTGAACTTATTGACTATCTACACACAATGTGCGCTAATTCTACGTGTCAGTTGAATATACAACCAGTCGGACCGCGCTACGCCTTCACCGCCAGCCTGAAAAAAAACTGATCTCCAACACCTTTTTCGGCACGGTATCTGCATTTTCTTCACTACTGGTTACAAGGAAGTGACGCATTTACCGGCTTTCAGGCCCCAACCATTGCAGAGGAGGCCGTTATGGGCGCTGAAATTATCATCATAGGCATCGTGGCCCTCAGCATCGCCGTGGGCTTGGGGATATACTACAAGTCCTCCACGCCCAAAGTGATACACCCCACCGAGAACGAAGAGCGCTGGTAGCATTTTTCGACAAGCCTCCGGAGCGGTCCGCTCCGGAGGCTTGTGCAATTCTGGCAATCTCTCTTCTTCGCTCCCTCGCCCGCCCCTTGCCGAGGAGTCCGCTCTCGCCTATAAGGCCTCATGCTTTCTCGTACACAGCTACTGCTCCGGGCCGCGTTGTGTCTGGCGCCCTTGACAGCGCTCCTGGTCTGGCTGCTAGCGGCGCAGCCATTCAACTCCTCAGAGCAGACAGCTCTGTTCTTGAAATGGCACAGAAACACGTTCCCGGACTGGAAAACCTTCTTTACCATCATAACGGATTACGGCAATCTGGCCATGTATCCGGTGTACGCAGCCATTCTTGTCACTGGCCTGAAGAAGCGGCGCAAAGACCTCACGGGGTTTGCCCTCGCCTATATTGCCGTGCAGCTCGTTATCAGCTTCGGCTTGGTCCAGGTGTTGAAAATATTTTTGGGCTGCCCCAGACCAGGCGACGGCTGGTTGTGCCTGCCCATGAACTTAGAGCCGTCGCACCATTCGCTGCCCTCAGGCCACACAACGGAAATCGTCGCCGCCGTCCTGCCCCTGGCCTTGCGCTGGGGCAATGCGCCGCTGGCCTTGATCCTGGGGCTGCTGGCCGCGGCCGTGGGCTGGAGCCGCATCTACCTGGGCTGGCATTACCCGCCCGATGTGGCCTTCGGTTTGCTGCTGGGCTGCTGGGCCGGCTGCGCCATATACGCGTTTTCGCCAAAGGAGAATCATGAACCGCACCAATGACCCGCTGACCCGTTTTCTGTGCCGCGTGTTCGACGTCTGCAGCCGGTTTCCGTTGCTGGTCCTCGTCGCGTTGCTGGCGCTGCAGACCGTGTTTCTGCTGGACAGCCGAGAGCTGTGGTTTTCCGACGAAATACGCTACGCCAACGTCTATGAACACCTGGCCAACGCCGGCAAATGGATCGTCATGCACCTGAACGGCCAGACCTACCCGGACAAGCCGCCGGTCTATTTCTGGTTCCTGCACGCGCTTTCGCCCCTCACGGGGGGCGCCTCGCCCATGCTCTTCTTCCTGGGGGCAGCCGTCTCAGGGCTCATCTACCTGGCCAGCAGCTATGTCCTTTTCCGCACCGTGGCCCAGGCCAAACCGTACCTGGCGCTGGCCGGCGGCCTGGTGCTGCTCAGCGTGTTCTACTTTGTGGGGCTCACCCATTATTCGCGCATGGATTTACTGTTCGCGGCCTTCATTCTGCTTTCCCACGCCTGTTTGTTCCAGGCTGTGGGCAAACAGCAGGCCATGGGCTGGACCTTGGCCGGTTTTTTTCTGGCAGCTGTGGCCACGCTGACCAAGGGTCCTTTGGGACTTGGCTTCCCAGTTGCAGCCATGACCGGCTATCTGCTCTGGACCGGCCGGCCAGGCCGGCTGCTGCGCAAGGACATGGCCGCCGGGCTGGCGCTGGCGCTGCTGGTTCTTCTGGTCTGGGCGGCCGGGGCCTGGTTCACGGAGCAGCCCGACTTTTTGCGCAATATTTTCGTACAGCAGATTTACAAACGGGCTGCAGACACCTGGCACCACGGCCAGCCCTGGTATTACTACCTGTACGCTCTGCCGCTTACCTTCTTGCCGTGGACCTTTCTGTTGCTGCTCTCGCCGCTGGCCAAACTGCCGGACGCGCTTTCCCGGGCCTGGCTACAGCGCAAGCAGGCCGGGGGCTGGGCCTATGTCTGGTCTATGCTGTTCACCGGTTTTGTCCTGTTGTCCGCCCTTTCCATCAAAATCGCCGTGTACCTCATGCCCCTATTCGCGCCCCTGGCTTTGGTCACAGCCAAATATATGGACGAAACGACGGAAACTCGCTCCCGTTGGTTGTTCGCCATGGTGGGGGGCCTGTTCGGGGTGTTGGCGTTGTCATTTCTGGCGCTCATGTTCACCCGGCCCATCTTGGAGTCCGGCGTCTTGCCGGTGGACCAGGACATGTTGGCCGGCTACCTGGCTGCGGCTCCAGGCTGGGAAGCCGCGCTCAAGGGCGCCTTGCCCTCCATGATCATCTGCGCTGGGGCCAGTTATCTCCTGCTGGCCAAAATGGACCGCAAGGAGCCCCTTGCCGGTCTGCTGCTCACCGTGCTGGCCATAACCGCCATGCTGCAGCCCCTGGGGCTGTACCTGGCGCCCTGCGCCGACACCATCATGAGCCCCAAGGGCCAGGCAGAGATCATGGCCGGCTACGCGAAAAAAGGCTACGCGCCCATGGCTTTCAAAATATATTCCGGAACCTACACCTATTACCTGGGCCAGAATCTGCCAGAATACCAGAAATACGAAGAACTGGAAGCCGCCCTGGCCCAGGAGGACAAGGCCGTGCTCGGCATGCAGCGCAAGCGCTGGGACCAGTGGGAAAACAAACCAACGAACCTGCGCATAGTGGATGAACGGGTCATTGTGGAACGGCCGTACGTATTGGCCGTGTATGAAGAAACACCGGCGCCGCCGAACGCAGCCGGGAAAGAGAAAGATACGGGCCCGGGGGAGGTCAACGCTGCGCACTAGCGCATTTTCGCGTTGAGGCAGCGCTCGCTCCTGAAACAATAATCTACAATTGTTTCAGGAAAATGCTCTAAAACCGTCAGGTATCCCGCAGTACGTCCAATATCTCCAGCCGCGACGCCCGCCAGGCCGGATAAGCCCCGGCGATGATACCAAGCGCGCCTGAGCCGGCCAGCGCGCCGGCCAGCAGCCCGGGGTCGTACACGTACGGGAAGCCGGCAAACGTATACACCGCTGTCATCAGCGCCATGGCGGCGGCCACGCCGGCGCCGCCTCCAGCTGTGGACATGAACCCGGCTTCCAGCAAAAACTGCCGCAGAATGTCCCGCCGCCGGGCGCCCGTGGCCCGGCGCACGCCTATCTCAAGCTGCCGGGCCCGCACCAGCAGAACCATGATGGACAGGATGCCCAGGCCGCCCACCCCAAAAGACAGCGAAGAACTGATGAGACCCAGTGTGGAGACCAGGTCCAGGGCCTGTTGCTGCAGCTCCATGGTGTCCTTTGCCGTGACCAGGCTAAAGTCGTTGTTCTGGCCTGGCTGCAGATCGTGCCGATCCCGCAGCAGGGCCTCGGCGCTGCGCTTGGCGGCATCGGAATCGGCGCCGTCGGCCAGCTGTAGGTAGGCCCCGGTTATCCAGTCCTGGTTGGCCATGCGCCGCATGTAGGTGGTCAGCGGCACAAAAAACTGCTCGTCCTGGTCTGTGCCGGCTATGTCCTGACCCTTTTCCTCCATCACGCCAAGTACCTCCAGCCGGGCCCGGAACACAAAGACGTGCTGGCCCACGGCTGCCTCGGCGTTGCCGAAGAGCCGTTCCGCCACTGTGCGGCCCAGCACGCAGACTTTTGCCCGCTCATCCAATTCTTGTTGCGTAAAAAAGCGGCCGTACTGCGGCTGGAAGCTGCGGATGCGGGTATACGCCGGCCAGGAGGCCACCAGTTGCGCCGTGGTTTTGACGGACCCGTGCCGCACACCCATGGTGGTGGAAATAAAAGGAACTCCTCCCCGGGCCGCAGGCAGGGACAGGATTAGCGCCATGGCGTCCTGCACGGTAAAAGTCCGTGCCCCGCCGGAGACACGGGCAGAACCGCTGCGCACCATGCGCACCTGCCCGGCTGTGGCCATAAACAGGTTGGGCCCCAGTTTTTCGGTCTCTATCTCCGCCTTGCGGACCATGGCCAGGGAAACGTGCTGCACGCCGGTCAAGGCCAGGGCGCCCAGAAAGACCCCGAGCATGGCCAAGGCCGTGCGCAGTTTGTGGGCTTTCAAGGAAGCCAGGGCAATGCGAAAACTCAGGAACACGATGTCGCCGCTGGTGAATGGTTCATGAACCGTTGCATCCGTCAAACAGGCTAACAATACGTACGACCGCGCCAGGGTCAAGCCCGCCAGAATAAATGTCCGCAGGACAAAGCTTGCTTCCTGGTGCGATTCAAGGTATGAAACCTCTCTTTATCTGTATGGAGACCTCCCGACATGCCCCCGAAGCATAGACCAATTTTTGACGAACTTGCCGAACTCGACGCCGCCTTGCTGGAAATGCTGGCAAAGCGCAGCCGGCTGCTGGGCATAGCCCGGACCAAGACCACCGCTTTGAAGCGCGGCGTTTCCGAGGTTGACAGGCTTCTCTGGCCCCAATGGGAGCAGAGCAGGCTGGGCAAGCAGGACGCCCGGCGGCTGCGCAGAGCTTTTGATTTGCTCCAGGAACTGCCGGCGCCCAAACGGGAGGACCAGGCAGACGCTGAGGCTGAGACTGGTCCCAGACCGGAAGGGTTCGTGCTCATTCAGCCGGGCGACGGTCCGGCCAATGTAGACATGCCTGGCCCGGGGTCACTGCTGCTGACGCGGGTGTGGGCCGTGCTTGCGTCCCAAGCGCAAGACCACCCTTTGCGGCTGGAAAATCCTGCAGGGGCCGACCCGGCAGGTGAGTGCGTCAAGGGCTTGAACCAGGCCGGCGCTAAGCTTTACTGGGAAGCCGGGGCATTGCTCAGCCGGCCAGGAGGCAAGGCCGACTTTGCCGAAAAGGTCATCTACGTTGGCGAGGATTTCCAGAATTTTTGCTTTTTGTTGGCTCTGGCCCTGCCCTGGCCCGGCCAGGTGAAGTTTACTGGCGGCTCTGCGCTCAAGCTTGCCGACATCGGCGACCTGGCCCGGCCGCTGCACTGGCTGGGCGCCAGGCTGACCTCCATTGCCCGCCAGTCTGTGGGACTGCCGGCCCGACTGGAAGCTTCCGGAGCGCTGCCCCATTCGTTCGAGCTGCCGGACTACGCTCCCGACGAAATAGCCATAGCCCTTGTAGCGGCTGCGCCCAGTTATCCCCATGGACTGGAGCTGAGCTGGACCCGAGAGAATCTACACGAAACCCTGGCCCCTGTAGCAGACGCTTTGACTCAGTGCGGCGTCCAGACGAAGCTGGAACCTGGGCGCTGCCGCATTTCGGCTGGAGAAATACGTTTGCCAGGGTCGCCCCAACTGCCCATGGAGCCTTATATGGCCGGGGCTCTGCTCGCTGTGCCCGGCTTGGTTGGGGGCAGCGTCTGCTTGCGGGGCGCCTGGCCTGGCCATTTACCGCAATGGAGCGCGCTGGAGCGCATGCTGGATTCAGCAGGCGTGGCGGTTAGCACAGACAGCGCGGGCGTTACGGCAAGCGGAGGCCAGGCCGCCGGACAGCGGGTGGACCTGGCCGGCTGCACAAGGAATTTGCCCCTGGCTGTGGCTCTGGCCGCTGCGCATTGCCGGGATACAAACGTTCCGGACCGGCAGGCGGAGATTGTCAATGTTTCCATTGACGAAGAGGACGGCGCAGCGGTCCGCGCTGTGTGCGGCAGGCTGGGTTTGTCGTGTTTTGTGCACGACGCCGGCGTGAAGATGCGACCAGGCGAGGGACCTGTGGACGACAACGCCTGGTCCAGCCCCTCTCCGGAGTGGGCTGTGGGCTTTGCGTTGGCTTCGTACCTCAAGCCAGGCCTGCGGCTGGAAAATCCCGGCGGCGTCACCGGACTGATGCCCCATTTCTGGAATATTTACAACGCACTGCTCCGCTCCCCCGAGGTGCTGGCCTCAGCTCTGGGACCGCGGCGCAAAGTGATAAAAGAAGGTGAAGCCCATGACGCAGCCCCAAAAACCGGACGACGCTTCCGTGTCTGAAGAAATTGAGACCTTAAAGGCGGAAATTCTCAAATTTTCTGCAGACAAAGATACTTTGGAGCAGGACATACGCACGTTGCTGCAGGACGAGAATCCGGCCCTGGGCGTATTCCATCACCAGGAGATTTTTTCCTCGCAGCAGGAGAAACTGCGGTTGGACGCAGAAATTGACATCCGGCGCAGAAAGATTAATCGATTGCGACTGGGCGGCGACTGGACCGGCGGCGCGGGCGAGACAGCCCAAAGGAATTGACGCCGGCCCCGGCAATACGTATCCAGGCTTTCGGCTGCTGTTACAGCCAGTGACTACAACTGCAACAACTTTATACAAGGAATAGACAGCTTATGTTGGACAGTATCCGCCAAAACGCCTCCAACTGGGGCGTCAAAGCGCTTTTCGGCGTTATTGTGCTGGTGTTTGTGTTTTGGGGCGTGGGCTCGTTTCGGGGCAACCAGACCCAGATTCTGGCGTATGTGAATGACCAGCCCATCTACGAAACTGAATTTGTGAAGTCGTATCAGCAACAGGTGGAGCGGTTGCGCCAGGAACAGCCGAGCCTGAAAGCAGAAGACCTGAAGCGCATGGACCTGAAGGCCCAGGTTTTCAACTCTCTCGCCAATCGCATTCTCCTGGAACAGGAAGTGCAAAAACTAGGCGTAGAGGTTTCCCCGGCTGAGCTACGGTTTGCCATCGCCAGCATACCCAGCTTTCAGAATGAGCAGAGTAAGTTCGATCCAGGCTTGTACCAGCGTATTCTGGCCAGCCAGGGAATCACTCCAGCCGGATTTGAAGCCGACATTGAAGCCAATATTGCCATGGGCAAGCTGGAGGGCTTTGCCTCCAAAGCCGCCAGAACCAGCGATTTCGAAGCCCGCTCTTTGTTCAACTATACCCGGGAACAAACAGTGGTTGACTACCTGCTCGTTCCCTGGTCCGATTTCAGCGAACGTTTTGGCCCCACGGAAGAAGCCATCGCCGCATTTTACGAAGAGAATAAGGAATCCTTCAAAATACCTCCCCGGTTGCGCATCAGCTACATGAAATTCACCCCAGCCGCCCTGGCTCAAGCCATGAAGGTCAGCGACGAGGATATCCAGACATTTTATGACGTAAACGCTGAGCGGTACTTCACCCAGGAAGAACAGGTCAAAGCCCGTCACATCCTTATCAAGGTCCCGGAAGACGCTACAGAGGAAGACATCGCCGAGGCAGAAGAACGCATTGCCGCGATTCGAGCCCGCATTGAAGCTGGCGAGGATTTTGCCGAGGTCGCTGCAGAAATATCCGAGGGCCCGACAAACGTAAAGGGAGGCGACCTGGGCTGGTTCACCCGCGGGCAGATGGTGGAGCCTTTTGAAAAGGCCGCCTTTTCCCTCCGGCCAGGTGAACTTTCAGAACCGGTCCGCACCGTATTCGGCCTTCACCTCATCAAGGTTGAAGACTACGAAGACACGCATTTGAAACCTTTGGGTGAAGTCAAAGACACCATCCGCTCCATGCTGGCGGAAGAAAAGGCGTCGGAAAAGCTGACCGATATGCTTGACCAGGCCCTGGAACAGATTATCACAGGCGACGAGCTGGACGTCATCGCCGCATCCATGAATCTGGAGCTGCAAACTTCCGATCAGTTCTCCAAAGTTTCCGGACCGTCAGCGCTAGGTCTCTCCTCAAAGGCCGTTAACGAACTTTTTCTTATGGAACAGGGCCAGACCACTGACTTTCCCATGTCCATTGATAATGGCTACATGCTGGCCAAAATTGAAGAAAAACTTGCTTCTGAATACCAGCAGCTGGACGAAGTGCGGGAAGCCATTGTTAAAGAATTGCAACGAATTGAAGGCATGAAAATGGCCAAGGCAAAAGCCGAGGAGTTGCTGGACGTCCTGAAGGAATCCGGCCCGGCAGCATTGCCCGAAGATTATGCAGACAATATCCTGGCTTCCGAGCCATTTACCAGAAGCGAATCCGTGCCGTCCCTGGGGAACAATCCGGAACTGGTCAAAGCCGCTTTTGCTGCAGAGCCCGGGCAGTGGCTGGACAGCGTTTTCCAGGCCAACCGCGGCTACGTTGCCGTCCAAACCGTTGAGCATATCCCGGCGGACGCGGAGGAATGGGAACAGGCCAGAAGCACCTGGGTCCGTTCGCTTTCCCAGATGCACCAGGAAGAACTTATTAATGCGTACGTGCAGACCCTGCGCTCCGCCTCCGCCATTGAAATCGTAAACCCGGACGCGCTGCAGTACTAGCCCTCTCTTATTGACGCACAAAAAGCGCTGCCGGAAGCCTTTCTTCCGGCGGCGCTTTTCTTTTTTATGTTTGCCTATGGTTGCAGGGGCAACGCCGCGCCGGACTACTCCTGCATGTCCCGAATCAGCTCCTGGAGCATCTGCGCCTGGTCCGCCAGCTGGGCAATGGCGTCTGTGGAGGCGGACATGCCTGCCGCCGTATCCACAGAGATGCGGTTGATCTCGTCCACAGCGCCGGATATCTCCTCCGCAGCGGCTGTCTGCTGCTCGCTGGCTGCAGCAATGTTCTGCACCTGTTGCATGGCGTCGTCGACAAACTGCACAATCTCTTTTAATGCCGCGCCGGATTCCCTCGCCAGTTCTGTGGACTGCACCACGCCTTCAGCCGCGGCCTTGGTGGCCGCTATTGACTTGTCTGCAGCCTGTTGAATGTTGGTGATGGCCGACGCCACATCGCGGGTGGCCGAGGCAGTCTTCTCTGCCAGTTTCCGGACCTCGTCTGCAACCACGGCAAAGCCCCTTCCGGCTTCGCCTGCACGAGCCGCTTCAATGGCTGCGTTCAGGGCCAGCAGATTCGTCTGGTCGGCAATGTCTTCAATAAGGGTTAAAATGGCGCCCACCTCTCTGGCCTGTTTGCCCAAGTCATCCATATTTATATTCAAAAGATCGGCCTGCGACTTCACATGAGCAATGGCGTCCACCATCTGCTTCACGATCATGTCCCCGTCTGAGGCTTTGTCCATGGCTTGGCCAGTGCTGGCTGCGGCCTGGCTGGCGTTGTTGGCCACGTCCATCATGGAAGCGCTCATCTCTTGCACGTTGGCTGCAGTCATGGACGTGCGGTCAGACTGCTGGGCTGCGCCGTCGCTGGCCTGGTTCACCTTGCTGGACAATTCTTCTGCGGCTGCCGCCACTTGCGCAGCAATCTGGTTCGCCTCCATGGCCACGCGGGCTATCTTGGTGTTCTGCTCGCGTATTTTCCGCTCCTGGACGCGAATAGGCGTCAGGTCGTAGTACAGCGTAAACACGCCCAGGGGCTCGCCATCCAGATCATATATGGGAGTGGCGTTCACAGTGGCGTTGATGCATTCGCCAGACATGGCTTGCAACTCGCGCTCCACGCTTATCTGTCGCTGCTCGCGCATGGCCATGACTGACGTTGGCGTCGAGTTTTCGTCCTGCTGGAAAAACTCGTTAGGCGATTGCCCATAGTAGTCCTCCGGATGACCTTCTTTCTTGAGCATGTCCAGCAAGTGCTGGTTGCAGTACGATATGCTTTCATTGGTGTCGAGCACCAGGCAGGGGAAGGTAATGCCGTCCAGTATGCCTTGCGAAAAACCCAGTTTAGACTTAATTTCAACAAACATGGACCGGACGCCCTGGGCCAGCCGGCCAATTTCCGCCTTGAAGTTTCCGGCCAGTTCCGTCTTCATATTTCCGGAAGATACTTCCATCAAAAAGCTTTCAATGCGTTTGATGGGGTTCACCAGCTCGCGGGTGAGAAACAGCACTGTAATCACAGCCACGATAAGCGCCGTGACAACGCCCAGGATCAAGGCTGCCATGCGCAGAAACCGCACTGGCGCAAAGGCTTCGCTGGCGTCGATTTCCGCCACCAAGGCCCAGGTCACGTCGCCAAAGGATACCGGCGTGTAGGCGGACAAAACCTCCACGCCGCGAAAATCCTGCGCTATCATGGTCCCGCTCTGGCCATCCAGAGCCTTGAGCACCGGCTCGGTGTTCACCTGGCCTTTGTCCGGGTTGGCAAATGAAGCCTCCACTGTGCGCCCCTTTGGGTCGCGAAACGAGTCTGACCGCATGAGCATGTCCTTTCCTACCAGGAACGTCTCCCCAGTCTCGCCCATGCCAGTCCGCAACTTCATCAGCTTGTTGATCTCTTCCAGGGGCACTCGCAAGGCGGCCACCCCCTGCACCTCGTTTATATGGCTATAGACTGGCGCCGCCCAGAAGGCCGCCGGCTTACCGTCCAGCCCAGGATAAGGCTCTACGTCAATGAACACCATCTTTTCCTGCATGCCTTGTTCAAAAGCTTTGAATAAGTTCGAGTCAGTAAGCAGATCAGACGTATCGATGTCCTCGCCTATATCTTTACCGCGCGTGTGGGTATAGACCACCCAGCCGTTGTTGCCGATGAGGTAGGTTTCTTCGAACCCCAGGGTTTCAACGAACGGGGCAAAGGCCACGGACACATATTCCAAGTTCGCGGCGTAATCTTCCTCATTCACGTCCATTCTCTGACCGTTGATGTACAGCATAGTGTCGCCCTGCAGCAGGCTGAGGGCGTTGTATATCTCCTTGTTGGAAGCGTATATTTGGGTCTCCAGCTTCCAGCGCTCCATTAACGTTTGCAGAGCTTGCTTCTTGGCGTCCCGTAAGGAAGCCAGCTGGTCAAAAGCCTGCTCTTGCAGACTTTGAGAGGCCAGCTGCACGCTGTATACGCCCATTATGGCCAGCGGGACCACGCCTATAAGCAGACAAAATCCAATTAATTTAGCGCGCAAACTCATAATGCACTCCCAATATACGTTTGTTGTCCCTGTTGCGGCGTTACGCCTCATGCTGCTGCTTCGCATGTTTTCTGCGCGTTTACGGGAGAATAGAATCGGTTATTTAGAGAGGAAAAGTGCGTCGCCCAGGTGACAAGCCCGTTTCAGAACGGTGAAGAATTGCGCGAAATATGACAGAAAAAAGCAAAAGTTCCAGCATGGCTTCTGGCGTTCATTTCCGCAGAGGGTGCGTCTCTTCAATTATTGGCTTGCGCTTCATCACGTCCATTGGTACTGGGCTGTGCTGGAACAGTTTTCCATCCACATTTCGACATGCACCCACCAAGGGAGGAACAATGCTCGCCATACTTGACTACAAGGCCGGCAACCAGACCAGCGTACGCCAGGCGCTAGACCACCTGGGCATACCGTGCGCCATAACTGCAGACCCGGGGACTATCAGCAAAGCCAAAGGCCTCATTTTTCCTGGCGTGGGCGCAGCCGGCCAAGCCATGGAGGACCTGGAAGAAACCGGTTTGGCCCAGGTGATCAAAGACCAGGTTCAGGACGACAAACCCCTGCTTGGCATTTGTGTTGGCTGTCAGATACTGCTTGAGTACAGCCAGGAAAACAACACCAAGACTCTGGGGGTCATTCCCGGCGAGTGTGTATTGTTCAACCCTTCATGGGAAGAAGCCCCCGGAGCGCCCATCCGCGTGCCGCACATGGGCTGGAACCAGGTAACGCTGCTCAAAGAATGCGAGCTTTTCGCCGGCGTCGCGCCAGAGGCGGAGTTCTACTTTGTGCACAGCTACTACCCTAACCCGAAAAAAGACTATGTTATTGGCGTGACTGAATATGGACAGGAGTTTTGCTCCATCCACGGGGCTCCGGGGCTGTGGGCTGTGCAGTTCCACCCGGAAAAAAGCGGCAGGCCCGGGCTGCGGCTGTTGCAGAATTTTTACGACTACTGCCAGGAGGCCAACTGATGTTGAGCAAACGAGTCATTCCCTGCCTGGACGTCCGCAACGGCGTGTTGACTAAAGGCATCAAATTTAAGGGCAACGTGGACATTGGCGACCCTGTGGAATCCGCCAGAAACTACTATGAGCAGGGGGCCGATGAAATCGTTTTTTACGACATCACAGCCTCCCACGAAGACCGGTCCATTTTTCTGGACGTCGTTGAACGGGTGGCCGCCGAGATATTCATTCCGTTTTCAGTTGGCGGCGGCGTCTCCACCGTCACAGACATGCGCGCAGTGCTGCGGGCCGGCGCTGAAAAGGTTTCCGTGAACTCAGCCGCAGTCAAAAACCCGGACATCATCAGCCAAGGCGCTGCAGCGTTCGGCTCTCAGTGCGTGGTCGTGGGCATGGATGTGCTCAAAGTCCCGGCCAGAGAAGAGATACCCTCTGGCTACGAAATAGTCATCCACGGCGGCCGCAAGCCCATGGGCATAGACGCTGTTGATTGGGCCAAGACCGTGGAATCGCTGGGAGCCGGCGAGATATGCCTGAACTCCATAGACGCAGACGGCGCCAAGACAGGCTATGAGCTTACGCTGACGCGGCTAATCAGCGAGTCTGTGAACATCCCGGTGATTGCCTCTGGCGGGGCCGGGAATCCGCAGCACATGTACGAAGCGCTGACTGAAGGCAAGGCCTCAGCGGCGCTGATCGCGTCCATTGTCCATTACGGTGAATACACCGTGCCTCAGATCAAGGAGTACATTGCCGGCAAGGGCGTGCAGATGCGGATGGTGTGGTAAGGGACTGTGGCGTAAACTGTCGCGTTGAAGGGCTCTAAAACAAAAACACTGCGGCCCGCCGCAGTGTTTTTGTTTTCTTGCAAGAAATCAAGGAAGGCTACTGGCTAGCAATACCCAAGTTCCAGAGCCACAAGTTTGCGCCGGCGTCTTCAAAGTAGAGGGAAACGTTCATCCCGCTAGACATGGCTGTCAGAATGATGGCCAGGTATTCATTCTGTTTGTCAGGTTGTATGGCCCGTACATACTCAACGCTGTTGTAGTCAAAAGTGACGGTGTACACGCCGCCTGAATTCTCAAGTTTTTTAATGGTGGTTGTGATTTGTACGTTAGCAGCCTGGGCATCGGGTGCATAAGCCATGGCCATTACCGACAAAACAAATACGCAAATCAAAGCTGAAACTACTTTCTTCATGACAGACCCTCCAAACAATTGTTATAGTGGACAAATTGAATAAGCTAAATAATCTTAGCCAATGCATCAGCTCGTGTCAAGCAGTCTGGCCATATTCTCACACACACTCCCAACGCCCAAGTACTTAGAAGGCTTCACCCTTTAGATCAGTATCACCCTTTAGTTGCGCTTGCAGGAAAAACGTGCTGGAATAGCCTCATGTTCGTATACATAAAACAGCACGCTAAAATTTGCAACCATACATATACACCAGCTCCAAGCCCGCGTTTGATTTATAATGGCTGGCGTTTTCGGCGCCTACTTTGAACCAGCCGCCTTGGAGACGGCGTAAGATACTTTGACATGATGGACACCTGGACCGCCTGCACATGATCTTTAGTTCTCCTGTTTTTGTTTTTCTCTTCCTCCCGGCAGTTTTTTTAGGGTATTTTTGCGTCATCAAGACGTCTAAAAGCCACCTTGCCGCCAAGCTGCTTCTCGTGACCGCCTCTTTCTTTTTTTACGGATATTGGAAACTAGCCTACCTGCCAATATTATTGGGGTCAATTTGTGTAAACTATTATATCGCCAAGCTGTTGGTCCATAGAATAGGACGACCTAGAAGACATCTAGTTACCGGGCTGGCCTTCAACCTTGGCCTGCTGGGATATTTCAAGTATTATGACTTCTTCTTAACCAATACTTCCACAATATTGGGGCTGGAAAACCCCCCTCTTTTGGAACTCTTGCTTCCACTAGGCATTAGTTTTTTCACTTTTCAACAGATCGCGTATCTGGTCGATTGCTATTCAGGCAAAGCCTCTCAGCAAAATCTGTTGGATTATAGTCTGTTTGTCAGTTTCTTTCCGCAACTTATCGCAGGGCCCATTGTTCACCACCAGGAGATGGCGCCCCAATTCGAAAATGCACGCAATAGAGAAATTCAATGGGACAACGTGTCGCTTGGCGTGTTCATTTTCACGATGGGACTTTTTAAAAAGACAGTTATAGCAGATGCATTTGCGGATTGGGCGAATATTGGCTTTGCCCAGAATAGCGAGCTGTCGTTTTTTGACAGCTGGGGCGTAGCGTTAAGCTATACATTTCAGCTCTATTTTGATTTTTCCGGCTACTCGGACATGGCTGTCGGCGCAGCCCGCCTCTTTAATATTCACCTGCCAATCAACTTTAACTCCCCCTACAAGGCTACGAGCATCCAAGACTTCTGGCGGCGCTGGCACATCACCTTGTCGCGCTGGCTGCGGGATTATATTTATATTCCCCTGGGCGGCAACCAGCGCGGCAAGACCCGGGTGTATCTGAATCTATTTATAACCTTTTTGCTTGGCGGCTTGTGGCACGGGGCTGGCTGGACGTTTGTCGTTTGGGGGGCAATGCACGGGGCCGCGCTTTGTGTGCACCGTTTCTGGCGGCTGTACACAGGGATCGCACTTCCCAAGGCCATTGGAGTTGCGCTTACGTTTCTTTTTGTCACCTTTGCCTGGGTCGTATTCCGCGCAGAGACTTTCAGCCAAGCCATGAACGTGTGGGCCGGCATGGTGGGAGCACACGGGAGCATACTCCCTGAAAACGTAGTTGCTTTGTTTTCCTGGTTTACTGGCAACGCAGAATTCACCTTGCTTGCTGCTGAAGAAATGCTGCTGGAAGCAAAAGCATTCGGCTACATTGCGGTCTTTTCTATTATGGCTTTTGTTTTTCCTAACTCCATGGAGCTCTCTGGACAAATACACTCGAAACACAGCAAGTTCACATTCGCACCCACTTTTCGTTACGCCTTTTTCACGTCTATACTGTTCTTTTTAAGCATGTTGACTTTCATTCGCGACGACTATGCGCCAACAAAATTTTTGTATTTTAACTTTTAGCGTATCCTGCCGTCGCCATGACGCATAGTTCTGGATTATTATTTTTACGCAGCTTCATCACCCTGGTAGCGACATACATTGTTGTTTATGTTTTCTTATGTTTTTTACAAATAGGCGCTCCTGTTGAAGCAGAGTGGTGGGTGAGTGATATGCTGTACTGCAAAGACCTGCGGACAAAAGACATTGGCGAACAACGTAAGATCATCATCATTTCTGGATCAAACGGCCTATTTTCTATAAATAGTTCAATAATTGAGCACGTTACGGACTTTCCTGTGCTCAATCTCGCTTCGCATGCGAGCCTGCCTGTAAAATACTACCTTTACCAACTTGAGAATGCTATGCATGACGGCGACATAGTCGTCATGCCCCTGGAGTACGGCTACTACATGAATGTGGGTAACACAGAGTGGTTTTACAATAACATGTTGGCCTGGGGCGGCGACTACCTGAACAGTCTACCATTGTTGGAAAAGTTGGAATTCATGTCGCGTGTATCCCCCGCAAGAGTGATCAAGGGGTTGCTGCACATAAAATCCCCTCCCAAAATTGCACCCCGCAGCGCTGTTGAGCAGACATGGAGGGAGAGACGCAACCAGCCGGAGTATACTTCCAAAAACGCAGCGTACGGCCATAAACACCTAACATATACTTGTGAATTCTCTGTAAACGGCGGGCCCACTGACAAACTTTTGGATCAATTAAAAACCAAGGGATTTGCATATATATACAAAAAAGTGCCGCACCTGCCGACTGAGCTTGCAGCCACCCTCAACAGCATTAAAACGTATGTAGAATCGCGTGGCGGCAAGTTCATTCTTACTTGGCCAGTCTCCATACGCAACCCGCGTTTCAACGTAGAGGATGACAAAACCAAAACCAATATTGAAATGTTGCAAAACGCGTTGCAGGAGCATGGGTTGCACATAGAATTTCCCCCAGAACTGTTCAATCTAGACATAGAGTGTTTTTACGATACGTGGTTCCACGCCAACTACAAAGGATCCGCCATACGGTCTGTGAATCTTGGAGCGTGTCTGAAACAACGCATTCACGGGCGGGAACAACGGGCCTGGGACCCTGTTCTAGCCGTAAAAGCCAGAAACGTGGCTGAGCTGACAGCCATATCTCCAACCTATTACGCCCCGTCCTATTTTATTGTACGACGCCAGGACATTCTGAAAGTGCAGCACGCGCTGGAAGCTTTCCATGCAGCGCACGGCTGTTATCCTGCCAGCGAGGGCTGGCAGGGAGTGAAAACGCTGTGGGGCAAGGCGGATGTCGACTGGATACCAGAATTGACGCCGAAGTATATTATTTCTCTCCCGGCAGACCCCCGGCCGGGAGGCAACCCTGAACACCAGTACCTGTATTTTTCCAATGGAGAAGACTATAAACTCATCGCTCACGGGACGGAAGACGCCCAAGCTGTAGCCAAATTATTCCCGCATTTGATAGACCCCAAAAGACCCCATGCCTATGGCGTGTGGACAGATGGCGCGGCCGAATGGTAAACTCCCAATGAGTCAACGTATTGCCATGACGCATTGCTGGAAGCCGGTTCGGGGAGCGCATCCTCTCATAGGGAGTGGTCAGAAAATGGGGGGACGTCAACAATAGTCCCATTCATACAATAACTCACAACTTCTGAAGTCCTGCAAACGCTAGACCGTTACATCTTAGTGCAACTTCTTTTTGTAAACGGCCACCTCTCTTAATATTTGCATTGCCTTGTCATGTCTTCTTTGAAGCTGTTGCTTTAGGACTCCCCAGCCAGAGTATTCGTTCGCCATCGAATTAAAAAGAAATCCCTCCAGCTCTTTTAACTTAGGGCTAGCGGAAAGGAAGTCTTGTACAAGAGAGTTTGGCTCTAATGGCGCGGAGAATTCTTTATTCGCAAATGTATTTCGCGCCCACTCATATAATTCAAAGTCATATTTCAAATTTGACAGGTCAAGTTCTATATCAATATCTTCTCTACTAGTCTTGTTCTTTTCCATTAGTTCGCTACTGCTGCCGAGCTCGCGAAGTATTGCTGTAGCGCTGTCTGTAAAATTCTCCGTAAAGAAAACATAATCGAAAGCTGTAAGTGCATTTCTCGCGCGCTCAAAAGGCGTCAACGATTGATTATCCTTTGCGGCAAAAGTCGGGAAACGATTGATTATGAACCAACACATGGGGTTCTTCTCGTTCGCTAGCCACGTTTCCACATCAAACTTTCGGCCTTGGGTCTCGTGAAGTTTTACTTGAAATTTCGCGTTGCTAAGCAGCCTTTTCGCAGGGTCTCGCAATCCCGTAAAGAGGATGGGGCGCTGCAAGTAATGAAGCATTTGCTCATGCACGCTATGCCCCCAAACCAGCCTCAGACTTGCATAATCCTGTATATCAAAAAACTCAGGCCATCCATTTTTCCAGTTCCTGATCATGCTTGTATTTTGATAGAATTCGGTAGCGGCCAAGCTCTGAATCGCCATTTCCAGGAAACTGGTTCCAGCGCACTTTGAGACATGCAGCCCGACATACGTATTACTCATAAGGCTATCTCCTTCATTGCCGATATTCTTGCTGCCCACGTTCCGAGGAGCGACACATTTAGTGTATTTTCGCGTTGGGGCAACGTTCGTTCCTGAAACATGTCCCATTACTCCAGGAGATTGCATATTAATCAGAGCAGAATATTCTTAACAATTTCGTGCTCTGATTTATAAGTCTAGAGTTTAGAGTCTCCGCACCCCAACAGGGCACAAAAAAATGCAAAAAATGCAAAAAAGTACTTGACACTTCGCGCAAATCGCGCGGCCGGCTTCGCCGGCCTTTTCCTGAAAAAGAAATTCTTTTTCAGGAGGTTACACAATGTACCGACGTCAAGCCCTTACCGTTTTGGCAGATTGGATCACCTTTCTTTTCCAACCCTTGCCGCCCAAGCTTCGGCCCACGTTTCTCGAACTCCTTTTGGGATGCATGGTGGCGCGGTCTGGGCATATCACCGAGGCACTGCTTGCCATCATTCCAAAACGCACCTGGACAGCCTATTACAAAGCGATCAAGAAAGGCGTGTTTGCTTGGCTGCCTCTGGCCAGGCAGTGGGCTTTGTTGCTTTCCAACGTCCTGGCGCCAAAAGAAATTCTGCTTGCCATCGACGACACGATAAACTTTCGCGCCTCGAAAAAAGCGCCTTCCGCGGCCTTGCATCACGACTACGCCAACAGGCCCAACCGCCCCACGTATGTATGGGGGCAGCTCTTTGTCTGCGTGGGCATGATCTGCAAATACGAGAAGCGGGAGGGCGCGTTTCCCCTCCTCATGCGCATGATTCCGCATCGTGGAAACCGCTCCAAGCTCAACGCTGCGATCATGTTGACGCGATTGCTTGTGCGCTGGCTTGGAATCAATATCCCCATTCGACTGCTTCTGGATGCGTGGTATATGAAGGGGCCATTGGTGCACGAAGCGCTTCGCTTGCAACTGCATGTTATAGGCCAAGTCCGCAAAGATACAGCGTTGTATCTGTCTCCGGAAAA
>CAYTSA010000068.1:0-21212 GCA_964440345.1 uncultured Desulfovibrionaceae bacterium | reverse complement strand
AAGGTGGAAATGTGCAAAACAGGGGTTTGTTCGGAAAGAGGCGGTGGATTCTGGACACATTGTCCTCGTTGACTGGCTGCGCCTTTGTGTATAACTATAGACAAAAGAAGGAGTGTAACCATGCGAACGAATGTCGATCTGGACGAAGTCCTGATCTAGGAAGCTCTTTCTCTGAGCGGCGTCAAGACCAAGAAGGAATTGATTAATCGAGCATTACAAGAGTTTGTGGATAAGAGAAAGCAAAAGGATATTCGGGAGTTATACGGTAAGATTCGGCTTCAGGAAGGGTATGACTACAAGAAACTGCGGGAAGTGAGCAAGGAATATTGCATAAACACTGCTTTGTAGTTGAGGATAATACTATGCATCGAACAACGCTAGTACCTGATAAGCCAGTGATTGAAGTGTCTGTTCCTGAATCTCTGGTACATAAGAAAATTGCAATAACCATCACACAGGTGTCAGAAAATGCAGCGCCTGGGGAAAAGGCGGCGTCTGGATTGAGTGTGCATACGTGTGGAGGCGCAAGACGAGAGTTCTCCAGAAAGGATGCATATGAAGGACGTTGGTAGCATTTTTATTGATATAAATATTCTTGTATATCAGTGTTTTTTTTGATTTTGAAAAAGAAAAGCATGCTGAAGTAACAGCTGTCTTTGATGATCTGCTTGTAAAAGGAACAGTTTTGTGTGTATCATTGCAAATATTGCGAGAGTTCTATTCAATAACTACACGTCATTCTTTGTTCAACAGACCATTGAGCCCAGATGATGCATTTCAAAAAATACATGAATTTGATTTATTCTTTACTGTTTTTAATGAGACTTTGGAGACTTTTTTACTACTCAAAAAATTGCTCAAGACATACAAAGTAACATTTGGTAAAGTCCATGACATGAATATTGCAGCGACAGTGCTGAGTAACTCTGTTGACTGTCTTTGGACGTACAATACTAAAGATTTTTCTTTTATACATGGTATAAAGTTATTTCAGCAATAGGTGTTTTTTTCCTTTTTTCTTCACGATTGTTCCTTTCTGGCTCATGTCCCTTTTCTCTGGTATAGGACTCCCCGCGAGCGGTAAGCACGCCAGTTTTCACGTCACCTGAGCGTCACGCGGATGCGCTATTATATAACCCCCGCAACTGATTGATTTCGTAACTCTACAAAGCGAGACCCCCATGAGACGCCACATGCATTGTAAAAAACGAGCCCGGCCTGGTTTTTTCGCCATTGTTATTGCCGTGGCCCTGCTGGCCAATCTACCCCGCATCACCGGCTGCGCGGAAAAGGAATATTTGCCTGAGGAGACGTTGCACATTGCCGCCGGCTCTGAATCCAAGGAGATAGAGCCCATCATCAAGCAGTTCGCCCAGGACGAGGGCTTTGGCGTGCAGATGCACTACATTGGTTCTGTGGACATGATGCTGGACCTTTCGGCGCAGTATTTTGTCCACGACGCGGTGCTGCCTGCCAACTCCATGTGGATACGTCTGGGTGATTCCGAGCTGCACAGAGTCAGCGACGAGGCGTCTATCATGCGTTCGCCCGTGGTGCTGGGCGTCAAGAAGTCCAAAGCCCAGGAACTGGGCTGGATAGACGCCGAAGTCTCGGTGGACGACATTCTGCAAGCCGTGCGCAGCCGGAAGTTGCGCTTTGCCATGACCTCGGCCACGCAGTCCAACTCGGGCGCGTCTGCGTACATGGGCATGTTACACGCCCTGTCCGGCCAGCCTGCAGTGCTGGACGCAACGCACCTGGAGCAGCCGGACGTGCGCGAGCGCATAGAAGCCTTGCTGGCGGGCGTGGACCGCTCCTCTGGCAGTTCCGGCTGGCTTAAGGATATGTTTCTGAAAAAGTACGACTCTCTGGACGCCATGTTCAACTACGAGGCCATGGTCATTGCCGCCAACAGGGAGCTGGCGGCGCAGAACCGCGAACCCTTGTACGCCATTTACCCCTCTGACGGGCTGGCCATTGCCGACTCCACCTTGGGTTTTGTGAAAAAATCAGACAACAGCCATAAAAAAGAGTATTTTATTAAGCTGCGGGACCATCTGTTGCGCAAAGAGACCCAGCAGGAAATATTCAAGACCGGCTTTCGCACTGCGCTCATAGGCATGAACCCGGGCGATATAGACAAGGACGTGTATAACCCGGCCTGGGGCATTGACCTGGAGCGGACCATATCGCCCATTCCCTGGCCCAAGGCTGAAGTCATCCGGCAAGCGCTCTTTTTGTATCAGACTACGTTCCGCAAGCCGTCCTTCACTGTGTATTTGCTGGACGTTTCCGGCTCCATGCAGGGTGAGGGCCTGGCCGAGCTGAAGCGGGCCATGGGCGGGTTGCTGGACCAGCAGCAGGCGGGCGAGTATCTGCTGCAGGTTTCCGACCAGGACCGCATGGCCGTCATCCCTTTCAACAGCCGGGTGGGCCAGCCTGTGGCCATAGAAGGCAACGACCCGGCCCGGTTGCAGGAACTGCTGGATTACGTGTACAGAATGCAGGCCGGAGGCGGCACGAACATCTACGCGCCCGTGGCGTCCGCCCTGCAGTTTTTCCAGGCGAACAGCGATACGCTGGAAAACTACCTGCCGGCCATTGTGCTGATGACAGACGGCAAGTCTAACGCGGGTTCCTTGCAACAGGTGCAGTCCGCATGGGCGAACATGAACGCCGGGTTTGACCTGCCGCCTATTTTTGGCGTTACCTTTGGCAAAGCGGACGACACGCAGCTGCAAGAGCTGGCCCGCTTTTCCGTGGGCCGGGTGTTTGACGGCCGCAAGGGCGGGTTGGTCAAGGCGTTCCGCAAGGCCAAAGGGTATAACTAATTATGGATGGCTTTTTTGTACGCAACACCGGGCTGATCGCGGGCGGGGCCGGCGGCGCCGCGCTGCTGGCCGGGGTCATTATAGTCGGCGCGCCGTTCTGGGCCGGGGTCATTGTGGGCGCGGCTATTTTTGGCGGGGTGTACATGCTGGGGTCCTACTGGATTGACCTTTCCGTCAACCGCCAGGCGGCCTCCATGTCCACGGGCGCCATTTTACAGCGTATCATGACCAACTTGCAAAAGGTACAGGCCATCCGGCAGCTGGCCGACTCCATACCAGAAAAAGACGTCCGGGACCAGATTCACCGCATTTGCGACATGGCTACGCGCATATTCCACAACTTCCAGCAGGACCCCGGCGATATAGACAAGGCCAGCCGGTTTTTGTTGTATCTGGACCGGTTTTTGCCCCTTATTGAAAAATACGCCCGGCTATCGTCCACCCCGGCAGGCAGAGACTTGCTGCAGCAGTCTGGAGACGACGCCGAGTTCCGCGAGGTGCTCAAAACTGTGGAGCAGGGCTTTACCCAGGGGTTCCAGAACTACCTGGCCAACGACGTGGTGGAGCTGCGCACCTATGGCCGGGTGCTCAAAAAGATGATGCACGTGGCGGAAATAGGCAACTGAGGGAGACAACTCGTATATGAGCAAAATAAAACTGATTGGCGGCGTGCTGCTGCTGCTGGGGGCCGCAGCGCTGGCCTGGATGTTCGCCGGGCAAAACGGCGGCAACGGCGGGCTGGCGCCAGTGAACTTGGACTCGCTGGAAACAGTGCGCATCCGCTACGGCAGCGAGAAAAAGGGGCTCTTGCATGATGAGAAGTTCAAGTCCATTCTGGCCAAACGTTACGGTCTGAAAGTGGACGGGACCAAAATGGGCAGCCTGGAACTGAGCGAGGGCTCCCTGGATGGAGTGGACGGCGCCTGGCCCTCCAGCGAGCTGGCCGCACTGGTGTTTGCCGACCGCCACCCAAACGCTTCCCGCAAGCAGTCCAACATTTTTAACACGCCCATCGTGTTCTATTCCTGGCCGGAGATCACCCAGGCGCTCATGGACGCCGGGGTGGTGGAGCAGCGCGATAACTCGTACTTTGTGGTGGACACCAGAGGTTTGCTAGACATGGTCGTGCAGCAAAAGACCTGGAAAGACCTGGGCCTGAATAAGCAGAACGGCCTGCTTGCCGTCCGCTCAACTGATCCGACCAAGTCCAACTCCGGCTTTTTGGTGGCTGGGCTTATGGCCGTTATCCTCAATGACGGGCGCGTAGTGACGGAACAAACACTGCCTGAAATTCTAGACACTATCAAGAATATTTATAACAGCATGGGATACCTGGAGAACTCAACAGGCATCTTGTTTGACAAATTCATCAAGCAGGGAAGGGGCGCTTTCCCCCTTATTTCAGCATATGAAAGCCTGATCATCGAATTTTACCGAGCCTACCCAGACTATCAGGAGCGCATCCGCAACACTGTGCGGGTGCTCATCCCCGAGCCCACGGTCTGGTCCGGGCATCCCTTCATGGCCTTGACTCCAGCTGGGGAAAAGCTGCTCACAGCTTTGCAGGACGAGGACGTGCAGCAGCTTGCCTGGGACCAGTATGGCTTCCGTTCCGGCGTCATGGGCATGGACAACGACCCAGGGGTGCTCAAGGAGATTGGCCTGCCCCAGACCATTGATTCTGTTGCGCCCTTGCCATCGCCCCAGGTCATGGACCGCATACTGCAAATATTGCTGCAATAAACCACATTCAGGAGCCACAGCCATGGAAGACGCCATAGCCATTCGGGAAGCAACCCCTCCCGCCACTGTTGAGCCGGCCAAGCTACAGGAAACGGAGGCCAGGGCGCAGGCCTTGATCGCCGCCATTCTCAAGGATCCGGAGGACAGGACCTCTGTGCGGGAGGCCACTTCCGTTGGCGAACACACCGTTAGTCAAGCCAATGCAGACTTCAAGCTGCTGCGGACCTCCATGGGCAAGGTCATGGACCGCATGAAGGAAAGCGGCGACACCACGTCCATTCCCGCCGACCTGAAGAAGCTGCGCAACGTTATGGATGAGATCAACCCTTATCCGGCCATTGAGCAGATGAAGCGGTCCCAGACCGCGGGTTTTTTCTCCCGGCTGCTTGGCCGCGTGCCGGGCGTGGGCAAGATTCTCAAGGACATCGCCCAGCGCTACGAGTCGGTGCAGACGCAGGTCAACGCCATCATCCAGTCCTTGGAGTCAGGCGGCGACAAGCTGCTGGAGAACACCTTGGAGCTGGAGGAGCGCTACAAACGGCTGCGGGAGCTGAAGGCCGAGGTGGAGCTTTCCGGTTATCTGCTGCAGCTGGCCCTGCAAAAGCTGGAGGAAGCCAAGGAAGCCGAAGTCGACGAGAACCGCAAGATGGCTCTGCAAAAGGCCGAGGCGCGCATCGTGCGCCGGCTGCAAAATCTGAAAGTAACTGAGAACGCTTTTGCCCAGTTTTTTGTGACCATGAACACCACCATGGACAACCACGAAAATCTGCGCGACGCCATCCGGTCCATGATAGACCTGACCCGGCCAGTGCTGGAAAACGGTCTGGCGCTCAAGATAGCTCAGCAGGAAGAAAAGCAGATAGCCGAAGCCCTGGAAGCTTCTCAAGACTATCTGGGCAACCTGATGGTCGCCGTGGCCCAAGACTCCATGGACAACGCCGAGCAGATAGCCAAGACCGCCAACCAGCCCCTGGTGAAATTCGAAAGTCTGGTGAAATCCTACAACATCCTCATCAACCGCATGGACCAGGCGTCAAAGGTGGAGCAGCAAATGATCGCCTCGGCCAAAGAGAATATCGACAAGATCGACGAGATGACCAAAGAGCTGGATGAGCGGTCCCGGCAGCAGGAGGCCGGCCGCGAGGCAGGCAAGTTAGTGGAGGATGTGTAGCAGGCTTGAAAAATCCACGGTGGCCGTGTTGCTTTTTAAAATTTTTTACTCTCGTGTATTATATCTGCGTGTCAATTTTGAATTTTGCTGCGCCTTGCCCTCGTGTTTTTTGAACAGCCTGCGAAAATGGACTGTTGCTACACCCGCTAGCGCATTTTCGCGTTGAGACATCGCTCGTTGCTGAAACAATACACAATTGTTTCAGTGAAATGCGTAAAAAGCTTTCAAACATTTTCAATGGGATAATGCTCTAGAAGCGGTTTCAACCGTTGATTGAAGGTAAAGTTGTCTCGGACAGGCAGCGCCGCAAACCGTCAATCAATACGGTGAAGCTGTGTGAACGGTTGGAGGCAACATCCAGGTGCGGAGCAATGGCTCTTGATCCTGCAATTTTTTGGTATGCCTGCCGAGTAAGTTTGGAGAGTTCGAGTGAAGGGTTGGCTAGCGCATCAGGAGTACGGTACTTGGCTTTGTTTTGCCGTCTGGCGAGCCCTGATACGCCAAGCCCTATTTCCACGGCGTGTAAGTCGCCGATATAGAAGCTTTCCAGCTCTCTGCAGGCTATGCGCACCAGCACATTATCCTTGCCTGCCTGACGGCAGAGTGAAAGAATGTTGTTTTTTATGGAGTTACAGTCTCCTGCATCCTGGTCGCGCAGTACAATGAACACCGTCTCGGGCAGTAGCCAGTTTCTCATTTTTATCACAAGATTTTTTTCTAAGTCTTGTTTTCCTTGAAAAACAATAAATCGAACATCGGCTGTATCTGGCAGAACGCGAGGTAACACGCCCTCAAGCATTACCTTTGCGGAGGGTTCTTCAAGAAAGAAGACAAGGGTTTTCATTGAGGGTCGGCTCCCTCAAAAAACCCTTGTTCCCATAGATACCCCATCTGGTCGCCATCAGCCATGTAGGCAACAAGTTGCGCATCATCTTTTGCTCTCCGGACCTGAGTGTAGCCGTCTTGTTTTACAAGCCAGAAGACTTCATCGACTGTTGCAGCATTGAGAAAATCTGGAGAATGCGTTGAAACAAAGACCTGCCCACCGCGTGTTGCATATGCTCGGAATTCTTCAGCCAGTTCCCAAAGCAACTTAGGATACAACTGATTCTCCGGTTCTTCAACACACAAAAGAGGATGCGGTTTTGGGTCATACAACAGCACCAAATATGCAAGCATCTTGATGGTTCCGTCTGATACGTAACGGGCCAAGAAAGGATCTTCAAACGTTCCATCCTTGAATTTTAACAATACGCGCCCTTCTTCAGTGGTCTTTGATTGGACCCCTGTTATGCCTGGAACTCTCTGTGTCAGGCGGGAAAGAATAGTTTCAAAGACATTTTTGTTTTTTTTGTAGAGATACTCAATAACCAGGGACAGGTTCTCCCCCTCGCGGGAAAGATGTTCTGCATAACCAGCTTCTTGCTCGGGTCTGGCTTTGTTGATGTGAAAATCGGAAATATGCCAGTTTTCAATCAGGTTGCCCAAGGCCAAAGCGGCAGGAAAACGTTCAAATTGGGCGAGGCCTTTAATGGCTAAAATATCAGAAGATTTGAGCGTTTGTTCTTCCCGGTTTAGATGGGCGGCGTCTGCAACAGAGTCCAGCTCATTGGTGACCGCTGTTCCTCTACCCTTGGAAAAGTCAAGGAAATGCCATGGTTGCCCGCTGCTTCCCCGGCGGTATTTCAAAATTTCGCGGGTCACATGCGCCTTGCCGTTATTCTCGTTGATCTGTAAAAAATAGGTAGTGAGGGGGCCATTGCGTTCGGCGCGGAATTTCAGTTCAATTTCTATGGGACCCTGGGCGTTTCTGCTTCGCACTTCTGCAAAGCCGCGGCTTCCGCCCAGTTTGGCCAATGCAGCGTTGACATTGCTGGCCATGGCGTCGCGCAAAAAACCAAAAACTTGAAAGATAGTCGATTTTCCTGTGCCGTTGGCTCCTACAATGACGCAGAATTGTGGTAAATCTGATAACTCAGCATTTTTAAAGGATTTAAAGTTTTTTAAACGTATGGTTTCGATTTTCATAACGCGTCCCGGTGTGCTTACTTGGCTCGCAAAATGCTTGAATCAACGTTTGAGTACTCTCTGATGTAGTCTACAACCCCCGCATGGCTTCCATCAATTTGCTGAAATCCGGCCGGCTGTTGATGTCGTGCACGTCGATGTAGCGGATTATTCCTTTCTTATCCACCAAGAATAAGGCTCGTTCGCTGACGCCCTCGCTGCGCAGGATGCCCAGCTTTTTGGAAAGCTCGCCGTGGGGCCAGAAGTCGGACGCCACCGGGAACCACAGCCCGCCCATCTGGGTGACCCAGGCGTACTGCGAGGGCGTATTGTCCGTGCTTACTCCCACCAGGGCGGCGTCGTACATGGCAAAAATGTCTTCGGCTATGTTGTAGCCAGGCCACTGGCCGGAACAGACCGGCGTCCACGCTGCAGGGATAAAGGAGAGGACAAGGTTTTGCTTACCCTTGAAATCCTGGAGCCGGACGCGCTCGCCGTATATCGTCGGCAGGTCGAAATCCGGCATGGGGTCGCCCACCGCCACTTGCAGCTCGCTGTCTATGGGCTCCAGCTCGCCCACCTGGTAAATGGACTCGGCAAATTCCTGGTTTTCTGTTTCCTGGGCAGCAGCGGCGCCTGCGGCCAGAATCAGTACGAACACTGTGAATACGCTTATGGTTTTGTGCATGGCTATTTTCCTTGCTGCATATCAGCTTTTTGCAAGACTTCGTTCAAGAAAGCTTCCGCCTCTTCCAACCGGCCCAGCACGGAGTCAATGACCGTATAGCCGTCATCCTGGCGCTTGCCGACGTAAAAAAACGGCGTGCCCACTTCGCCCAGTTGCTTGTGGAGTGTAAAGTCCAGGTCTGGAAACAGCGGGAATTGCACATCGTATTTGTTGCGGAAAATGTCCACTTCGGCTTGTGAATTTCCGGCGCCAACGCCAATAAGCAATACTTTGCCGCCCAGGTCCTTGTCTTGAATGAGCTGGTGCAGCTTGTTGACCTGGGGCGCTTCAGCCTGGCAGTGGGGGCAGTACATGGAAAAGACTTCCAGAATGACGACCGGATGCTGCACGTCGGTCAGGGAAAGCGATACGGGCCCCTTTTTCTGGCCCATATGTCCGGCTTGGGCTGCTGTCAACTGGCCAGAAAGCTGCATGTCCGGCAGCGGGTGTCCGACCGTTAGCGGTTGTGAGCCGGGCGACGCCGAGGAGTCTCCCTGGGCGGCGAAAGCCGCGCTGGGGAACAAGGTCAATACAAAGAAGAGCACAACTATTGGGAAAGTATGCATGGTTTGTCTCCGATTGTCGCTGGCCAGATGTGGCGCAAAAGGCGCAGCAAGGTTTGCAATGAATGAAGCGGCGCACATCATCATAAATGTAACTTATTATCACTATAATCACGCCAAACTGCTGCGTCAAAGCAGATGTGTTGCTTCATGGTTTGGCGCGCAATTTTGATCATCTTTTTACACATATGGGCTTTCTGCGGGGTTACAATGTGCAAGGGTCGGTAACTAACCACCTGTCTGCTGCGTTTGGTTATAATTGTATCGTGCTGCGTTTTCAGCAAGAAATGACTTTTTAAGCAGCGCTGCTACGCTCGCAAGCCATTTTTCGCTTTAGCCCCGCCTGCTACAATTATTCCTCAAATTCGCAACGAAAAGTATTTAGATATCTGAGTACTACTATATTTTGAGAATTTTACCATTGAAAATTTTTAGATGCTCTTATTACTTGGAACACCGAAATGTACCCATTTGTGCACTCATAACTGTGTGTTTTCCTGAAACAATTGTGCATTATTTCAGAAGCGGGAGGTGTTTCAACGCGAACATGCGCCAGGCAGGCTGAAACGCCAGGCGCACCACCAGCCCTCAGGGTGCGGGTCTGGCGGACAGGCCAAACACGCCACCTGGATGCGCGGGTCCACAGCCCGGGCGAACTCTCGGTACTCCACCACCCCACCGGATTTGCAGGGGTAATCCTCCAGGCCCTTGCGGCGGCGGGCGTCCTGCACCCGGCAGCGGTTCATGCGGAAGGTGAAGCCGTTTGGGTCAGCGTCCACTATTTCCTGCTCATTGATGCGGGCGTAGAGTCTGTGGGCCAGGGCGGTCTGCAACCCTTTCAGTCCCGGGGTGGGGCCAAGCTCCAGCAGAGTGGCGATGCGTTGCGCCTCCAACGGGGAAAAGGACGCCCAGCACGTGTCGTTGGCCCGCTTGGCGTCGTACATGGTGTAGCGCTGTTCCACAGCCTGGAACCAAACCCCGTCTGTGGCCAGCCAGTGGGCGGCCATGGCGTCGCGCAGACTTTCCAGGGTATGCAGGTCCATGGCGTCCAGGGCCGGGGGAACTGAGGAGCCCTCTGGCCAGTTCAGAGTGTGAGACAAGCGCCGCATAAGAAGAGAAAGATTCCGGTCGCCGGCTTCAGTCTCCATCTGCACAGCGGCGTCCAGACCGAATTGCCGGATGCATTCGGTGAACCATAGTCCGTAGTGTACTGCGGCGCGGCGGCCGGCTTCCAGTATTTCCCGCCAGAGTTTTTCTTTTGTGGCCTGTTCGTGCATGCGAATTGGTCAGACCCTGCCAAAAAAGCGCGCCATGTCTGCAAACCATTCCAGTTTTTCCGGCTGCAGCTGTTCCGGCGTAGCCCGCCAGGACCAGTTGCCGTTGGCAACGCTGGGAGTGTTCATGCGAGCTTGAGCGCCTAATCCCAGAATATCCTGCATGGGGAAAATGGCGGTGTTGGCCGTGCTGGACATGGCCAGGCGGATCATGTCCCTGTGGGCTTGCCCGGGCGCCGGGTGATGGCCAATGTAGCGCCGGAAATTGTTTTTTTCGTCCTGGCTGGCCTCTTCCACCCACCAGCCTTCGGTGGTGTTGTTGTCGTGGGTGCCGGTGTAGACCACAGCGTTGGCCGTGTGGTTGTGCAATGAGTCCGGGTTTTCGCTCAAGGCGCCGCCAAAGCCGAACATGAGCACCTTCATGCCCGGGAAGTGGAACATGTCTTTCAGCTCGCGTACGTCGGCGGTTATGAAGCCCAGGTCTTCGGCAATGATGGGCAGGCCAGGCAACCGCCGGGAGAGGGCGGCGAAAAGCTTGGCCCCCGGGACCTCAATCCATTCGCCGTTTATGGCTGTTTTTTTACCAGCCGGTATTTCCCAATACGCGGCGAAGCCCCTGAAGTGGTCCAGCCGGATGGCGTCAAACAGCTCCAGGTTCTGGCGCATGCGCTCGGTCCACCATGCAAAGCCGTTAGCCTCCATGCGTTCCCAGTTGTATACAGGATTTCCCCACAACTGGCCGGTTTCGCTAAAGTAGTCCGGCGGCACGCCAGCCACGTAGAGGGGTCTTTTTTCGGCGTCCAGCTTGTACAGCTCCGGGCGCGCCCAGACATCGGCGCTGTCAAAGGTTACGTAGATGGGCATGTCGCCCACCATACGCACGCCCTTGGCGTTGCAGTGGCGTTTCAGGGCTCGCCACTGGGAAAAAAACAGAAACTGGACAAAGCAGATGAACTCAATCTCGTCTGCCTTGTGGCTGCGCCATCCAGCCATGCTGCGGTTGTCTCTGTCGCGGTGGCCAGGCTCCCAGGTGTTCCACACTGCTCCGCCATAGTGATCCTTCAGGGTCATGAACAGGGCGAAGTCCTCCAGCCAGACAGCGTTTTCTTCACAAAAACGTTCGTACTCCGGCATATGCGTCAACGCGTGCTTGTTTTTGGCGTAGGCTGAGCGCAGTAACGTAAAGCGGTACGTTTCCGTCCATTCATAGCGGCAGACAGACGGGTCGTCTTCATGAAAATGGGGGATGTCTGTACGATCCAGGAATCCATGTTCAACAAGGATGTCCGGGCTGATGAGCAACGGATTGCCTGCAAAGGCGGAAAAGGCGGAGTAGGGTGAATTGCCAAGCGCCGGCGAGGTAGGACCAAGGGGAAGAATCTGCCAATACCCCTGGCCTGTAGTGGAGAGTCGGTCAGCAAAGGTGTACGCCCAAGGCCCCATGTCTCCTGTACCGTATCCGGAAGGAAGTGATGTCAGGTGCAGCAATACGCCGCTGGAACGCACCAGCATTGTGGACTCCTTAGAGGTTATGGTGTGTGATTCAGGTGAATGTAGAAGGCTGGGTTGAAAAATACAAGGCTGAAAACGAACCAGCCGAAAACAAACTAGCCGGAAACAAACAGCTGGATAAGGCGCGCATTGTTATTGTCCGGGCTTTGGGTCACAGTCGTCGCACGCCCGTTTTATCAGAGGCCGCAGCCGTCGCCACAAGCCAGGCGCCTTGGTGCGCAATGAGCGCACATATCTGCGGCTGGTTTCTGAAGAATGCATAATCAGGGCAATGCCGGGAAAAAGTGTGACAATGCCCAAAGGTATGGGCAAAAAATACAGGGGCAAGCCAATGATCACCAGGAAAACGCCGAATCCCAGTTTGATTTTGCGCCCCACAGAAAGTTGGTGATGCGTCATTGGATATCCGATGGGTTAGTACTGCTCACAACACACTGTGTAGATATACTAACAGGCGCTGGGTGACAGAATGATTACAAAACATCAGGCAACAGGAGCAGAGTCTTGCAAGGAAAGTAATGCCGTATTGTCGTTTTGGAACAAGAATTATTCCTGAGAT
This sequence comes from uncultured Desulfovibrionaceae bacterium, assembly GCA_964440345.1. Classification (GTDB taxonomy): domain Bacteria; phylum Desulfobacterota; class Desulfovibrionia; order Desulfovibrionales; family Desulfovibrionaceae; genus CAYTSA01. The sequence continues at coordinate 8,825 of CAYTSA010000068.1, read as the reverse complement.
TGTACGCTATGGTTCCGGCACATGTGAGTTTTTTGATGTATCCCAGGTTGGCCCGCGCTAGATCGCTGTTAGCATGGAAAACCGCATGCCCACCACAGCCTTCGTCGTCGTCATGTAGATAACAGCGTCGTTGGGTTGCTTGGAAATGGGACCGCCCCGGCGCACGCCGGCAAGCAGACTGTTTTGCACGGGTATGGCCAGTTCCTCCAGCCCGGAGATGAAGTAGCGCTCCACGTACAAGAAAAAATAGCCGCACTGGCGCATGCACGCATCGTCGCAACTGGCGCCGTCGTCATCGGGGAAATCTGCAGCTATGGTCTGGGCCAGCGAGTTCGGAAAGAAAATGGAGCAGAGCAAGCGGCCATTGTCTTCAATGTCCAACTGCAGGTTGAAACGCACGTCAAAGTCGCCGCAATTTCGTTCGTCGCACACAGATTCCAGCTTGAGCTCCTCGCCGGTAAAGCGCATAAACCCCCGAATTAGCGCCCTCAAGCCGGCGCCGATGATTTCGTTGTGTTCATAATGCTCCAGAGCTGTTGCTATCTCCACCCGGCGGCGGTTTTCCATGCGGGTGTATTCCCGCAAGCTTTCCGAGAATTGGTCAGGAGTAATGTGCCCCAGCTCTAACAGCGCCTCGCCCAGATATGTGGAGTTGACGATCTGGGAAAAAAGCAGGTCGTCCAGTTGGTCTTGGCTCAGATAGCCCCGCTGGATGGCAATGGCGCCAAAGGGCTCGTCCAGGTTTTTTTGTTCTTCCAACACTTCCATCATCTGGTCATGGGTCAAGTAGCCCTTTTGCACGGCGTGGTCGCCTATGCGCCGGTTCACTTCGTGCTGGTGGCGCAGGGCGTCGTCCAGAGCTTCCTGGGTGATGATGTTTTGCTGTAGCAGGTATTTGCCAAAAAAGGCGTTGGGCAAAACGTTATGCTGGTCCATGTCGTCGGCTCCTGTCGCGGGAACGGTTTCTCTTCGTATTGGTTCAGCCGGTGTCTGTGCAGAACAGCAGGGGGCTCACAGCAATCTACAATTGCAACATGCCGTCGCGCTCTGACGGCGCTTCGGCGCTGTTGCGTTTGGCGTTTGGGGCGTCATCGCGCTGTATCTTCTTTTTCGCAAAAGCGAGCAGCCCTTTAGCTTCGTCAAAATCCGGGTTCATGGAAAGAGCTTTTTCCAGGTATATAATGCACTTGTGAACGTTGCCTTTGTCGTACATGACCCGGGCGATATTGTACATAAGGTTTTCGTCATTTTTGGAAAACTGGAACGCACGTGAATAGTACTTCAAGGCGTGGTCGAACATTTTGTTCTTGCGCAGCTTCATGCCGAATTCATTGAAAAGATGTTTATGCTGCGGCTCAAAGGCGCCTTTGAGCTTGACCAGCCGGCGGAACACCAGGGCGCCGCGGTCGGTTTCGTTGCGCTCCAGATACGTAAGTCCCAGACCAAAAGTGGCCCGGATATTCTCTTCGTCTATGCGCAGGGCGGTTTTGAACTCGTATTCCGCGCTGAACGTTTCGCCCTTGCTCAGATGTTTTTCACCCCGTGCGATGGTCTTGGAAAGCTGCCGCATGACTGGGTAAACTTTGCCCATGTATACGGCAGGTTCCGGCAGATATTCGGTAAGCAGCACTTCCCTGGCGATAGTTTTTTTATCTCCAATAGGCACATAATTGTCGTTAAGCGGCTGTATGTACAGAGAACCGCCGTCCTCTTCTGTGACATACATATAGACTGTTTGGGTTGTGTTGCGACGCGTGTGCCCAAAGCCTATCTTGGCCTTGACTGTGGTGGAGTAAACGCCAGTGAGTTTTTCCTTGCCAAAGAGTTCTGGCGAGGGCGGGTCAAGCTCTGAATTTTTGTCTTGATCGAGTATGTAGTTTTCGCGTGCGGACACGGATATAGCTCCTATTGTGAAGGTACTCAAGAAAAGCGCAGGAGTCCAGACCCATGAAGGCTTCCCGTAGAGAAAATTTTTGGGGGCACGGCGTCTGGAGCAGAAGCTGTTGCCAGACGCTTTAGAATGATTACGTTTATCTCCAAAATAATTTTCTTTGTCCGTGTCAATTTTTACGGTATTCTGTCTGTGATGCAACACAGTCACATGTTTACGCAAAACTTGTTATCAGCGAGGCGATGCTGCGACTTTTCTGGAGGGGGCGGTGAAAATAGAAAATCCAGCGTATTTCCAAGACCAGAGACTCATGGACGCAAAGCCGTGGGATTACGAGTTCATGTTTGCTGTCGCTGGCGTCACACTAGGGATCATTGCTGTTCTGGCTATTCTAAAGCTATCTGTAACTGCTTTGAGAAAAAGAAAAAAGAAACAGAAAGAGGAGGACGGTTCAATAGAGTTTTCTGAAGATATCTCTTCTCATGATTGATTCTTTTCGCTTTCCGTTTTAGAGTCTGTTAGTAGAAAAGACGTCTACACGAAGAAAGGGGCGAGCGCCAGCGAGCGTCCTTAGCACAGGAAAACCGTATGAGAGAGCCAGAAGACGACGTCGCACGGCAGGAGCGCGAAGAGCTGCAGTGGTTGCGCAAGGAGAACGCTGAACTCCAGGAGCGGGTGACAGCCATGATGGCTGTCATGGAGCAAATGGAAGAATACAAGCGTCTTTCTGCTGCAGTGTTGAACGCCTCGCCGGATACGGTGTTGGTGGTGGACGGATTAGGGTTCATCCTCGCCATCAACGCTGAAGGAGCTATGCGGCTGGGCTCTACGCCGGAGATGCTCCGGGGACGAAGTATTTTTGATCTCATTCCGGAAGAGTTGGCGCCAGAGCGAAGGCGCTGGCTCAATGAGGCCATAGAGAACCGCAAGCCCATCCAGTTCAAAGATGTTCACGGCGGAGTTACCTATGGCCACAGATTGTACCCCTTCCTGGACGAGACTACCCACGCTGTACGCGTTGCCATTAACACCCGGGACATTTCCGCCAGCGAAAAGACCTTGCAGGCGTTGCGCAACAGCGAACGCCGCTACAAGGCCATTCTGGAAGACCAGACCGAGCTTATTTGCCGCTACTTGCCAGACGGGCGGCTCTCATACGTCAACGAAGCCTACGCCCGGTATTTCGGTAAGAACCGCCAGGAGCTGATTAACCGGAACTTCATACCCCACATCCCGGAAGATGACCTGGCCACTGTGAAGGAGCACACCTCGTCCCTGACCCCGGAGAAGCCAGTGACCACGTTTGAGCACCGCATCATCATGGAAAGCGGCGGCATACGGTGGCAGCAGTGGACGCACCGGGCTATATTCGACACCACAGGACAGCTTACCGAGTATCAGGCTGTGGGACGGGACGTGACCAAGCGCAAATTGGCTGAGATAGAACTGAATGAGAACCGGGCCTTTTTACGCCAAGTCATCAACACCGTGCCGGACCTGATATTCGTCAAAGATAGAGAGGGCCGTTTCGTGCTGGTGAACAAGGCCTTGGCGGAACTCTATGGCGCGTCCGTGGAGGATTTGGAGGGCAACCAGGGACACGACTTCAACCCGCACCAAGATGAAACCTCGCTCTTTCGGATAGAAGACATGGAGGTCCTGGACACTCAGGAGTCTATTTTTATTCCGCAGCGCGTTATTACCAACGCTCAGGGCGAAATGCGCTGGTTCGCAACCAACAAGCTTCCCTTGGCCGGAAAAGACCAGGTGCTGGGAGTGGGCACAGACATTACCGAGCGTAAATGCGCTGAAGACGCTGTGAAAGAAGCCCATGAGCGGTTCATAACTGTTCTCGACTCCATTGACGCGGTCATTTACGTGGCGGACATGGACACGCATGAGCTGCTTTTTACCAACCGCAACTTTCGCAAAGTGTTTGGCGAGGTTGGGAGCAAAACGTGCTGGCAGGCTTTGAGCCCGGACGGCGAGGGGCCCTGCGGGTTCTGCACCAACGACAAGTTATTGACGCCGGACGGCAAGCCCACCGGGCCATGCCTCTGGGAGTACCGCAACCCATTGAACAGCTTGTGGTATCATGTCCGCGACAGAGCCATCCGCTGGGTGGACGGCCGCATGGTGCGCATGGAGATAGCCACGGATATCACTGACCGCAAGCTGGCCGAGGCTGAGCGCAACAAGATGGAGCAGCACCTGCGCCAAGCGCAGAAAATGCAAGCTCTTGGTACGTTAGCTGGCGGCATTGCTCACGATTTCAACAACATGATCTTCGCCATTCTGGGCTTTGTGCGGCTGGCAATGAAGCAGACTGAAGAAGGGACCAAAATATTTGAATACTTGCAACAGGTGCAGTCTGCTGGCATGCGCGCCTCTGATCTCGTGCGGCAGATTCTGGCGTTCAGCCGGCGTACGGAACAGGAAAGGACCACAGTTCATGTGGCCGGTCTGTTCAAGGAAGTGAGCAAGATGCTTCGGGCCACTTTGCCGGCAACCCTGGACATCCGTACCCATATCGATCCGGCTGTCACCTCAGAGGATGCGCAAGGCCAAGACAACGACGCAGTCTTGGGCGACCCGACCCAAATTCATCAAGTGCTCATGAACCTGTGTACAAACGCAGCCCACGCCATGCGCGAGCGCGGCGGGACATTGACCATGACTCTGGCCCGCCTGGACGTGAGCCCGGAAGCAGCGCGGTCGAATCTCGACCAACGTGTGGGCTCGCATTTGGAACTGGTGGTTTCTGATACAGGCCAGGGCATCGATCCAGCCATCATGGAGCAGATATTCGATCCCTTCTTTACTACCAAAGCGCCAGGGGAGGGCACTGGCATGGGTCTTTCCGTGGTCCACGGCATTGTAAAAAGCCACGGCGGCACTGTGCAAGTGGAGTCGCAGCTAGGAAAAGGCTCCACGTTTCGCGTGCTCTTGCCTTTGCTGGAAGATGAAGAAGGACTGAGCGACGGCCAGGGCGATACTGTTCCCACTGGCGATGAACGGATTCTCTTTGTAGACGACGAACCCCTTCTGGTTCGCATGGCCTCGGAGCTGTTGTCCGGGCTTGGGTATACTGTGACGGCGAAAGAGTCGGCAACAGAGGCGCTGGGGCTGGTTACCAGCGTTCCCAATGAGTTTGATTTGATAATCACAGATCAAACCATGCCTGACGTCACTGGTTTGGAGCTGGCTGAGCGGGTGCGCCAACTGCGGCCGGAACTGCCTGTTCTGTTAGTGACTGGCTATTCAGAAGCAGTAACCAGCGAGGCCCTGGAACGCGCCGGGGTTAGTGAATGCATCATGAAGCCAATGGTGGAAGAGCAACTGGCGAGAGCAGTCCGGCGGGCGCTGGACAGTGAGGCAAACAGCTAACAGAGTGTTGCAATACTTTTTCGCAGGCAGTTACAATTGTTGTCCAGCTGCGAACTGAGGCTGCCGCGCCCGTGCAACGTTTTTCACGGGGCATGGCGGACGCCAGGACAAACTGACAGGAGGTAAGAACATGGCCAAACTGTTGATTGTCGAAGACGACCCCCAAGTCCGCGACATGCTGCATCAGACTCTGGAACAAGAGGGCTACGAAATTGAGGAGGCTGAAGACGGCCGGCAGGCCATTCGCCAGTATCAAGAAAAACAACCTGATTTGGTGATTACCGACATCATCATGCCGGGCAAGGACGGCGTGGAGGCGATTCACAGTCTGCGCCGCGAGCATCCTGACGTGAAAATAATAGCCATTTCAGGCGGCAGCGCCAACATTAGCGGCGACGACCTGTTGCAAACAGCGAAAAAACTTGGCGCTTCACGGGTTTTCAGCAAGCCTGTGGACCTGGAAGAATTGTCCAAAGCCGTTGCTGAGGTTATCCGCGGGTAGCAAGGCCGTGCGCCTGGAAAAAAGGAGGCGCGTTTTATGCAAGGGCAGCGCATACTTATTGTTGAAGATGACAAACAGATACGTGAAATGCTGCAAGAAACATTGCGCCAGGAGGGCTATGAAACGTCGACAGCCGCAGATGGAGAGCTGGCCCTGGAGCAATTTCGCAAACATCCCGCCCAGGTGGTGGTTACAGATATTCTAATGCCCAACAAAGAGGGTTTGCAACTGATCAAAGAATTACGTAAAGAAGCTCCCCATGTTGGCGTTATTGCAGTATCCGGCGGAGCGCCGAGGTTGCAGCCTGGCTGCAATTTGGAGCTTGCCACGCTGTTCGGGGCTGATGCGACGTTTCAGAAGCCTCTGGATATTGATGCATTGCTTGAAGCAGTTAAGAAACTCGTTGGCGGCGCCTAGCACTGCGCCAGTATGTGGGGGCAGACAGCTGCGCGGTCTGTCCCCGGGAATGGAAACATACGAAAAAAGCCGGGACGCAGCTGCAGCGTCCCGGCGCTTACAATGCTCTGCGTCGGTAAATCAGGATGTCTTTTCCTTGTCCCCGGATTCGGCGTTTTTGTCTTCCTTGTTGGGCGTCACGTCGATTTCTTCCGGTTCGTTGGTTGCTTTCTTGAAATTTTTTATTGCCTTGCCCATCCCGCTGCCGATCTCCGGAAGCTTGTTCGCCCCAAAGATAATCAGCACGATGACCAAGATGATGATGAGTTCAGGTATGCCTATGCCGCCAATCATGTTGCGCCTCCATCATATGGTGTTGCAGCGTCATACACACAGGTTTCCGGCAGGTCAAGACAGCCGGCAGCGTGTAGCAACGCAGTGTCGGCAATGTACACTGTGAGAAGGGCAGATGCAATCATTCCCATGGAGCCAGGCGTGTCCGACAATGTAAAAAGATTTCCAGGGATAGGTTGCCGGTTTTATATACTGGGCCGCTGTTTCCATGAGGAGGCGCTAAACCCTGGGCTGCACCAAAACTGGCGGTGCAAGGCCTTGCTGGATTTGGAGTCCGCTTATGACGACTTTCTGAATCAGGCAGATGCTTTCAATCTGGATATCTCCCAAGCTGTGAATATATGGAGCCGCAGAGTGGACAGGATATTGCTTGCCCATCCCCGGTGCGATGCGTACACTCCTCTGCTGGAAACAGAATTGGCGCCGGATGAAGAACCAGAGCCGGACGAACCCAGAGCAGAGCACAAGAGCCTCCTGACCAAAGAGAGCAGCAAACTGGGAGTTGAAGAGGCCTTCTTGATTTCCTGCGTCCACTGCTGGCGAGGGTATTGCCTGCTGGAAACGCCTGAATGCAAAGGCGTATGCCCCCTGTTTGAACGCTGAGAAGCTATATGGAGCCGCCATGGAACTGACGCTTGTTGTCCCGTATATGCACGCCGAGTTGGCCCCGGAGCCCCTGCCCCTGAACGCGGTTTTGCTTGACCCCGGCGCAGCTCGCAATGCACAGCCTGGAACCGGCGGCCCGGAGGCGCTGGCCCGCTATGCGCCGGACAATTTGCCCCTGGAGCCTGCAGCGGCCAGACAATGCCTGGCGGATATGGAAGAGTACGCAAGACAGTTCAAGGACGCCAAGGACCTGCCGCGCCAAACCGGAGGGCTCCACGATTCTTTTGCCGCCGCGTCTTTTTCTTCGGCGGAGGAATTTCGGGACCTGAACCGCTTTGTCGCGGGTGATGCAGCCCCGGCGGAGCAAGAGCCGGTTGCCGCCAAAGACGATGACGCGCCGTTGCGGGCTGCGCAGCTCAGCCTGCTGCTGGTCTGGTCTCTGGAAAACCAGGCCCTGGCCCTGGCCGCGCTGGACAAGGGCATGACCGCAGCGTGGGAAAAATTCAACGCCGCCGTGTCCGGGGAGGACGCTGACGTTGCAGCGGACCTGGCCGCCGGCGGCCTGTCTGCAGAGATGGCCGGAGAGGAGGGGGCAATCTCTCCCTTGGCGCCGCTGGGGGCGCAATCATTGGCCCAGGTGGGGCCGCCCCCGGAATCCGTGCTGGCGCACATGCTGGCCTTTGTTCCGGCAAAAACGCGCCTCTATCCCGCTGACCCCCAATTGGCAACGCTGTGGGCCGACATGGAACTTCCCCCTGACGGCGAGGTTCTGGGCTGGAAACTCGCAGGTTTTGCAGGCCCCCAGGAGGGCCGGCCTTGGTTGGACCGCTATTTTATCGTGGCTGCATATCCGCAGAGCAGAAGGAGCGCCTGACATGGCCTGCGCCACTGCTTCTTTGCCCCAGCCCCACGGCGTGATCTGCGGTTTGGCGACGCATCCAGACTATTTTGGGCGGCTTAAAGGAATTATCTTCGACTGTGACGGGGTTATTTTCGACTCCAAGCACGCCAACGCCCGCTATTACAACGCCGTGCTGGAGCGTCTGGGCCTGCCGCCAATGACCGGGGCGCAGACCAGTTTTGTCCACGCCCACACTGTAAGCCAGTCCCTGGAGCATATCGTCCCCCAGCAGCGGCGCGCTGACCTGAAGCAGGCCATGGCCCAGGTCAGTTACACCCGGGAAATTCTTCCCCTGCTCCGGCCCGAGCCCGGTTTTTACGAGTTGATTCTCTGGCTCAGGCAAAAGGGAATCAGGCTGGCCATTGCCACCAACCGGTCCGACACCATGGACAACGTGGCCCACCGCTTCGGGCTGCGACCCTTCTTTTTTCCCATCATGACCTCCCTGAACGCCGCGGCAAAACCGCACCCAGAGCCGGTCTACGCCATCCTGCAGGCTTGGTCTGCAGCCAAGGACGAGGTCGCCTACGTGGGCGACTCCATCATAGATCAACGCACGGCGGAAGCAGCCGGGGTGCGGCTGATAGCCTACAAGAATCCGAGACTGCAGGCGACGCTGCACGCTCGGGATTTCTGGACCCTGCGCCAAGCCCTGACGCGGAAACTGGGCTGACAGGCTGTTGAAAATCCGCGACGGTCAGAATCCGCCGCCAAAAATATAAACATGTGGCTATGCAGCTAGCTCCGAATAGTGGTAATTAATGCGGCAATGGTTGTTTTCTGCCTGT
>CAYTSA010000067.1:0-21441 GCA_964440345.1 uncultured Desulfovibrionaceae bacterium | reverse complement strand
AAGCCCCCGTATGTCATGGACCGCGCAGGAAATCCAGCTATACCGCAGCCTCTGGCCCCCCGCCTTCGCGGGGGGTGACAAAAAAGTGAAGCGGGGGGTGACAAAAAATGTGAAGCGGGGGATGACAAAAATGTGAAGCGGGGGATGACAAAAATGTGAAGCGAAGGATGACAAATGAGTGAAGCGAAGGATGACAAAAGAGTGAAGCGGGGAGTGACAGTAGGGGTAAGCCGGGGCCGCAACGCTTGAAATCAAGCGCAATACAGATATTTTATAGATGCAATCTTTGCAGAGACCTCGACTTTACTAATAGATGTGGGAACTTCGGAGCAAAGGGCATAGCCACAAAAAAATAATTGGAAATGGGTTGACAAAAGAATTTATCAGGAATTATTCTTAACAGCGAAAGTGCTTTCTACCCCACACAAACGACATCAGAAAGGAGTTTTCACATGAGCAACATCCCTCTTCTTGGCGAACAAATGCCTGAACTTGACGTTTTGACTACCCATGGCCGCAAAAAATTCCCTGACGATTACAAAGGGAAATGGATCGTACTGTTCTCCCACCCGGCGGACTTTACCCCAGTGTGCACTACTGAATTCGTGGCGTTTCAGAAGCGCATGCCCCAGTTCAAGGAATTGAACGCCGAGCTGGTAGGCCTGTCCATTGACCAGGTTTTTTCGCATATCAAGTGGGTGGACTGGATCAAGGAAACCTTGGACGTGGACATTGAATTTCCCATCATTGCTGACGACATGGGCAAGGTGGCTACTGCTTTGGGCATGGTCCATCCTGGCAAGGGGACCAACACTGTCCGCGCCGTTTTCCTCATTGATCCGGAGGGAAAGATGCGGTTGATGATCTACTACCCACAGGAAATCGGCCGCAACATGGACGAGATCGTCCGTTCTTTGAAAGCCTTGCAAATCAGCGACAAGAACGGCGTGGCTGTGCCGGCAGGCTGGCCGGACAACGAGCTCATCGGCGACAGCGTAATCATCCCGCCGGCCACTGACCACGAGACAGCCAAAGAACGGGCCGGCCAGGACAACTGCTACGACTGGTGGTTCTGCCACAAGAAACTATAAACAGCGAATGGTTGGAAGCAACAGGACACAAAAGCCGGGGGAGTCGCTCCCCCGGCTTTTAGAATACTTTATAGCAGTTAACGATTGAAATGCTTTAGAGCACGTTAACATTGAAAAGGTTTAGATGCTCTTATGCATTTTCCTGAAACAAATGAAAATTGTTTCAGGAGCGAGCGTTGTCTGAACGCTATTTTGCGCTAGCCGCCTTGCGGGCTTCGGCCAACCATTTATCCCAGGTAGCCTTGTTGTCAGCTATCCACTGGTCCACGTGCTTTTCGATGTCCTTCTGGCTGTCTTCGCCTTCGTACATCTTTGTATTCTGGGCGGAGATGTCTTCCAGCGGCGCCGACATAATTTCAAACAGCTTGCGGGCGGCCGGATTGTCCGCCAAGAATTCCTTGTTGGCGACAACACGGATGTCGTTGGCCACAAAGCCCATTTTCAGCGGGTCGGACACCGCGCCTGCAATGCCTTTCTGGGTCAGCTGTTCTTCAAAACCCTTCTGGGCGTCGGAAGGAATGATCTCGGGCACGTTCATCCAGACCACGTCTTCGCCAGGCTTCAGCTTGTAAATGGTCCAGTTGGGCGCCCAGGTGTAGAAGAACACGTGCTCGCCGTTCTTGGCCCGGGCCACAGCGTCGGCCATGGAGGCGGAATACGAAGCCTGGATGGCGTTGATGTGGTCGCCCAGGTCATACACGTCCAGGTGGTGGGTGATAACCTTTTCGCAGCCCCAGCCCGGAGGGCAGGCAACCAGGTCGGCCTTACCGTCGCCGTTGGCGTCAAAGGCTTTCTTCACTTCGTCGCGCTTGAAGTCGTTCAAGTCCTTGATGTTGAATTTTTCCACGGCGTCCTTGGAGACCAGGTAGCCAGACAGGCCGCCGGCCTTGACCACGTAGCCCACACGCTCCGCCTTGGCGTCAAAGTCGTCCGGCAACTGCGCGTAGTGAATGGGAAACCAGCCGTTGGCCCAGTAGTCCACGTCGCCCTGGGTCACAGCCTGATAAAATATCGGATTAGACAGGTCTTTGGCCTTTTTAACGTCGTACCCCAGCTCTTCCAGGGCCCGGCTGTAGATGGCTTCAAGAATAAAACCAGTGGTCCATGTGGCCCGGCCAGGTCTCACTGTTTTGCCTTTGCCAGGCATGTCGGCGGCCACAGCGGAAAAAGAAAGCGCCACGACCAGAGCCAAAATGGCTACAGTGGAAAAAAGTGTCTTGCGGATCATCAAAATATCCTCCTTTTGTATGGTTATCGGTCCTCCCTTGCGGGAGAACCTCCGGAACCGAAACTACTCCCTACTTGCGGGCTTTGCCCAAAGATTGCGTAATCCGGTCAAGGACAATGGCCACCAGCACTATGGCCAGACCGCCTATGCCCGCCAGACCGACCTGCAGGCTGTTCAATCCCTGGAACACAGATAGGCCCAGCCCGCCCGCGCCGATAAGCGCAGCAATGACCACCATAGACAAAGCCATCATGATCGTCTGGTTCAGTCCTGCCATGATAGTGGGTCTGGCCAGAGGCAGCTGCACCCGGCGCAACACCTGGCCCCGGGTGGCGCCAAAAGCCACCGCTGCTTCTATGAGCTCCTGCGGAACCTGGCGAATGCCCAAGTTCGTCAGACGGATGATGGGCGGCAGCGCAAAGATAATAGTGGCCATGACCCCGGCCACTGTGCCTATGCTGAAGAGCATGACCACCGGCACCAAGTAGACAAATGGCGGCGTTGTCTGCATGGCGTCCAGCACTGGACGGATGAAGCTTTCAAAACGGTCGCTACGTGCAGCCAGAATGCCGGCCGGAACGCCCGCCACAGTACAAAATACAACGGCGCTGAGCACCATGGCCAGCGTAGTCATGGCGTCCTCCCACAAGCCCAGCGCGCCTATAAGAAAAAACGTGAGCACGCTGAACACTGACAATTTCCAGCCAGAAGCGCGCCACGCCAAAAAAGCGAACAGCACTATGACCACTATTGGCGGAAGCCAGTTCAATATCCCGTCCAAACCGTTCAGCGTTTGCTCCACAGGCCATTTAATCAGCTGAAACTGTGAGCGGTAATTATCCACCAGAAAGTCAACCCCGGCTTCTATCCAGTCGTCCAAGGGAATGAGTCTGTCCTCAAAATCAAAAAACGCCATGGCGGCTCCCCCTATGCGGTGGCTGCAGTGGTTTCGGTTTCTTCCTGTATCTCGCCGCTATGCTCGGCGGCGTCGCGTTGTAGCGTGCGCAAAAAAACATTTTTGGAAATGGTGCCCAGAAAACGGCCGGTTTCATCCACCACTGGCACAGGCCAGGGATTATCTGTCACATGAGTCAGTATGTCTTGCAGGGACTGTGAGGCTTGTACCGGCTCCACGGCGGGCAATACAGCTTCGGTCAGCCTGGCCATATCGTCAGCAGCGGAATCCATCGCGTGCTTCAAAGAATCTGCTGAGACAACGCCCTGAAACTTCTTTTTGGAGTCCAGCACATAGGCGTACTCCCGGTCGTGGCGGATGAGCCGCTCCAACGCAGCCCGCGGCCCCTCGCCTGGGTGACGAATCACCGTCACCTGCTGCTCGCTGACGATGTCCCGCGCTGTTAGTATATTGGTGGGGTCCACGCCGCGGAAAAAGGCCCGAACGTACTCGTCCGCCGGGTTGCGCAAAATCTCTTCCGGCGTGCCCACTTGCACGATGCGGCCGCCCTCCATGATGGCGATCCTGTCGCCTATCCGCATAGCCTCGTCCAGGTCGTGGGAAATGAAGACGATGGTCCGCTTGTGCTCGTCCTGCAGCTTGAGCAGTTCGTCCTGCATCTCGTTGCGGATAAGCGGGTCCAGTGCGGAAAACGCTTCGTCCATGAGCATTACCGTCGGGTCCACAGCCAGGCCGCGGGCCAGGCCCACGCGCTGCTGCATGCCGCCGGAAAGCTCGGCAGGCAAAGACTCGCCCCAGGCCGCAAGGCCCACTTGTTTCAGCGCTTCATTGGCGCGGCGGTCGCGCTCCCTGCGGTCTGCGCCAGACATCTCCAGGCCAAAGGCCACGTTCTCCAGCACAGTCATGTGCGGCATCAGGGCAAAAGACTGAAACACCATGCACATATCGCGCCGGCGCAAATTCACCAGCTCTGTCTGGCCCATTTGGGCCACGTCCTTGCCATCCACGTAAACGTGGCCGGCTGTGGGGTCGATAAGCCGGTTGAGCAAGCGCACCAGCGTAGACTTGCCTGAGCCGGAAAGGCCCATGACCACAAAAATTTCGCCGGTTCTCACCTTGAACGTAGCGTCAGAAACTCCCACGGTCAGACCCGTCTGCTCAAAGATGTCCTCCTTGGACATGCCCTGGCGAACCATCTCCAAACCTCGTTCCGGGTGCTTGCCGAAAATCTTAAACAGATTTTCGACGATAATACGATGCTCTGTCTCGGTCTGTAGTTCCATTGCGCGCCTGTCTCCCTGCGACTATTTCAGTGTTATTCAGCAGATTCGCTGTCCTGCTTGACATCCTTGGCCAGCTCCTCACGGCAGCCAAAGGGCCAGACATCGCCCGGGCCAGGTGCGTCTACTAAATGCACCAGCTTTTCCAGACAACTGCTGATCTGCTCCTGCTCCTCAGGGGCCAGCTGCTCCAGGCTGTGTGCAAACTGCTCTTGCAGCGGCCACGGCATCCCCCGGGCCATGTCCTCGCCCTTTTCAGTCAAGGCGATGAACACCTTGCGCCGGTCCTGGCTGCTGCGGGTGCGGGCAAGAACCCCCTTGGCTTCCAGCCTGTCCAGAACGCCAGTCAGCGTTGCCTGCGTGATGAACATCTGATTGGACAGCTGACTGCTGGTCATGCTGCCTCCGAGGAGCAGTTGGCGAATGCAAATCAATTGCGGCAGCGTCAGATTATACTCGGAACACATTCTTTTGTTTTGCTGGTCTATGGACCTAACAATATGCCCCAGCGACCCAAGAATACGGCCTGCAAGAATATCCATGTCGTGCACCCTTCGAAACAAGTATTATATCAAAACCATATTATTAATGTTTAAAATATTTAGCCTATCAAACCATTCATGTCAACCATTGATTTGATTACATTATGAATCAAAATTCTTGTCATTACGCCACAAATAGCATATAAAATCGCCAAACCGCGCTCACAACGCCCCGACCAACACACAAAAGCTTTAATGACAATAGGTTAAATTGTGATTCAAAAAAGATTCAAACAGACCGCGTTTTGTGCGCCTCATTGGACACCGGGCAGCCACAGTGGTAGTGTTGTTACAGTTCCGCGGTGCGGCTTTTTACAGCAACACACTGAAATACAATATCATGTAAATCTGCAGTCCCACAGAAAGACGGCGCAGCAACTTCATCACACAGGAGCGAGACATCCATGACCAAAACCAACCAATCTCTCTATCTGCGGCGGCAGAACACAATTCCCAAAGGCGTCTTCAACGTGGGACAGGTCTTTGCAGAATCAGCCAGGGGCGCAGTGATAACTGACGTGGAGGGAAAACAATACATTGATTTTGCCGGCGGCATTGGCGTGCAGAACGTAGGCCACTGCCACCCAAAGGTGGTCAAGGCCATTCAGGACAAAGCTGAGAAGCTGACCCACTCTTGTTTTCATATCACCATGTACGAAGAGTACGTGGAGCTGTGCGAGAAGCTGTGCGGCCTGGTCCCAGGCGATTTCGCCAAAATGGCCGCTCTTTTCAACTCCGGCGCTGAAGCCGTGGAAAACGCGGTTAAAGCCTGCCGCCACCATAGCGGCCGGCAAGGCGTCATCGCTTTTGAGGCTGGATTCCACGGCCGCACCCTGCTCTGCATGTCCCTGACCAGCAAGGTAAAGCCTTACAAATTCGGCTTCGGGCCCTTTGCGCCAGAGGTCTACCGCATGCCCTACGCCTACTGCTACCGATGTCCTCTGGGCGAGAATTATCCGGACTGCGGCGTGGCCTGCGCTGATCTACTGCAGGATTTCTTCGTGGAGCACGTGGCCGCGGAAAACGTGGCCTGCCTGATCATCGAACCCATTCTGGGCGAAGGCGGCTTCGTCACCCCGCCGCCAGAATATTTTCCTAAGCTCAAGGCCATCTGCGAGGAGCACGGCATAGCCTTCATTGCTGACGAAATTCAAACAGGCTTTGGCCGCACCGGGACCATGCTGGCCATGGAGCATTGGGGCGTGACCCCGGACCTGACCACCGTGGCCAAGTCCATGGGCGGCGGCATGCCCGTCTCCGGCGTGGCCGGCCGGCGGGACATTCTTGACGCGCCCCAGGTGGGCGGCATGGGCGGAACCTATGGCGGAAACCCGGTGGCCTGCGCCGCAGCCCTGGCGGTGATGGACGTAATCGAATCCGAAAACCTGCTTATGAAATCTAAAAAGCTGGGCGAAACCGTGCGCTCCCGGTTCGTGGACCTGATGTCCGAGTACGAGCTTATCGGCGACGTTCGGGGCAAGGGGCCCATGCTGGCGCTGGAGCTGGTCACAGACCGGGAAACCAAGGCGCCGGCCGCTGCCCAGGCCCAAAAAATTGCCGCCAAGTGCATGGAAAAAGGCCTCATCGTCCTCTCCTGCGGCACGTACGGCAACGTCATCCGTACCCTCATGCCCCTGGTCATCGAGGACGAGCAGCTGGATAAGGGCATGGCCATACTGGAAGAAACCTTTGCCGAAATCACAGGATAGCGCAGGGGCCCGGCGCAAGTTTATGACGAGAACGAAATCGTCTCCCTGGTCCAGGAGTTGACCCGCACGCCTTCACTTTCCAGGGAGGAGGCCGGCATGGCTAAACTGCTTGCCCTGACCATGGAAGGACTGGGCTACGATGAACTCTACACCAGCGAGCTGCACAACGTGATTGGCCTACTCCGTGGCAAGGGGGACAGACCAACGCTGCTGCATAACGGACACATTGCCCACGCCAGCGCCAGCCCTGCTATGAGCAGCGGTTTTCCCAGCCATTACATATCCAGCATTGGCCAACATCTCCGGCCTTGTACTTCCCTTGTGGACCCGCCACAGGAAGCGACACTGCCGCAACCTTAGGCCGCCAGACCCGCCGCGGCAAGAAAAGTTGCCTAAAACTGCAAAAATGTCTTGCAAATTTTCAGTGCAACGCTTACTTGATACAAATTGGGGGGACGCGATGGGCGCGCCCCGTTTTTTTCTTTTTTAGAAGGAGTATTCTGTATGTCTTACGAAGGTACTGTGAAGTGGTTTAACGAGAAGAAAGGTTTCGGTTTCATCGCGCGCGAAGACGGAGACGACGTGTTCGTCCACTTTTCCGCCATTAACTCTGACGGTTTCAAGACCCTCCGCGAAGGTCAACGCGTCAGTTTCGAAATCGTTACCGGCGACCGCGGGGCCAAGGCCTCCAACGTCATGCCCATGTAGTTCCCCACCTAGCAGAAACACCCAAAGAGCCGGCCAAGCCGGCTCTTTTTTTGCCCGGTAGGGCGCAAAAAAGCGGGCCAGACATGCATCCAACCCGCTGTATGTTCCTGGTGGAGACGAAGGGACTTGAACCCTCGACTTCTGCCTTGCGAAGGCAGCGCTCTCCCAGCTGAGCTACGTCCCCGAAAAATTCTTCATACGCCTGCAAGCGCTGAGCATCAAGTGATTTTTCGCAATACGCAGCCCCATCGTCTGCTCATCCTTGTTCTACCGGTTTGTCCAGGTTGAAGAGGGAAACATTGTCCTCCAGCACCTGGGCCAGTTCCTGCAGTGTAGACGACACCCGGGCCACTGCCCCGGCCGCCTCTTCGTTGCGGGCGACGATGTTGTTCTGCCGCTCAGTGGCGCTGGATATGTTTCCCATCTTGTCAGAGACCCCGTCTGCAGCCTGCTTCACAGCCTCAAAGGCGCGTGAAAGCGTCTCCGCCAGCGAAGAGGAAATGGTCTGCGTGGTGTCCCGGTTCTCGGTTACAGACTCCACAGCCCGGGTCGTATCCGTGCTTATCTTGCCGGCTGAGGACTCAATGTCTTTGACTGCAGCAATGACTTTTTCCGCAAGCTTGCGGACCTCGTCCGCCACCACGGCAAAGCCCCGGCCCGCCTCGCCGGCCCGGGCCGCCTCAATGGCGGCGTTCAGGGCCAACAGATTTGTTTGGTCGGCGATGTCGCCGATCACGGTGGTGAATCCTGAAATATCCCGGGTAGTGACATCCAACGAAGAAATGTGTTCCGCCAGAGAATGCAAAGCCCCGCTTATCTCGGTCATGCTCTGCACAGCCTCCTCCTTGGACTGCGCGCCAGACCTGGCCTCTTCGTGCATGGCCTGTACAGCCTGGATGGTTTCCTGAACTGCGCTGCTCACGTCCTCTACGCCGTCCACCAGGTCTGCATTCGCCTGGCTTAGATCTGCGCTGGAATGCTCCAGTTGCGACACTGTCTCAGCAATGGACACGCCCACTTTCTGAAACTCTAGAAGCAAGGTATTCAGACTGTTGACCATTTTTTGCGTTGAAAGGCCCAGCGCGTCCTTGCCGCTCTTGGGCTCCACGCGCACAGTCAGGTCGCCGTCAGCCACCCGCTGCAGCACTGCTGCGCCTGCTGAAAGGTCCTCCAAAAAATCGTTAAAGCTTTGCTTCAGCCGGGCCATGGTCTCGCCATCTTTGTAGTCAAAGCGCTGGTCCAGGTCGCCAGTGGCCACGATTTCTGATATTTTCTCGATGGTTTCTTCCTGTATTCGCCTTCGCTCGCGCAGGGACTCCACCATCTGCATCACGGCCTTGCCCAGTAAGTCCTTCTCACTTTTAGGGTGGATGGTCTTGCTGAAATCGCCCCTGGCTACCCGATCAGCCACCTCGGCTGTCTGCTGCACCTCCAGCAGCAGGGAATTGAAGCTGGCGGCTACGTCTCCGGCTTCAGTGCCCAGCTCCACCTCTACGCGCTTGCCCATATCTCCGGTGTGCACAATCTCCTGAATGGTGGTGATGGTGTCGTACCAAGTCATCTTGGCGCCGTGTTCGGCAATATTCAGGCCCCGCTCCTCGTCTTCTTCAGAAACACGCATGCCGCCGGAATACTTGTCGATGACTTTAACGATGCAATAGCCGACTCCAAAAGTCCAAACAAAGCAAGCACCTACGCCAAGCGCCTGGACGCCCAGCTGGCTCAAGCCGCCGCCAAACAACATACCGTCCTGCAGATCGAACAACCCCACAGCCAGGGTTCCCCAGGCCCCGCATATGCCGTGCACAGCCACAGCCCCAACCACGTCGTCAAGCTTGAGCGTCTTTTCCATGAAGCCTATAAACCAGTACACAAGCACGCCTGAGACCAGGCCGATGCACATAGCGCCAACAGTGTTCACAAAGGCGCAGCCTGCGGTGATTCCTACCAGACCGCCCAACAACCCGTTGCCTATCATTTCCACTTCTGGCCGTTTCTCCGGGCTGAGCAGCCAGGAGAGCGTAGTGGCTGAAACGCAACCAAAACATGCGGCCAAGGCGGTGTTCAGCGCAATGGGAGCAATAGCTGGCGAGGCCTCCAGGGTAGAGCCGCAGTTGAAGCCGAACCAGCCGAAGAAGAGAATAAGCGTGCCCAAAATGGCGTCCGGCATGGAGTACGGCGGTATTTTGCGTGGATTGCCTTCGCTGTCGAACTTGCCAAGCCGCGGGCCGAGTACGATCACGCCCACCAGAGCCATCCAGCCTCCCACAGAGTGCACCACCGTGGAACCGGCAAAATCCTTAAAACCAATGGCCTCCAGCCAACCTGCCTGGTCGTGCAGCAAGCCGCCCCAGGCCCAGTGCCCAAACACTGGATAGACAATCCCAGAAATAACGCCGGACAGGATCAGGTACGTCCCGAATCGCGCCCGGCCGGCCACAGCGCCAGAGTCGATGGTGGCCGCTGTGCCTACAAACACTGCTTGAAACACGAAAAATGCAGCCATCCAGGGGTCGTCCACCGAAATGAAAAAATCGCTGCCGCCGATGATCCCGCCCAGGGAGTTGTTGCCGAACATTATCCCGAAGCCGACCATCCAGAACAGAATGACCGCCACCACGAAGTCTGCCAGATTCTTGACCGCCACATTGATGGAGTGCTTGGCCTGGGCCAGGCCGGACTCCAAATACATGAACCCGAACTGCATTGAAAAAACGAGCGCCGCGCTGACCATAACCCAAACGAAATTTTCGTTGATCTGCCCCTGCCGGATAGCTTCCTGCATCACATTCAGATCAATGCCTTCCATGCAGCCGCCCCCTTTTAAGTCAATATTCCAATTCTGTGATTTTTTACTGGCAAATATATTTCATTTTTGGCATCGTTTCGCTACCTTTACTCGTTGAGAAAGCTTTGTCAACAGCCCGTTCGGCAGCCCGTTCGGCAGCCTCTTTTTGTCATAAGTATGAAGCATGCATAGTGGGAGGACTTTTTATGCCGCAGATACTCATCGTCGAAGACGACCCCATTTCCATGAGCATTCTCACAGAGATAGTGCAGAGCATGGGCCACACGGCGCAGCAAGCAGCAGACGCATTTGAGGCGGAAATACTTTTCCGCGCCAATCCGCCGGACCTGCTGCTCACAGACATGTACATGCCCGGCAAGGAAGCGCTGGAAATGCTCAAGCAGTTGCGGTTCGAATTTCCGGACATGAAAGTGGTGGTCTTTTCGGGCGGCAACCCCGCCTCGCACACGTCAACGTTGCAGTTCGCCAAAAACTACGGCGCGCTGGCGACGTTCACCAAACCTTTTGACCGGGCAGAGGTGCAAAAGAAGATCACCGCGGCCTTGCAGGCCTGAAGGTGCGCCCTGCCGGGCGCACCACAAAAAAGCGGACGCCGTATGACAGCGTCCGCCCTGTAATCAGCTGTATTCAGCCTGACGATTACTCTTCCAGCTTTTGCCGCAGCACGGCAAAGGCGTCGCCCATGCGGGCCGGGTTGGCGCCGCCGCCCTGGGCCAGGTCTGGTCGGCCGCCGCCAGAGCCGTCGATGATGGGGGATATTTCCTTAAAGAGCTGCGGCGCTGTGAACCGGCCGTGCAAATCTTTGGACACGTAGATAAGCACCGAAAGCTTGTCATTGACCTCCGCAGCCAGGCAGGCCACGCCGCTGGGCAGCTTGGACCGCACGTCGTCCATCATGTCCCGCAGCCCCTTGACGTTGGGCGCAACAACAGAGGCGGCCAGAAATTTCACGCCGTTCACCTCATTCAGCTCGTCCATTACAGATTTGCCGCTGGCTGAGCCGCCGGCTGTGGCTGCTTTTTGCAGCTCTTTGTTCAGCTTCTTGATGTCAGACTTCAGCCCCTTCACCTTACTGGCTATGTCGCCTGGCCTGGCCTTCACTTCGCCAGCCACGGCGGCCAGTTCGGCCCGCTGCTCCTGCACCAGGGTGAGGGCGTTCCAGCCCGTGGCCGCCTCTATGCGCCGCACGCCTGCAGACACGCCAGCCTCAGACAGGATGAGAAACAGCCCGGCCTGGCCAGTGGCGGAAAGGTGGGTGCCGCCGCACAGCTCCACCGAGATGTTCTCAGCCTCCACCACGCGCACGTCAGAGGTGTATTTCTCGCCGAACAGGGCAATGGCGCCCTGCTCTACCGCCTTGTCGTAGGGCGTCACTTCCGTTCTTATGGGCGCGTCGGCCATAATGGCTTTGTTCACTTCCTTTTCCACGGACTGAATCTCTTCCGGCGTCATGGCGGAAATGTGGGTGAAGTCGAACCGCAGCCGGTCTGGGCCCACCAGGGAGCCGGCTTGTTTCACATGGTCGCCCAGCACCTTGCGCAGGGCCGCGTGCAACAGATGGGTGGCGGTGTGGTTGCGGGCAGTGGCGGTGCGCACACCTTCGTCCACCACCAGATCGGCCTCCTGGTCCAGCAACAGCTCGCCTTCCGGCACCGTAACTTGATGCACTGTCAGTTCTGCAGCCGGCTTCAGGGTGTCGGTCACTTCAGCCCGACCGGAGGGCGTGGCCACTTGGCCGGTGTCGCCCACCTGGCCGCCAGACTCGCCGTAGTAGGGAGTTGTGGAGGCAACCAGGTAGCCCTTCTCGCCCTTGGCCAGCTTTTCCACAGGCAGGGCGGACTCGTCCAGAAGAGCAACAATGCGGCCCCCGGCGGCCATGGAGTCGTAGCCCACAAACCTGGATGTAAGCCCCTCTTCCAGCAGAATCTGAAACCGCGAGGCCAGGTCCACTTCGCCAGAGCCTTTCCAGGCGGCCTTGGCCCGCTCGCGCTGCTCGCCCATGTGTTGTTTGTAGCCTTCCTCGTCCACGGCAAAGCCGGCCTTTTCGGCTACGTCATTGACGATGTCGATGGGAAAACCAAAGGTGTCGTACAGCTTGAAGGCGGTTTCGCCCGGCACAGTCTTTTTGCCAGCAGAGCGTAGGCTTTCCAGCTCTTCTTCGAGCATGGCCAGCCCCTTGTCCAGGGTCTGGCTGAACCGCTCTTCTTCTTCGCGGATGACCCGGGCCATGAACTCCCGGTTATCCAACAACTCCGGGTACCCCTCGCCCATCAGGTCCACGACTTTGGACGCGGTTTCGTGCAGAAACGGCTCGTTCAAACTGATGAGCCGGCCGAACCGGAAAGCCCGGCGGATGAGCCGGCGCAGCACGTAGCCCCGCCCCTCGTTGGAGGGCAGAATGCCGTCCGCGATCATGAAGGCCATGGCCCGGCTGTGGTCGGCAATGACCCGTAACGCGGTGTCGGTCTCTTCGTCTTTTTTGAACTCCACCCCGGCTTTGGCCGCGGTGAAGCCTATAATCTGTTGAAAAAGGTCGATGTCGAAATTGGAGTAAACGCCCTGACAGACCGCGGAGATGCGCTCCAGGCCCATGCCAGTGTCAATGGAGGGCCGGGGCAGCGGAGTGCGCTCGCCGGTTTCGTCCTGGTTGTACTGCATGAACACCAGGTTCCATATTTCCAGGTACCGGTCGCAGTCGCACACGCCAATGCCGCAATCTGGCCCACAGGTCATATGCTCGCCCTGGTCGATGAGAATTTCCGAACACGGACCGCAGGGGCCGGTGTCGCCCATGGACCAGAAGTTGTCCTTTTCATCCAGCCGGCGAATGCGCTCCGGCGGCAGGCCGGCCACCTTTTTCCACAGTTCCTCGGCCTCGTCGTCGTCGGTAAAGACCGTGGCGTAAAGCTTGTCTTTGGGCAGCTTGAGGTCCTCGGTAAGGAACTCCCAGGCAAAGCGGATGGCGTCTTCCTTAAAATAGTCGCCAAAGGAGAAGTTGCCCAACATTTCGAAAAAGGTGTGGTGCCGGGCAGTGCGGCCCACATTTTCCAGGTCGTTGTGCTTGCCGCCCACGCGCAAACACTTCTGGGAAGTCACTGCGCGGCAATAGCCGCGCTGCTCCTGGCCCAGGAATATTTTCTTGAACTGGACCATGCCTGCGTTGGTGAAAAGCAGGCTGGGGTCGTCGCGAGGCGTCAGAGCCGAGGAATCGACAATGGTGTGGCCGTTTTTTTCAAAATACTCCAGAAAACGCGAGCGGATGTCATTGGCGCTTATCACAGCAAATATCCTTTAGTATCTGTCATTCTTGTTCTTGTTCTTGTTCTGGCTCTTCCACAGCTTTAGGGGCAAGCTTCTGGCCCAAATGCTCCAGCAGTTTGCTCTCCACAGCGCTACGTATGTCCTCGTTTTCCTGCAGAAAGGCGCGCACGTTTTCCTTGCCTTGGCCCAAGCGCTCAGAACCAAAGGCGAACCAGGAGCCAGACTTGTCCACTATGCCTGTGTCCACGCCCATGTCGATGAGCTCGCCCTCGCGTGAAATGCCTGTGCCGTACAGTATGTCGAACTGGGCCTCGCGGAACGGGGGCGCCACCTTGTTCTTGACCACCTTCACCCGGCAGCGGGAGCCATAGACCTCGTCCTTGTCCTTCAGGGTCTGAATCTTGCGTATGTCCAAGCGCACAGAACAGTAGAACTTCAGGGCGTTGCCGCCAGTGGTGGTTTCGGGGTTGCCGTAGCCCATCATGCCTATTTTCATGCGAATCTGGTTGATAAAGATGACCGAGGTGCGGGACTTGTGGATGGTGCCGGTGAGCTTGCGCATGGCGTGGGACATGAGCCGGGCCTGACTGCCTACTTGGGTTTCGCCCATGTTGCCCTCCAGCTCGGTCTGAGGGATGAGCGCGGCCACCGAGTCGATGACCACCACGTCCACAGCGCTGGACCGGACCAGCATGTCGGCTATGTCCAGAGCCTGCTCGCCGTAGTCCGGCTGGGAGATGAGCAGTTCGTCTGTTTTCACGCCAAGGCGCCTGGCGTAATTTACGTCCAGTGCGTGCTCAGCGTCAATGAACGCGGCTGTGCCGCCGGCTTTCTGGGCCTGGGCGATGATGTGCAGGGCCAGCGTAGTTTTGCCCGAAGATTCTGGCCCGTAAATTTCTGAGACCCGGCCCCGGGGCACGCCGCCCACGCCCAGCGCCAGATCCAGGCCGATGGAGCCAGTGGGGATAACGGGCACAACAATGTGCGCGTCGTCGGATAGTTTCATGATAGAACCTTGCCCGTACTTGCGCTCAATGGTGCTGAGGGCGGTGCGCAGGGCTTCGTGCCGCATGTCTTGCGTGGATTGTTGGGTCTTCTTGGACATGACGTCTCCTGTATGCGGCTGGTGCAAAAGTCAGGTTATGATAGCAGCAGCCTGTATGTGTGTAATGAACCGTGCTCACATAGCAGAAGGCGGCCCTGGGGGCAAATGGCTGTGTTGCCCCTTGCCAGAGGCGGCAGGCGTGTATATATATAGTGTTCGCCTGCAAGGCGGACAGATCATTGACATGGGGGCGCACTGGTTTCGACGGGGATGCTGCAACCGAAGTGGCAGGCCGAGGGGCCGAGGCCTCGTTAAAAAACGGCAAGCAATTTAATTGCCAACGATTACGACTACGCACTGGCTGCTTAATTAGTGGCCACGCCTACCGTGCTGACGTCCGATACGCACGGCGGGCGCCAATTTATCGGACTGGTCTGAGCGCCCGTTTGCCGGCGTGATGACGAGACCCCTAGGCGAACTGGCTGTTCCAAGAGCCTGGCCAGAGGCGCTGGAGCGGCGACTATAAATTCTGGTCTAAGCCTGTAGAAGCTTCGTGTGAATCTTTCTCGGACGGGGGTTCGATTCCCCCCGCCTCCACCAATTCATTTTGGACAAACCGATCCTGTTGCCGAGTCCGGCATACGGGATCGATTTTTATCTTTTTATTTATTAGCAACTTACGCCATATCAAGCGTTCTGCTGAACGCTCTGCAATCATTCCCTTTTCGGGAAACCCGTCACACCCTGCTTCTCTTTCGCCTCAAAATTCTCCGCATTCTTACCCCCATTCTCCGGATCTCGTCCGGTTTCCTGCATTTTTTCCTGCAACCGCTGTTCGGCGATCTCGTCGGCAAACTGGTTGATACTCTTCATGATTCCGTCAAACAGGTCGTTGATGTCCATGGTCGGTGGCTCCTCGTTTTGGGTTCTGCCCTTACTTACCGGAGAGACGGAGAAAGTGTCGGGCGATGGGTGATTTTTTTCATGCTGATTTTCTGAGGTCTTACTTACCGGGTGGCGTCGGGATGTGTCGGAGGTGAGGGCGAAATTCAGTGGGCATGCTTTTGGGGACTATCTCTGCGAATAAGCTGAGTTTTTGCTTGAAAAACGGTCTGCTATGCGTTACTTTCTGCTATCATGTTTTATTACTTATCCCAGAAGCGCGGTGGCTGATATGGAACCACAAGACAAATGGCTGACCATTGAGGAACTTTCCGGCTATCTGAAGATGAGCCGCAGCAAGCTCTATCAGCTGGCCCAGAAAGGCGAGTTGCCAGGCTCAAAAATCGGAACTCAGTGGCGGTTCGACAGGGATGAGATCGATGACTGGATGAAGAGCCTTCGACAAACGACAACACGAAAGGCATCGGTCAACAATGGATAGCCGCATTATAGGGGGACTGCCATGCCGAGCCTGATGCAGCCAACACTTTTTGACCTGCTAGATGTTTCAGCCTTCCCGAGACCGGCGGCGGTTGCTGACGCGATCGAAACACTGGCTTCGAACAGTAGCATTGAGGCCCGGGGGGCAATTTTTACGCGCATAGAGGTCGTTGATTTTATTCTCGACCTAGTTGGCTACGTTGCCAGTGAGCCATTGCACCATCGTTGTATTCTGGAGCCTTCTTTTGGAGAGGGCGATTTTCTTCTTCCGATTGTTGAACGACTACTTTCTGCGTGGCGCGATCATGGCGGGAATCTTTCTTCCGCTGGCGCTGAATTAGGAGAGGCCATTCGTGGCGTGGAGCTGCATAGATCAACATTTATCTCCACACGCAATATTGTCGTCAATCGACTTGTAAATGAAGGGATTGAGGCATCCGTAGCTTCAGATCTCGCTGACCAATGGCTGATTCAGGGGGATTTCCTTCTTGAGCGGCAAAACGCCTGTTTTGATTTCGTCGTCGGCAATCCTCCATATGTCCGGCAGGAGCTGATTCCAGCGCCATTGCTGTCTGAATACCGCCGTCGCTATCAGACGATGTATGACCGCGCCGACATTTACATTCCCTTCATTGAGCGTTCTCTTTCTCTTCTCAATCAAGACGGGACTCTTGGTTTTATCTGCGCCGACCGATGGATGAAAAACCGCTATGGCGGTCCGTTGAGGGAGTTCATTGCAAGAGGTTTTCATCTCAAAGCTTATGTCGATATGGTGGATACCAACGCCTTTCACTCCGAAGTCAGCGCCTATCCCGCGATCACAGTAATTTCGAAGGCAAAAGCAGGAGCAACCCGGATTGCCCACCGGCCCAAGATTGAGAAAAAGGCGCTATTCTCTGTTGCTGTTGAAATCAGCTCGGCAACTCTGGCCCAAAATTCATCTGTCCGGGAAATGGCTGGCGTGGTAAATGGTTCCGAGCCATGGCTTTTGGACTCCTCTGACCAAATGTCGCTGATTCGGCGTATCGAAAGCCAGTTTCCCGCGCTGGAACAGGCTGATTGTAGGGTCGGGATCGGCGTGGCCACAGGAGCGGACAAGGCATTCATTGGAGAGTTCGAGTCTCTTGACGTTGAACCTGACCGCAAACTTCCTATGGCCGCTACCCGGGATATCCAATCCGGTGAAGTAATCTGGCGAGGCCAAGGCGTCATTAATCCGTTCGCTGAAGACGGCAGTCTCGTCGATCTGCAGAATTACCCCAGACTCGCTCGCTACCTTGAAGAACGCAAGACGGTCATCGCCAAGCGCCACTGCGCACAGAAGGCACCGGCTAACTGGTACAGGACGATTGACCGGATATGGCCGGAACTCACCAGTAAACCAAAGTTACTGATACCAGATATCAAAGGCGAGGCTCATATTGTTTTTGAGCCCGGCAAACTCTATCCGCACCACAACCTTTACTATGTCGTCTCAGACACTTGGGATTTGCGTGCATTGCAGGCAGTATTGCTTTCCAGCATCGCCAAGTTATTTGTGGCGACCTATTCAACGAAAATGCGCGGAGGTTACCTGCGTTTTCAGGCGCAGTACTTGCGGCGCATCCGCATTCCCTTCTGGCAGAACGTATCCGAGAATCTCCGGCGGGAGTTGATCCATGCCGCGACCACCCGCGATCTTTATGCCTGTAATAGCGCGGTTTTCAAACTTTACAAACTGAATCAAGAAGAAAGATCCGCACTTGGCGGCAATGGAGAATGACAATGGCAATTGACCTCGTGGATTACGAGCGCAAGGCTCGTGAAGCGGTGCAGGCGTTTTGGGGAAACCGGGAAGCCGCCAAACAGAAGCAGATTGAATCGGGCAAGGCCGATCAAGGCGAACGAGCTGGCGTTACTGCCGGAAAAAACATGGATGGCTTCATCGCCTTGATACTGGATGTGATCCGCGCCAACGGTCTTGCCCATGCCGATATCCACCAAAAACGCGCAGTTCTGACGTTGCCCGGTTTCTTTCGGCCAACCAAACTCTGGGATCTGCTTGTCATCCACAAAGGTGAGTTGATCGCGTCCATAGAGCTGAAAAGTCAGGTCGGACCTTCCTTCGGAAATAATTTCAACAACAGGACAGAAGAAGCCATTGGAACGGCTCATGACTTATGGACGGCCTATCGCGAGGGTGCGTTCGGCAAACAGCCTCGACCGTTTGTTGGCTGGCTGATGCTGGTTGAGGATGCCCCGGAATCCCGCTCTCCGGTCAAGGACAATTCCCCCCATTTCCCAGTGTTCGAGGAGTTCAAGGGCGCTTCATATCTTCAGCGGTACGATCTGTTGTGCCAGAAACTGACACAGGAACAGCTCTATACAACTGCTTCGCTTATCGCCTCACCGAGAACCGCCGCTGGCGATGGCGAATTTTCCTCACTGTCCTCGATGACCAATCTCAAGACTTTCATCACTTCTCTCGCCGGGCATATTGCGGCAGAGGCTGCAAGGCTTGAATAAATGAACCCAACACGCCACGGGCAATCCCGAAACACTCGAACCAGGGAAGGTGTGGCATGACGAAATCCACCTACCAGCCGCCCTACACCATCACACCCGAGATCCTGAACCAGGTCGCCGCGATCAGCGAGGCCATCGGTCGGTTGACCGTGCTCACCGATCAGGCCAGATCCTTGCGGCTGCGGCGCATCAACCGCATCCGCACCATTCACGGTTCGTTGGCCATTGAAGGCAACACCCTAAGCGAGGCGCAGATCACTGCGATTCTGGAGGGCAAACGGGTCATCGCCCCGCCCCGCGAGGTGCAGGAGGTGAAAAACGCCCTGGCCGCCTATGAACGCTTCGATAGCTGGAAGCCAGAGTCCGAAGAGGACCTGTTGGAGGCGCACCGGATACTCATGTCCGGCCTGATCGACGAGGCGGGGCTGTATCGGCATGGCGGCGTGGGCGCGATGGCAGGCCAGCAGGTGATCCACATGGCCCCGCCCGCCGTTTCATTTACCACTAGCAGCCGGTCCGTGGCAGCTCGCTGGCTTTCCCGCTTCTGCGGGCCGGAGGCGGCCTGTAGAAGCGCGTTGCAAATGAGGGCGCTTGCGCCCGTTATACCATTTCCTAGTTCTAGTGCAATAAATATGAGCATCGGCAAAGAAATTTGAAAAAGGTTGGCGTGGCCCCGGAGAGGTAACCTTGAACGGCATCCATCATATCATCAATGCCCTGATACATGCGATTTTTCAGGCTGTGGCGCTTCAGCCATTGGAAAAGTCTTTCCACTGGATTCAACTCTGGAGAATACGGCGGGAGCAAAATTATGTTTATATTTTTGGGTATTTCCAGGTCAGAGCTTGAATGCCATCCCGCCCTGTCCATGATCAAGAAGCATTGGCGGCATCCCAGTTCAGCGCTTAAGTAGGCAAGATAGAGGTTCATCATTTTCGTGTTGACCCAAGGCAGGAACAAACTGATCTCTTCTCCTGTTTTCGGGCAAACCGAGCTGTATACGTAGAAATTCTTGTATCCCGGCTTAATTGTCGTCACTGGCCGAACGCCTTTTTGCGCCCACACTCTACCGGTCACAGGCTGGAAGCCGAATCTCCCCTCATCAAAGAAGAAGACATCCTTGCCAGGATCAACTGCGAGAATTTCCGGGAGTTTTTTTAAAAGCCTCTTGGGCATCGACGTCGGCTTTGTAGTGCCTTGGCCGGGGCACTTTCAGCTTTCTGCCCTCTTTCCGGAGCCAGGTCCAAATCGTGTTGACGCCAAGCCTTTTATCGAAACTGTCGATGATTGCTTGCTGGAGGCGCTCCAAAGTCCAATGGATATCTCTGCCCGCTGGATCGCGACGGTTGTCAATCCAGGAAAGCACTTCCGCTTTTTGCGCATCGTTTAGCTTGGATGGCTTGGCTTTCTTGGGCTTTGGATAAAGACCCCCAACCCCCTCTTTTTCATAGGTCTTTGCCCATCTCCAAATCGTTTCACTTGCTACCCCCATGATGCTGGCCACTGTGGCAATCGGGTGGTCTGCTGCCGCTATGATTGCGCGCAACTTCTGAATGACGCCGTAGTGGTCAAGTGCATCCAAGTCTGCATGTGCTTGCCTCGCAAGTTCTTGAGAACATGTGCTCTTGGGACGTCCCATAATGCTATCCTTCTTTGAAGAAGGATAGCATTAATTAATTGCACCATCAATGGGAAATGGTATTACTTGCCCGCCGCCATATAGGCATCAACGGTGGCGCTGTCAGGTGCTTTAATGGTCATGCCCTGGGGACCAGCGCCGGGGCGAATCACGTGTTTGGCCAGTTCGCCATGCTCCTCGTAATTCTGAAACTCCGGAGCGTCAGTCTTGAAAACCCAGAGGCGACCATCTTCAATTCTGGTAATGAAGCCAGGTTTGGCCAGCGTATACGCATCGATAATCGACCCTTCCGGAGCCTTGATGGTAACGCCCCCCGGTCCTTTGCCGGGACGGATCACATGTTTGGCCAGTTCGCCGCTTTTGTCGTAATCAGCCAACTCTTTGCTGTTGGGCAAAAAGACCCAAAGGCGACCATGCTCCATTCTGGTGACAAAGCCGGCCCGCTCGTAATCAACGGCCTCTTGTTGGGCCGTATTTTGGCCGTGGCTCTTGTCGGTAGCCTGGGAAGCGGTCGGGCCGCAACCGAAAGCCAACGCCAGAGAGGCGGCCAGCACCAATGTGGGGATAATTTTCTTCACGATACAGTCTCCTTTTTTAACTGTTTTACTGATATGGGCCAAGTAAGTTGCTATAATTCCCCATGAACAACAGGGCTTTCAACCAAAACGACCGGAGATATAATCCTCAGTTTCTTTCAATTCGGGCTTTTTGAACATGCTCGCGGTGACCCCGACTTCCACCAGCCGCCCCAAATACATGAAGGCGGTGTAGTCGCTGATCCGGGCTGCCTGCTGCATGTTGTGGGTGACGATTAAAATGGTGTACTCCCCGCGCAGGGAATTGATCAGGGTTTCAATTTTGTTGGTGGCGATAGGGTCCAGGGCTGAACAGGGCTCGTCCATCAACAGCATTTCTGGTTCAGAGGCGATGGCCCGGGCCACACAGAGGCGCTGCTGCTGCCCCCCGGAAAGGCCCAGAGCACTCTGTTCCAGTCTGTCTTTGGCCTCCTGCCACAATGCTGCGCCATGCAGGGACCTGGAACAGACCTCATGAAGCAGTTTCTGGTCCCGAATGCCGTCAATGCGCAGGGGATAGATGACATTCTCAAAAATACTCATGGGAAAGGGGTTGGGTTTCTGGGCTACCATCCCCATCCGCTTGCGCAACTCGATAACATCCACCCCCGGGGCGTAGATGGAATCGCCATAGAGGGTCATATCGCCGCTTACCCGCACTGAATCGACCAAGTCATTGAGCCGGTTGACAGAGCGCAGCAGAGTGGACTTGCCACAGCCGGAGGGACCGATCAGGGCGGTTACCTTGCC
>CAYTSA010000066.1:20359-21924 GCA_964440345.1 uncultured Desulfovibrionaceae bacterium | reverse complement strand
CGCTGTCGCGCCGCTGCGCTCGCGACCGGCTTCGCCTTTGCGTTGCTTACTTTTTCTTTGGCGCAAACTGGCCGTGGCTGCGGTCGTGGCTGTGGGGGTTGAGAAGTTCCTGAAGTTTTGCAGACGCAGTCGGGAGCAGTGTTTCCCAGCGCTCCGCCCAGTCCTCGCCGTGGCGTACGCCATGAACGACGATACGTTTTGCCCGCGACCATGCCGGCAGCGTCGCCATGTACGCATTGCCTGTTGGTGTAGGAACGACAGCGTCGTCTACGCTGAAAAAATGCACCTGGGGCAGACAAGGGTCTGCATGCTGCGCCGGATTCAGCGACGTCAGCAGCGGGCTGATCCCCTGCAGCCGGGTCCAGGCGTCCGTGTCCAGCGGCGCCGCCGCAGTCACAACGCCTTGTACGTCGGTTCGTTGCGAGCCAAGCAGCACGGCCAGCGCGCCGCCGCCGGAATAGCCGACCAGGCGCAACCTTTGGGCGGCGTATAGGTTTTTCAGTTGGTCCAGGGCCGTATCCAGGATATGCAACACCTCTGCGCTGTATCGTCCGTCTGTCCAATAACGTGGCGCGCACAGCGGCGATGTCACGTACTGGCAGGGTCTGGCAAGGCAGGCAACTGCCTGGCCTGGGTCCTGCAGGGCCATGCGCAACGCAATGGGATTGTCCGGCGTGGGGTCTTTGGGAGGCGTGTGCGGCGCCGGCCAGGCCCGTCCGTCGCCTGCGATGTAGACAGTCAGGTCTGTGGACTGGCCAGGCCCGAGAAAAGCGAGCAGCTTCCACTGTTCGATCTGCAGCGTTTCAGTGCGCCAGCCGTGTTGCTTTGCCAAGGTGCGCGCATGTTCCAACCCGGCGGCGCAGCCAGCCAGAGCAAGGCAGCAGTAAAGGCAAATGATGCGCAAAACCATTGTCTCATCTCCGGTTATGACGTATGGACAGTGCTCAAGAACCACGAAAGGAGCAACCATGGCGTACAAAGATTTGCAGGCGTTTATCAAGGCCCTGGAACGCAAAAAAGAGATCAAGCGCATAGACACCCCCCTGGACACGAACCTGGAGATAGCCGAAGTCACCGACCGGGTGAGCAAGGCCTTTGGCCCGGCCTTGCTGTTTGAAAAGCCCATTGGCGGCAAGTTTCCGGTGCTGACGAACATGTTCGGCTCATACGAGCGCATGCATATGGCCCTGGAGGTGGAGAGTCTGGATGCAGTTGCCGAAGAAATACATGATTTCATAGAGATGGAAAAGCCTGAGGGCCTCATCCAGAAATTGAAGCTTCTGCCCCGGCTCAAGCGCGTTTCAGATATTTTTCCCAAGGACGTGGAGTCCGGCTCGTGTCAGGAAGTGGTGCTGACCGGCGACGACGTGGACCTGACGCAACTGCCTGTGCTGACCACCTGGCCGGGCGACGCTGGTCCTTTTATCACCATGCCCCTGGTCATCACCCGCAATCCAAACACAGGCATGCGCAACGTGGGCATGTACCGGATGCAGGTTTTTGACCGCAACACCACGGGCATGCACTGGCACCGGCACAAGGGCGGCGCCTACCATTTTCACCTG
>CAYTSA010000066.1:0-20349 GCA_964440345.1 uncultured Desulfovibrionaceae bacterium | reverse complement strand
ACATCCAGGCGCTGGAGGGCTCGGGCGCGGCGCTCGTCGCCTCGCGCCGCATCGTCGGCCTGCCGGCCAGCGGCTGGAAGTGGCCGTGGCTCTGGGCCCGGACCCTGCTGTGACCTACGCCGCCACCGCGCCCATACCGGATGAGATGGACGAGTTTTTGTTTGCCGGCTTCTTGCGCAAGTCGCCGGTGCAGCAGGTAAAGTGCAAGACTGTGAGCCTGAAGGTTCCGGCCAACAGCCAGTTCGTGTTGGAAGGCTATGTGGAGCCCAATGAGCGCCGGCGCGAAGGCCCTTTCGGCGACCATACGGGCTATTACTCCCTGGCCGACGACTACCCTGTCTTTCACGTCACAGCGCTTACACACCGCCGCGACGCCATTTACCCGGCCACGCTGGTCGGCCCGCCGCCCATGGAAGATTGCTTCATGGGCAAGGCCACGGAACGCATCTTTTTGCCGCTGATCAAAAAGCAGCTGCCCGAAGTGCAGGACATGAACCTGCCCTTGGAGGGCGTATTCCACAACCTGTGCTTTGTCTCCATAGATAAGCGCTACCCGGGCCAGACCCGTAAGGTAATGTACGCGCTGTGGGGGTTGGGCCAGATGATGTTCACCAAGATGATCGTTATTGTGGACAAGGAGGTGGACGTGCAGAACACCTCCGAGGTGCTCTGGCGCCTTGGCAACAACGTGGACCCGCGCCGGGACATCGTTGTTGTGGACGGACCCTTGGACGCTCTTGACCACGCTTCGCCCACGGCGTTTTACGGGGGCAAGATTGGCATAGACGCTACCAAAAAAGGCCCTGAAGACGGACACTTCCGCGAGTGGCCGGACTCTTTGAAGATGGACTCCACAGTCAAGCAGCGGATTGATGAAATATGGCCGCAGCTCAAACTGGAGTAACGCAATGAAACGCATTATAGTGGCCATGACCGGCGCCAGCGGTACGGATTATGGAACGGAATTGCTCAGGGCTTTGGCCGCTGCGCCGGATGTGGAGCCGCATCTCATTCTTTCCGACGCCGCGCTCAAGGTTATGCGGCTGGAGTCGGACGTGGACCCGGACGAGCTGCGGGCTCTGGCTGCAGAGGTCTACACCGAGCGGCAGATAGGCGCCGGCCCGGCTTCGGGCTCCTGGCGTCACGCAGGCATGGCGGTCTGTCCCTGCTCCATGGCCAGCCTAGCCGCCATCGCCAACGGCTTTGGCGCAAACCTCATCCACCGGGCCGCGGACGTGGCGCTCAAAGAGGGGAGGCCGCTCATTCTGGTCACCCGCGAAACCCCGCTGAACCGCGTCCACATGCAGAACATGCTGGCTGCGCACGACGCCGGGGCGGCTATCTTGCCGGCCTGCCCGGGCTTCTACTCCCGGCCCCGGACAGTACGGGACATAGTGGTGCAGGTGGTCGCCCGGACCATGGACCAGCTGGGCGTGGAGCACGAGCTGTCGCCGCGCTGGCAGGGCGACAATGAGTAAAAAGATAATCATGCAAGGAGGCTGACAATGCAAAACACGCTAACCTGGCACGGCCACGCCAACTTTCAGATCAAGGCGGGCGAGGCGAATATCCTTATCGATCCCTTTTTCGAGGGCAATCCGTCTGCGGTGAAAGCCGCCGGGGAGGTGGGCCAGCCCACTTGCATCCTCATTACCCACGATCACGGGGACCACGTGGGCCAGGCCGTGGAGCTGGCCAAAGAGTCCGGCGCCGTTGTAGGCGCCATCGTAGGCACGGCTCAGAAGCTCGTGGAAGCCGGCATACCTCAGGAACAGATAATGAACGGGATCGGCTTTAACATCGGCGGGACACTGGACCACAAAGGCTGCGCCGTCGCCATGACCCAGGCCTTTCACTCATCAGATTCCGGCGCGCCGGCCGGCTACATCGTCACCCTGCCTGACGGTTTCACCATCTACCACGCTGGGGACACAGGCATATTTCAGTCCATGCAGACCTGGGGCGAGCTGTACAATATCGACCTGGCCCTGCTGCCCATTGGCGGCGTGTTCACCATGGACCCGCGCCAGGCGGCCCTTGCCTGCAAGCTGTTAGGGGCGGAAGGCGCCGTGCCGATGCACTGGGGGTCCTTCCCTGTGCTGGAAAAGTCTACGAAAACGTTCATGAGTTTTGTTCAGGAAATGAGCCCGGACACGGCGGTTGTGGAGATGGTCCCCGGGCAGCCAATGCTGCTGCGCCGGCCTGTGGACACCTGCGGGTGTGATTAGCTTGTAGGCGCAACGAGGTGAATATGAAGCTGGCATGCGCGCACATGATGGGAGTGTGTTTGTTGGTTGCGTGTCTGTTGGTCCTGGAGGCGGCGGCCGCCAGCGCAACGGAGCCGCAAGGGTTCAGCGTACAGCCCGCAGCGCGGCCGGATGGTAAGCCCTGGCGTATAGCGTACATGGAGGGCGGGGAGTATTCCGACTACACGGAAGTGCTCAGGGGCGTGGCCGGAGAGTGGGCAAAGATGGGTTGGTTGGAACGGCCCGGGTGCTTGGAATCCTCAGAGAACACGCGCGAAATATGGTCCTGTCTGGCCAGCCTGGAAGGACCTTATGTGGAGTTTGTCGCAGACGCGTTCTGGTCCGCAGGCTGGAACGAAGAGCACAGAGACAAGAACCGCAAGGATTTCCTGCGCCGGAGCAGCGAAAAGGGCGGCTTGGACCTGGTAATAGCCATGGGCACCTGGGCCGGGCAGGACCTGGCGAACAACGAGCATTCCGTGCCAACCATTGTGATGTCCACCAGCAACGCCGTGCAGGCGGGCATTATTAAAAGCGCAGAAGACTCCGGCTATGACCACGTGCACGCCCGCGTGGACCCCTTACGGTATTACCGCCAGGTGCGTTTTTTCCACGACATCGTCGAGTTCAAATCGCTTGGGGTGGTCTACGAGGATACTGTGGCCGGCCGCACCCACGCCGCCCTGGACTCTGTGAAAAAGGCGGCGGAAGAGCTCGGTTTTGAGCTTCACGGCTGCCCTGCAAAGCTGTCAGAAGTCAGTCTCAACGCTGCTGAAGCAGCAGTTGTTGCGTGCCACGAGGAATTGGCCCGGAAGGTGGAAGCAGTATATATAACCATAAATCGGGCCGTGAATCCTGGCTCCATGAGCCGGCTGCTGGAGCCGTTGTTCACGCATGGTATTCCCAATTTTGCCATGGGCGCCTTGTACGAAGTGCGACAGGGAGCGCTTATGAGCATGGCCCAGCCGGAGTATTACCATTTGTATGTGTTTTGGGCGCAAATCATAGCAAAGGTGTTGAACGGGGCTTTGCCCCGCCAACTGCCCCAGGTGCTGGAAGACCCGCACAACATCGCAGTAAACCTGCAAGCCGCCCGCATGCTGGGGTTTGACTTTCCCCTGGAAGTTCTCGGCGGGGCGGAAGTTATTTACGAGACCATAGAACCGGCCCAGAATATCTCTAAGCAGTAAAGAACGCACCATGCCAATCAGATTCAAGCTGTTTTTTTTCTTTCTACTATTGATGCTCATCATACTGGGCGGCATGCATGTTTTTCTGGAGCGAAACGCCGTGCGGGCGTTTTACGAACGGGAAAACGTGGCCGCCACCAATATTGTCCGTGTGGTAATGGGCGACATCAGCCATTATTACCGCAACAAGGTGTCATACAAACTGGAGACGTTGGTCAGAAAACGCGAGCTGATGCGCGAAGCCGTTACGCTTGCATTGGGGAGCCTGGACGAGCTGCACAGGATGGAGCGGGAAGGTTTTTTTTCACATGTTGAGGCAAGGCGGCGAGGCGCAGAATGGCTTCGCCGGCAACGGTACAACGCCAATGAACCGAAAGAGGGCCGCTTCGTGGCCTTCACCAGCGGCTTGCGGGGGGTGGTGCATCCGCAAAAAAACAGAGAAGGCGCCTCCTGGGAAGGGTTTCTGAATCTGAAGGGCAGGGACGCGCTGCAAGACGTTGTCCAGGAAGTGGTCAGGGGTGGCGGCGAGTTTACCATCATGGGTTGGGGAGCAGGCGGTAAAGGTGTTGTAGACGAGCACCTGGCGTATTTTACGTATTTCCAGCCTTGGGACTGGGTGGTGGGAACCAGCAGCAGCCTGGAGGGCATTCGGGGCGACATCGAACTCACGGAAAAGAATTTCATAGAACGGTTGCAAGAGTTTTTCGACTCTGCGGCTGACGACCTGGAAGGCTCGCTGGTGCTTGTGGACAGCAACGGCGACGTGGTGGCGTACTCCGGGCGGTCCTTGCCTGGCGCACTGAATGTCCCCGCTATTCTTGATTCATTGGTAAAGTACGAGAACGGAGGCGGCCTTACCAAAGAGTATGCTATGCTGCACGCCCGGGCTGAAGAAGTGGAATACGCCATTTTTTCAGACACCTTCAAAGCCGTGAACTGGAAAGTGTATTATCTTGTCCCGAAATCGCGGCTCATGCAGCCTGCCAGGAATCTGACGCAGCAGCAATTTCAACTCTTGGCCGGAATTTTTGTCTTAAGCCTTATTCCCTTGTTTTTTCTTGTCCGTCGCTTTACGGGGCCCCTGACTATGCTGGCCGGCTACGCCCGGTCGCTGCCGGCTAAAGACTTCATTGCCGATCCTGCTGACTTGGAAAAAGTAAAAGAAGTCGCCAAAGCCCAGAATGATGAAGCCGGTCAGCTTGCTGCAGCTTTTGCCGCCATGCAGAACCGCTTGGACGACTACATCCGGGACCTGCAACAGACATCCAAGGAAAAGGACGCCTTTGCCCGCAAAGTGCAAGCAATAAATGAAACCTTGGAAAAGCGGGTGGACGAGCGGACCAATGAACTGAACAAGGCAAACCGAGAGCTGGTGCTGGAGATTGAAGAGCGCAAGGCTGTGTCCAGGGCGCTGTATGAAAGCAACGCCCAATTGCAAGGAATATTCGACCATGCCCCTCTCATGATCTGGCTAAAAGACCTGGAGGGCCGCATCACCTTGGTGAACAACCGGTTTCGGGAGTTTTTCGGCATACAGAGTATAGACATTATCGGCTCACGCATCGAGTACCTTTTTGACGGCGATTTGGCGCGGTTTTCCGCCCGGGATAAGGAGGCCCTCATCTCCGGCCAGCCGGAAACCGTGGAAGAGCGGCTGCAAATGGAACGGGGCGTTGCGGCGCTTCTCACCACCAGGTTCCCATTGCTGGACGGGGAAGGAAATACATTCGCCACCTGCGGCGTGGCCCTGGATGTAACAGAGAGCAAGCTGCTGGAGGCCGACGCCTTCCGCTCTGCGCACTTGGCTTCTCTGGGAGAATTGGCGGCTATTGTGGCGCACGAGATTAACAACCCAATCAATGGCGTCATCAACGCAGCAGAGGTCATTGCAGATTCTTTGGAACAAAAAGAGATTGTTGAAAAATACGTGAAGCTTATAGTCGATGAAGGCGACCGCATTTCAGGCATTGTCCGCAGCCTGCTCTCCTATGCGCGGCCAGAACGACAAGAATTCGCGCCAGTCAGTATTCCTGAAATACTTGAAGAAGTATTGCTATTTAACAATCTTCAGCTGCGTAAAGAAGGGGTAAGTGTGCAAGTGGACGCGCCAGCTGAAAATCCCATGGTCAGGGGGCGGCCACAGGAACTGAAACAGGTGTTGCTGAACCTTATCGGCAACGCCCGGGAAGCCCTGAACGAAAAGTATGACGGCGCACACGAAAACAAGGTGCTGCGCATCACCGTCGGCCCCTCTGGCGCAGGAAATGTGCGCATCTGCGTACGCGACAATGGCCAGGGCATTCGGCTGGAAGACCTGTCCCGGGTCTGCGACTCGTTTTTTACCACCAAATCACCAGGCCAGGGCGCCGGATTGGGACTCTACGTCACCAAACAAATTGTGGACAAGCATAATGGAGCGTTGCGGTTCTCAAGCGAATACGGCCAGTACACCCAGGTGGACCTGGAACTGCCCGTGTGGCAGGGGGAGTGAGAAAGAGAGCCGAGTCACCCTTTCCACACATGGCCGCACTGCCGGCATTTCCAGCGGCCCCGAAACAACAACGGGACTCCAAGCAGCAAGAACGTCGTCAAAGCGCTTACCCCCGGCCAGTACACTCGTCTGGGATCGTCCGCGTTGCAGCGCGGGCAGTGGGGCCTTGAGGCCGCGGCGTCAGCCGGGCTGTCCCTCTCCATTCCGTCCGCAGCATTTGGCGAATTCGTTCTTAGCTCCTCAATAATGCGCCGCGCCTCGTCCGCGTCCCGGGTGTAGACCCGCAGCTTCACCCCGCCAATGGCCGTGGTCAGCAGCCAGTTGGCCTGGGCCAGGTTCTCATCGTCCACGAACGACTCAATCTCCGCGGCGTCCAGCGCATGCTGCAGCAGCTGCACTTCCCAAGGATGGCCGCCCACCCAGACCGTGGTGAACAAGGAAGCGTGTGAGGGTGTTGGCATGGGTTTTTCATAGCAGAAACAGCGGCTAGTGTCGCGTCCGTGTAATTCATCGATACTTACGCAGACTTTGTCACGCGACACTAAGGGCGGTCGAAAGACCGCCCCGCCGCCATCGGCGGCGTAAGCGAACTGAAAACTGCGCTTTTCAGTTCGCGCTACTCCGCTAAATTCATATATAAATTTAGCGGACACTACACTATGAGAAATACGTAAACTATGACGTACGTCATGTTCAACGTACGTCATTCTTGACGTCTATCCGCGCTCGTCCTGGCTCTATTCGGTCCCTCTTCCTCCGGCGCTGCGCATACCGCCCTCAGGTACAGCGTCACCGTTGTCCCTTCCCCCTCCACGCTGCGCACGTCCACAGAGCCGTCCATCTCTTCCATCTTTTTCTTGATGCTCGCCAGGCCCAGGCCATGACCGCCGGCGTGGCCGCCGCTTTTGGT
This sequence comes from uncultured Desulfovibrionaceae bacterium, assembly GCA_964440345.1. Lineage (GTDB taxonomy): Bacteria > Desulfobacterota > Desulfovibrionia > Desulfovibrionales > Desulfovibrionaceae > CAYTSA01. The sequence continues at coordinate 13,512 of CAYTSA010000066.1, read as the reverse complement.
GGTGAAGAAGGGGCTGAACACCTGCTCCAGCGTCTCCTCGCTCATGCCGTAGCCCACGTCTTCGATTCGGATGTAGACCTTGTCCAGCTCTATGCCCGTGGTCACGGTCACCAGGCCGCCTTCGGTCATGGCTTCGGTGCTGTTGGTTATCACGTGGACCAAGCATTGTTTCAGCCCTTCGGGCTCGGCCATCACCCGGGGCAACCCCTTGTCGGGGAAGTACTGCACGTCCACGCCCCGGCCGCAGTGGCCCAGCCGCATTAGCTCCACGGTGTCGCCCACCAGCCAGCCCAGGTCCACGCAGGCCAGTTCCGCCTTTTCGGTGCGGGCAAAGCTCAGGATGGAGTTGAGCATGTCCTCCAGCTTTCCGGCTTCTTCGGCAATGATGCGCAGCTTTTTTTTGTACTTCGCATCAATATCCTCGGCCTTGAGCAGTGAGTTGGTGAAGCCGGCTATGGAAAAAAGGGGGTTGCGAATCTCGTGGGCCAGATAGGCCGACAGCTCGCCCAGCATGGCCAGCTTTTCCTCCTGCTGCCGGCGGCGTTCGCGCACCGTGCGGGAGGTGATGTCCCGCCGCATGACCAATATGTGCGTCATGGCCCCGCCTGGGCTGAAGATTGGATAGGCGTAGATGCGGTAGTAGTGCAGTTGGCCTTCAGCATCCACGCGGGTAGTCATGGTTTCAGCCATCTGCACGGACTTCAGCGTTTTGTGGAAGGAGCATTCCTCACGCTGCTCGCCGCCGGACGGGGTGCAGAAGGGGTTGCCGTCGTTGTCCTGCTGCACCTCCCAGCACAGCCGGCCGATCAGCTCTTCTTTTTCCGCGCTGGTTTTTTCCCGCACGCTACGGTTCATGTCCACCACCCGGCCTTCCAGGTCCAGCACCAGAATGTCTTCGCGCACTTCGTCGATGATGGCCTGCAGCAGTTCCTTGTGCCGGTCCAGCTTCAGCTTGGCGTGCCGGCCGGATATCAGGGCCGTGTGCATGCCGCACAAGAATACCGAGCCGTTGTGGTCTACCAGGGAAACGGATTCGTCCAGCTCCTTGCGGATGCGCCGTATCTGCATACGCTTGCCGGTCAGCTCCACCAGCAGGTTTATCTCCGGGTGGGCCGCCAGCATGGCTCGCCAGTTGTCGTACACGGGGCCGCCCAGCGTTTCCACATAGCGCCGCTTGCGCTCGTTATCCAGGGGGCCGGAAACGGCCACCAGCTCAAGGGGGGGGATGAATTCCTGGTACTCCTCAGACCGCAGGATGGACATGAGCGTCATGAACCCCGGGCCACAGCCCACAAGGCCTACCTTGAAGCCTTCCTCCACGCTTTCCCAGAAGCAATAGTCCTCGCCCGCGTCCGCCATGGGCAGAGGTTCTGTGCGGTCATGCGTCACGTCGCCACTTCACCTTGTTTGTCAGTTGCAATGTTTCGCTGCGCGTCACCGCGCCGCGTCCAAACCGTTCGGTTATGGAGTCTATGGTCTGGTCCAGCCTGGCTTGGCGTTTTCTCTCTTCCTGGTTGCTTTCATAGTTGCTTTCATATAGGGACAGCTGGCGCTGCACAGAGCCGAAATTGGAAACGCCCACGCCGATCAGCCGCACCTTGCGGGCCAGGGCCAGATCATGCAACAACGAGACTGCGGTCTCGTAAATGACCTGGGTGGCGTTCGTAGGCTCTCCCAGGCTGCGGGAGCGGGTCAGGCAAGTGAAATCCTCGTACTTCACCTTTATGGTGATGGTCCGTCCTTTGGCCTTGTGCTTGCGCAGGCTGGCCGCCACCCGCTCTGACTGGGCCAGTAGCCAGCGGGCCAGCAGCTCTTTGTCTGCGGTGTCCTGGTCAAATGTGTTTTCGGCGCTCTCGCTCTTTGCTTCAGTATACGGCTCCACTGGTCTTTCGTCCACGCCCTGGGCGCGCCGCCACAAGGAGACGCCGGCTTTGCCCCGCCGCAGCCAGAAGGACTCTGGATAGCGCCATACGTCAGCGCAGGTTTTCACGCCCAGCTTGTGCAGCTCATCCAGGCTGCGCTTGCCCACCCCGGGAATCTTGCCCACTGGCAGGTCCCGCAGAAAATTTTCCACCTCTTCCGGGCGTAGCACGAAAAGCCCGTCCGGCTTGTTCCAGTCCGAGGCTATCTTGGCCAGAAACTTCACCGGCGCTATGCCCACGGAGCAATTCAACCCCACAGCCTCTTTGACTGCGGCCTTGAGCGTGCCTCCCAGCTCCTCGGGCGGGCCGAAGAGCCGTTCTGCGCCGGATACGTCCAGATAGGCCTCGTCCACAGAGGCCTGCTCCACCACGGGCGAAAAATCGTGCAACACCTCCATCACCTGCCGTGACACCTCAGCGTAGCGGCGCATGCTCCCGGGCTGCACCACAGCCTGCGGGCACAGCTTCAAGGCCTTGACCATGGGCATGGCCGAATGCACGCCGAACTTGCGCGCCTCGTAAGAGCAGGCCGAGACCACCCCGCGGTCCGAGTCCCCGCCCACAACCACCGGCAGCCCCCGCAGCTCTGGGTGGTCCAGCTGCTCCACGGACGCAAAGAACGCATCCATGTCCAAATGCAGGATCATGCGTTTCATGGACCCAGTCTACCACGTTAGCGCCTGAGCCAAAAGTCCTGCTTGCCCAAGTCGTGCGCGGTGGCGTATCCTCCAAACATGGTTTCGGGCTTGTGCATACTTATTTTGCTGTTTCTGGCTCCATTTTCATGGGCCGAGGTGCTGCAAATGCAAGGAGACATGGATTCTCGTGTGGACTTTACCGTGCGCTATCGGGTGGAGCGCGCCGCGCCGTTGCGCTCTTTACGGGTCAGCTTTGTGGAGCCGCCCAGCTTTGCCTCGCCCACCACGCGCCAGACTATGGAGCGTTACGATATTGCTTTTTCCCCCCAGCCTGATGAACGCAGCAACAGCCGTGACGAGCGCGGCAACACAGTGCACACCGTGTTGTGGAATGCGCCCCCGAGCACAGTGGAGGCGCAGCTGTCCATGGCGGTTGTGGTTCAAGCCGCCTTGCCCCGGGTACGCACCACTGCGCCCTTTCCCATGCAGCAGGCAACGCTGGAGGAACACCCTGAGGCGGCGTACTACTTGCAGCCTTCGCCCGAGGTGCAGGTCAATCACCCCGAAATACAGACCCTGGCCAATGTAATCACAGAGAACGCCAAATCTCAGTACGACGCGGTGCAGCGGATTTCCTCCTGGATGGTGGACAACATGCGCTACGTCACCCCGCCCCCAGCCACGGACGCGCTGTCCGGCCTGCGTAAACGCGCTGGGGATTGCCGCACCTTTTCTCACCTGGCCGCGGCCCTGCTGCGGGCCGTGGACGTGCCCGTGCGCGTGGTCAACGGCTACACCGCGGACCGGCCCTACAGCGTGCCTACCCGGGCTGTCACGTATACCTTCAAGATGGCCCAGGGGCGGCACTCCTGGATAGAGATATGGTTCCCGGACCTGGGCTTTGTCCCGTTTGACGCGCAGAACAGCGTGCTCTTTGTCTCCAACCGCTACCTGCGTTGCGAAGTAGGCCTGGACAATAGTCAGGTGAAGCAAGACGGGCTGATGGTCTGGACCCGGGACGCCGGACTGGACGCTCCCCGGCCCCACATCGTGGAGGAGCACGACTCCACCTACCAGGCTGACGCGGTGGACCTGGACGGGGAGATGATGCGCTGGGGCCCGGTGAATTTGCTGCGCGCGCCCGCGGCAGAGGCGGAATTCACCAAACTTGCCGCAGTTGGGCCGGCGGACATAACACCCGAGCCCGAGCCCCTGGTCACGGCCATGGCTGAGACGCCAAAGCCTCCCGCCCCAGAGCCTCTGCCGGCGCTACAGCCAGAGCAGGAACCGGAAACTGAACCAGAGCCTGAGGCCGAGCCGGCGGAGCAGCCAGAACCCAAGCCAACGCCCCAGCCGGACCCTCGGCCTGAGCCCATCTCCGAGCCAACGCCCGAGCCAGAGCCTGAAGCTGCCGCCTTGCCGGCTATCGTCATTGGCGACCTGCAGATAGCGCCTTCGCCAGGAACTCCGGTTTCTGAGCCGCCAAAACCGCGTCCGGAACCGGCGGCGCCCCCCTCTGTGCCGGGACTGGCGGTCCTGGGCAACCTGGACTTCCCGGAAAACGTGGACTTTGCTACGGCGCGAAACATAGAGCCCGTGGACGTGGACAGCAGCGATGCCGACGCCGCAACCTTTTCCAGCCGGGCCAGCTTTCTGGTGGAGACCGCGGAATACGTAACCATGGGCCGGCGGCAGTTCGCCCAGCAGTTCGTTTTGCAGGAGCCCTTGCAGATGACAACCGTGGGCCTGGCCCTGCACGTCTTTGGCGGCGGCGGCCAGCTGTGGGTGGAGCTCTTTGCAGACAGCGGCGACGGCTTCGGCCCGGGCAAGCTGCTGGCCTCCAGTTCCATCCGCGACGTGGCCGGGTTCGCTCACAAACCTGGCTACCGCTGGGCGGATTTCGACTTTTCCGCGGCCGCGCCCCGGTTGCAGCCCGGCGCCTACTGGATAGCCCTGGGCTTTTCCGGCCGGCCGGTCATCAACTGGTTCTACACCTACGGCAAGCCCGTGGGTCCGGTGGACGGCACCCGCTACAAAGACCTGTTCGCGAAAAACTGGTCTGGCGCCATGGGCTACGAATTCAACTACCGGGTGACGGGCCGGCCCATGGAGAGTGCTGGGCCATGAAACGGGTTTTTGCGTTGCTGTTTGTCCTTTTTTGCGTCCCGGCTCCAGCCCGGGCTCTGGACCTGGACGGCGTTGCCCTTGGCATGACCATGGACCAGGTCCGGGCCGCGCCAGGCGCAGTGGACAAGCAAAGCTTGGAACTGACCGCCCTGACTGGTCCAGACGGGGAGACGCGCGGCTGGCTGGCCAAGACCAAACAGGGCTTTCCCCACGGCGGTTTTTTCCAGGTCGCTTTTGACACAAACAAACAGGCCTACGCCGTGACCCTGAACCGGCGGCTCAAACACGGCCAGTCCGAGGATAGGTCTGTCGCCAGGCTCGACGCGGCGCTCAACAACCTGGTCCGCGCCCACGGCCTGTACGATAAGCTCTGCGTGCGCCGGTTCGATGGCGCAGTGGAGTACCGGGCCTGGTGGGGCGAGGCGCCAGAAGACTGCAGCCTTCGCGCCCGGCCGCTGCCCGCGCCGCACCTGCACGCCAACCTGGTCCAGGGCTCTTGGACAGAAATTTTTGTGACCCTGACCGACCCGGAACGGCTGTTCCGAAAGTAGCGGACTGCACTACACTGCTATCCCTTTCTCCCGCAGCAGTTCTTCATACAGCGCCGCAGTCCTCGCGGCCATCGCCTCCATGCTGAAATGGCTACGGAAGCGTTCAACATCCGCGGGCGGCAGGGCCATGGCCTCTTCCAGGGCCTGGATTAGATCGGCGGGGCTGGCGTGCTCCGGGTCCTCCCCCGGCCGCACAAACCGCAAACGCGGGTAATACGGCAGAAGCTCATGCAGGGCTTCGCTCTCCTTGGCCAGCACGGGCAGGCTGGCGTTGCAGGCCTCTAGCACCACGCCGGGAATGCTCTCCCACTGCGCTTGGGAGGTGAACAGCAGACAGTCAAACGTATTGAAATACTCGCCAACGTCGTAGCGCTCGCCCAAAAGTTTGATCCCTTGGCCCAGCTGTCGGCTCTTCACCCATTCCTCGGCCCAGTCAAGGTGCTCTTTGCCTCCGCCTACCACTGCGAACATGTAACGAGGATTTTGCGCCAAGACGGAAGCCGCGTATTTCAGGAAAAAGTGCAGTCCTTTGCCCTTTGTCAGACGCCCGACAAAGCCTATGAGAATGGTCTCAGGGCTTGCTCCGATCTCGGCTCTGACGGTGTCGCGCAGCCTCTTGGGAGCCAGATCGTCCAAATCCAGACCATTGTGCAGTAGAACCCGTTTGTCTTCCGGAAAGCCGGTCATGTCGCCAAAATGGTTTAGTATCTCTTGTGAGGGCGCCAGCAGGCGGTCTGTGAACAGCTTGTGCGCCATCGCTTCCTGAAATATTTGCTTGCGCCGGCCAAAAGCCGTGCGCGCGTACCAGTGGTTGCCCCGGTGGTGCGACTGCGCCACTCGTATGGGGACGCCGGCCAGGGCCGCGGCAAGCACGCCGGAAATGTTCGCGCCCAATGAATGCGTATGCACTATCTGCGCGCCGTGCCGGCGCATGAGCCGGGAAAGCCGCCATATGCCGGCCGGATCCCACTTGCCGCGAATGCGCACAAAATGCGTGCGCACCCCCAGGTCCTGCAGCTCGTCCCAGAAGACGCCCTTGCGCTTGTAGGTGACAACGTGGACTTCGAAATTCTTAGCCAACAAGGGCAACACGCCGCGCAGCCGGCGCTGGACGCCGCCTATCTTCAGATTGTTGGTAACGCGGAAAAGCACGGGTTTCTGCATCAATACCTCTGGAAAAAATATTCTACAGCGTGCTAGCCCATAGCCAGGGGGCTGTCAAAAGAAACGTTATAGCATTTAACGATTGAAATGCTCTAACTCAAGGAAAGGAAAGACAAGAGCTGCCGGGGAAAGCTCCTTCCCCAAAACTTTGTAGGTTTTTATACACTCACTTGCCACGCGGAGCGTGGAAAATGAAAAGTTCTGAAAAGGAGAGCGCGAGAGGGGAAACTTTTTCAAATTTTTCCTTCTCGCCACAGCCTTTTGCCTTTCCACAAATCCTCTGTGGACAGCCGGCCCTGCAGCCGCTATAGCCGTGGGCCATGCGTATTGCGTTTGTCAATTCCACCCGCAAGTGGGGCGGGGTAAAAACCTGGACTCTGGAGGCCGCGGCCAGCCTGAACGGGCTGGGCTGCGAGACCGTGGTCTACGGCCGGCCCGGGCCGTTCATCGAGCGGGCGCTGGCCATGGGGTTGGACGCGCGGGAAGCCGGCTTCGGCTTTGACGGCAATCCTGCGGCCGTAGGCCGGTTCGTGCGAGATTTTTCGCGCCAGGGCGTCCAGGCCGTGCTGGTGAACGTGGGCAAGGACCTGCGCAGCGCTGGCGCAGCCGGCCGGTTGCTGGGCATTCCGGTCATTCAGCGACTGGGCCTGCCCAGCGACGTGAAGAACACCTTCCGGGCGCGGCTTGACCAGCGGCTCATAGGCCAGCGATTTCTGACCACATGCCAGTATATAAAGGATGGTTTTCTGGCCCGGTTTCCAGCCATGGACCCGGATCGGTTAACGGTGATTCACACGGGCAAGCACCCGGCGCCGCAGCCGCCCAGGCGCGTGCGCCGGCCGCTGCGGCTGGTCACCACCAGCCAACTGACTGCGGACAAGGGCCACGCCGACGTGCTGGACGCTCTGTCCGGCCTGAAGAGCGCGGGACTTGACTTCTCCTGGGACGTGGCCGGAACCGGCCCCCTGGCCGAGGGGCTGGCCCGGCACGCCAAGGCCGTGGAGCTGGCGGACCGGGTAACCTTCCACGGGTTCACCCACAACGTGGCCGAGCTGCTGCGGCGCAGCGACGTCTTCGTGCTGCCGTCTCTAGACGAGGGGTTGCCGAACACCCTGCTGGAGGCCATGGCCCAGGGGCTGGTCCCCCTGGCCCGGAACGTGGGCGGCGTGGCGGAGCTGTGGCCCCAGGAGTGCGCGGACCTGCTTATCCCGCCGGACCCGGGGCCGAACAGGTTGCAGCGGGCGCTGCGCAAGGTGCTGCAGGCCGGCGACGCGGCTGTGCTGGCCTGGAAGACCGCGGCCTGGCGGACATGCTGTGAACGGTTTCATCAGGACCGTCAGGCTCAGGCGCTGTTGGAGTATTTCAGGTATTGCGTGCAGGCGCGGTAATGCTTTTCAATGGCGGAGCATTGCGCTAGCTTTTGCAAAACACTCTTTTGGGGGAAGATATGAAAGTCCGTTTTCTGGGCGCCGCGCAGACGGTGACCGGCTCCTGCTACATACTAGAAGTGGAAGGCAGGCGCGTGGCCGTGGACTGCGGCATGCACCAGGGCAACCGCGAGATAGACGCCCGCAATCTGAACGACAGCGAATACGGCGCGGCCAGGCTGGACTGCGTGCTGCTGACCCACGCGCACATAGACCACTCAGGGCTCTTGCCCAGGTTGGTGAAGAGGGGCTTTTCCGGCCCGGTGTACGCCACATTGCCCACCCAGGAGCTGCTGGAGATCATGCTGCTGGACAGCGCGCACATTCAGGAGATGGAGGCCGAGTGGCAAAACCGCAAGGCCCGGCGCAAGGGCAAAAAGCCTGTAGAGCCGCTGTACACCCAGGAGGACGCCCTGCAGGCGGCCAGTCTGTTCGCGCCAGTGGAATACGGTAAATCGTTTGAGCCTGTTCCGGGCCTGACTGTGACCTATTATGACGCCGGGCACATTCTGGGGTCTGCTTTCATCGAGGTTACAGCCACGGAGGACGGCAAGACCACCAAGCTGACCTTTTCCGGCGACCTGGGCCGGCCGGACCAGCTGTTTCTGCGCGACCCCAGCCAGGGTCACCCCACTGATTACCTGTTTCTGGAATCCACCTACGGCAACCGCGACCACAAGGACGAATCCACCAGCCGCGGTGAACTGGCCCAGGCCGTGCTGTACAGCTACGAGCACGGGGAAAAGGTCATCATCCCGGCCTTTGCCGTGGAGCGCACCCAGGAGATGATCTACACGCTGTACCTGCTGCACCGGGAGGGCAAGCTGCCGGAAGACATGCCGGTCTACGTGGACAGCCCCATGGCCATCCGCGCCACAGAGGTGTTCAAGAACCATCCGGAATTCTTCGACGCCGAGACCACAGCCCTGCTGGCTAAGGGCGAGAACCCGCTGGAGTTGCCGAACCTGCGCTTTACGTTGCGCACGGAGGAGTCCATGGAGATCAACTCCACGCCCGGCCCGGCCATTGTCATTTCAGCCAGCGGCATGTGCAACGCCGGCCGCATCAAGCACCACCTACGGCACAATTTGTGGAAATCCGGCGCCAGCGTGGTTTTTGTGGGCTTCCAGGCCCGGGGCACGCCCGGCCGCAAGCTGGTGGACGGCGCGCAAAGCTTGCGGATATTTGGGGAGGACGTGCAGGTGAACGCGAAAATATACACCATTGGCGGTTTTTCCGCTCACGCCGGGCAGAGCCAGATTCTGCAATGGCTGGAGAACTTCAGCCGGCCGGAAATGAAAATATTTCTGGTGCACGGAGAGCATTCGGCTCAGAAAACCTTGGCCGACGTCATTCGAGACAAGTTCGGCCTGCGCGTGTACATACCGGAATATCTGGAAGAATGCGTGCTGGAGGCCGGAGACGTGGTGAACATGACCGGGCCGGACCCGGACCGGGTGCGGCCGCGCATAGACTGGCCCTACCTGGTGGGCGAAAGCGAGCAGCGGCTGGAAGAACTGAAATCCCGCCTGGCCGAGCTGGAGAGCAAGAATTGGGTGGACCAGGCCGACCTGCGCGACCGGCTGCTGGAAGTGAACGCGGAGCTGACGCGGCTGATTTCTGAGATGTAGGGGGCGTATTGTGCAGCCAAAACTCTTTGGATATACTCTTTAATGAAGTATATGGGTCAATTTAAACTGTGAGGAAATTGCTATGCAGTTACAGTCATATACAATTGATGCAGAGTGGCGAAAGGAATCCCAAGCTTGGATAGCTACAAGCGAAGATGTTCCTGGACTGTGCGCACAAGCTGATTCATTCGAGGAATTATGTGAAATTGTAGCTGACCTTGTTCCTGAGTTGCTGGTACTCAATGGATGCCTTCAGGAAGAAGAAGCTTACGATATCCCGCTTGATTTCATTGCTCATAAAGCCATCTATAGCACGGGCTGTGAATGGGTAAGCTTTATTACGAGTTGCGCCGGCTTTTGGAATCAGCCGGATGTTACAGGGTAAGACAGGCTAAAGGCAGCCACGAGATATGGTTTAGCCCAATTGCTTTTAAACGATTTGCAGTGCCTATTACGATATGAGACTATTATTTGGCGAATACTATTTTAAAGCAAGCTGGTCTTTCCAAACATTTTTAATACTGAGACGGCAAAGTATAAATCCCAAACACTAACTTCTCGTTTTTAAGACCTCTTAAAAAGTTTTGGAGATTCTTAAGAACATTTTTCAAAAGGTTCTTAAGCCGCCAGAGGCCTCCCCCTCAGATTGTCTATCTCGGGATGTTACCCTATGCGCATCATATCTGGCGAATACCGCGGCCGTGTGCTGGCCACTGTGGAGGGGCCGGGCTATCGGCCGGCCACGGGAAAGGTTCGCGAGGCGGTCTTTTCCATGCTGCTGGCCCGCGGGTTTGACCCGGCTGGGGCGCGGGTGCTCGATTTGTTTGCAGGCAGCGGCTCTTTGGGGTTCGAGGCCTTGTCCCGCGGCGCGGCCCTGGCCGTGTTTGTGGAGAAGAGCCGCAAGGCGGCTCAGTGTATCCAGAAGAACGCGCTGGCGCTGGGCGTGGCCCGCGGGCGGGTTCAGGTGGTTGCCGGGGACGTGTTTCCCTGGCTGGACAGGCGGCCGGAAGCGCCGTTTGACCTGGTCTGCATCGATCCCCCTTACGGCAAGGACCTGCTGGCGCCGGCGCTGCGGGCTGTAGCGGGCCGGGGATGGCTGGTCCGGGGCGGGTTTCTGCTGGCTGAAGTGGAAGCCGGGCTGGACATGGACCCGGAAACCATGCACTCTGGCCTGGAGGGCGTTGCGGACAAAACTTACGGACAAACCAGGATAGTGCTATGGACGACAACCAGCCAGGAAAACTTGCAATCTACCCCGGAACATTTGACCCCCTGACCTTCGGCCACGTTAGCCTGATCAAGCGCGGGCTGGGAATATTCCAGCATATCATCCTGGCCGTAGCCAGAGAAACCCCCAAACAGCCGCTGTTTACCCTGGACGAGCGGGTGGCCATGGCCAAAGAAGCCCTGAACGGCTACCCCAACATCACAGTGGAGTCTTTTCACGGCTTGTTGGTGGAGTATGTGGCCAATCGCGGCGCCCAGGCCATTCTTCGCGGCATGCGCGCTGTCTCCGACTTTGAATATGAATTCCAAATGGCGCTGATGAACCGCAAGCTGAACCGGGAAATCCAGACTGTGTTTTTGATTACTGATTATCGCTGGCTGTACATTAGCTCCACCATCATCAAGGAGGCGGCCCGGGTCGGCGGGGAAGTGCGCGGCCTGGTGCCGGACAACGTCTACTTGGCTCTGCGCGAACGCTACGGTTTTGATTCCTGAATCCATTGACCATTCCAAACCTCGCCGCATCATCTGCCTGCTGGGCCCCACTGGCGCAGGCAAGACTGCGGCCTCCCTGGGGCTGGCGAATGCCTTTGCCGGTCAGGTAGTCAATTGCGACTCCCGCCAAGTCTACGCTGATTTTCCCATCATCACCGCCCAGCCTTCGCCTGAAGAGCAGGCCAGCTGCCCGCATCATTTATTCGGTTTTCTGGACTGCCAGGAAAAAATTACGGCCGGAAGGTTTGCGGACATGGCTGGAAACGCCGCGGACGACGTGCTGGCTGCTGGCGGAACGCCCATACTTGTCGGCGGCGCGGGGCTGTATGTGCGTGCTTTGCTGGCGGGGCTGGCGCCCATTCCCCCCGTGCCAGAGGATGTGTCTACAAAACTGGACATAGACCTGGCCGGCAAGGGGTTGCCAGAGCTGCGCAAGGAGCTGGAGCAGGCGGACCCGGAGTGGGCGGCCCGCGTGCACCCCAACGACACCCAGCGCACGCTGCGCGGGCTGGAGGTGTTCAGGGGCACGGGCCGGCCTCTTTCCTGGTGGCACAGACAGCCCGGTCTGCCCCCGCGGTTTGCAGGGCTGAAGTTGGGCGTGCATGTAACCATGGATGAGCTGGAGCCCAGGCTGGCCGCGCGCATAGACCAGATGCTGGCCCAGGGCGCGCTGGAAGAGGCCCGACGGGCCTGGGCCCGCTGTCCGGACCCGCAGGCGCCGGGCTGGTCCGGCATTGGCTGCGCCGAGTTGTTGGCCCATTTGCGCGGGCAGCTGAGCCTGGACGAGGCAAAGGACCGCTGGCTGCGCAACACCCGGGCCTACGCCAAGCGGCAGTTCACCTGGTTTCGCAAGGAAAAAGACGTGCAGTGGGTAGCGCCGCAGCAGGTGGAGGCCATGATCGCCGCTGCACGTTCGTTTCTGGAATGATGACAACAGCATTGCAAATAGGGTAGAGTGTTTTACGTTGTCTTTTCCACTCATCATTCCGCGTAAAAGCGCAGGAGTAATACGCCATGACAGAACCCCGCCCCGTAGCGTCTTCCGCAAAAAACATTATAATTATCATATTACTGTGCATTGTGGCGGTGCAGGGGGTGATGCTGCTCTCCGGCCCGGATGGGCAAAAGGCAACGCCGCAGAAGGAACAGGAGCGCGAAGCCGCGGGCAATGAGCTGAGGGTAACCGACGCCGCCTTGGACATGAAGAGCCGGCGTGAGCTGCGCGTGGTCTTTAACCAGCCGGTGGGGGACCCTGCAGCAGGGCCGCTGGACCCGGCGCAAAGCCTGGTCAGCCTGAAGCCGCATGCCGATGGCCAATGGCTGTGGACCAACCCTTACCGGCTCGCCTTTCTGGCCGCCCAGCCCCTGCGCTACGGCACGGTGTATACGGTGGAGCTGGACGCAGAAAAACTGGCCGGCCCTGACATGCAGTTTGTTGGCGACGATTCGCTGCAGATAGCCACAGGCGATTTTCGCGTGGTGCAAATAACACTGCAACCCCAGCCGCAGCACGGCGACCCCGCGGACAAGACCCGCGTAGGCGGCTTCGTAGAGTTCAACGCCCAGGTGGACCCGGAGATTCTGGCCCGCAATCTGACCCTGGCCAGACTGAGCGGCAACAGCACAGTTCCCCTGGCGGTCACATCCACATGGATTGATTCGCATCTGGGCTTTGTGTCCGATCCTGTGGACAAAACAGGGCCGCCGCGTACCTATGAACTGCGCATAGGGCCGGAGCTGACCCCCTATGACAGCGATGTGCAGCTTCTACAGCCAGCAACAAAGCAGCTGACACTGACCTGGGACCCGGTGCTGCATGTGGAAAAGGTCTTCGGCCAGGGCGTCAACGAACCTGAAATCGTGCTTGAATTTTCCGCGCCAATTGACGGCCGGGAATTGAAGAAGCATCTGGAAATACAGCCGCAAACGGATTTTCATGTCACTGCGGACGGCCGAACAGCCATTCTGGCCGGAAACTTCACTCCGGGCAAGACTTATGGCGTGACAGTGCGCAAGGGATTCGTTGCCCTGGACAAAGCCGAGTTGACAGGGTCAACCACAGCCCAGGCGGCCTTGCCGGACTTGCAACCCCGGCTGGAACTGGGCGCAGCCGGACTGTTCCTTTCCCGCAACGGCTACCGCTCCCTGGCCTTGAATACGGTGAACGTGAACGCTGTGGATGTGTATGTGGACCGCGTTTACCGCAACAACATCGCGCCCATGCTCACCCTGGGCTACTACGGCCTGATGAACGGCCAGGGCTGGACCGGCGGCGTGAACCACGCTTTTGGCGACACCATTGCCCAGCAGCGAGTGCAGATAAACGCGCC
>CAYTSA010000065.1:14869-22084 GCA_964440345.1 uncultured Desulfovibrionaceae bacterium | reverse complement strand
CCGAGTATCTTCATAGCTGAGCCCTTGCGTCGGCAAATTGTTGCATATACAAAATGTATAGCAAATATCGTGCTGAGTTCCGCTCAACATAGCAAAAAAGCGGTGCAGTGGAAGACTTAGGCTGACTGAATTACCATATTGTAATTCTCTTGCAGGGCCGCACAGTTGCGTTGGATTGACAGCCTGACCGCAAAACATTACCCACAGACCGACCGAAGCCGCAGACGCGGCCAGCCTAAAGGAGAACATGAAATGAGCATTCGAAGCGATGTTGAAGCCGCCCTGGAAAAAGTGAAGCCAACGCTGCAGGCAGACGGAGGTGACGTAGAACTGGTGGACGTGACGGAGGAACGCATCGTCAAAGTGCGTTTGCAGGGGGCGTGCAAAGGGTGCCCCATGTCGCAAATAACCTTGAAAAACGGCATTGAACGAATCATTTTAAAGGAAGTGCCGGAAGTCAAGGCTGTGGAAGCCGTTTCCTGACGCGTATTGTGAATGGCGATTTTGTGTTGGCGGCGGTCCTCGGGTCCGCCGTCTTTGTCTTTTTCACTGCCTGGCGCGCATACCATAAGGACGTACTGACATGACTGTTACACGATTTGCCCCCAGCCCCACCGGCAGCCTGCACATTGGCGGCGCCCGCACCGCCATTTTCAGCTGGCTGCTGGCCCGCAGCCAGTCCGGCCGATTCCTGCTGCGCATTGAGGACACGGACCGAGAGCGGTCCACTCAGGAAAACACCGATCTCATCCTCGAATCATTGACCTGGTTGGGCTTGGACTGGGACGCTGACCCCGTTTACCAGAGTCAGCGCGACACGGCCTACAACGCCGCTGTGGACGCTTTGCTGGCAAACGGGCAGGCCTATTGGTGCGAGTGCACGCCGGAAGAAGTGGAGGCCATGCGCGAGGAGGCCCGGGCCAAAGGGGAAAAGCCGAAATACAACGGCCGGTGCCGCGAGCGCGGGCTGGAGCCGGGCGAGGGCCGTGTGGCGCGCTTAAAAACGCCCCTAGAGGGCAAAACCGTGTACGGCGATGTGGTCAAAGGGACTCTGTCCGTGGATAACGCTGAGCTGGACGACATGGTGTTGCGCCGGCCTGACGGCTCGGCCACGTACAACTTGGCGGTGGTGGTGGACGACCTGGAAATGGGCGTTACCCACGTGCTGCGCGGCGACGACCACGTGAACAACACCTTCCGCCAGCTTGTGGTCTACGCCGCCTTGGGCGCGCAGCCGCCTCAGTTCGGCCACGTGCCGCTCATACACGGCCAGGACAAGAAAAAACTCTCCAAGCGGCATGGCGCCAAGTCCGTACTGGAGTACCGCGAGGCCGGCATACTGCCTGAAGCGCTGCTCAACTACCTGGTGCGGCTGGGCTGGTCCCACGGCGACCAGGAGATATTCACCCTGGACGAATTGCGAACACTCTTTTCGCTAGACCATTTGAGCAGTTCCCCGGCGGCTTTTGACCCGGATAAACTTTTCTGGGTCAACGCGCAGTACATAAAGGACGCCGACGACGGCCGCCTGGCCGGCCTGCTGCAGGAGCAGCTGCAGCGCCGCGGCCACGGCCAGGTGGAGCTTGAATATTTGATAGCCATTGTTTCCCACTACAAGCAGCGGGCTCAAACTCTGGCGGAAATGGCGGAACAGTCTGAATTTTTTATCTATTCTGCAGAAGATTTGCCCTACGACGAAAAGGCGTCGTCCAAGTTTTTAGACAGCGCAGAGACGCGAGAGCGGTTGGCTGAGATACGCGGGCTGCTGGATAACTTGGCGTCTTTTGACGCAGAGTCCATAGACGCGGTTCTGAAGAACTACGTGGAGCAGCACGAGCTGAAGTTCAAGGTTTTGGCGCAGCCTCTGCGAGTGGCCGTGACCGGCTCCACCCGTTCGCCTGGTTTGGGCGACACACTGGAAGTGCTTGGCCGGGAACGGGTTCTGGCCCGCCTGGACCGTGTTTTAGAATAACCATTACAGTTTGTTAGCTGAAAAGGCCGGCTTCCTTGCGGAGGCCGGCCTTATTTGCGGGGTTTGTACGCTATCCCTGTTCCCTTCTTTCCGGCAAAGGCCTTACGTTCAAGCTGTATTCCGCTCCCGTTAGAGCATTTGCTTGAAACAATTGTACATTGTTTCAGTATCCAGCGTTGTCTCAACGCGAAAATGCGCTAGCCGCCTATGAGCTGAAGGGCCATTCGCGGCAGCGAGTTGGCCTGGGCCAGCATGGCCACGGCGGACTGGGTGAGGATTTGCTGGCGCACGAATTCGGTCATTTCCTGGGAAACGTCCACGTCCGAAATGCGCGATTCTGCAGCCTGGGTGTTTTCCGCCTGGATTTGCAGGTTGGTAATGGTGTTGTCCAGCCGGTTTTGCAGTGAACCAAGGCGGGCGCGGATGTTGTCCTTGGAGACAATGGCGTCGCGCAGGCCCTCCAGTGCTTCCTGGGCTGATTGCTGCGTCGAGATGGAGTAGCCGGAGCTGTCGGTGGCGGCCTGGTTGCCTACGCCCAGGGCGGAGGCCGTGGAGTTGTTGATCTGGATGTAGTAGTAGTCCTCGGAGGAGTCGTTCATGGTGCCGAAGTGGACCTTGAGCTCGCCGGTGGAACTCATGCCAGAGCCGTCGTGGCTGCCTTCTGCAGAAAGGTTGCCGTTGAGCAGGTAGATGCCGTTGAAGTCCGTGGCGTTGGCGATACGGGTAATTTCTGAAGCCATGGCCTGATATTCAGAGTCGATGATCAGACGTTGGTCAGAGTTGTACGTGCCAGTGGCTGCCTGTTCGGCCAGCTCTTTCATGCGGATGAGCTTTTCGTCGATGACGCCCAAGGCGCCGTCAGCCGTCTGAATGAGGGAAATGGCGTCGTTGGCGTTGCGCACGCCTTGGTTCAGGGAGGCAATGTCCGAACGCATCAACTCGCGCACGGCCAAGCCAGCGGCGTCGTCAGCAGCGTTGCCGATGCGCAGGCCGGACGAAAGCCGGCGTACGGATGTTCCCAAACTGTTGTAAGAAGACTGCAGGTTCCTGGTGGCGTTCATCGCCATCAGGTTGTGATTGATAACCAGTGACATGTTCTTTCCTCCTTGAAAGAGTGATTTGCTTCCATGCAATGTGTCGATCTGGCGGAACTTCTCCCCTCCTGGGATGAGTTCTGCGCAAGAGTGCGGGGTGTTACAGTGTGCTTATGGAAAGACCTCCTTGGTTTTTTATTTGGTTTTTTATGGAGTTGCGGTTTTTAGTTTCAGACTCTTTATCGGCTCCAAACCAGCCCGGCTTTAGGCAACGTCAAAGAAAAACTGGTCAACCTACGAGACAGACCAGAGAATATTGCGCGAAGATGTAATCAGGGGTACAAGCCGGAGAACACAAACTGCTACGGAGGAAGTCTATGCGCGTGAAACTATTGCTGCTGGCGATGCTGGCCTCGTTGGCCGCCTGCTCTCCCGGTCCGGAGGACACGGCCATGCTCTGGGTTCAGCATCTCTATCACTACCACCCCGCCATCATGAAGTATGTCTGCGAGAGCGATAGCAAGGACACTGCAAAGCAGATGGAGATGGGCCAGTTCATCAACACCCGGTCCGGCGTCAAAGCTTTTAGCACCAAGGATGTATCTGTAAAGCTGCTTGAGAAAACTGATGATACCGCCAGGGTGCAGGTCGCCGGAACCATTTATCGAATATTCAAAGACGGCGAGCGCAACGCCAAAGACGTGGACTTGACCGTGACGCTGGTCAGGGAAGACGGCGCTTGGAAGATTTGCAGCAAGTAAAAGATGCAAAAACGCCGCGCCGGCGCAGAGGACTGCGCCGGCGCGGCGTGCTATACCTTGCCTTGGGGGAGGCTTCGCTCTTTAGAGTGGAAGGGAAGAGACGGTTTGTTATGACCGCAAGTATAAGGCCAGCTCCGGATCGTACTCCCTGGTGCGGGTGAATTCCCCGCCCACGTGCCGGCCGTCTACTCGCTTAATGCGGATGCGGCGCTGCAACGTGGTGTCCCGGCCGTCGTCCAGGGTGAATTGCACGTCCAGAACGTCACCGTCTATTATGGAATTGCGCTCGTCAGTCAGAAAACCCAGCCCAGCCAGAGACAAATCATGCACCATCATACCCCCAGCCACGCCCGTGGACGGGTTGAAGTATTCCCCCTCCAGCTTTACGGACTTGCGGCTGAACAGCCGGTACTCTATGCGGGCCTTGAAGGACTTGCCGCACAGGCAATTGACCAGAAACGGGATGTCCAGCACTCGATTCTCCTGCGGATTGACAGATTGCGAGAACCGGCAATGCGGGCAGGTGATGACTGCCTTGTCCTTACGGTCTGTGTAAAAGGAAAATATGCGCTGTTCGGCGTGCTGGGCGCTTTGCGTAGCATTGTGGGTGTTGTGTGTATTGGCGTTCATGGCGTAACTCCCATTGTTGTATGATGTGTACCCCGCGCCCCCCGGCTGCGGGTGTATGATACTAATTGCCAGAATCGGGCCAAAAGCGGCATGTCGCTAAACTTTGCAAATAGCGTGTGTATTTCCTTGCATATTTGGACTATGTAAGGTGGGAAAGCGTGAAGTGGCACTTCGGTATTGTGTAAAAATTACGAAATATAACAAATTTGTCGGGATGTGGAGATGGATGAACGAGAATTGGCGGCCCGAATTTTGGACCAGGCAATGAAGCAGGCTGGCCGGCCAGACCCCTACATTTATGCTGACCGGTGGGACATTGTCGCAGCCTTGGCGGCTTTGCTGCAGTCCCGCGTGCAAGAACCCGGCCCCGGCGGCGCGCCAAAGGCGCCAGAAGAGTACTTGGACGAAGCTGTGGCCGTGCTCATACTTATGCAAGATATGTTCCCGGATGTTACACCCATCGACGAAGAGACCAAACGCATGCACGCCTACCGTGAAACGGTCAAGGCCGTGCTGGAGGCTCTGCACAAGGAAAAGCAGACTCGCCTGAGGAGGGAGTGATCACAGGTTTCTCACAGTATGAACAGCGCAACGAGGGGCAGCGCCATTTCCAGCCCGATAGCCACATAGCCGGCTTTGAGTAATAAACGGGCCAGCCGCGGCCAGTGCTTGCCAAAGGCTGGATGCCCGGCAGTGAGGAGCAGGAGTTCCACTGGGATGGCGGCGGCGCTAAGAATGATCAGCCCCGGGACAACAATGAACCCCGCTATGTTGCCTTCCACTGCCCCAAAAAGCGCATACAAAGACAACGGCGCCGCCGGCAAATAGGCCAGTTGCGGCGTCAGGAACGCAGGCGCCGAGAGCTTCACGTCCTGGCCGAATCTCACATACACCGCACGAGTCGCCAACCAACGCATTCCTAGCGCCAGCAGGCACAATCCCAGCATGGGCAGAAAGTGCGCCTGCGTTTCATTGACCCCGACCTTGCGGGTCAATTGCAACTGCGGGTCCATAGCCAGAAAAAAGAGAACCAGCGCTACGCCTGGATGGGCGAAAGCGCTGAAGAACGCGGTTCCAAGTAAAAGCGGCAAACGCATATGGTGTATCCATCTGTTGCACATGTATTGTCAGACAGCGCCTTCAAAGACGACTCCACGAGTCGTGGCGGGTTCGGTTCGCAATGGAGCCGCCGCCTTGTATGTTTTCCTTTGGAAGCACCTGTGTATATCATCTTTGGAGGGAACCTCTATGATTGCCATGCACAAAGGAGTCTTGCCAGAAGAAAGCAACTCAGGGTTGTCTGTGCGCGCAAGGTAGCGCCCGCCGTATGACTCTATAAGGGGTTTTACAAGGCGTCCGTATTTGGCGTATTTTTCAGGGTCGCGCACTTCCAGTGCTTCTATGACCAGGTAAGCGGGCATGGTTCATGCTACTTTGACTTGTGGTTGGGTCAGAACACCACAGTCTTGTTGTCGTGGATGATCACCCGGTCTTCCAGGTGCGCCTTGACCGCCCGGGCCAGCACGTGCCTCTCCAGGTCCCGGCCTAAATCCTTTAAGTCTTCCACAGTGTGGCGGTGGCTCACCCGGGCTACGTCCTGCTCAATAATGGGGCCCTGGTCCAGATCAGCCGTGACATAGTGGGCCGTGGCGCCTACGAGTTTGACGCCCTTTTCGTAAGCCTGGCGGTAGGGGTCTGCGCCGATAAACGCCGGCAGGAAGGAATGGTGTATGTTGATGATCCGGTCTTCGTAGGGCGAGATGAAATCATGGGTAAGGATTTGCATATACCTGGCCAGCACAATGAGTTCCGTCTTGCCCGCCAGAGTCTCCAGCATCTGCGCTTCCGCTTCGCTTTTATTCTCCTTGGATACGGGAATATAATGAAAAGGGACGCCGAAGTTTTCTACAGGCTCCTTCAGGTCCGGGTGGTTGGATATGACCATGGTCAGTTCGCAATCTAGCTCTCCCCGAGCGTAGCGCCAAAGCAGCTCCATCAGGCAGTGTTCGTGGCGGGAAACGAGCATGGCGGTTTTTTTGGGAAACGCCGGATAGGTGATGCGCCAGTCCATGTCGAATTGCTTGGCGATGACCTCGGCAAAGGCTTTTTCCAGAGCAGGTTTGGCAATAGCCATGTGCGGCGTCTGAAATTCCATGCGCAGAAAGAAGGTCCCCCCGGCAGCACGGGTGGAGTGCTGATCCAGGGCGGTGATGTTCACCCCATGCGAGTACAAAAAACTGGTCACAGAGGCGACTATCCCGGGTTTGTCCGGACAGGTGATCAACAAGCGTGCGGTGTTGGCGTCAGGCATATGAACTTCCTTGTAGTGAGTGTGAGGCGGCTCAATACCGTGTTGCCGGCTTTGAATCAAGGTCCATTTCAATGATCTGTCCGGCGGTATATCTGTCCGGCGGCTATTGGAAGACGGCCGCTAATAGGATAGACTGGTGTAAACGGAAGGAAGATTCCATGGCGCAAGAAAAACTCACAGGTTTGCAGCTTTTCATCGAAACGTTTTTGAAAGAGTTTTCGGTGGATAGAAACGCACTGATTAACGCGGCTCAGGACGTTTGGAACAGGGAGCTGAGCGATCAGGATCGTGGTCTGTGGGACAAGTACGCCCGGATTATGATTGAACAAGGCGCAGACGCCGTAGAAGCCGCCAAAGCCGCCGAAGAATCTATGAGGAACAAGGCGGCGAAAAAGTCCAAAAACGTGGCTCAAGAAAAAGCAAAAGAACTCGCACAGCAAACCAAAGAAAAGGAAGCCCGGCGCAAGGCCGCCAAAGAAGCCGAAGAAGAAGCCGCCGCAGAAGCTG
>CAYTSA010000065.1:0-14769 GCA_964440345.1 uncultured Desulfovibrionaceae bacterium | reverse complement strand
GCCGCAGAAGCCGAAGCAGAAGCCCGGCGCAAGGCCGCCAAAGAAGCCGAAGAAGAAGCTGCCGCAGAAGCTGCCGCAGAAGCCGAAGCAGAAGCCCGGCGCAAGGCCGAGGAAGAGCCCGTGGATGTGACAGAGTTTGTTGAGATCATTGAAGAAGAAACACCGAAAAAGAACGAACCTGAGCCTGACGACCTCTCCTCGCTCGTGGTAGATGATTAATTATTTAGTAAGCTGTGCAAAACGGCGTCTAAAAAGATTTTCAGAAGCCATTCTCTCGTGAACGCGCTAGCGGCTTCGCTCCTGTCCGCTTCGCTCGTGTCAGTCCAGCCAACCGTTAATGGGAGAATTACCTGGCGCCAGCTGGGTTTGCCGGCGCCAGGTATGTCGTGCGGGGAAGGAGAAGCCGTTACATGTCAAACGGTTGTTATGGCGCTGCATGCCTGTGTGGTTCGCGGCTCGCGCGTCGTGTTTTCCTGGCGAACAAGCTGTTTTCTGTCTTTTAGTGCATCTTCCTTAAACAATAGGAAATTGTTTCAAAAACAAGCGTTGACTCAACGCGACAATGCGTTAATCGAGCACGTCGATGTGCAGGGAGCAGCCGCAGTGCGGGCAGGTGCTTACGGTTTCGCCGTGCTGCAAGGACTCAATGTACCAGTATTTCGGGCTCCACGCCGCCTTGGTGATGTAGTATACGTACAGTTCCTGTCCGCAGTGGCAGTAGCGTTTTTGCATTGGGGTTCTCCTTGTTTATTTTTTGCGTTTAACGTTGATATATATAAACCAGGCGTCCAAAAAAAAGAACTCGTCCTGACTTTCCGCGACTGCAGGAATGAAGGCTTTTGCCACACTGAACGGCGCATCCTTTCTTTTGCGCCAGAGCACCAGGAACTGCCTGCCCGCACTCACCGGTACTCCCGGCAAATCCAGACAACCTTGCCAATGACGCGCACTGTGTCTGTCTCTTGTCCAGTCAACTCAATGGGGGCGTAGTCTTGATTGTCGCTGAGCAAGACAAGCGCTCCTGGACGCTTTTCTATACGCTTGACCATGACGGTGTCTTCTACGCCCACAGCGTAAATGGCGCCTGCAAAAATATTTTGTTGCGATTGGTCCACCAGGGCCATATCCCCTTCGCGAATTTCCGGCTGCATGCTGGCCCCGAATACGTCCATGAGCACCATTTCTCCTGGGTTGCCCTTGCGGCGAAGCCAGTTCTGATGAAAAGCGTAATAATCCTCCACTGCGCCGTTTACTTCAAAAGAGCCGCCGCCGGCGCACAGCCGGGCCATCACCTTTGGCACCCGCGCCAGTTCAGGATCAGTTTCTGCGCCATGGCCGGCAGTCTGTCCAGAACTGCGCATTTCGCCGTGGCCGCGCTCCAACCAGGCCGGCTGCAGCCCAAAATCGCGGATAAGCGCCAGCCGCCACTTTTCCGGCACAGCGTTGCGGCGCTTTGCCTGAGTAATGGCGGAGCGGTTCACGCCCAGGGCGGAGGCCAGCTCCTGCTGCGACTCCAGTCCCAGCGCGGCGGAAGCCCTCCTCCAGAAAACCTGGAAATCATCCGCCGATGCTGGCGTGCGTGTGTTGCCGTGTATCACTGCTGCGCTCCCTGTTGCTTTTTATAAACAGTCGTCGCGTTTTTTGTCAACACCTTTTTTCAATTTTTTTCTCATCCGTTGTGTGAACCTGTGTTGAGCGCTCATTCGCCATGCCGGCAACGTCTTTTCTGGTTGGTTGTTGCATGATTGTACAGAGACAGGCTATACTCCCTCTTTAGGGGACACGAGTTTTACGACCCTGCTGTAACCGAAGACGATTTCTGGCAAGTGGTTAGCTCCAGTCGAGATTTCGCAGGAGGGGCCGCATGTTCGGACGTCGTCTTAGCAGGGAGGAGATTGTGACTCTAAACACTTTGGCATCAAAGGGTGAACCCAACACTCGCATCGCCGATCTGCTCGATGTGACAGAAGGGACGGTGCGTTATCACAGGCGCAGGGAAACCATGGACGGCAGCGGCAACGCCAAGATCGGCAAGGCTCAGGTCTTCGCCGAAGTCATCGCCCATTGGGTCGAATCTCGCAAAGATTCGTCCAGACCTGTGAACGTCAAGGATCTTTACGAGCACCTGGTCCTGGAATTCAGCTACGAGGGATCCTATAAGTCCGTCTTGCGCTACCTGAGGTCCACCTTTGGCAAGCCTGCGTAGCGGACGTATCGAAGGGTTGAGACTCCTCCGGGAGCGCAGGCTCAGATTGACTGGGGCGAGTATCCCGGAGTGCGCGTGGGTCATGAAATCTTGTATCTTCATGCGTTCGTCATGACCCTGAGCCACAGCCGCAAGCCAGCGATCATCTGGAGTCGTGGCATGGATCAGCAGTCCTGGCATCGCTGCCACAACGAGGCGTACCGGCGGTTGCAAAGGGTTTCCGCAGTCAACCGCGTGGACACATGTTATCCTGCGCAAAAAAGGGGTTGCGGACGATCCCGTAACCCCTTGAATTTGCTGGTCGGGGCGATTGGATTCGAACCAACGGCCCCCTGCTCCCAAGGCAGGTGCGCTGCCAGACTGCGCTACGCCCCGACATTCTCAATGTTGCAAACGATGATAATACCCCAATGACAAGTGATGTGCAATGAAAAAATTGCCGGCCGGTTTTCCCGTTTTTGCAATACCTTTTTAAGAAAATTGAATTGACAACCTCACTGTTCCCCATAGTATAGTATTTATGCAGCAACAGAGCAGTTCTCTACTGTTGTTGGCGCAGCGGCGCCAGGCCTTCTCTCATTTAATGACTGCGAAATATGCCAGAACTTAAAGACCCATATCGACAAGCTCCTGACAAGGGAGCAGAACCCGCAGAGCCCCAGGGTGAGGCCAAGGCCCAGAGGGCCGGGGCATATTTCCCGGTCTCGCCGCTGCTCATCCGGCCTATGTCAAGCGGGCCATTTGCCGTGTATCTGCGCCAGCGGGAAAAATACGTGCTCTACACCAAGCGCGGCCAGGCCTTTACCGCCAAGCACCAGCAAAAGCTCTACGAGCTGGGCGTAAAAGAAGTCTTTGTCCAAGCCGAGCAAAAGGAGCACTACGACCAGTATCTTTCTGAAAATTTAGCCTCGCTGCTGGACGACGAGGACATTCCCCCCGGGCACCGGGCCGGCGCCTTGTACGAGTCCTCGCTGAACGTGGTGCGCGAAGTCTTTGACACCAAGCTGCCCATGCCGCTCAACGAGGAGCGGCTCAAGCGCATCACCAAGCTGGTCAAAGCCGGCGCTGTCTTTTTGAAGAAGCCGGCCGCGCTCAAGTCCATGGCCGCGCTCATCGGCCACGATTACGGCGTCTACAGCCACAGCGTAAACGTGATGGTCTTCACCACATTCTTGCTGCAGGCGGCCAAGGGCAGCGACGAACTACAGGAAAGAGCCGCCATAGGCGCCATGCTGCATGACTACGGTAAGTGCAAAATCCCCAAGCGCGTGCTGGAAAAAAAAATGGCGGACATGACCCAGCGCGAGGAGGAACTGTACAGATCGCACCCCAACTTGGGCGTGGGCATGTGCGCCACCGTGCCCCTGGCTGCCGAGGCCATTCACTGCATTCTTTTCCACCACGAGGCTGAAAACGGTTCGGGCTATCCTTCTGGCCTTACCGGCGCGGAACTGCCTGTGTACGTGAAAGCTCTGAATCTGGCCAACGCCTACGACAACCTGACCAGCGACACGCCGCAGGGTCCTGCCAGGCGGCCCTTTGAAGCGCTCAACGCCGTCAAGGCCCGGCAGAATCAATTCGATCTGGAAATGATCAAGCGTTTAATCTTGATACTGGCTGACGGCGGCATTGTATAGATATTCTGCCGCTAGCCGTCAAAATACTTCCTGGCGCCCTGCATGGTCTCATACATGGGCAGGCTGCACGCTTTGGACTGCCGTACGGCCTTGACGACCTCTTGGCGCACGTAGTCCCTGGGGTGGAGCAGCACCAAGCCGCCTCCGAGCTTGTTCGCCTCGCGCCTGGCCTCGTCCAGTTCACTCAGAGCGCGTTCGTCAACACGCTGGACCCCAGCCAGATTGACGATGATCCTGTTGCGGCCGGACGCCAGCTCACGCTGGAGCATGCTCCGCAACGACGTCATATGGCCGTAAGTCAAACTGCCCTGGTAGTGGAGGATGAGGTATGGCCCGTCAACTTCTCGTCGCATGACCGCGCCGCCGGCTGAAGCCGGCGCAGCTCCAGCCAGCCAGAACAGAACCGCCGCCATCCATAAAGCCAACACACGCTTTGCCATGCTGCTTACCCTCTGCAGCGCTGCATACCAAGGAAACATGAACAGAGGATGAAGAAACAACGACAAATGTATGTGTGCGGCGTCATGCGCCTGCTTGACTATAGCATTTAACGATTGAAATGCTCTATTTCGTCAAAACCCTTGCTCCAGCGGCGGGTTGACCAACGCCGGGGCGTCGAGCACGGCCAGCGGGGCGGGCTGCGCCAAGGGCAGCAGGCTCACGCAGCGGCCCGCCACCTGCAGCCGGTTCTGGGCCAGCCACTGCAGGGCCTGGGGGTAGATGCGGTGCTCCATCTGCAAAATGCGCGCACCCAGCTCCTTGCCGCCTTCATCTGGATGGGCCGGCACGGCCGCCTGAATAATGATGGGGCCGCTGTCCATTTCCAGCGTAACGAAGTGCACGGTGCAGCCGGATATCCGCACGCCGTAGCCTGCAGCGTCGCTCTGGCCGTGCACGCCGGGAAAGCTGGGCAGCAAGGCGGGGTGGATGTTCAGCACCCGGCCAGGAAAAGCGTCCAGAAACACCGGAGTCAGCAAGCGCATGAAGCCGGCCAGAGCCACTGTAGCGGCGCCTGCGTCTTGAATGCGCCGGACCATGTCAGTGTCAAATGCTTCGCGGGAGTCATACGCCGTGTGGTTCAGAACCGCTGTTTCCAGGCCGTGTTTTCTGGCCCGCTCCAGTCCGTAGGCGTCCGGCGTGTTGGAAAGGACCAGCCGGATGTCCACGTCCAGCGCGCCGGCCTCCATCTTGTCGATGATGGACTGCAGATTGGACCCCGATCCCGACACCAAGACCGCCAGCGGCATAGTCATACGTTTCTCCTTTCTGAATGAGGCCAGATTCAGTCAGCCACAGACCGTGCAGCTATCGCAGCCGCGGCAAAAAGGCAACCGGTTGCGGTTTTGATGTCTCGCAGCTCTTGTCATCTGCGGCCGAAATTTGTACACAGACAAATTCCATCAATCGCAAGGAGTTTATCACCATGTTCGGATTCGCTTGGCCCGCCCGAGACGCTGAAACCACCATCCCTTGCCGGCGCTGCGGCCGCATGCTGCTCGCCCGCCGAGCCTGACGTAGTGTCGTTCTCGACTGCAGGTCCTGCGGTCAATCCTCTCCCCTTGCCGAATACGTCGACCAGATGGACGACGCTTTGGAAGACTTTCTGTCACAGTGTATGGTGGACCGGGTGTAGCGGCTTTTTACCGTTCAAGCAGCAACTGGGGCCTTTTCGCCGCCTCCTGCAGCAGCCTGTCCAGAAATACGTCCGCGGTCGGCGTTGCCAGCTGGTGGTGCAGCATCACGCCCCCGCCGCCTGCAGCAAGAGTGTTTTCCAGTTCCAGCAACAGCTCGGCAAGCGACCGTTCCGGACACGGTTCCTTGCGGGTGTGCAAGTCCACGTAGACGTTCATTTCGCGCATTGCAGCCGGCGCGGCCGGTTTTGCTCCGGGCGTGCGCGACACGCCGGCAAACGCCAGATCGGCCAGTGCCGCCAGCGTCTCCCCGTCGCACCGGTTCCAGGGAGGAGTGAAGACCGGCTCGAACCTGCCGCCCAGCAACGCGGCCAACTTGCCGCGGCCTTTCTGCACATCCGCCCGCTTGTCCGCAGCAGGCCGCGCAGCGCCGAATTCACATTTCTTCATGCCCGCCGGCTCGTAATTCACGTGCCGCCAGCCATGCATGTGCATGGTAAACAGTCTGGAATCCAGCTGGCGCAGCATCTGGGCCCTGGGCTTGGTAAGCCAGGCCGGGACCACTGCCAGGGCCAGTGGAACGCGGCGTCCAGTGAAAATTTTGATAATTCTAGAAAATTCATTAGATGCTGCTGCTGTGTCGTCCGCGCGGAACCACAGCCGGACCTCGCCCCCCTGCCGCCGGTCCAAGCCCCGGTCCAAAGCAGGGCCTATGCGTTCCGGCGCGTCAGCTGGCGGGCGCGCCCACAGAGGGCATGGGGCAGGCCGGATGATCACGTTCCCAGCTCCCTGGCCCAGCGCAACAGCGATGCGGCGCTGTTGGCTGCGCCGTCCAGGTCCAGACCGTGGGGGGACGGCAGAACGCCCAGCCCGCCGGCCATAAGGGCGGCCAGGCGGTCAGGCCTCAGGTCGTCCTGCTCCAGAATTCGCAGCTGGCCGCGTTCCTGCAGCCGCTGAGCGCGCATGCGTTGCTCACGGTTCTGGTCAAAGGGTTTCACCAGCCCGAAAGTGCGGCACGCCAGCAGGTTCATTGTGGTGTTGTAGCCGGCTAAACTTACGGACAGGTCCGCCGCGGCCAGCAGAGAGGGAAAATCCAGGCTGAATCGTTCAATGGTCTGGTGCGCAGCCGCCGAATGGCGCAGCATGTCAAAGTGCCGTTGCTCTGTGAAAGGACCGGTAAAGGCCAGCAAAGTATGCGGTTGTGAGGCATGCAGCAGATTGGATGCAGCCACGGCGGATTGCAGCAGGTCCTGGCCCACGGCCCCGCCCCCGGCGCTGGCGACAATCAGCTTGTCCTTGGCCAGGAGGCCCAGCTCGGCGCGCACCCGCTCCCGCGCACCTGGGTCCGGGCCGCGGGCCACATAGCCGGTGTAGACCAGTTCCGGCTTCAGCTCGGCCGTCCGGCTGAATGTCTCGTCCAGGCTGACCAACCGCGGGTCGGCGTGGACCAGCAGGCCGTCAAAACGGCCGTTCAGTTTGTCCAGGACGCGTTTTTCGTATTTGGCC
Source organism: uncultured Desulfovibrionaceae bacterium (assembly GCA_964440345.1). GTDB lineage: Bacteria > Desulfobacterota > Desulfovibrionia > Desulfovibrionales > Desulfovibrionaceae > CAYTSA01. The sequence goes on along the minus strand of CAYTSA010000065.1, from coordinate 7,789 downwards.
GGGTCCTTTTTTTCCACCAGAATGTCCCGCAGGCTGCAGACCGCGGCGCAGGGGCCAAACACCCCGGCCTTCACGTGGTCCAGCAGGGGGGCCAGCTCGCAGCCGAATTGCTTGCGGCCAAAGGGGTAAAGTTCCACAAGCAACACAGCAGGCCGGACAGCGCGCATGATGTCCAGCAGCTTGCGCAGGCGCTCGGCCTGCACGTCAGCCACGCAGCATTCCGGGTCGGTGGCGTAGAGCTGACAAAAATCCGCATCCATGCGCAGGGCCGGGATGGGCTGATGGACAACGTTGTCCGGCAGCCGCACCGGCGCTTCCGGCCCGCCAGTGACCAGATGCACTTCGTGCGGGGCCAGAGCCCGGGCTATCTCCAGGCTGCGGAACAAGTGCCCCACGCCGAGCACGTGCTGGCAATAGAAGACGCAGCGCATCACAACTCCTCGCTGTGCAAGTAGCGGATCACGCCGTCTTCCAAGGCGATCCAGTGCAGCTTGTAGCCTGACGCCGGATCGGGCTCGTCCAAGCCAAAAACACCGCCTGTCGCATGAGTGAGCAAACACTTGAGCACGCCATTGTGGGTGACCACCAGCACGTTCTCCGCGTCCGGCCACTGGGCGGCCAGCACGGCCTTGGCCCTGTGGAGCACCTTGCGCCGGCTCTCGCCGCCCGGCGGCTTGAAGTCCCAGCCCCGGGTTTCCTGCGCTTCCACCTGGCCGGGAAAAGCCTTACGCAGCTCAGCCACGGTGCGGCCCGTCCACTGGCCCCAGTCCTGTTCCCGCAACCGCTTGTCCGGCAGGGGGCGCCCTTTCAGGAAACGCGCCGCTATCTCCGCGGTGCGTCTGGCCCGGACCAGATCACTGCAGAGTATCATGTCGAACTCGCGGCTTCGCAAGGACTCGGCCCAGGCGCGGGCCTGGGCATCTCCTTGCGGCGTCAGGTGGGTGTCCGTCTGGCCCTGGATGCGTTTGTCCAGGTTCCATTCGGTCAAACCGTGGCGCATAAGGGCGTAACGGGTCACGCCGTCCTCCACAGGGCCGCGCACTCTGCAATGGCGTTTTCCATGGCCGTGTAGTTTTTCTGCAAGTCGTGCCGGGCCAGCACGTGTTCCCGGGCAGCCTGGCCCATGGCGGCGCGCAGCTCGGCGTCTGCGGCCAGCCGGGCGACGGCCGCGGCAAAGCTGTCCATGTCAAACGATGGGGTCACAAAGCCTGTTTCGCCGTCCCGGATAACTTCCGGCGCGCCGTCGTGGTCAAAGGCCACGCAGGGCAGGCCAGCGCACTGGGCCTCCAGATAGGCCAGGCCCAGCCCCTCGCGGATGCCAGGAAACACCAGAAAATCGCCCGCCGCGTACACGGCCGGCATGTCCGCAGGCGGCACAAAGCCCAGAAACCGGACTCTCTCAGCCAGCAGCTCGCGGGCCAGCCCCTCCAGCAAGTCTCGGGCGGACCCGTCGCCAGCCAGGACCAGGTTTACCGGCGCTCCTTGTTTCGCGGCTTCGGCGCAGCCGCGGATGGTCCACTCTACGCCCTGCACCTTGACCCCGGGCCGGAGCATGGCCGCACAGACTGCAACCGGCGCGCCGTCAGCAAAATTCCATTCCGAGCGCCGAGCCTTTCGTGCAGCCGGATCAGGGGAGTAGCGCTCTGTGCGCACGCCCAGAGGGATGTACGACACCTTTTCCTGGGGTACCAGACGCAACAGGTTGTCCCTGTCAGACTGCTTGTTGGCAATGTGCAAGTCCGCGGCTTGCAGCGCAGCAAGATTCAAATCAAAGCCCGGTCGGGTGTCCGGGTCCCGTTGCCGCTTGGTGGCGTAAGAGCCGGCCCAGATTACATACGGTAGGCGCAGCCGCCGGGCGCACCACGGGCCGAGCACGTCCGGAGAACGGTAGTAGCTGTGATAGGTCAGCCAGGCGTCCGCGTTGCGGGCCCGGCGGGCGGCCAGGCGACGGGCTGCGGGCAGCCAGGCTTGCTTCAGGCGAGACCGCCATATCCATTCGCTGGAGAGCCGGGACGGCGTTTGGACGGTGTGTCCGCGCTTTTCCAAAAACTCTTTCAAATCGCGGGGAATGGCCACATCGCCGGAGAGCCGGGGGTGGTCCAGCGGCTTGAAAGGCGCGTACAGGGCCAGGTTCATGGCGCGCCGGGCGAATGGCCGGGATATGGTCCCAGGCCGTGGTTGGCGTAGATGCGGGCCAGGCGCAAGATGTGGTCCTGGTTGTAGAAATCCTTGCGTACTTTTTTCAAAGCCGCCGGGATGATTCTGCGGCGCAGATCCTGGTCCTCCAGCAGCCGGCGCATGCTGGCGGCCAGGGCGGCCGGGTCCTCGGGCGGGCAGAGCAGGCCGGTTTCTTCGTGCTCCACCAGTTCCGGAATGCCGGAAACATCCGTGGCGGCCACAGGAACGCTCATGGCCATGGCTTCGGCTATGACGTTGGGAATGCCGTCACGGTCGTTGGTGGAGGCAATGCGGCAGCCCAGAACGAATACATCTGCAGACCGGTAGTGGTCCAGCACTCTCTCGTGATTCATTGACCCGGCAAAATCAACGCGAAGGGTTAAACCCAGCTCTTTGGCCTGCCTGCGCAGCTGCGGCTCTTCCTCGCCGCCGCCGACGAGAACGTAGCGAAAATCCAGCCCCTGGTCCCGCAAAATGGCCAAAGCCCGGAGCACCACGTCCAGCCCCTTTTTTTCTACAAAGCGGGCCACTGTGAGTATGGCGTAGGGAGGCGCGGCGGGCCGCGGCTCCCCTTCGCCGTCGAAAAGCTTGACGTTTATGCCGTGATACACCCGGCTGACGTCAGTTCCGTTGGCCGCCAGGGACTGCAGGTAGCGCCGGTTGTACTCCGTGCAGGTGACTACGAAATCTGCGGCGGCCATTTTTTCGCGCAGTTGCTCCTGGTGCTGGGTGTAAATATCCTTGGCGTGGGCGGTAAAGCTGAATCTGCCCCGGGCCAGGATGGCGGCGAACATGGCCACCGAGGCTGGAGAATGGGCGAAATGGGCGTGAAACCGCTCCGGGCATGGCGCGTCTGGGCCATGCAGGCAGCGGTGGACCAGGTAGCCGGCCTGGAAGACGTGCTTGAGGGTGGCTATTTTCCGGTTGCGCTTGAACCTCCGCCAGGCCAGAGCCAGCGCCCGGCCGTATTCGCGGGGCCGGCGGAAGGCCACGGCTGCATTTGGCCAGAGCAAACGGTGCAGTGATGTAAACAGCGTGGACGGCAGATACGTGACCCGGGCCTTAATGCGCAAGACAGAACCATGGGCAAAGCTTTCCCTCGGCTTGCGCATGGAAAAGATGTGTATGGAATAGCCCAGCTCTTCCAACAGGAGAATTTCATTGGAAATAAACGTCTCGGAGATGCGCGGATAGCCTTTGAGCACCATGCCCAGGGCCGGCGGGGGGGATGACCGTTTCATGGGCGGGCGCTACAGTTCGCAAAATTCATTGAGTCGAGCCCGCATGATCTCCAGGCCGGGCATGGTGAACTGCTCAATGGCCTGGCGGTAGGGGGCTGGGTTTTCCAATAAGGCAAGAATCTTTTCGTACAGCAGCTCCGGCGACAGCTCGTCCCAGGGGATGTAGTCAAGCAGGTCCCGCTCTTTGAACACTTGGGCGCGGATGTGCTGCTCAAGCCTGGGGCTGGACCGGGGAATCAGCAGGGAGACTTTCTTGAGCGAGAGTATCTCGCATACTGTATTGTAGCCCCCCATAGAGACCACCACGTCTGCTGCGGCCAGCAGTTTTTCCATGGACTTGAAAAAAGAATAGTAGCGAATTTTCAGCCTTTTGGCCCGATCGCACAAGGCCTGGGACTTGTCTCGCGGCAAAAAGGGTCCGCCCACCATCACGGTCTTGAAGAGCGGCTCGTCCTGCTGCTCCAGCATGCTCATGTAGTTGTCCAGCACGGGGTAGCCGTCTCCGCCGCCGCCCGTGGTGACCACCACCAGCTTGTCCCGGTTGGCCAGCCGCTGCTCCCGGCGTACTTGGGCCAGATGTTCCTTTTTGGGCACGTGGCGGGGAATGTAGCCGGTAAAGCAAATCTTCCTGGCCACGTCTGGGGGAATGGCGTACTCCGTCACCGGGTCGTAAAAGGACTGGTTCCCGTACACCCAAATTTCCGTGTAATATTTATCCAGCACGTCGTAGACGTTTTTTTTCTTCCAGTCCTTGCGGGTGGATTCGCCGTCGTCGATGATGTCCCGCAAACCGAGAACAACCCGAGAATCCGGCATGCTCTTGCGGAACCATTTCAGGGTGGGAATGATTTCCCGCCGCAAGCCCAGCGGCACCTTGTCCACTATGAACATGGACGGTTTGAAGGTTTTGGCTGTGGCGGTGATGATCTGCTTGCGGATGTTCAGGGCGTGCTCCGGCTCCACCTTGATAGAGTGGGGCAGGTACACAGAATTAGTTTTTTTGATCATGCCGGGGATGCGCACGAAGTCCACGCCTTCAGGGAAGGTGAAGCGGCCTGCAATGGGAGAACCGGTGAGGATAAGAATATTCACCGCATCACTGAGCAAATGGTTGGCAATGGCCATGGTGCGCCTGATGTGTCCCAGGCCATACGTATCGTGGGAATACATCAGGATGTTGTAGGTTGCTGGCATATCTGTCTGCGCGGCTCCCGGGTCCGGTTAATGGACACAAAACACTGATAACTTAGCCTGAAAACCGGCCATGTGTCCACCTCATATCATGCTCCAGAATCCACCGCCTGGCGGCGCAGGCCAGGCAACCTGGCTACAGGTCAGGGAGGAGTAAGCTCAGGCAGTACACGCACAATACACAACGAGTTTTTTGTGGGGGAGCGTGGATGCTGCAGCTTGGCAGGAGCGGCTGGTTCGCTACTGGAACAGGTCACTGCTCATGTTTGACGGGTTTACATCCACAGACAGCTGCAGCTGTTTACCGCCGGCATGAGCTGCTTTCAGATTATCCTTGTACAAGGTGTTGCGGGGATGCGCCCCCAGAGCCATGGCCAAGTTCTTCACCGCTGGCTCCATGCGGTCTGCGGCGGCGTCCAGCACAGCCATGTTGTTGCGCGAGGAGGAATGGCTGGCGTCAATTTTGCAAGCCCGGGCAAAGGCTTTGTACGCCTCGTCTGCTTTTCCCACATTGTATAGCTGCAGGCCCTCCAAAAACAGCTTTTGCGCTACGTCAGGAAGGACGAAATCAGGACCGAAACAGGGGCAGCGCCGCACTTTGCACGCTTTGGGTTCATCATATATTTTTACTGCCCGCTTGGCGTGGCCAAGAATGGTCCGGTCGCCAGAGCAGCGCATGACTGTGCCGTCTGGTTCCAGCCGCAACAGCCGGCTGCCGGCTTCGCAAGGTATGCCGTAAAAATTGTGCACCATCTTCTTGCCGGAGTTTGGCCGTTTGGCGAACAGCCGCCGGATATTCTCCGAATAGCTGTAAGGATACGTTTTGCCTTCGTGCACGCCTTTGAAAGGCCGGGGCGTTAGCTCCACCCCCCGGGAAGCATAGTACCGCTTGTCCTCCATGAACCGGTCAAGCAGGTCAGGGTGCAGCACGTAATTCACGGTCAGGTGGAAGCCAGCTTCTTGCAGCAAATTAACGTTTTCCACAAAAGCGTCCACCCCGCCCCGGCGCTCCCGTTCTTCCACGTGCAGGGCAATGTACAAATCCTCCACCCGCGCAGGGTCAATGTCGGCTGCAAAATGTCGCACCCGGTTGCTCATGGACAAATTGGTGTCTATGGCAATACGATGCTCCCGTGTCAGCTCGCGGCAGAGGTCCACAAAGCCAGGATACAGAAACGGCTCGCCCCCGGTCATGCCCACGGTCCACTGCCTGCCGGTCGGGGCCAGCATGTGCAGGATGTCAGCCGCCTGCAAAGGGTTGGATATGGGCTCGGTGTCCGCCTCAAAATAGCAGTAGGAACAGCGGAAATTGCATTTCCGAGTCATGTTCCACATCAGGTGATTTGTGTGTTCTTTCATGGCAAGGCATATAGTAGGCAAAGCAAAGCTCAGGGGCAAGAAGAGGATGGCGCTTAAACAAAACTTTTCTGTTACAGTTGCAGCCAAATCGCGGTATTTTGTTGAATACCGGGATGCGCTGGCGCACGCGCTGGCAGGACTCGGCTGCAGCGCCGCCGCAGTGGAGGAGCCGGCGCCTGGGCCGGACGCGGTGGTGGTCGTTGGCGCGCATTTGTACTCCTCGCGCCGGCTGCGCGGCCACGGCAAAACCATATATGCTGCAGTGCAGACCGAGCAGCTGCCCACCCGGGAGGCCGGGGCCATGGCCTTCGGCAAGCAGCGCTTCAAGGTGTTCGCCCGGTTTTACAAGGACTATGACCTCATCTTTGACTGGCACCCGGCCACGCACAGGGCTCTGGCGGCCACACGGCCGAATATTGTCCACGTTCCCTATGGCTGGTTTCCGGCCATCCGCTTTCTGGAGGAAGAAGCGGCCAGGCCCGGGCCGGAATACGACATCCTCTTCTTGGGCGATCCCGTGGGCGTGGACGGTCGACGGAAAAAACTGCTGGAGCGCCTGGAGAAGCGGTTCACGGTCTATCCTGAATATTCAGGTTTGTGGAAGCACAAAAAAGCGGCTCCCATCCTTTCCTGCCGGCTGGGTCTGAACATACATTACGACCACGCTTATACGTTTGAGTCGCCGCGCTTTTTCGAGTATTTGTGCAACGGCTTGCCCATGCTTTCCGAGCCGGTGACGGATTCCTGGCCCTTTAGGCCGGGCGCAGACTACGCAGAGGCCCGCTACGAAGATATGGAAGCGGCCGCAGCCCGGCTGCTCAATGCGCCGGACGAGCTGCTCAGGCTGGGCGAGCAGGGCCGTCGCACAGCTCTGGCGTACCCCATAGAACGCACAGCCGAGCTGATGCTGCGCCGCATTCTGCTGGAAAGGGAATTTCGCCGCGACTCGGCTTACCGGCGGCGGAACCGTCTGTTTCACGCAACTGGCTGGCCGCGGCTGCTGCAGCTGCCGTAACATTCCCGCGAAAGCAGGAATCGCGCGGTGTATTTTGCTAGCTCAACCCGTTGCGGAGCCAAGGGAAAAGCCACATGCCCAAAAAACATTTCGTCTGGACCAAAGAAACGCTGCAGGGCGAGCGCTACGACATAGGCGACTACACTTACGGCAAACTTCAGGTGGAGGGCAGCCTGGGCCGCATCGTCATCGGCCGCTTCTGCTCCCTGGCGGAAGGCGTTACAGCGCTCATGGTCGGGCACAACACAGGATGGGCGTCCACCTATCCCTTCAATGCTTTTCCAGACGCATTTCCCGCAGCCTCCCGCGTTCACGGGCATCCCTACGCCAAGGGAGACCTGGTCGTAGGCAGCGACGTATGGCTGGGGCACGAGTCGGTGCTGCTAGGCGGCGTCGCCGTGGGACACGGGGCTGTGGTCGCGGCCCGCGCGGTAGTGACCAAAGACGTGCCCCCCTACGCTGTTGTGGCGGGCAACCCGGCCCGGGTGGTGAAGACGCGCTTTGGCGAAGATGTTGTGCAGCGCTTGCTCGCTCTTGCCTGGTGGGACTGGCCGGACGAAAAGATACAGGCCAACGCTGCGTTGCTGTGCAGCCCGCACGTGGAGAAGCTCCTGGCGGCGGGATAATCAGGAGTGTCCGCCAGTGCGGGGATGAATCCGTTGCCCCGTGGAAATAAGCCTGCTGCGCTCTGCTTTTCTTGCTCTACCTCAGCCCATGAGGTATAAGGATAACACATGCAGGCGGTTCATTTTGCATAGCGAGACCGCTGATCTTGCGCATTCGATGTTCTGTGGAACTTTCTGAA
>CAYTSA010000064.1:0-23002 GCA_964440345.1 uncultured Desulfovibrionaceae bacterium | reverse complement strand
AAGGTGGAAATGTGCAAAACAGGGGTTTGTTCGGAAAGAGGCGGTGGATTCTGGGGATTTCTGCTTCTTGACCGAAGCCTGTCGCTGTGTGATAAAGATTGAGACTTGCCGCCGCCCAGTGTATCCGGCGGCAGTTGTAAGGAGATTGTATGCCCCCCACTGAGTGCCAGGTGAAATTATTGGCCAGCACGCCGGACGCTTTGTCCCTGATATACGCAGCGTTCCGTCAGTGCTACTATCCTGGCTACGTTGGCGATATGTGGCCGCGGTTGCTCAGCGGCGAGATAGAGCGCGCCAAGCAGGCTGCATTCGTGACCAGGGTCTTGGAGTCCGGCCACGACAGCCCCATAGAGCATGTAAGCTTCACCTTTGCCATAGAGGGAGTGTCCCGCGCCCTGACCCATCAACTGGTGCGCCACCGCATCGCCTCGTACTCCCAGCAGAGTCAGCGTTACGTGGACGCGTCCTCATTTGACTACATTCTGCCTCCCGCCATAGCCCGTATTCCAGAAGCCAAGGCTCGTTTCGAGCGATTCATGGAGGAAGTCGGCGCTGCGTACACGGACTTGCAAACCATGCTCAAGCAAGGAGGCAGGAGCGGCAAGGCAAATGAAGACGCACGGTTCGTGCTGCCCCAGGCTGCAGCGTCCAAGATAGTGACGACCATGAACTGCCGCAGCTTGCTGCATTTTTTCGAGCTGCGTTGCTGTATGCGGGCGCAGTGGGAAATCCGCAAGCTTGCAGAACAGATGCTGGCTCTATGCCGGGAAGAGCTGCCAGAGATTTTCGCTGTAGGCGGGCCCCGTTGCGAGCGTTTAGGGTACTGCCCGGAAGGAGAAGAATTCTGCTGCGGCCGTTATCCTCCACGTGATGGGGAGTAATATCCTCTTTGGCTGAAAATCAACCCAAACCAAGATTATGCCTGTTACTGGGTGGCGGTTGGGCTGTGTAGGCAGAAAGGTATACGTAAGATTTTTTGTGCGAAAGCGCACGCTGTTGGTGACAATCCCTTCCACGTATGTCAAGATACTGTTGTATTTTTTTGCAACAGCCTGGTTTTCATACTTTCTTTTTAGACATGGATAATAATTCAAATATGTCAAAATGGCTCGCATATGCCATTTTGTTTTTACTATTGGTGACATCAGGTCTGAAAAACTAAGAAGCGGTGACGAATCCAGAAAATCATTGTTGAAAAAATGAATAATGCTGAGAAAAATTGTGTTAATATGATTATATCCTGTGGAAAACTTTTTTAGTGATTTGTGGAAAAATAATGCTTGACACCATGTAGGCCCCACGGGGCCAGCGTTAGAACCGATTCAAGACAATGTTTGGCTTGTCAGACTTTTTCTTTTATTTCAGTATGTTTTGTGGTTCCGCGGCTTGGGAAAACTGGTTGGGTAGTACGCTACTGCTCAGCTATTGCTGCGCTTTGCCCACAGAGCAAGTGGGGGTAGGTTTCCCTTCATGAAAAGCGAGTGGCCCAAAATTCAAGAGATTTTACGGCAATCCATTTCCCCTGGCTTGTATCAAGTCTGGATAAAGCCACTTCAGGCTGCAACCCGGGGTGACATACTGGAGCTCACCGCCCCCAATGAGTTCGTGGCTGTCTGGGTTCGGGACAGGCTCTTGGAATCAATAACCAAGGCGGCGAGCAGGCAGATGGGGCGGCCTGTGACAGTACAGGTGGCGGCTCAGCCGGGAGACAGTACACCTGCAGCATCGCCCGCGCTTGGCGCAGAGGCGGCTGCTCCCATGGTTGACGCCGGCGCCACAAGCGCTTGGGCCGGCGTGTTGGAAAAGGCCCGCGATACGCAAACTGCGCGGCCCGGCAGCGAGCCGCATCCCCGTGAGCAGGCTGGTCTGCCCTTGTCCATGCGTGTCAGTTCTGCAGGCAAATACGTTTGGCGCCATTCTTTTGATGATTTTGTCGTGGGGCCCTCTAACCGGGTGGCCCATGCTGCAGCCCAAAGCCTGTGCGAGCAGACCCTGAACGCGCAGCAGCTATTCATCAGCTCTGGTCCTGGTTTGGGCAAGACTCATCTGCTTCAAGCCGTGGGCAAACGCATGTGTCAGCTAAGCAACAGACAGTGCGTACGGCTGGAGTATTTAACTGCCGAGGAATTTGTCCGGCAGTTGCACATGGCCATTCGCTCCAAAGAGGTGGAGCGCTTCAAAGCCCGCTACAGAGACACTGTAGACTTGTTGTTGCTTGAAGACATTCATTTTTTGCAAGGCAAGGTGTTCTTCCAGGATGAGTTGCTCAACACGTTGAAAGCGCTGGGAGACAGAGGCGCCCGCGTGGTGTTCACTTCCTCGTTTTTGCCCCGTGAGCTTCGCGACGTGGATAAGCAGCTTACGTCGAGGTTTTGCGCAGGCTTCATGGCCGCCATTGAAAAGCCGGACCTGGAAACGAGACGCCGCATTATTGAGCACAAGGCCAGAGTACACCAGATTATCTTGCCGGATGACGTCGCCATGTATCTTGCTGACCATATACAAGCAGACATCAGACAGTTGGAAAGCTGTCTGAATAATCTCGTATTCAAGGCCCGGCTGCTCAATATGGCTGTGAACATGGAGCTTGCCCGGGAGGTCGCCCAGGACTACGCCACCGAATACATGTGCATGAACATGGACCGTATCGTCGATTTCGTGTGCCAGAGCTATGACATATCGCCAGTGCAGTTGTCTTCCAAAAGCCGAAAAAGTACTATTGTCATGGCCCGCAACACCGCGTATTTCCTGGCCCGGAAATATACTGAACTTTCCTTGAAAGACATTGGCTCACGGTTCAACAGGCGCCACTCCACCGTGCTTAAAGGCATAAGCAACGTGGAGCGCGAATTGAACATGGAAACTCCCCGAGGCCGGCAGTTCAGCCGCGTGCTGGACATGGCCGCCAAATTCAAGAGGGGATAGCATTCCGCAGGCCATTGAAAAAATCACGATGGCGGTGTTATCCCAACGCGATAATACGCTAAAGATATATCCTAGTCCTCCTTTCCAACCCAGCGAACCAGTGGCTGACGGCGGCCTGCAGGGCGGGCATACTGCTCTGCAGGCCAACCCACTGCAATAGCGGCGTACACTGTTTCGTCATCCGCCAAGCCCAGGCGGCGTGTTATTGACGCGTCCCGCTGCAATGCAGCCACAGCGTAGCCGACAAGACACGTTCCCAAGCCCAGCGCGTGCGCCCCAAGTCCCCCGTGCGCAGCCGCCAGCAGCGCGTCCTCAGCCGGACAACTGGCTGTGGACCGGCACGAAACCAGCAACACGGCTGGGGCGCTGTGAAAAAGCAAGTCTTCGCCGTGCTCCTCCCAGCGTTGCAGGGCGTCTGCAACAGCAGGCTGGTAGTCTGTGTAATACTGGTGCAGTTCATGTTTTCCTATGAATTTCAAAGTATTGCGCAGCCAGCCGCGTGACGCCAGCGTGTTCAATCGCCGGAAAAAAAGGGCTATGTTCTGGGCCAGCGCCTCGACCGCAGGCCGGTCTGGCAACACCGTAAATGTCCATTCCTGGCTGTTCGTTCCGGAAGGCGCTGTAACGGCGAAAGATATTATGTCTTCCAGCAGATGTTGCGGAACCGGCTTGGTGACAAATTGGCGGCAGGACCTTCGGGAAAGGAGCAAGCCGGCAAGCTGCTCTGGCGCTACGCCGCCTGGGGGCGTCCACCCTGATGGCGCAGTAAAAGAAGAAAAACGGGGCGGCGCTGTCCCGGCCAGGAATATGGCGTTTTGCGGACAGGCTGCAACGCAGTGCCCGCACTGCATGCATTTGGGCCCGGTCAAGCGCGCGGTTCCTTCGACCAGCCGAATGGAGCGGTGAGGGCACACACGCGTGCATGCGCCGCAGCCTTTGCATTCGCTGGAGTCGATTACCGGCCGCAGGGACGCCAGGCTCATGTCAGCGCTCCAGTTCCATCAAGGGGGGGCGCTCAATATCCGGGCAGCGGGAACGGTCTGGGACAAAGCTGTCTAATCGGCTCAGCCGTGAGCAATCCAAACCCAGCGAGGTTTTTAAAAAGGTGAAAGGCTCCAGGGCCAAGCCTTTGGCCGTATACGGAGTGACCCGGCAAAACATTTCGCCCCAGTTGGTGGAGTAGACCACGGCCGCCTCCTCAATATGGGCTTGTTCTCTTGGCGCCAGCAGGTTCAGAATGATAAAGGCGCTGACAACCCGCTCTGGCTCCAGTGTTTCGCTAATGTGCGTGTCAAAGGTCAGTTTTTGGGGGAAAAAGTCCCGCAACCGGCCAAGCAGGTTAATAATATCACGGCCGGTGAGAGGCGAGACGGATATATCTGTTTTTACCTCCACGTCAGGGTGGTAGAGCTTGTTTGCCGTTATCCAGGCGAACAGTTGGGCGGCGTGTTCTGTGGATTTAAGCTTTTTGAGTTCGAACATTTGCCGCAAGGGGTTGAACCGGCCGCCTTGCACTCGCCAGCGCGTGAACCTGGCCCTGTGTTTGTCTGCAGAAAAGTGCATTTTTTTGATGAGGTTTTCGTTCATCTCCATGGCGACCAAACGCTCTATCTTATGCTTGCGCGGGGCCAGGGCGGCAAAAATCTTGCGGCCCAGGCGGGTCCGGTCTTGATCAGTTATCCGCGATTCTGACCGGTTGCCCAAGCGGTCGGAAACCCGTACATACGTGTTTACCAAAAATTTGTTTACCCGGCTGGCCAGCAGCATGAAGCCTTCTATGTCTGCGTCCTCTGCCAGCGGCAGTTCCCGGAAGGGAATGTGGCCTGGAAAGACCCGTTGACTGAAGAGCATGGCCAGGTCTCTGTCTTCCTGCCGGGCTGGGGATTCGACAGAGCGTACCTGGTCCCGTATGCGGGATTTGAGGCTGAAACCGAAGTGCAGCAGGTGCACCACGCTGGTTTGCCGGTTCTTGGCGTAGTATTCAGCCACTTCTTGCAACAGGGCCAGATACGGGTCCAGACGCCACAAGGCGTCGTCGCGCTCCAACACGGCGGTTTTGATGCGGTCGCAGATAAGGGCCTGGGACTGGTCAGACGCAGTGGAGTACCGCTCCAGCAAGCCAAATTTGATGATAGACTTGAAGGGGCTTTTTAGAGCTTTGACGATTTGCCACAATGCTGCGCCAAAATATTCTTCTGGCGGGATGCGGTGCACGTGGCCCAGGTCCAGAAATCTGTTGCGGCCCAATGGGCTCAGCGAGGTGAGTACGGCGGCGTCATATACATGCTGGCTGGCGCCGGCTGGAACAAGTATCCACGCTGGAGACTTGCCCGCCATTTTAAGCATGGTCCGGTAGAATTCTTCTTTGAGCATCAACGCCTGCGCCGAGCCGGAGCTTTCTTCGTCGCTAAAGCCAAAGTTGTTGGCCCGCACGTCGTTGACGTCCATGAGGAAAAAATACACCTCCAGGCTAAATTCATTTTCCGCCCATTGCCGCAGGGCTTCCAGCTTGTTTTGTAAGCCTTTGACCAAGTGCTCTGGCGTGTTTTCCAGCGTGCAGCATATCCAATAATCTATGTCGGAATCCGGTGACTGTGCAGTGGTTCCCAGGCTGCCTATGGTGTAGACTGCTTCTATGGGCGCCGTTGTTGTATCTTTTTGCGGCAAGTCTGCGTCGGCGAAAAAGCGCCTGGCCAGCTCAAGCGTGGAAAAATCCGGGGTGTAGCCGGCTATGCGGCAGGGAGGAGTTTTGTAAGCAAAACCAGCATGTTTTTCAAAACACTGGGAATGAAGCAGAAAAGGCAGCACGCGTAAAAAATCAAATTTTGCTGGTCCCAGTTTGTCTGCAGCCCAGTGCAGCCGGCGGCGGGTTTCCCGCTCATACAGACACTCAGCCCGCTCAGCGTCCACCATCGCAAACCAAGCGTCCACAGCCGCCATGGCTGTTTTCTTGCCTGCAGGCGTAAGCGCGCCCCACAGTTTGGCGGTCGTGTCCGGATCAGGCCGGGCTTCTGCGCAGTCACTCTCCCGCGAATCAGACTCCAGCGTCTGCAGCACGGGATCATCTGTCATCACTCCGTTGCAGTGGCATGAAGTAAAGAAACACGCCTGAGTCCGAGTGTTGTACAGCTCCAGGCCCTGCAAAAAGACGTTGGCAAGGCTGCAGTCTTCCAGAACCAGGCCGTCACAGTACGCCGCCTGCATAGTGGCGCCTTGCAGCAAGGCGTGTTGCAAGCGGCAGCAGGTCAGCGAAATATCAGTTAAAGAGGATTCAGTGAAATAGCCTTGCCCGAAGTGGGTGACGGAAAAGGCTACATGGAGAAACTCCGTGCGCACTATGCGGCACTGGTGAAAAGAAACCTTGCGGAATTCACAATGCCGGAACGCGGCGTCCAGAAAAAAGCAACCGTCAAAAACGCAGTCCTCGAACACCGTTCTGGTGACTGAAGACTGCGTAAAACGCACATTACTGAAGCGGCAGCCGCTGAAGACTGAATGGCCTATAAGGATGTTGGTAAAGGCCGCGTTTTGGAAGCCACATTGGGCAAAGGAAGAATTGATTAAAGATGCAGCAAAGGTTGTTTCTGCGTACTGTTCGCACTTTGCCTGGATGGTTTTGGCAGCCTGAGGCTTGGCTTTTTTGCTGTTTCTAAATCCCAGGAAGCTTCGTTTAGGGCTTGCTTCCAGTGGTTCTTGCTGTTGCGGCTGGCCGGCGAATTGCGTGTCCGGAACCATGTGAGCCGAGCGCCATTGGGCTGAAATGGCGTGCAGCAATGCTTCCCTGTCTGTCTTGTTTGACTGGCTGTAAGCGTTGCTTGCTTGAACAGACTTCAGCGCGCGCTGCATCCGGAAAGGGTCCATGGCGCATAAATGGACATACAAGTTGGCTGTGGTTTCGTTGCGCTGCTCTTTGGGCTGCTTGGCCAGCCAGCTCTGCATCGTCTCGCCAGAGACGAGGGGCAGGCGCATTTGAATATGGCTTTGCAGCTCTGGCATGCGCCGGGCTATTGAGTTCAATATCTTTCCCAGACCAGAAGGGCGCAGCCGGATAAGGGCGTGCAGAGCGGCCAGGCGCACCTCGTCTTCTGGCCGGGCAGTCAGGCTGGTGATTTTTTTCAGCAGTTGCGGCTCCAGCCGCACTCGCAACCGGCCCACAGACTCCAGCAAGACCCGCAGCATCCATAGGGGAAATGTGTCCACTCGAAGGGAAAGCAAACACTCCGCCAGCTCTTTTTCGCGCAGAATATGCAAAAGCTCTACAGCGTCGGCTACAGCTGCAGCAGTGGATTCGTTGTGTAAACTATCCCGGCACTCGCGGCCCAGGGCGCATTCAATGATCGCCTGACGGATGGGAAAGGGCGGGCGCGGCGCCATGCCGGCCCGGTCTGCCAAGTATTCCTTGTAAGGCTCGCAGTCGCCCTGGGCCAAACGACGGATAAAGCGCAGGCAGTATTCCCGAAAGTCAGTGTTGCGTCTGGCGGGGCTGGCGAGAAAACATTCGGTCAGGGCAAGCAGAGAATGGTCTGCAACGCCTTGCAGCAATGCTTCAGGGCCGGCGCGCTGGGCTGCAGCTTTTTCCATATACCGGACTGTGAGAATGCGTCCAAAGGGTCCGAGTCCGGCCAGCCGGCGTATACATAGGGCTGCGAAGCGGGCCTCCTTGGCCTTTTCCGCCAGGGCGCAGAGCATGACAGCCAGCTCGCAGTTTTCATGCTGGGCTGCCTCCGTGTCCTCCGCCGTTTCACCGCTTTTTAAAAACAGGCCAATGACCCGGTCTATCTCGGGCCACAGTCTTTCGTCCGGCTCTCGGGTGAGGTATTTCCCCAGATTGGCAAGTATATTCGAGCGCGAGCCCGTTTCTTCAGCCATGGCGTGAATATTTTTTGTTATGTTTGGAAGCGCAAACGATGGGCCGGCGTCCTTGCGCCCCCCGCGCAGTTTCCAGCCGTAGCTACATATCATAGGCGGCTACGCCGAAATTTGCAAGGCGCAGGGCGCAAATGAAGCCATACGGAACCGCAGCCGATGCTATTCCTTGACTACACGACAGAGCAGGCCGCGCAACTGGTAGGAGCCAAAGGCCGGGTCGTAGGGCGGGCCGTCGTTAGTAAGCTCGTTGGCGTTGGACTCGAATATCCCTTTGTCTGGCGCACTGCTTTCCGGGAACCACCAACCGTGGTCTACGCTGACCACGCTGGGGGCAATGTCTTCGCTAACCTGGGCCCGGAACCGGGCCTTTCCCCGCAAGGACTCAACGAGTATCCAATCCCCGTCGGCAACACCGGCTGCGGCGGCTGCATCCGGGTGCAGCTCGGCCAGAGGGTCCGGCCGGCGCCGGCGCAACGACTCTATCTGGCGGTGCTCGCTGCAGAAAAACTCTCTCCGCCGGGCGCCGGTGACGAGGATGTACGGGTACTCCTTCGCCAGCTCCGGCTGCGAGACCGGGCTCTCTGGCGGCTCAGCAAATGTAGGATAAGGCGCGTAACCCATGCGCTTCAGGGCATTGCTGTACAGCTCCACCTTGCGCGACAGAGTTCTGAAGCCGCGCTTGGCAAATGTGCGGTATTCGTGTTTCTGGTGAATGAAGTACCGCTCCTGCAGCTCGGCAAAGGACAGGCCCAGAGGCTGCAGCTGTTCGTCCAGCAGATCATTGAGAGACGCCTCAGCGCCGGGCAGGTCCAGCCGCCGGGCCAAATCGATCATGATTGCTTCGCACTGCCGGCACTCGCCGGTCTGCAGCAGCTTGCGGTTGGCAAAGACCGCGTTGGCGGCCACAAAGGGCAGCTCAATGATCTGGTCTATCTCCGGCCACATGGCGGAGGGCAGCACCCAGTCGGCCAGGGCTGCGGAGGGCGTCATGAACAGCTCCGTAGCCACCAGCACATCCAGCCCCAACAGAGCTTGGCGGACCTTGCGCGGGTTCGCAACCGTGGCCAGAGGGTTGTTGCCGAAAAGCAAGAGCCCGCGCACGGGGTAAGGCTCGCCGGCGAGCATGGCGTTGAACAGCCCCGGGATGTGCGCCGAAGGCATGAAGGCGTGGAAGCCTCCCAGCAGCTTGAACTCCTGGCTCCCGATGCGCTTGCCCGCCATGCCCTGAGGGAGAGCGGTTTTTAGCACCGGGTAGGGCCTGGTAATGCGCATGCCCAGAATGTCCGCTCCCGGCTCGTCCAGGTTGCCAGTCAGTCCCCGCAGCAGGGCCAGCGCACGAACGGTTTGCAGGCTGTTGGGCGTCTGCTCTATGGCCACGCCCCACTCCAGCACCGAGGGCTTGTTCAGTGCGTAGCGTTTGGCTGCGGCGGCAATGTCCGCCGCTTGCACGCCGGTAACAGTCTCAGCCCAAGCAGGCGTGCAGTCTTGCACGTGGTCCTTCAAGCCTTCGAAACCGGAAGTCCAGTTCTCCACAAAGTCTGCGTCGTAAAAGTTCTCGAAAATAATGACGTGGATCATGGCCAGGGCCAAGGCTGCGTCAGTCCCGGGCCGGACAGGAAGCCACATGGCGCACTTGCGGGCTGTTTCTGAGCGTCGGGGGTCCACGGCGATTCCATAAGCGCCGTGGCGCAAGGCGTCGGCCGCCGGGAAGGACAGCTCGCCGTCCGGGCCGGAGACCAGAGGGTTGTGGCCCCAGAACAGAATGGTCTTGGGCGGCGTGTCGCCGTAGTAGTCGGCGCAGACAAAACCGCCATAGGTCAGGTTGCTCACGGTGATGCGCGGGATGAAGCAATTCGCCAAGCCGGGTTCGTACCAGTTGGGCGTTCCCAACTGGTTGGCGAAACGCAGCACGTGCAGGTAAAAGTGCCGGCCAGTGCCCTGGCCCAGGGCCAGCGCCTCAGGGCCATAAGTCTCCTGGATGCGGCGGATGGCGGCGGCTACGCCGTCCAGGGCGGCGTCCCAGCTGACCTGCTTCCACTGGCCCTCGCCCCGTTCGCCTATACGCTGCAGCGGTCTGGTCAGCCGCTGGGGATGATGGACCATCTCCGGCGTGGCCAGCCCCTTGACGCACATGCGGCCGCGATTAAAGTCGGAGCCGCTCCAGGGCGCGACCTTGAGCAGCCGGCCGTGCTCCACCTCACACGTGACGGCGCAGCCCCCGTGGCAATTCCGGCAAATGGTTCTGGTGTCCATCCCAGGTCCGGTTTACAGGTTCTCGCCCTCGTGCTTGCGTGCTTGCCAAGGCCAGCGGCCTTCTATTTCTACCTCCAGCGAAAAACTCAGGAAGGTCCGGATGAGCACCAGCAGGCCCAGCACAGAGAGGTCGTAGAGCGTAAAGTGGACTGTGGTGGTGTAGATGATGTCCGCCACCACCAGAAACTCCAAACCGAGCAGAATCGCCTTGCCCATGTTGCGGCGGTAAGCTTCAAGAGCAACCGTAGTCGAATGGGCGGCAAAATAGCCGCGCAGGAACTGCCACGTGGTCGCCACTATGCCCACCAGAAGCACGGCCACGCCCACGGCTTCTACGGCCGTCACCGTGACGTGCATGACTTCCTTGAATGCGCTTTCCAATTCTGCAGACATGCCGTTTATTCCGAGGTTGGGCGGCGCGTCGGCTTACTCTGGCGAAAAGCACATGCCTGCCAGCGGGGGCAAGGTGACGCGCAAGGTGTATGGCCATTGGCCCAATTCCGCCTTCTCGGCCATCACGCCGCCGCTGTTGCCCACGTTGGAGCCGCCGTAGTGTTCACTGTCCGAGTTCATGATCTCCCGCCAGAACCCGCCTGAAGGGCAGCCCACGCAGTAGTCCTCGCGCACCACCGGGGTGAAGTTGAATATCCAGAGCAGCGGCCTGGCGCCGTCAATGCGGGGGCCCGGCTTGCGCAAAAAGCTGATGACAGACGAAGCGTAGTCAGACAGGTCCACCCATTCAAAACCATTCCAGTCATGGTCTGCCGAGTACAAAGCTGGCTGCGTTTTGAGCAGCGCGTTCAGGTCCTGCACCAGAGACCGTATGCCGCCGTGGGCGGGAAACTGCAGCAGCACCCAGTCCAGCTCTTCGCTGGAGTTCCATTCGTTCCATTGTCCGAATTCACAGCCCATGAAGAGCAGTTTTTTCCCCGGGTGCGCCCACATATATGTAAACAGCGCCCGCAGGTTGGCCATTTGGCGCCACATGTCGCCAGGCATCTTGGAGAGCAGGGCGCCCTTGCCGTGCACCACCTCGTCGTGGGAAAGCGGCAGCACGAAATTCTCGCTGAAGGAGTAGAGCATTGAGAATGTCAGAATGTTGTGATGGTGGGGCCGGTAGATGGGGTCCTTGGAAAAGTACTCCAGCGTGTCGTGCATCCAGCCCATGTTCCACTTGAAGGTAAAGCCCAGCCCGCCAGAATAGAGCGGCCGGGACACCCCGGGCCAGGCCGTGGACTCTTCTGCGATCATGGTCGCGCCAGGATAGTGCCCGTGCACCACGCGGTTGAGTTCCTTCAAAAAATCAATGGCTTCCAGGTTCTCGTTGCCGCCGTACGCGTTGGGCCGCCATTCGCCTTCCTCGCGGGAATAGTCCAGGTATAGCATGGAAGCCACCGCGTCGATGCGCAGCCCGTCAATGTGAAATTCCTTTAGCCAGTACAAGGCGTTGGCAAACAGGAAATTGCGCACCTCATGCCTGCCAAAATTGAAAATGTAGGTGCCCCAGTCCGGATGTTCGCCCTGGCTGGGGTCAGCGTGCTCGTACAGGGCAGAGCCGTCAAAGCGGCCCATACACCATTCGTCCTTTGGGAAATGTCCGGACACCCAGTCCAGAATGACGCCTATGCCGGCCTGGTGGCAGCGGTCCACGAACTCCTTGAACTCTTCAGGCGCGCCAAAGCGAGAGGTGGGAGCAAACAGATGGCTGGTCTGATACCCCCAGGATTCGTCCAGGGGGTGCTCCGCCAGTGGCATGAACTCTATGTGCGTAAACCCCAGGTCCTTGACGTAGGGGATAAGCTGGTCCGCCAGCTCGCGGTAGTTTAAAAACCCGTGCTTGGCGTCCCTGTCCCGGCTGCGCCGCCAGCTGCCGGCGTGGACTTCATAGATGGACAGGGGTTTGTCCAGGGGCAGGCCGTCTGCTCTGCGTTGGTCCATCCAGGCTTGGTCGTTCCATTCGTAGTTGTCCAGGTCCCAGGCAACTGCAGCGACGCCAGGCCGCATTTCAGCGTAAAAAGCGCAGGGATCAGTTTTGTAGACAACCCGTCCGTCCTGCTGGGTGACGCCAAATTTGTAGAGTGCGCCTTTTTCCAGGCCTGGGACAAATCCTGCCCAAACCCCGGAAACGCCAACAGGATAGAGGGGCAATTCGCCGTGGCGCCAGTCGCAAAAATCGCCGGTGACATGCACGGCCTTGGCGTTGGGCGCCCAAACCGCAAACCGATAGCCGGCTTCGTCGTCCAGAACGTCCGGGTGGGCGCCCAGAATGCGGTAAATGTCCCAATGCTCGCCCCGGCCATACAAATATAAGTCGAAAGGCTCGATGTAGACCGCTTTGGAAGTCATATTGGTGTTCATGGAGCTCCTTGTGTTGTGCTTAAAGTTCTATTTTGCCTTCTATAACGCTGCCGTCAGAAATGGAGGTCTGCACGCCGAATGAATTAAGGATGCGAACGTCGCCTTTGAGGACAACGTCTTTTCCGAACAGCACGTCGCCTTCCACAGTGAGGGTGGAGCACTCTTTGAGCGAAGGGGGCCCTTGGGGAAATCGGGCGTAAAAGTCGTCAATTTTCTTGTAATACTTGGAGTCCAGACTTATCTGAGGCAAATTGCCGTCACAGACTGGGATGGGCTCCAGTGTTTTATCGCGCGTCAACGTGTAGCAATCGCTCATGACCAGCAGCAGGTCGGCTGTGGTTTTTACCGGAGCGAACCGCCGCCGTGGAACGAGCACCGCCTGGGCTTTGTCAAAGGCGGATATGGCTGCTCCCATGGCAGTTTCCACTTGCAGCACGCGGGGGGAGCGCGGGTCCCGGGGGTCCAAATTCTTGGGATTCAGTATCAAGTCGAGAGGGATCATGTGGTGCTGCAGAAACACCTGCTCCAGGGCATGCAAATCCACCCACAAGGAGTTTGTGTTGAAAAATTTGTATCGATTGATGTCTTGAAAGGTTTCAAGTTCATTCTCAGGACACTGGGCAATCTCCCGCAGTTTCAAGCGCTTGGTTTTCTTTAGCCGGCACAGGTGCCCACCTTTTTTATCCGCCTGGGTCCGGCGGCATACTTCCATGAGAAAAGGCAGTTTTTCCTCCACCATATATCCCAGAATACGCTCGTCCATGCTGGCGCCCAGGTTGTCAGAATTGGATATAAAGGCGTGGGTGACGCCCTTGCGCAGCAGCTTGCTGAGAAGTCCAGAGGTGATGAGCGCAGTGTATACGTCCCCGTGTCCAGGCGGATTCCATTCCAACTGTGGATTGTCCGGGCGCTCTGCAGGGGCTAAAGACTCTTCCAGCACCTTGGGATACCTGTGTTGCAGAAAGGATATGGGGATGTCCAAACCGGCGTTGTTAAACTCGCCGATGTGGATCATGGTGTCTTTGTGCGTGTTGAAGCTGTTCATCAGCGCCAGGGGCACGGGCTTGCCTGTGCGTTCGCGAAGCATGCGCACCTGGTCGATAATCAAGTCCAAAAACGTGGCCCCTTCCTTGACAGAGATCAGCGATTTGGCCTTTTCCAGGCCCATGCTGGTGCCAAGCCCGCCGTTGAGCTTGACAATGACGCACTGGCCCAGAGCTTTGCGGCCGGATTCGCTATATTTTTCCAGGGCTTCAAACCCGGTCACCTCTTCGTCGCCCACAGGCTCTATCTCGTTTTCTGTCAGTTTGCCCTGGGCGCCATATACTAACTGACTGTAATAGCACTTGAAAATGTTGATAACGATGGCCGGGATGGATTGCTCTTCCATTTTCAAGCCAAACAGCCGAAACATGGTCGGGATGTTTGTGTCCTGGATGTTCAAGCAGCCGAATTTGCTCTTCATAAAAACTCCGTGGGTGTATCAGCGTAGGGGCAGCCGCAACAATAACATTACACAATAGCGCCGATGCGGCGGTAAATATTCAGATAGCTCCGGGCGGCGTTGTTCCACGAGAAATCCTGCAACATGCCTCTGCGCTGTAAGTTGCTCCATTCTTCATGATCATCCTGCCAGAGATCCACTGCGTTCTTCACCGCCTGGAAAAATGGTTCTGGTTCAGCGTTTTCAAACACAAAGCCCGTGGCTTGCGGGTCAGGCCAGGGGATGATGGTGTCCCGCAACCCGCCCACAGCCGTGGCCACCGGAGGCGTGCCAAAGCGCAAAGCGTACATTTGGGTCAGCCCGCAGGGCTCGTAGCGCGACGGCATTAAAAATATGTCGCATCCAGCCTGGATGCGGTGCGCCAAATCTTCCGTGTAGCTGACGCTGGCGCCGATGCGCAGGGGAAAATCTTCCATAATGTTCATGAGCTCTTGCTCATATTCCATGGAGCCTTCCCCGAGCACTACGATGCCGACGTCCAAGTCCATTAATTGTTCCATGATCTGCAGCAACAAGTCTATACCCTTTTGCTCCCGCAACCGGCCGATGAAGCCAAGTATGGGCCGGTTCTCCAAAAACGGGTTCAGCCCCATCTCTTTGATCAGCTCCATCTTGCATTCGCGTTTGCCTTCCAGATTATCCACATCATAGACTGCAGGCAAAAATTTGTCTTTGGCCGGGTCCCACACGTCATAGTCTGCGCCGTTGACGACGCCGGCCAGGTTGCTTTTGCGGCTGGCCAGTATGCCCTCCAGTCCGGCTCCGTATTCAGGGGAAATCACAATTTCCTCTGCATAACTGGGGCTGACGGTTGTCACCATGTCCGCATAGGCGATGCCGGCTTTGAGCAGGTTAAAGTCGCCGTAGTATTCGGCGCCGCCCGGGGTAAAGGCGTGGGGAGGCAAGCCCGAATCCCAGAACAGCCGGGCCGAAAAGCGGCCTTGAAAAGCCAGATTGTGAATGGTCAGCACTGTCCGGGTATACGACCAGGCCGGGTCCGCCTGGCGCAGAAAATAAACGTACGCCGTGGTCAAGGCGGATTGCCAGTCGTTGGCGTTGATAACGGCCGGACGTTCTTCCAGTTGCTTCATCCATTCCACCACAGCCCGGCAAAAGAAGATGAATCGCTCGCAGTTGTCGAAATAATCGCCTTTGTACGTGTTGTAATAGTAACGGCGGTCAAAATATTCGTCCCGGTGGATGAAATACACTGGCATGCCATGAAAATCAGCAACATACACGTCTGTAGTCACCGGGGCCCACGGGTAGCCCACTGGCAGCTCAGAGTGCAGCAGGTGCAGCTGGTGCCCGGCTGTGCGCAAACGGCCGTAAAGCGGCGTGACAACAGCAGTGTTCACTCCTTGCCGGTGCAGTGTTAGGGGCAGCGCGCCCATCACGTCGCCCAACCCGCCCGTTTTCGAAAAAGGGTATATTTCAGATGTTACAAAAAGAATTAGCGGTTTTGGCGGCATGCCTTCCCCCCCTCAGGGCGCCGAATCGCGGTCTGCGTCGAACAAAGTTTGCTTCCTTTCAGTTGTTAGTATTCCTATGTCATACACAACTTTGGAGAAATAGCAACGGCTGGATACCGGGTACAAACGGATACCCTACTCAATGGCAAAACGGGATATAAAATCCTGCACTATGCTGGCGTGGTCAAACGCCATGGGAGGCAGGCCGTCCAATGGAAAAAAAGCCGCCCGGCCTGCGTCGTCACCTGCCTGAAGCTTTTCCGGCCGGGCCGCGCGCGCTGCAAAGGCCACGCTCATGGTGTGCCCGCGGGGGTCTCTGCCCGGGTCGGAATACACGCCCACCAGACCGTACAACTCCACCTCCAGCCCCGTCTCCTCATTGGCCTCGCGCACAGCCGCGGCCTCGGCGCTTTCCCCGTAGTCGATGAACCCGCCTGGCAGCGCCCAGCCGTGCGGCGGGTTGCGCCGTTCGATGAGAACAACGCCGTGGGCCGGGTCGTATATAACGACATCCACAGTGGGCGAAGGGTTGCGGTATACAGACACAGGCTGGCCGCAATGGGGGCAGGGGATATTTTGGGCAGGCATGCAGGCTCCTTCAGTTGCATCGTTACGTCAGTAACGTTACAGGATGATAACATTGTATGTCTATGGCGCAGAAAAATCTCATGAAAAAACTCATTTGTGTCCACAATGGCGCTCTGGGCGACTTTATCACCGTCTGGCCCTCCTTGCTGGCTCTCTCTCGCTGGGCCGGCACGCCATTGTACTGGGCGGGAAAGCACAGCTATTTTCCCTGGGCAAAGCCCTTGGGATTCTCCTTATGTGACGGGCAGACCCTTCGCGCCGTGGAGTCGCTGTACGCCGCCGCAGAATGGCCCCCTGCGCTTGCAGACGCGTTGATCGTTTGGTTTACCCTGCGGCGCGCGCCGGCCGCAACGCGCCATGAACAGCTATGGACCGTCTCCACCATGCCAGTCAGCGGCTACTGCCCGCCACGGGAGATTGCCGCGGCCAGTCTGGCCGCCAGGGGCGCGCCTCCCGCCCCTGACTGGGAAAGAATATGGCGCAGCCTTTTTGGCCACTGGAGCGGGCAGAACAGCAACACCATTCTCCTTTTTCCAGGAGCCGGGCACAAGGCAAAGCAATGGCCGCTGATCAAATTTTTTGAACTGGCAAAAGTGCTGCAAGCACAGGGCTGGTCCCCGCGGTTTGTGCTGGGTCCGGCAGAAGTGGAGCGGGGACTGGACATACAGGATTGGCCGACAGAAAAACCAGAGAATTTTAAAGCATTGTCAGCGGTTCTGTGTGAATGCCGCGCCGTCTGCGGCAACGACTGCGGGCCCATGCACCTGGCTGCGGCCCACGGAGCTCCCGGCGTTGTGCTGTTTGGCCCTACCTCGGCGCGCCAATGGGGACCGCCAGGGCTGATCCCCGTGCGGACAAGCGTCCACTGCAGGCCGTGCACCCTGACAACAGCGGACATTCCCTGCCAGAACCCAGCGTGCATTTCCAACATTTCAGTCGCCATGGCGTCAAAGGCTCTGAACAGCGTGCTTAGAGCAGTTTACTGAAATAAGTGTACATTGTTTCGAGAGCGGGCGTTGCCGCAACGCGAAAATGCGCTAGCCCGAGAGCATGAAAAAACCGGCGCTACGGTGACCGCTCCGCTGCGCCGGTTTCTGCAAAAAGAGGAAGATTGGAAGATGCTCTGACATTAGCAAGAGTGGCGCCAGAATGAAGATGTGACGCGGTATTTTATTTTGTCATTATACTTCAGAGTGTTGCGCTGTGTTGGCGCCGGCCGGGGCTTTCTGCTGAGACTGTGGAATGTTCAAAAAATTTGACCTGGAGCGGCAATATCCCCATCCGGGGGTGTTGCTGGTTCAAATCTTTTGACGAATGGCGAACCCTGCGTCCTGAAGCGCTTGTGACGCCACGGCTCCTTCGCGCAGGATAGTCAGCTCGCCGTTGTCCTGCGTCTGGACCAGGGTGGACGGAGCTCCCCCGGCTGGGCCAGGAGGCGTGTCCAGGAACCCGGCGCAAGCCTGGATCAGAATTGGGTCCAGGCAGGCTGCCGCTGCGGCAGGGGGCGCGCCCGCCAGGTTGGCGCTGGTGGCCGCCAGGGGACAGCCGGCGGCAAGGCTCAGCGCCGCCGCTGCAGGGTGCGGGCTCACGCGGACAGCCACAAAACCATCTCGGCTGGCTACGCCGGCCGGCAGGCCTGGCCAGGCTTGGAGCAATATGCTCAACGGACCGGGCCAGAATGCGGCGGCCAGCTTTTCCTGCACGGGAGTCATGCCAGGACACACGGTTGCAATCAGCGACGCGTCGCCCGCGATAAGAGGCAAGGGTTTTTCCGGCGGCCGGCCTTTTACCTGCAGCGTCGCGCGCACGGCGCCGTGGTCCAGCCCGCTGCAGCCCAGGGCGAAAAACGTTTCGGTGGGAAATATGACTGGCCGGCCTGCCCGCAGACCGGCAAGGGCCTCAGAAAAACTTAGAGCAAACACACAGACACCGTCTCCAGCGCTGCAGAGGAGAGCAGCTCCCGGGCTTGCTGCGGCGCATTCGTCCAGAATTGCTTTTCTGCAGCCAGCGCTGCGCGCATGGCGGCGTCTACACGGCCGGGAGGGTGAGCCAGGTCCAGCTTGATGTCCATCGAGCCGCGGCAGGCTGTGAGCTGCTGTTCGTCCAGGCTGAAACCTGCGACTTGTGGCCGCACCAGTCCGTGGCAGAAACACTGCCGCCCAGAGGACCAGAAACGCAGGTCCATGTCTTTGTCAAAACCATACTCCGGAGTATAGCGCACGTCGTAAGCTCCGGCGTGTTCCAACGCAGTGCGCCGAACAACGCGGCATGGCGATTCTGCTCCGGCGCAGGGCGCGGCCAGCCGGTGCTGCCCCAGGTCCAGGCCCAGGCTGGGCGCGTAGCGCACCGCCCACTCTCCGGATACCTCGAAAAACTGCGGCCCGGCGCCGTGCATGGAGGCCACGGCCCCGGCCGTCGGCTCCGTTTCGAGCACGCCGACCAGCAGAGGCAGCCAATTGTCAGGCAAAACAGCTGGTTTGTCGATAAATGCAAGGAATTTCGATTGCTGTGCGGCCTCCATGGACGCCAGCCAGTTGCGGGCGGCGGGAACGCCAATAGGCGTCGGCGTCACAACCAGCTCTGCGCTGCGCTCGCCCAGGGCGTCAGCAACAGCCTGGCGGACGCTCTGTTCGTCGTCTGGTCTCTGGCCGTGTATCAACAACACTATGTTACAACCTTCTGAAATGGTGGACTGAAGCACATGCAGCAAGCCGTGTATATCCTTGGCGTGGGCCTGGGCGCACACAACCGTGCTGGAAAGGTCTGCTGTAGGAGCGTCAGAAAAGCCGTGGTGCATGCGCACCGCCAAGTGCGGCTGCCCGGGTTCTGCCGCCAGTGATTCGGCCCAGAAGGCTTTCGCTGCGTCAGCGTCGCCGGATTCCAGGGCGATCTCCGCACGCAAATTCAGGCCCAGGTTGTCCATTGTCCCGGCGGCGTCGGCTGTCGCGAGCAACTGCTCTCGCAGGGTCTCCTGGCCGGCGTGGAAAGCCCCCCAGGCCAACAAAGGCGCAGCAGCTGCGCCATAAGGTTTTTCGGCCCAGGCGTTGCTCTTTTCGGTAAAAGCGTCCCAATCCCTGCTGCGCCACAACTGCAGCAGGTGGCGCAGCTGCACGGACGGATGGCCGTCATCCAGCGAATCATCAACATAGGCTTGGGCTGCAACAGGCCAGTCGGCAGTCAAGGCCTGCAATCGCCGGAGCCGTCGGGCCAGTCCGGGAAGAGGCCGTTCATCAGCAGACCTCGAAAACTGGTCCAGAAATGAGATAAGTTCCGGGTAGAAGGGGTCTATAGCCAGCGCAGACCGCAGCAAAGGCCCGGCCAGGAGCAGCCGGGCCTTTGCTGCGGCCGGGTCCAGGTCGTCCAGGCCGTGGAGCAAGGTTTTTGCCATAGAAACGGCCCTGTGCGCGGGCACAAGCGCATCACGCCGCCACAACCCTGCGATGCGGGCAAGCACCGGGTCTGAAATAGTGCAAGAAAAAACGATGTTCTTGTCGGACATATACATAATATAAGCTCGTTGTGCAGGAAAAGTAAAGGAAGCACTCGCCCAGGTGTCAATGACACGTGAAAGTGATCGATTTAGGTAGCACATGAATTGACCGATTGACTTTAACCTATAGACGGGGGTGCGTGGCGACCCTTGCGTCCGCCCGCCTTGATGCTCCAGTAAGCATGATGCTGAAGCCCTGACCCGGCAATAAATATTTTTTCGAGTGTGAAAATAAGACGCCCTGGGACATGGCGGCGGCGTCTCTTTGGCAATGGATTTGTGCTTGCAATACAATGAGCTGTTTGTTTTTCCGAACAGAGTGAGGTAGTTAGTCTTTTAAGATGGAGGATCGGGGTCGCTGATTGCGGTTCCAGGCTTTACAAAAACAAGCAGGGGGCAGGAAGAAAAGTCAAGCCGCAGGAAAAATATTTTTGGGGGAAAAGCTTGACAACTAAGCTGGGGTAGACTATTTCCGTCCGTCTTTGCAACGCGAAAACGTTCACGCAGACGGAGGAAAGATGCCAACCATCAATCAGTTGATTCGCAACGAGCGGACCAAGGTGGTAAAACGTAAGAAGACGCCGGCCTTGCTGGCTTGCCCGCAGCGGCGCGGCGTGTGCACTCGCGTGTACACCACCACGCCAAAAAAGCCCAACTCGGCGCTGCGCAAGGTTGCCCGCGTGCGGTTGACCAACGGCATTGAGGTGACGGCGTACATCCCGGGCGAAGGCCACAACTTGCAGGAGCACTCTGTGGTGCTCATCCGTGGCGGCCGTGTGAAAGACCTTCCCGGCGTCCGGTATCATATTGTTCGCGGAACTTTGGACACGGCCGGCGTGAATGACCGCCGCCAAGGCCGGTCCAAGTATGGCGCCAAACGGCCCAAGTAAGGAGTAGCTTTATGCCGCGTAAAGGACCCGTCCCAAAAAGGGATATCATCCCGGACCCGCTGTACAACAGCAAGCTTGCCGCCAAGTTCATCAACAGACTGATGCTGGACGGCAAACGCAGCACGGCGGAACTCATTTTTTACAAGTCCCTTGAGCAACTGGCGGAGAAGTCCAGCGAAGAGCCCTTGAAGGCTTTTGAGAAAGCTTTGGACAACGTCAAGCCGGACAAGGAAGTCAAGCCCCGCCGCGTGGGCGGCGCCACGTATCAGGTGCCCATGGAAGTGCGGCCGGAGCGGCAGGTGGCCCTGGCCATTCGCTGGCTGGTTAGCTTCGCTCGGGCTCGTGGCGAAAAAGGCATGGTCGCTCGTCTTTCTGGAGAGCTGCTTGACGCCCTGAACAACCGCGGCGGCGCCGTGAAAAAGAAGGAAGACGTCCACCGGATGGCTGACGCCAACAAAGCGTTTGCCCATTACCGCTGGTAGGGCGTGCAAGGAGTGATCACGTGGCTCGAGTAGTCCCCATTCCCAGGCAGCGCAACATCGGGATCATGGCCCATATTGACGCGGGCAAGACCACCACGACAGAGCGCATCCTGTTCTACACCGGAGTTTCGCACAAGATAGGCGAAGTTCACGACGGCCAGGCCACCATGGACTGGATGGTCCAGGAGCAAGAGCGCGGCATTACCATCACGTCCGCCGCAACCACCTGCTTTTGGCGCGAACACCGCATCAACATTATCGACACCCCGGGCCACGTGGACTTTACAGTAGAGGTCGAACGCGCCCTCCGTGTGCTCGACGGCGCCATTGCCGTTTTCGACGCTGTTGCCGGCGTCGAGCCCCAGTCTGAAACAGTCTGGCGCCAGGCGGACCGCTACAAAGTCCCCCGCATATGCTTCGTGAATAAAATGGACCGCATCGGGGCTGACTTTTTCCGCTGCGTGGACATGATCAAGGACCGCCTCAAGGCCAAGCCGGTTGCTTTGCAAATTCCCATTGGCGCTGAAGATGAATTCCGGGGCATAGTGGACCTCATAGAAGGCCGGGCCTTTTTTTACAAAGACGAGAGCAAAGGCGCCGAGTACTCGGAAGAAGACGTGCCTGCTGACCTGCAGGACCTGTTCGAAGAACGCCGTATGGAGCTGCTCGAAGCCATTGCCGAAGAAGACGAAACCCTTCTGGAAAAATATCTCGGCGGCGAAGAACTGACTTCTGACGAGCTGCGTGATGGCATCCGCGCTGCTGTGCTGAACATGAAGTTCGTCCCTGTCATGTGCGGTTCCGCCTTCAAAAACAAGGGCGTGCAGCCCCTGCTGGACGCTGTGGTGGACTACCTTCCTTCTCCTGACCAGGTGGCGGAAATTCGCGGTTTTGAGCCTGGCAAGGAAGAAAACGAAATCAAATGCCCGTGCGACGACAATGAGCCTCTGGCTGCGCTGGCTTTCAAGCTGGCCACAGACTCCTTTGTGGGCCATCTGACCTTTCTGCGCGTCTACTCCGGTTTTGTGGAGTCCGGCATGACCGTACTCAATTCTATCACCGGCAAGAAGGAGCGCATAGGCCGGCTGCTGAAGATGCACGCCAACAAGCGCGAAGAAATCAAGTGGGCCGGCTCCGGCGACATCGTCGCCGCCGTGGGCTTGAAAAATACAGGCACAGGCGAGACCTTGTGCGCCCTGAACCGGCCAATTGTGCTAGAGTCCATGGACTTTCCCGAGCCCGTCATCGAAGTGGCCATCGAACCCAAGTCCAAAGCCGACCGCGACCACCTGTCCGAGGCCCTGGCCAAGCTGGCCAAAGAAGACCCGTCCTTTCGCGTTCACGGTGACGAAGAAACCAACCAGACCCTTATCGCCGGCATGGGCGAGTTGCACCTTGAAATCATCGTCGACCGGCTTATCCGTGAATTCGGCGTCAACGCCAACGTGGGCAAGCCCCAGGTGGCCTACCGCGAAACTCTCACCAAGCCGGCCAAAACTGACCACAAGTACGCCAAGCAGTCTGGCGGACGCGGCCAGTACGGCCACGTGGTTATCGAGGTGGAGCCCAATCCGGAGGGCGGCTACGAATTTGCCAACGCCATCGTGGGCGGGGCCATACCAAAAGAATACATTCCAGCTGTGGACAAAGGCATTCAGGACGCTCTGAAGAGCGGCATCATGGCGGGCTTTCCAGTTGTGGATGTGAAAGTCAACCTTGTGTACGGCTCTTACCACGAGGTGGACTCCTCAGAGCAGGCTTTCTACATCACCGGCTCCATGGCCATTAAAGAAGCTTTACGCCAGGCCGGCTGCGTTCTCCTGGAGCCGGTCATGGCAGTGGAAGTGGTCACGCCCGAAGAATATCTGGGCGACGTGATGGGCGACCTGAACGGCCGCCGGGGCAAGGTTGGCTCCATGGACGCCCGGGCGGGTTCGCAGGTTGTCAAGTGCGACGTGCCGCTTTCGGAAATGTTCGGCTACGCCACCGACTTGCGGTCCAAAACTCAGGGCCGCGCCACCTTCACTATGCAGTTTGACCATTACGAACGTGTACCGGCTCAGTTGGCCGAAGAAATCATGAAGAAGTCATAAGGGGAAGCGTCATGGGTAAAGCAAAATTTGAACGCAAGAAGCCGCACGTTAACATCGGCACCGTCGGACACATCGACC